>JAZUCU010000014.1:0-85043 GCA_045639325.1 Victivallales bacterium
CTTTCATTTGGTGTTCACCTGTTAATAGAAGACTGTTTTGGCTCTTTCCGATGTTTTTTGAAAAAATCTTTTATTTTTATTTCCCGGTAGGTACGGGATCGTACAGTTACTTCTTGCAGCTTTTTACAATGCTGGTCAAAACTGTTGCTGCAACCAACGCAGTTGTAATCCAAGTCAACATTTTTTACTCCTTTCATTTGGTGTTCATAAGCTAATAGTTGAATTTTTTCGTTCTTTCCGATGGAATCTGAAGAAAATATTATAAAAAGTGGATTTTTAGATATACTGGAGTACATCATATAATTATCTTTTTTGATAGATTTAATGTTTGAAAAGTCCCATAATCTATGGTATATTACAGAGAATGGTTCTGTGAATATATGTAGGAGGTTACTTATGAGCAATATTGCACTAGCCTATCGTATGGACTTTGATTACTCTGCTGGTACTTTATGGTGGGGGAAAGAGGAAATTTTACAAGAGCGTTTTTCATTATGGCACGCAAGTAAAAGTCATTCCCATCCTCTGTTATCAGGCCGTAAAACACCATTGCGCGATTATATGTCTGAAATTCCTATGTTTGTAGGGACCAGCAATACAGATAAAGGTCCGGTTGTTGTAGAGGGAGTTTCGTTGTCAGATAAAATTACTTCATTTGGCACAATGATAAGTGCCGGAGATATATATGTATCAGATATAAAAGAGGGTAATTATTGCGAAGATGAAGAGTGGACTGTCTGGCAAAATAGACATAAACCCAGACTAAATGCGGCAGAGATGCTGCAATTTCAAAAATTTCAAAATCGAGTCAGGCAACTTTGCGGGAGATAACAATGGAAGATTGCGAACGAATTTCAATACCGGCAGAAGCTCTTGTTGATTGGAAACAACAATGCGAAGCGGATAAATGTGAACCTGATCATCGGGATGCTCTTATAAAAGGAGCTTATCTGGCATGGAGAAAATACACTCAAAAAAAATGGAATGAGGAATTCCAAATAAAAGGTGTTGTGTATAGGCAATGTTTTTCTTCCGATATTAAAGATATGTTTCTTGAGCAAGGCAAAAACAAAGAAAAAAAGAACAAAGGAGAAGAGGGAGGAGATGGAGAGACGAAGACGGAGGATAGTAAAACAAATCCATACCCTTTTAATACACCCCATCCATTTCATGTAATAGAAATAACCTTGTATCAGCAAAAAAGAAAAAATGGGGAACCTTTGAAAAGCTGGTTGTTGTCAAACGAAAAAGCCAAGTCTACGGGATGGCTGATTACTGTATTATTCCAAGAAGTTCTATTCCGTAAATTTATTCAAAAACAAGAAAAAATAGCGGAATACAATGAAAGTTTGGATCAGGAGGATCGTCCGGAGCTTGCAGATGCAACAGTAGAAGAAGAAGAAAAGTTGCCTAGTGATCAAGAATATATTCAAGAGAAAATCAAAGCTATTCTGGAATCTATTCCGGAAAAACACAAAGTCGCCTGCTATTATCGACTGAGAGGAAGCCGGGATGCTGATTATGAACTCACTGTAGATGAAATCTATCAAATAGTGGGAGTAAAAAAAGTCTTTTATGATTATACACTGCTTTTGTTAAAAGAATGTGTGCCGCAATTAAAAGAAAATGGTTTCGAGGATAGCGAAATTTATTCAGAATTGTGGCCTCTAATCTATCAGTGGGCTTCGACTAATGAGATATGCAAGGCATTAGATGCCAAAGTTGCTGAAAAAAAAGCGAAAAAAAATAAAAATGCTTCGGAAAAAGCGGATTCTTCCAACTCTTAACCGGTGAAAGAAAGGATAAAACAATGAAATACAACAATGATTTTACTGAATTCGCCGGTTTGAGTGGCAAAAATGCGTTGGTATTGGACCAATGGCTTGATCAATATCATTTAAAACAGGATTTGATGTCTCAAGATGAATCTCATACTGAAGACAGTCAGGTATATAATGAGATTGAAACAGACCAACTTGAAGCTGCCGTATCGGAATTCAACAAGGATTTGCAGGTCGCTCAAATACGTATTTGGGATAGTGAAATGGTGAAAATCAAGGATGTTCCTCCCTACTTTATTATTCTGGCAGAATGGGATAATGATATGTGGCTGGTAGCACCATTTTCACAATTGTCTCTTCCTGCCAACGAAGGTGAAATGAAAACAAATTTGGATATCCCATTTTGTGAAGTTATCCAGTGCTGGAATGCCAAAACAGTGCAGACCTGTCTGGTTGAACGGAGTTGGCTGGTTGATTCAGCACCCCAAAGTACTGTGCAGGCCGCAAGAGATCTTTTTCTTAACCAGATATTTGGAGATGAGTTACCGGAGGAATTTAATTTTTTACGAGGAGGTCCGGTGTTAAATCCTTTGGATCCGAGAATTATATATTTGAGAGAAAACAAAGCACAATATACTCCTCTTTTTCAAAAGGTTCAACAATTAGACTTCTTCAGATCACAAAGCAGATTAGTAATTTTCAAACCACCGCAGGACGAAGAAATCTTTCAGTTAGCGGCGGCTGATATCAAGGAAACAATTGTTCAAGAGTTTATTGCTGAAATTGATCAAATTTCTTGCATTGTTACCTTGTTTATTGAGCCGGGTGAAGATCTGGAACTTACCGTGTCAGATGTTAATGAAAATGATTTTAACGGACTTAACGGATATACAGTCCGAAACAAGGATGGCGTAATTATAAGCTCTATTCAAAATGCATGGGCTTCTATTTCCGCAGAAAAATTTGATGGAACATTGTTGATCACAAAACTAGATGGTTATCCGATTACATTGAAGAAAAAACAGGATTGATCTGGATAGATGCAAAACAATAACAATAAAATTATAAACATTGCCCGAAAAGGATTTGCAGACAGCTTGGCATTGGCATTATATAAAACCGATGACTTGCTGGACTGCCTTTGTTCTAGAGGTAAGGAACATTCGCTGCCCAATGTGCTTGCAGAATTATATGTTCGCTATTGTTTTGCCCCGTCTGCGGATTTGAAACAACATCTGTTGAAATTACTGCCTGAAAGCGTTGGAGATGTTCTTTTGGCTGCCGCGAATCGTTTTCCTTACAGCGAGCCACCATTTGCAACAGATTTAGACTATGGGAATACCAGAAAAATAAAGGATGCTATTGCAACACGCTGGAAACATTTTGCCAATGCTGATGGAGCGTTTCCAGTTTGTTCGGAAAATGATGCTTTCTTGTTGCCATTCTATCTATATGAGCATCAGGAAAACACTTCTTGGGTTATTGATTGGAATGGAAATGAGATTGCAGAGTGGAACGCTGCCGTTGAAAAGTTGCATATCCCTTATCAAGTAAAAGTATCCATATCAGGGAATGTAAAACTTGAAGGTCACAGTTTACAACTGCCGGTTTATTTGGCTTCCTTGGTTAAGAGCAGCCAATTTCTACCATTCGATCCTTACCGTTTTATTGCAACGGGAGCGATTGAAAATGGTCTGTTAAAGTCGGTATTATTTGCAACGAAATATGATGTTTTATGTCACAAATACGCCAATGCACTCTTTGTTTGTCCTAAACCTTCTGAAGATTGTATTATTGCCGACTGCAATGCAGGAGTAATGCCTGTTGGTTTTTCTTTACGTGACATCCGAAATTTCTGTTCCGAATTCATTGTAAAGCATCATTTACTTAAAAATGAACCTGAAAACAAAAGCTTTTCAGGACGGCAATATGAATTGAGCAAGATTCATTCCCTGTTGAATCCATATTCCAAACAGGATAAAAAAATCCCCTTACTACTCGGTGCTTCCGGTATTGGCAAAACAGCACTTGCAAATCAATACGCCCAAATAATGACAGGCTGTGAATATCATGACTACGCTTTAGTGAATGGTGACAGCAGTTCTCTGCCAGATTTGTTCGATGCGTTTTATTGCAGCCAGATCAATCAGCAAAGATTTTGTTTTACTATTCCAGAAACACTTAAAACACCAAAAGATAAATTTGAGTCATTTCTTCATCAATTAAAACGATGCGGCAAGCGGGTGCTTTTTATTCTTGACAATCTTTCCCCCGAATTACAGCTCAACGAGGACATGAAAGAATTTTTTCCGAATTACTCCGAGAGCTGCATCGATTTTATTGCAACAGCCAATGTTTGTCAATTTTGTGTAAACGATGATGATGCTGTCAGTACCCTGGAAATTGATGGATTAAGTATCGCTGACGGGGTAAGACTCTTGCAGAACAAGAGGATAATCGAATCCGCAGAAGAAAAAATAGCTGCAGAAGAAATAGTTAATTTTCTTGGGGGAAATGCCTGGGCATTGACTGTGGTAGGCGAAACCTTGAAACAAACACCCGAAAAATTTGATGATGATTACCGTGAAAAACTGAAAGAACTTCGGCTGTTGCCGCTGGAAACGTTAACTCCGAATTCCGGTATGGTGCGGATTTCCTACGGAAAAGAAATCGATCCGGTGAAACTTTTGCAGCCGGTTTTAGATCGTTTAGATCCGGAAACTCTTGAAATCGCACAAGTCGCAGCTTGTTGCGCACCTGAGTATATTTATCCTGATTGGCTGCGTGAATATTATGAATTACAGCACAATGTTAAATTTGAAAATGAAAAACAGTGGCGGCGGAAAAATATTATTGCTAAGCTGAAACAGGGTAATATTTTAACGGAACATGATGGATTGTTCCATGTGCACAGATTGACCCGCTGGGTACTTCAGGAAAATTCAAAAAAACTCGCAAAATACCGGAAAATCCTAATTGATCTGATTAGCAAAAGAGCAAAAATGCAAGCCTGTGACATTGAGTTGCACGCCATAGGTGAATTTATAGTATATAATCAAGACAAAACTGTTCTGTCTGAATTGTTAAAACTTTGTATTGCCCGCAAAAGATCTAACTTTTTGAATATGCTGTATGTCAAGGGGCAATGGAGTATTGCAAAGGAAGTTTCCTCATATTTTTCAACGAATATCAACGACATACAATTTGCTACAGAAACAGCAAAAAAAGAATACTTGGCTGAATTAATTATTCCATGTGCGCTGATTGAGTTATGTAAGGGAAATCTAGATGAAGCTTTGCGGTTATTCTCAAAAGCACAATATCTTCAGAATGATTCGAGTGTAGCGACTCAAGTCTCAACAATGTGCGGGATTGCTTCTGCACACATACAAATGGAGCATTATTATACTGCTAATAATGTCTTGCAAGAAATACAATATAGAATAGAAAAAGACAAAGGTGTCTTGAACACCCTTGCATACTCTGATTTTTTAACATTAAAAGCCAGTTTGGCATGTTTTGAGGGGCGTTGGTTAAATGCTGTCGAAATAGATCAAGAAAATATTGATTTGCTAAAAAGAATATACCCCCAAGGATCTTTTCTTGAAGCGACAGTAAAAACAAAAATGGGACAACATTATTCCAACATATCCCAATGGGGGTTAGCATTAGAATGTTTTGATGCTGCAGAAAAATATTATGCAGCATATACAGAATATTCTGCTTGGAATGCTCAATGTTATGCGGGGAAGTCTATTGCTTATGCAAAATTGAACGATTGGGAAAACGCCTTGCTTTATAGAAAAAAAGCTTATGAAATTGATAAAGAACTCTACCCCACCAATCATAAAACATTGCTTTACCATTACTGGTGGATGTATGAAATCAATATTAAACTTGGGCATAAAACTGACGCAGATAAATATGCCAATAAATTTTCACTTAAAAAGCAATTCTCATATATTCGTCACAAAGCATCCCTTGTTGCACAAACGGACATTGACAAAGCACGTTCTATGCTCATCAATTTAGTAAATGAAATTAAAGCAAGTCCTGATTCAGAAAGTGCGGAATTGGCATATACTCTTTTTGCGTTAGGAGCAAGATACAATGAAATAAAAGATTTTGTATCTGCATTAGAGTGCTTAAATAACGCCTATGAAATATATAAAAATAAATTCCCGGGAGAGAAAAAATACTCTTGGGATGCAGAGTATTATAATAATCTCGCAATTGCATTACTTGGTGTTAATCAAATATGCCGAGCAGCCGAGGAAGGTGAAAAAGCTGTTAAAATATCAGAGGAGCTTGGAGATCTGGAATGGGAAATTCATTGCTTAAATACATTGGCAAAAGTTTATAGGCATATGCAAGAATATTCTCGGGCATTAGAAATACACGAAAGCGTATTAGAAAAATGTAAGACGGTGAAAGATTACTCGTTAGCCAGACTTTCTACAATTAAAACAAACTATGCAAGGACCTTGATCGAACTTGGCAGATACGATGAAGCTATGAAGCTTGAAAAAGAATCTTTAGAGTTTCGTATGGCAACATTGCCAGCACATCACGAAAACCTTGCAATAAACTATTACGACATAGGGCAAATTCTTTTCAAACAGGGGAATTTTGATAAAGCCATTACATCTTTGAATAGTGCATTGAATGTTACCACAATGCCGGAATACCAGGGACGACAAATTACTTCTGAAGTTATTCAGGAGCTTTTGGATAAAATCAGGAGTTGCCAAAAATGAAAATATCACGAAAAAACATTCTGTCGGATAATATATCGTTTGAACGAAGCTTCCGCTGTTGGATGTATAATGATACAGACTTGATTGATGCCATTTATGAACGCGGTTGGGAACATATTCCACAGCATTATGTTGCAGAATTATATATCCGACTTTGTTTCAATCCGAATAATGAAAAAATTAAAAATTGCTTGACACAAATTTTGCCACACAGTTTATTGACATTGTTGCTTGAAGAATGTAAAAAATTTCCCTATGGAGATACAAGATTAGCAACTGACTTGGATAATGGAAATATACGAAAAGTAAAAGAAGCGATTGAAAAACGTTGGCGTGAATATGCAAATGCAGACGGCAGTTTCCCCGTTTGTAATGAAACATCAGCTTATTTGATCCCATTTATTTTGATAAAAAAGAATTCTCTGACATCAGAGGTCTTGGATTATCAAAACAAGCAAATCCCCGAATGGAGTCAGGCGATTGAAGAATTGAAGTTGGACTATTCTGTAAAACTTCTGATTGAATGGGATGAGGATTGTCACTTAACTGGTCACAGTCTTCAATTACCGATGTTTTTGGCTGCACTAACAAAAAGCGAACAGTTGCTTCCCTTTGATCCATACAGATTTATTGCGACAGGAGCTATTGTTGCAGATAAATTGAAAGCAGTAGTTTTCTATAACAAATACAGAGAACTTTATGTCAAGTTCCCACAGGCATGCTTTGTGTGTCCCAAACCAGCAGAGGATCAGGAAGGAGCCATTGCAAATAATATCGGAATCATGCCGGAAGGACTGAATTTGACAGATATTCGTAACTTCTGCCTTGAATTTATCGTGCAAAATAAACTGTTTAAGCATGCGGCTGTAAACAGAGAGTTTGTCGGACGTCAACGCCAATTGTGTAAAATTCATTCTTTATTGAATCCGTCTTTTCAAAGGAATAAAAAAACTCCCTTATTGCTTGGAGCTTCCGGCATAGGTAAAACCGCATTGGCAAAGCATTATGCGCAAATGTGTTCACCTTATGAATATCGGGAGTATGTGCTTCTTGATGGAGAGAAAAAATCACTTCCCGATATTTTTGAGATGCTTTATGTCAATAAATTTTACAGGGAAAAATGCGGTTTCAATATTCCGGATACTATGAAGTCTGAAGAAAAGTTCAAGTTGCTGATCCATCAGCTGGAACAATGCGGGAAGCGCATCCTTTTTATCCTTGACAATCTTTCACCTGATTTACAACTTGATGCCGATATCAAAACATTTTTCCCGACCTACTCGGACAGTTGTATTGATTTCATTGCAACATCAACGGTTCATAGCTTCAACGTTAATGAGAATGATGTTGTTGAATTTATTCAGATCGATGGTTTGAGTAAATCTGAAGGCTTGGAACTTCTCCGGAGTAAAAGAAATACTGATTCACATGATGAAAAGGAGGCCGCAGAAAAAATCGTGCGCTTTGTTGGCGGTAACGCCTGGGCATTGGATGTTATCGGAGAAACATTAAAGCAATCACCGGAAAAATTTGATGATGATTACCGTGAAAAACTGAAAGAGCTTAAGTCGTTGCCACTGGAAACTTTGACTCCGAATTCTGGCATGGTACGGATTTCCCATGAAAAAGAAATAGATCCGGTAAAACTTTTGCAGCCTGTTTTAGCTCGCTTAGATCAAGAAATATTGGAAATCGCTCAGGCTGCAGCCTGCTGTGCATCGGAATATATTTATCCGAAGTGGCTGCAAAAATTTTATGAATTGAAGCATAATGTAAAGTTAAAAAATGAAAGACAATGGCGCAAGGAGAAAATCATTGCAAAACTCATACAGTCTAACATTTTGTCAGCAGATGAAATGGGATCAGAGTATTACCGAATGCATAGGTTAACTCATTTGATAATCCGCAAGATTTATAAAGAAAAAAATCTTCAAACAGAAAATAATCTTTTGCGAGCAGTTGCTGCAGATAAACCAATGTGTTGCCCCGCAGAAATAATTGCAGCTGGACATTTACTTGCGAATATTTCTGCGGCCTACAGCCAAGCTTTTGAACTGTTGTCTGCAGGTAAGGATCATTTATTATCATTATTGTTACGCAGCAGCCAATATGGACTTGCACGAACCTTGATTTCCCGTTTCTTGCCATTATCAGAAAATACTGAAATTGTTGCCTCTGAAGAACATCAAAGGGAATATACGATCAATTTACTCTATTGTCTCGTTGAAACAAAATTGCTTGATAACGAATTAGATCAAGCATTGGAAATTATGAACAAGGTATGCGATATACAAAAAAGTGCATCTCATGTTGATTATTGTTCCAGCCTATGTGAGACAGCCAGAATATATATATGGTTGAAAAAATATGAAAAGGCCGCAGAGTTTTTAGACGAAGTTAGAAGAATAATAGAAAAACATAATCTATGTAACACTTACATCCATTATGTATATTTGCGCAGAAGTGCCATTTTAGATAATTGGCTTGCTTGGCAGAAAGGCAATCCGGAATTTTACAAATATGCTGAAAGTAAACTGAAGGAAGCGTTGTTAATCAGAGAAAAACTTTCTGAACCATTGTATGAAACAATTCGCTTACGACATCTTTTAGGAGATTGTTTGCGTTTTCAGGGTAAAATAAAAGAATGTTTGAAAATTTATACTGTATGCGAAGAATATTATATAAAAGAACTTGGTGAAAATAATATAACCACCGCTCAACTTTTTATTAACAAAGCTGATGCTTTGACAAGCATACGAGACTTTCAGGGAGCAATTAATTATCTATCAAAAGCTCAAAGGGTTCATGAAGACCTATTGGGGAGTAATCATAAATTTACGCAAAAAGATTATCGCAAACTACAGGAACTTTACAATATACTTCAAAATCAGAAAAAAGAGCTGTTTTATAGGCAAAAATGCATCACAAATTAATCCTGATCTCTAAGAAAACATTTAACGTTATGATGTTCTAAAATATGCACGGCTGTATATTACAATTCCAAACTAACTACTTAATAGCATGAACGATAACAGAGATGAATATATGTAAAAAAACAAACCGATACTTTCAAACGGTTGCGTTCCGTAATCAAAGATGTGAACGGTGACAACCGACAGATTATAAAAACGATGCAGGCTCAGATTGATTATCTGATGGAGTTTATTGATATTCAGGGGGAAATCCTTGAAGAGAAAACCGGAAGCCGCCAGCCGGAACTTTCCGTTGAACAGAAAAAGCGGCTGGCTCACCGTGGTAAAAAACTCAATGAATTTCTATTGGAACAGATTGAAAATACCTTTGCTCCGTCAACGGTTATGAAATGGTACTCCGAGCTGATTTCTAATTATCGAACGCCATCTATTTTGCACGCAATAATTCACTGAGTAGCCGTTCTCTCTCTGGGAACAAAAAAAACGTTTTATACTTAAAAATCTCGCATAACAAAGATTTTGTTCGTTCTATTTTTGAGTCCCCTACCAAATAAATTTCAGCCAGTCACCCGACTGACTTTTTTTTGTGCCGTAACCCCCCTGCGTCAGAGGAATTTACAAAAAAACGACATTTCAGAAAATCCTCCTTGGACGCAGTAGCCTAGGCGAAGGTGTCTCTGATTCTCTGTTTTTGGGGACTGCAGAGAGTATATCTCTCACACTAAAGCAATGAATTATGCAGCATTGGCAAGCTCCATCACAGTAAGCCGACCCAGTGCAGCAGTATCAATCCCGACCGCAAAAGAAGTATTCGGGAACTGAAAATCATTCGTTGAATATGTCATATTTTTTCAAAACATCGGATGTGGCGGCATTGAAAAGTTGCGAATGTATGCTATTGTATGCAAACGAAAATCAGAACGATAAATCAATCAATTGCAGTTACTATGAATACTTGTTTGGAATGTTTGCCCTGTCTCGGGAAGAATGCCGTCGTGGCAGCAACACGCTCTACGGACGATCCGGAAATTCAGAAAAAAATCCTTGCCGATTCGTTTCATCTGCTGGCGGAAACCGATTATCAGGTATCACCGCCGTATATCGCAAGAAAAATTCTGGATATCGCGTTGGCTTATACCGGGAAAGCCGATCTCTATGAACCGGAGAAACGTCGTTCCAATCAATTTGCAAAGCAACTTGTTGCAGAATTACCCAACATTCCGGAATACGATGCAGAAAGTTTTGAGTCCCGACTGCGACTCGCAATTGCCGGAAACATTCTCGACTTCGGTGTTTTTGCCGACCTGGATCTGCAAGTTGCGCTGAATGTGATCAAATCCGTCTTTACCAAACCGTTACCCATGGATCGCGTCGAACTTTTACGCCGGAAAATGAATGAAGCAGAACACATTTTCTATCTGCTGGATAACTGCGGCGAAGCAGTATTTGACCGTATTTTCATGGAACCGTACAAAGAGAAAATCACCCTCGGCGTCCGCGGATGTCCTGCGCTGAATGACGTAACGGCGGTAGATTTGCCGGACTGCGATCTGGCGGGCTGGAATTATATCAAAAACGGTCCTTCCGGAGTGCCGGGCACGATTCTTTCCGAATGTTCCGATGAATTCAAAACGGCGTTTGAAAATGCGGACCTGATCATTGCCAAAGGACAGGGCAATTTTGAAACGATGAATGAATATCCCAATCCGATTGCGTTTCTGTTTCTGGCGAAATGTCCGGTCGTGATCCGGACAATCGGAGCGGAACTCAATTCGATTCAAATCCGGTTGCACAACCTGAAATAAAAAAAACGGCAGCCGTTGAACATAATCCGACTGCCGTAACCTTATATTTTATATAATATTACAACGATTTCATCTGCTTTTCCAATGTAACAAAGTCATCCTGCCAGCCAACATTGAGTATCACGGTGCGCTGAAGGATATCCAACGTGCGGGGTGCGGTATTTTCATCATAACGAACATTGGCACCTTCCGGCGTCAGGTAGGGGTTGACGTCATCCCGATATGCTCTGCGTTCCGTAAGGGGAACCCAATTTGTGTAGATGTGTCGACCTGCTGTGTTGCGGATACTGCCCATATTATTTCTTTCACAGAATGCGTCACATTCCTCCTTCGTATCGAATTGGACACCCAATGCGGCTGCGCTTGCAGGATCGTTATGCGGAATCACTTTGTACTTCCCGATGGACTGGATGGTCTCGACACAGAATTTCACGCGTTTACGCAATTCATCCATCCAATGATCCACTTTCTTCAGCTGTGCCCAGATCAAAGCGCCCTGAATTTCAGATGCCCGGTAATCCTGCCCGGCAAAATAGGGAATCTGAACGGGGGAATCATAAGACTGCACAAATGTTCCGGCATCATGCCAAAGTCGGGCACGGTCGAAAATTTCCCGATCGTTACAAATAATGGCACCGCCTTCGCCGCTGGTGATATTTTTGTAATTATTGAAACTGAAACAACCGATTTTACCGATACTGCCCAGACGTCTGCCTTTGTAAAGTCCGCACACCGCCTGACACGCATCTTCCACAACCGGAATATTATGAGCATTGGCGATCTCCATGATCCGGTCCATATTGCAGGGACGGTTGCCCATGTGAATGACCATGATCGCTTTGGTACGCGGAGAAATTTTTCTTGCCAGATCATCCGGATCCATCGTCAGGGAGTCATCCACTTCCACAAGGACGGGGACCGCTTGCAGCAGCATGGGAGCCAACGGCGTGGAGATCCATGTATAAGCGGAAACGAGCACTTCATCGCCCTTGCCGATACCGAGAGCAACCAGAGAACTGATGAGCGCACTGGTACCGGAATTCATCATCAGAGCATATTGACAGGATGTTTTTGCTGCCAAATCTCTTTCCGCCTGGGCAAGATAGCCTTCTGTTCCACCTTGAAAACGGGACAGAATACCTCGACGCAGGGTATCGGTCACAGCCTGTATTTCCTCTTCTCCGATTTCAAACATTTTACCAATCCTTTCCAAATATTCTTTCTACGTTACGATAGAAAATGTTACGTTTATCCTCTTCTGTAATATCCGCAGCAAGCACGCCGCCGATTGCCTGATATTCATCGAACCAGGGCATATCAGTGCCGAAAATCAGTTTTTCCGAGCCGACCAGTGCAGTCAGCCGTTCCAGATCGCCCATATTCCCGGGAATGGATGTCAATTCCAGATACACATTCCCTGCACTCTCCTGCACGCAGCGGCGGGCATATTCCCATTCGCCGAAAATGCTGTGTCCAAGCAGGAATTTGATCTGTGAATATTTCTGTACCAGCTCCAATATCACCGCCCCTCCGTCAAAGGGGGAACCTCCCCAAGTGTGAATCAACACAGGCAATCCCCGTTCGTTTGCGAAATCAAGAGCATACTGATATTTTGCATCGGTTGCGGCAGTTTTGTGATAATCCGGCAGCAGTTTCAAACCGAATACCCATGGCTTGAACTTGTCATAATTCGCAAAATCTTCCCGGATTTCCTCCGGATAATTGGGATTGATTGCCATATACATGCGTAAGACATCGGGCTCAGAAGCACATTCTTTGATCATTTCTGCATTGCGGCACAAACCCCATAATGCGGGATGACTGCAATAGACCAGGCGTTTGACGCCCGCCCGTCTGATATGTGCTGCCACTTCTGCCGGGGATGAATGGGGGAAATAAATGCTGTTGAGGTGATTCATGTGACCGTGCATATCATAAACCGGACAATCGGTCAACTTGCCGTTATTCCAGAATCCGTGCGCCAGAGTACCTTCTTTTTCCCAGATGGACTTCTTCATAATTGGGCTCCTTTCAGCAGGCGGTTCAGATTCTGCCCTGCAATCATAGCAATCTCTTCTTCGGAAAGACGGGAGTGTTTCAGCTGCAGCATCAGACACCCCATATTATAAATCGGATAATTGCTGGAGAAAAGCAACCGTTCTGTGCCGTAAAGTTTTGCCAGTTCGTAAATACCTTCCGGAATCCAGTAACCGCCGAGCCCGAAATAGAAATTTGGATAATTTTCCAACAGCGGGCGAACAAAGCGATCATTGCCCCATTTGCCGAATTCTGCACGGAAAATAAAAGTATTCTGCGGAAACTTTTCGAGAAAGGCATAAAGCTGTTCCCAGGATGCCTGACTGTTGCCAGTATAGTTGTCGAGAAAAATGGGAACTTTCCGTTCAGCCGCCGCATCCATCATTCTGCCGATACTCAAACGTGACGCAATGTATCGGTGAAAATCCGGGAAAAAGATGAGTGCGCGAATGTTGTTTTTCCCCATCTCATCAAAGATTTTATCCGGGCCCGGCACTTCCGGACACTGATCGGGGAGGAAACACCAGGTACCGGTCAAACGATCCGGCGCCTGTGCAACCATCTGCGTAACCTGATCATTGGAATACACAACATCATCTATCACGCCGGAATGAACAATCAACGCTTTGTCGACGCCGGAATAATCCATGTGAGCGAGCAAGTCATCGACGGACTTTCCGGTATGGAGCATATTTCTGCCGACGCGGCATCCGGCATCATAAAAAAACAAATTTTTCATAAAGAATTTCTCCTTTTCTGATTGACTTTCAGAAAACATCTGAGTATATTATACAACAAATGAATGAAATATCAACCTATCATTCCGGCATAAAACATATCAATCGGGCAAAATATGATAAAATGTATAAAGGATCTCAACGCAGACGTTGTAAAATTGAAACGATTCTTCACAGAACGGAATCTGCACGGTCCGGAAACTACATTTCCCAAACGCTATATGGAAAGACATCTGCGTTACGAATTCCTCTTTATTCTGGAAGGAACGGCAGAATATGCGTTCAACGGAACGATGGCGGAACTTCAGCCCGGTGACGGCATTCTGATCCGCCCATGGATCTCACATCAACGAGGATATCCGGAAGATGTACCGGATGGGATCCACCTCTGGCTGGGGCTTTCCCGTAATCATTTCTATGCAACCTTGTATTTTCTGGAAGGCGGACGTTATACCTGTCAGCACTTACCCCGTGAGTCTTCCCCCGAACTGGTCAGTCTGCTGTTGAAGAAAGAAAAAAATGATTCTGCGGAAGATTCCGCATCACTGTTTGCATTGTTCGCCCTGCTCCTGCAGGATATTGTGGAAGAAAATACAAAAGGCGATCATGATTCCGGCGACCGGATGGAGCACATCATCAAGCAGGTCCGTTCCCGGATCGCCTCTTGCAACGGTGTAAATTGTTCCTTGGAAGAACTCAGTAAAATATTCGGTTTTTCTAAATCCCATTTATGCCACTCGTTCCGGAAATATACCGGTCAATCGGTCGGAGAATACATCAATAATCTGCGGATGCAATACGCAATCGTAGCCCGGGAACATGGGATGACACAGAAAGAGATCGCAGCCGACCTGGGATTTTCCTCCCCGGCGGCGTTCTGGCTCTGGAAAAAACGTCTTTCTTGTAAAAAACGATAAACAAACAAATATGAGGTACATCATGAACAATCAGGTAAAAACACTTGAGGAACATAAAATTTACGGGGAACAGATGGCTCGTCTTGCCTTCTATTTTGCGAAAAAATGGCTGGCACCGCGCAATCCGGAAAAACCGATGAGTGAATTACTGCGGGAACATACTCCGCTGTTTTATCATGCCCTTCATTTTATGCCGGGGACATGGATGGATATTCCCGGCTGCGTACAGATTATGAATCAGGCAGACCGTCTGGCAAATCTTTCTCCGGAAGATTTTGAGGAGGAAATGTGGGAATTCACCCGTATGCTTTCCTGGATTCAGGCAGAAGCCAATTATCCGGTCGGGGTGGCAGTCAACACCAAACCCGGCTGGAATTGCGGGACATTGAAATATGATCCGCCCACCGACACACTGGCAGAAGAAGGTAAAGTAATATTCCATATTTCCAATGCCATCGGGCCCCATTCGATTTTTGAAGATCCGTCTTATCTGGCATACTGTTTTCTTCTGGTGATGAAAGAGACGGAAATGCGCTACGGATCCCATACGCTTTACACATCGACCTGGTTGAATAACCGTCAACAATGGCTGGATCTGTTCCCCGCAGAATGGCAGGAAAATATGGAAGCGGAGGATGAAGCGGGAAAATTGCTGCCGCCATGGCATTTCGGCTGGTGGGGTCAGATCGTGACAAAGCGCGGGACCATTGCCCCGGCGATGGATCAGTATATCCGGGAAAACGGACGTCTGAAATATGCCTGCAAGACATCGCAATGTTCTTTCCGTGCCATGCGGAAACATCTGAAGCAATTCATTTGAAGTGAAGCAGAAAAATAATCTGATAAAAATATTTCGAATGGTTGAAATATCGAAAAAGGGTGATTATATTACGTTTGTTTCCGAAAAAAACAGGAAGCCGGATATACTATTTTTCAACAATAAAAATGAGGTCAGAAATGAAAATTTTCAACTTCGCTCTCGCGGCATTGTCCGCAACTGCACTCCTCCTTGTCTCCGGCTGTGCCGCCACAAAAGTTTGCGATAAAATCGCAGACGAAAATCATTTGCAAATCGGCTGGGCGAAACGCTCTCTGGCAAAAGACGGGCCCGTTCCCATTACAGGTCAATTCCATCTGCGTGTTGCGTTAGGACAATTCACACCTGTTATCGCCCAGGCGATGGCAATGTCAAACAAGACCGATGCCGTGATTTTTGTTTCTGCTGATATGGTTTCCGTCAATGTTGCGGTCTGGAAGCAAATGCAGGAAATCCTGAAAAAAGAAGCCCCGCAGATTCCGGCGGAAAAGATTATCCTCAATGCCACACATACCCATGCGGGGCCCTCCTCCAACGTTGTGCCGGGAGATTATCCGCGTCAGGTAAAAGTGGTTCCGTCGGATGAAATGCAGTCCTTCATCGCCCGGCAGATTGCGGATGCCGTCAAGGAAGCCTGGGCAAAACGTGCTCCCGGCAGCATTGCATACGGTTACGGCTTTGCCACCACCGGACACAGCCGCCGTACCGTCTATTTCGATGATACCAGCAAACGGATGGGCAACAGCACCGGCTTTGCAGTCAACGGCAGAGCCAGAATGTACGGAAATACACACGATGACATGTTTGATGGTTATGAATCCGGAACCGATGCCTTTATCAACCTGTTCTATACCTTCGATAAAAAAGGCAAACTGACTGGTGCCGTCATCAACGTTCCCTGCCCCTCCCAGACCGGGGAAATGGCCTGGATGCTTCATGCAAGTTTCTGGCACAATGTACGCGAAAAACTGGCAGCAAAATATGGTGATGTGGGCGTGATTGCACAATCCGCCGCTGCGGGCGATCTGGCACCGCGTCAGCTCCATTACGGTGCAGCAGAATTACGTCGTTACAAATTGAAATATGCCAAAGAATGGGCGGAATTTATGAAAAAGCCTATGGTCTATCCGCCGATGAAAGCATGGCAGGATACCATGGATCGCATTCAGCTCCGGGATGCAATGGAACTCATGCGTGCAGAAGATATTGCGAACCGCATTGTTGCCGCATTTGATGAAGTTCTCTCCTGGGCTGGCAAAGATAAAAAATGCAGCCCGGTGTTGAAGCATGAAGTCAAAACGCTGCAGCTTTCCCGCCGCATGTTCCCCAAAGAACTGATCGAGGAAGAAAAAAAGCTGCATGAGCAGGTCTCAAAAATTAAATACATCGAAGGCGGCGATCCCTGGGAACAGCTCTTTGCCAACAGCAGAACACGCAGCCGGCGCGGAAGAATCGGCGGCTTGCTCAAACGTTATGAAATTCAGGATAAAGTGCCCTATATCACGACGGATATTCACGTTGTCCGTATCGGAAACATTGCATTCGCCAGTAACCGGTTTGAATTGTTCATGGATTACATGCACCGGATTCAGGCACGCAGTCCGTTCGAACAGACCTTTATCGTTCAGCTGGTCGTGGATAAAAATGGAACCGGCAGTTATCTTGCCACCGAAAAAGCCATTGCAAACAAAGGATACAGTGCCACACCATACTGCAATCAGGTATCCCCCAAAGGCGGACAGGAATTGGTCAACGAAACCGTCAAGGTTCTTAAAGACTTGAAGAAATAAAAATCATCCATCATGATGATACAGAAATTCCCTGTGATGAAAAATGATTCATACACAGGGAATTTTTTCTTTATGGAAGATGTTACAGAGTCTTCAATTCAATTTCAGCCGCTTCCAAACCATCGCTTTCCGCACGGAGAACCGTTGTCCCTGAGGAACCGGTGCTTTGCAGATAAACGACCCCCTGACCGGAAAAGAGAGTACATTCCGGTGTCGGGAACGGTTCAAACGAAGTGGGATCGCCACCATCGGCTGCCATCAGCTTTAATGTTTCACCCTGCAGGGAGAATTTTACAAACGGGCGGCTGCTGATGCAGAGATTACCATCTTTATCTGTGACGGATACCGTGACAAAGAGCATATCTTCGCCATCGGCAGAGCAAGTCATCCGTTGTGTTTCCAGCAACAGTTTTGCGGGGGCGGAAGCCGTATGCAGAACTTCTTCCGTACAAGCCGTATTTTTCCGGTATCCGACAGCCCGGACTGCACCCGGGTCCCACGTTACATCGTGCCAGATGAAGCGGTAACGTTCGGCAAGAATGTTGGAGCCATAGAAGGGCGTGATTCTGCCGAGGGATTTCTCATTAACAAACAATTCCACTTCTTCACAATTGGAAACAACGTGGATGTCCAACTGCTGTCCTTCTTTCCAATTCCAGTGGTGAGGAATGATATGGATCATGGGGACATCCTGTTTCCGCCATTGCGCCTGCATGACATAGAAAAGATCTTTGCGCAAACCGACCAGGTCAACACAGCCGAAATAACTGCTCCGGGAATCACCATACAATTCATAAGGCCAGGGCTCTCCGAGATAATCAAATCCGGTCCAGATGAATTGACCGGCAACAAATTCGTATTCATCCTGTCCCAACATTTCCGCTTCCGGCGTATGAGACCAGGTGGGGATATCCAGACAGTAGGAGGAACATTGCCAGGCATTATCTTCTTTCCGTTTCGGATGTCTGCCGAATACATATTCCTGCGCCGGGAAATAATAGATCCCGCGGGATGACAGAGTGGAAAGGGTTTCCGATGCCAGCACCGGGCAATACGGAAAACGCCGGTGATATTCCCCGTAGGATTGCGGACGGTAATTCCAGGAGGGAATATCGACTTGATCCGCAATGCCCGTGGCGATCGCCATATCGCAGGCATCCAATCCGGCAGTTACGGGGCGGCTGGTATCGTGTTGCTGAATAATGGATTTCAGACGTTTTGCGATGAGATCACCGCGCAGAGCAACATCCCGGATCTCCATCAATTCGTTGCCGATACTCCAGAGGATCACGCACGGATGATTCCGGTCACGCCGGACCAGAGTGGAAAGATCTTTTTCGGAATCTTCATCAAAATGGATATGATAATCATTGGCGACTTTGCCGGTATGCCAGCAGTCAAATGCTTCATCCATAACCAGGAAGCCCAATTCATCGCAAAGATCCAGCAGTTGGGGAGCCGGCGGATTGTGACTTGTCCGGATCGCATTGCATCCCATTTCTTTCAGGATCAACAACTGGCGTTTTGCCGCCGCAACATGGAACGCCGCGCCGATGGGCCCCAGGTCATGATGCATGCAGACACCATTGATTTTAACACATTTTCCATTGAGGATGAAGCCGTGGTCTTTATCAAATTGGAATTCGCGGATCCCATACGGAATCGTTTCAGAATCCGAAAGTTCGCCGCATGTTACGGAGATTTTCACATCATAGAGTTTCGGATTTTCCACACTCCAGCGTTCGCAGGGGAGAAGCGGCAATTTTTCTTCAAATGCCAACCCCTCCGCCGGAATCTGAACACACAATTCTTTGCGTTCAAACAAGGCAGATTCCAACGCAATAACGCCGGAGACCGGGCTGCCGGTATGATTCTCCACAAATCCTTTGATCAGCAAAGCATTTTCTTCCGGAAGGTACTGCAAGTAATTGGACCAGAGTCCGAAGCAGATCGCATCCAGTTCCATCCGGCGGACAGGACGGTATATCCCTGCGCCCGGATACCAGCGTGCGGAATAAGAATAGTTTTCCACCGTGACTTCCAGAAGGTTTTCGCCATCTTTCAGGAAGTCCGTTGCATCCACCGGGAATGTGGTATAACCATAATTACAGGAGCCTGCAAGTTCGCCGTTGATATAAACTTTGGCATGGCTCATCACTCCGTCAAACAGAAAAATCACTCTCTTGCCCGGTGCGGAGGGACCTGCAACCGTACAATGATATTTTGCTTTCCCCACATGAGGCAAACCGCCGGTACGCCCGGAATGTTCGTGGTCGATTGCTTCACCATTCTGCACAATATGGGTGATCTGCAGGTCATTATTCCGGTCGAACGGACCGCTGATTGCCCAGTCGTGCGGGACGGTAACCGGCTGGCACTGCGCATCGGACTCTTTGCAGAAATACCAGTTTTTCAAAAAACTTACATTACGCATAATTTCTTATCCTATCTTACTTTACGGAATCCTGAAATCCCAATTTGCGGAACGTTTCCGTCAAACGGCGCACAGAATACCCGCCAGCCGGAGCCGGGGAAAGCCCCGCCCAGTTTGTGCCGCCGACACAGTTGACTTCACTCTGATAATCCAGCATACGGGGACATTCCTGCAATTTGGCAATCAATTCGTCCCAGCATACCGTTCCATCGCCGGGGAGAGCATGCAGATCGGATAATCCGTTGTTGTCATGAAGATGACAGGTCACGACGTGGGGCTTGAGCAATTCCAATGCACCATCTTCAAATTCAACGCCTTTATCCCACCAGGAATTGCGGAAATATTCGGGGTAATCCTCATGCTTTTTCCCGGGAGCTGTGCACATACAGTTGGCATGACCGGCATCGTAACAGACACCGATTGCCGGGTTGCCGTCAAAGGGAGTGACGAGACTGAGGACTTCTTTTGCAGAATTCGGTTTTTCAAAACTGTTTTCCACGGCAATAATAATCCCGATCCGTTCGGCTTCCGGCACAAGCTGTTTGAGGGCATCAAGGGCATTCTGCCGCAACACTTCCACCGGCATCCGCTTGTGACAATAGTAGTATGCGCCCACATGGACGGTATAAGTCTGACTGCCGAATTCCTTTGTCAGTTCCATCGCCCGGATATGATCCCGGATCATGGTCTTGCGTTCTTCCGGATCCGGAATATCCAAATCATAATAAAGCCCGCACAATCCGTGTGCAGATACAAATTCGATATTCAAATCACGGCAGAGATCCCGGAGGAACTCTTTCTTTTCCGGACGTTTCAGCAGAATTTCATTCAGTAATCCGTCGGTGAAAGTGAAACGGCGGCAACCGTTATCAATAAATTCTCTGGCGACACCGGGATATCTTTTGTCTTCGAATCCGGTCCAATGGTAATAATGGATGATTTCTGGTAACATAATTCTTTCTTTCAGTTATAAAACCAGTAAAAGTAAAAAACGTGCAAACGGCCTTTTCATTGCGTCAAGCCCAATTCTTCTTGTGAGGTAATATGACAGTATTTGTCGCATTTGTCAAGTTGATATCCGCAAAAATATTACAAAATATCCCATAATGAGTCTTGTAAAACGCTCTATAATCTTTTGAGAATAAACCTTGAAAAAATAATAAAACGATGCGTTTTATTATAGAAATGAACTTTATTGAGAAGATACTGAAACATGTCCGACCTATCCGATTTGTCCGATCCGTCTGACAGAAAAATGATAAAACAGTAAAGAATCTACCCAATATTTTTCTATTTTCTGCTTGTATTTATTCAATCGGGGCAGTATATTTCCTTGTAAATAATAAATCCATAAGGAGGAATCATGACTAAACAACCATGCATCACAAAAGAATTTAAGGACTGCACCATAACCGGAAAAAATTATGAATGCGGAACTTCTTATACTTACAGCATCTATGTTGCAAAGCCCGCAAGCAATCCGCAGCCCCTCGCGCTGTATGTTCTGTTGGAATACACGTATGATAAAATGGTGCCGATGCTTACAAAATTCATGGAAGAAGGATTGATTCCTTACGGCATGGTTCTCTTCCTCATTTCCGGCACATTGCCTCCCACGCTTCCGGATGGAAAAGAACGGGGAATGCGTGCCACCGCTTTTGATCAATACGGTCCCGATTATGCCAGTTTTCTTGTGGAAGAACTGATTCCCGATGCATGCAGGATCGCAGACGAAACCTTATCCGCTCAGCCGGATTTGCATTTTATCACCGGCGGTTCATCCGGCGGATTGGCTGCCTGGAATGCCGTCTGGTTCCGCAACGATTATTTCCGCCGGGCGTTCCTCTCCAGTCCCACATTTTCCGCTATGCGGGGCGGAGAAGAAGCCATGGTAATTGCCCGCAAAGCAGAATCAAGACCGATCAAAATTTATATCACCACCGGAACAAACGAACCGGATTATTATTTCGGCAGTTCGCTTTATGCCGCACAGAATGCTGCCAGCGCATTGGAATTTGCCGGGTATGACTTCCGGTTTGAACAATTCAATGGCGAAGGTCACTGCTGTCGCAAAGATGATGAAGTATTATGGCACCGGATGTCCCAATTTCTCTGGGCGAACTGGAAAACCGTGCCCGTCCTCCCCCTTGCACGGCACATCCGGATCCGTAACCTTGTGGCTGATGACAGTCAATGGCAGCTCTACACCGGTTCTTTCCCGGAAAAACAGAAAATCACCGTACAGGGCGGCACTTATACCTTTGAAGGCGGAAAAATCATTTTTGAAAAGGATGATACAAAAAAAGTCGTTGCAGAATGTTTTACCGCAATCTCTGCGCTCGGACTCTCTTCCGATAAATGGCGGTTGTATATCGCCGATGAAACCCGCCGTTTTATCTACGTCATGTCTATCATGCCCGATGGCTCTCTGACACAGCTCAATAAACTCGCCCCGCTCCATTTGAAACACGATCTGACAAAAATTGGAGCATCCGATATCGCAGTTCTGGCAGATGACCGGATCCTTGCGGCAACGGAATTGGGCGTTCAGGGCATTGTATCATTCGGGATCACCGATCTGATTCTGCCGCTGCCGGGAGATCTTCCAGCAGAACGGATTACAGTT
This sequence comes from Victivallales bacterium, assembly GCA_045639325.1. Taxonomy (GTDB): domain Bacteria; phylum Verrucomicrobiota; class Lentisphaeria; order Victivallales; family UBA1829; genus RGIG8244. Next base: position 22,635 of record JAZUCU010000014.1, read on the forward strand.
TGCGGAACGACCGTATACGTCACTTCCGGCGACAAGATTTTCTGCCGCGAACTGAAGATTGCTGCGGGCGACTGCAATAGTCCGGCATCCGCACCGGAATCTCCGGGTTATGGTAACGGATTCGGATATTCCAGATCCCATCACACCTGTTTCTAAAAAAAATAACTCAATATATCGGTTTCATAAAATGAAAACACTTATTCTGAATGGTTTGATTTGTAACGGCTCCGGCAATGAGCCGGAACAGAAAGAGTTATTACTGGAAAACGGCAAAATCAAAGAAATCGCCGCACCCGGGTCTTTCACCAATACAGATGCCGATATAAAAATCAATGCTGCGGGGAAAGTCGTCGCTCCCGGTTTCATTGATGCTCATTCCCACGATGATACACGCAAATTGCGTTATCCGCAATGCAAATCTAAATTGCTGCAGGGCATTACAACCGTCATCGACGGCAACTGCGGTTCCGCAGATTCCTGCATTCCCGGGAAAGTCAATGAGTATCAATGGCAAACTCCGGAAGAATATGCGAAAATCGTCAATGACCTGAAACTCCCCGTCAATACCGTTATCCTCGCCGGACATAATTCCATTCGCCGTCAAGTCATGGGCAACCGTCCGGACAAAGCATCGGCGGAAGAAATCAAGTCGATGCAGAAATATTTGGAAGCAGCCTTCGCAGCCGGAGCCGCCGGTTGGTCAAGCGGATTGACTTATTTCCCCGGCAAGTTTGCGGACGAAGCGGAACTCAAAGCACTGTCACAGGTAACCGCAGGAACGAAAAAGATTTATACCACACACATGAGAAGTGAGGGTGACGACCTGATCAACGCCGTGGAGGAAGCCGTCAACATTGCAAAAGCAGGCTCCAACCGACTGCAAATCAGTCATCTGAAAACCATCTTCCCCCGGAATTATCACAAAATCGATGAATTGCTTGCGCGGATTGCGGAACATCAGAAGACAACGGAAATTTACGCAGACCGCTATCCCTATGTCTATTCCTCGACCCGGATCGGGCAGATTCTGCCGGATCCTTATGACAAGATCCCGGATATTTCCCGCCGTCTGCAAAATTCCGTCTTGTATCAGGAGGAAGTGGCAGCCGCCTTGCAAAACAGTCCCAGAGATCTGGCAACGACGATCCTCATTGCAAAAAATAAAACCCTTGCAGAAATCGCAGCGGAAAACGGAAAACCGATTGAACAGACAGCAATGGAGATTCTGAAGGAGAATGCAGAACAGACCGCGGCTTATCTGTGTATGTCGGAGGAGAATCTCAAACGGATCCTTGCATTGCCTTATGTCTGCTCCGGAACAGACGGCATTTCCAGTCAGTTGGATGATCCATCGAACGAAGGGCATCCCCGTGCCATCGGCTCATTCCCGAAATTTTATCATCTGGTCTCACAAATGTGTCCGATCGGGGAAACGGTGCGGAAGATGACCGGACTGCCCGCCACCATATTCCGTATTCCGGACCGGGGTTTCATCCGCGAAGGATATATTGCCGATCTGGTTATTTTCGATAAAGATACGTTGGATTCTCATGCCGGTTTCAGTCGTGAGAACATGATGCCTGTCGGAATCGATAAGGTACTGGTCAACGGAGCCGTTGCCTGGGATGCCGCGGAGCCGGAAAAAGTAAATGGTTATGGATATTTTATCCGTGTAAATTAAGGCAGACACCATGAACAAAGCAAAAATCATCTTTGCCTCCGATCTTGCACCGATCCGGGGTTTTTCCAAAATCATGAAAGAAGAACCGGAAGCGGTATACGGCGATTTGCTGCCCCGCTTGAAACAGGCAGATTATAATATCGTCAATCTGGAATCGCCGCTGTGCTGTCCGGATGGGCTTATCACCAAAAGCGGAGCGGCATTTTCCGGCGAACCGGAACATATCGGCGCACTCAAAGCGGGGAATTTCAAAGCCGTAGTCTGTGCCAATAATCATACGTTTGACAGCGGTCTGAATGGATTCCGCATGACTTGTGATCTCCTTGCAGAGAACAACATTTCAAAAGTCGGCGCCGGAGAAAATATTTCCGAAGCCCGTCAGGAACTTGCGTTTGAAGTCAATGGAATCCGTTTTGCACTCTTTGCCATTTCCGAAGGCGAAGACATGCTGGGCGCAACCGAACATTCTTACGGCGTCCGCCCGTGGGAAGTCGCAAAACTGGCAGAAGAAATCCGCAGCGCACGCACCAAATATGACATTATTCTGGTATCCGCGCACTGTGGACTGGAATATCAGCCTTATCCCTCTTATTACGTTTACGAAGCCTTCAAACTCTGGTCGGAAGCCGGTGCCGATATGATCATCGGGCATCATCCCCACGTGCCTCAGGGTATGACGTATTTCGGCAAGACTCCGGCATACTTCAGTCTGGGTAATTTTGCATTTTATCAGCCGGTGAAATTCTTCCATCGCAAGACAGGATATTTTCTTGAGATTGAAGCAGACAAGAATGGCATCACAGCACATCGCGCCGTTCCCTACCGCATTGAAGAAACCAACTTGCGTTTGCTCACACAGGATGAACAGGCGGACTTCGAACAGCTTTTTGCAAAACTTTCCGCACCCCTCGCCAGCAGTGATACCGCGAAAGAGGCGTGGAATGCAGTGCTGGCTTACAACGGACTGCAGGGCTTCCAGAACGAGCTTGAGAAAATCCTCACCACCATGCGCGAAACACCGGCAAAAGGTGCCGCCATGCTCCGGAACCGGGTGACATGTATTCAGCACAGTTCCCAGTGGATCGACGGCATGACAAGGATCGTCAACGGCAATATTGAGGATGCTCCGGCGAAAATGGTTGATATGGTCAAAGAATTCATGACAAGAGAGTTGTAATATTATGAAAAGAATCGTTGTCTGTGATTCCGGTCTCGGCGGCTTGAATATTGCCTCCCGCTTTTTTACGGACGGCGGAGCGGGAAAAGCGGCTTGTGAATTGATTTATTTCAATGCCTACCCTTCTCCCGTTTGCGGATTCAATAAACTGGCATCTGCTTACGAACAGGAGGAAGTCTTCCGGGATGTATTGGAAGGAATGAAGAAATTTTCTCCCGATTTGTGCCTCATTGCCTGCAATACCCTTTCCATTGTTTATGAACGTTTGAAGCAATGGTACACGCCCCCGTTTGAAGTTGCAGGGATCGTGGATGCCGCAGTCAATGGCATGTATGAAACCTTGCAGAAACATCCCGGCAGTTCCCTGCTGATTCTGGGCACAAAGTCCACCGTGGAATCCGGCGTTTATGCACAGAAATTGATCGAAAAAGGCATCGCACCGGAACGGATCAGCGGTCTGGGCTGCCCCGGTCTTGCCACATTGCTGGAATCCGATCCGGCAGCCGCGCAGGTACAGAATGATATTGCCGTGTATGCGGAGAAAGCCGTAGAGCTTTTCCCGGTCAAACCGGATGCCTTGTATTGCGCTCTCTGCTGTACCCATTTCGGCTTTGCTTCGGAAATATGGAAAAAGGAATTTACACGCTGTTTCCCCGGATTCGCCGGACTGATCGACCCCAATAAACTGTTGGGTACGGATTGCACGGCGGCATCTTTCAGCTATCATGCAAAAATCGACTTCTTCCCCGGCGCAAGGGAAAGCATGAGTGCTTATTTTGAAACGGTTGCGCCGCCGATTGCCGATGCGTTGAAAACGGCGGAATATGAACCTGAATTATTCAAGTTTGATAAAGGAAATATGTAAAATGGAAAAACAATGTGTTGTATTGGTCACCGGTGCCGGCGGAGATGCCCAGGGTTGGGGTAATATGCAAGTGACGGAAGCCGTCCGCGATGCCATTATCGCCAACGGTTATGACTGCCGGATCGTACTCGCAGAAAACCGGGTAGAAATGGAAAAAGGTCTCAAAGCCGGAAAATGTTCCATCGTTTGGAGTTCCCTGTACTTCTTCTCTGACCGGGAAGATATTATCGGTATCCCGCCGGATGCAGTCTGGGTGGCAGACGTACTTGACGACTTGAAGATTCCTTACATCGGGCCCGGCGCTCAGACCATGAAAGACCTGATCGGCAAATTCGATACGCACGAAATTCTGACAAAGGCAAACGTCCGTGTGCCGCGCCACGTTCTCTGCCCGCCTGCAACCGCCGATGATGTGGATTTCTTCCCCGCATTCGTCAAACCCAATGGCGAATCCAGATCCGTCGGAATCAATGAAAACAGCGTGGCGGAGGACCGTGACGCATTGAAAAAGCAGATCGAATTTATTCAGAATGAATTGCAGCAGTCCGCACTCATCGAAGAATATCTGCCCGGAAAAGAATATACCGTACTGGTCATCGGCAATGGCAAAGGCCGTGAAATCCTGCCCGGAAGAGTGACCGTCGATCCCTCTCATTACGGCAAATATCCGGTTCTGCGCAGCGATCTGCGTGGCGTTGGCTTGACACACGTCTCCATCCCGGAAGATCATCAGGAAGAAGCCATCGCACTCGCCGATGCCGCCTGCAACGCACTCCATTGCGACGACCATGTCCGTATTGATATGCGGGAAGGTCAGGACGGCAAGCTGCGTATTATGGAAGTCAACGGCATCCCGGGCCTGAAACCGGTCAAAAGCTGGAGTCCCCAGATTTATTCACTCTATCATCCGGAAGGCGATACCTACAACGAACTGATCGGAACCATTGTCCGTTGCGCATTGGAGCGGGAAAATGGGTAAAAGTCCGGTCATTCTGCTGAATATGGCGGTTGACATCATCAACAACCGGGAAAATGAGGTGATTATCAGCCAATATGTGCAGAGAGTCAGCGATGCCGGGGCAGTTCCCATGCTGATTCCCTCCATCGAAAAAGAAGAAAATATCGAAACACTGTTGGATCTTGCCGATGGCGTTCTGCTGATTGGCGGACGTGATTACAATCCGGCTCACTACGGGGAAAAACCTCATCCGGAATGTATGTTGAACCGGATGCGACCGCATTTTGATATTGCATTCGGCAAAGCGGTGCTCAAACGGCAGATGCCGGTTCTGGGGATCTGCGCCGGATGTCAATTGCTGAACATTGTTTCCGGCGGCAAACTCATTCAGCATCTGGATAATGCAGCGGAACACCGTAACGGCGTATTTCATCGCGCAAAAATTCTGCAGGACGGATTTTTTGCCAAGGGTGCAGGTCTTTCCGCCGGAGATGAAATGACGGTCAACAGTTATCATCATCAGGCAGTTTCACCCGCCGCAGTCGGTGCCGGACTCAAAATCACAGCACAGGCATTCGACGGGTCCGTGGAAGCCATCGAACTGGAAGGCGCACGCATGGTTCTGGGCGTGCAGTTCCATCCGGAGCGAATGGATGACATCGGCCCCGGATTTTTCAATCTGTTGAAAGAAGAAGCAGCAGCTTTCCGCAAAGGTTGATTGCAGAAAATTATTCGCCGTCAAACTTGATATAGGGGTCCGGCAGCATGGGATTCTGGACCCCGACCGGTTTGCCATCCAATTCAAACTTGAACATCAGCGGGAGTTCATCCGCCGCCTGTAAGGGGACGTCATACATGATCACGACGTCTCCTTTCTGTTCAAAGCGGATTTCTTCGCCGGATGCCAGCCAGGTTGCCCGGAGCACTTTATTGCCGATACCGGTCACACGGCGGACGGATGTATTATTGCGGATCAGGCGGAAATATACATTGTTGTCTTTTCCGGTGGAGATTTCCCGGTCATGATAATTGAACGGGTGAGCATCAACATCAAAAAGGGCTTCTTCGTTGGCACGTACCCAGTCGCCGACTTTATCCAGAATATCGTAAACTTCCTGCTGAATGGAACCATCGGCTCGCGGTCCGATACTCAACAGCAGATTGCCGCCGTTGTGACGGTTGGTGGAAAGCAGATTGATCACATTCTGCGGACTTCTCCAATCGTTATCGCGGGGATTGTAACTCCATGCGCCGTTGAGTGAATCGCAAGTTTCCCAGACAGCATTGGGGTCGCCGCCGGTATGACGTTCGCAGGACATTACGTCCGTATCTTCAATACAGCGGCTGATGAGCAGACCGGGCTGCAAGGCACGGATTTCTTTATGGAGTTCCAGCATACGCCAGGAAGCAGGCGCAGGGCAGCCGTCATAAAACAGATAGTCGATCTGACCGTAATCGGTCATGATCTGTTTGATCTGACGATGTGTTTTCTGTACAAAACGTTCCCATCTGCCATCTTTGTTATTGGGTCCGGCACAATAATCGGGGTCGGACCAGTCGGCGACGGAATAATAGAGACCGATACCGAGGTTGTTTTCCCGGCAGCCGTCAACAAACCCGCGAATCACATCATCGCCGATGAAATAGCCTTCATGATGACGTGTGGTCAGGACGCCGTAACGCATACCGAAACGTTTTGCCAGAAGAGCCCAGTCATGCCCCATCTGATAGGTGGGGTGAAAATGGGGGAGAGCTTCTTTGAAATATTCTTCCGGATTCAGGCGTTCCAGAAACATTTTCCATTCGCCGTGACCGTAAACGGAATAGACGCCGTAGTGGATGAAGAGCCCATACGCCCAATCATGAAAGATTTTCTTTTTCGCTTCGAGTGACATTTTTATTTTCCTTGATTTCGGTTGAATTTTCTGAATGATGAGGAATAATGTAGTGCAGCTTATCCTTTTTGCAATCATAATACAAAAAAAACTGCGAAAAAAATAAAAAGGTGTTCGAAAAATCCTGAATGTGTGGTATATTACATCTATGACTATTATTCGGAGAATGTTTCGTGGAAAATAATTTTTATGATGTTATCGTAATCGGAGGCGGTCATGCCGCTTGCGAAGCCGCTCTCGCTGCCGCCAGATGCGGCGCAAAAACGTTGATGCTGACCATCAACCTGGATCATATCGCACAAATGAGCTGCAATCCCTGTATCGGCGGGATCGCAAAAGGTCACCTTGTCAGAGAAATCGATGCCCTCGGCGGTGCCATGGGTAAGATTGCGGATACATCGACCATTCAGTTCCGCATGTTGAACGGCACAAAAGGTGCTGCCGTCCATGCTCCCCGCGCACAATGCGATAAAGTCTGTTATCAGCGGGCAATGAAACTGTATCTGGAAAAAACGCCGAACCTGGCAGTGCGTCAGTCCATGGTCACCGGATTCCTCATCGAAAAAGATGCCGTCACCGGGGTCTTTGATTCCTTCGGCGAAGAATTCCATGCAAAAGCCGTTGTCATGGCTGCCGGCACATTCCTCCGGGGCAAACTCCACTACGGATTGAAAGATTTCCCCGGCGGCCGTGCCGGTGACCCGCCATCCACGGAACTCTCCCTTGCCATTCGCGACCAACTCCAACTGCGGATGGGCAGACTGAAAACCGGGACTCCGCCCCGCGTTTATGGCAGAAGCATTGATTTCTCCGGCATGGCTCCCCAGGAATCCGATCTGCCCGAAGAACGTTTTACATTCTATCCGGATGAAAACGGCATCGCTCCCCGTACCCGCGACCGGGATATGGTTTGCATGATGACGCACACCACTGCAAAAACCGCCGAAATTGTGCGTCAGAATCTGGATAAAGCCCCCATGTATAACGGCAAAATCGAAGGGATCGGTACACGCTATTGTCCCTCTTTTGAAGATAAAATCGTCCGTTTCCCCGATCATGAACAGCATCACATCTATCTGGAACCGGAAGGGGAATTTACTGACGAATATTATCTCAACGGTATCTCCACCAGTCTCCCGCCGGAAGTGCAGAAACTGATGGTCCGCTCCATCCCCGGACTGGAAAATGCCGTCATTGCAAGATATGCTTATGCCATCGAATACGACTTTATCTTCCCGGAAGAATTGGACCGCTGTCTCGCGGTCAAGAAGTGGAAAGGTCTTTATCATGCCGGTCAGGTCAACGGCACAAGCGGATACGAAGAAGCTGCCGCCCAGGGCTTGACTGCAGGTTTGAATGCTGCCCGTTATGCCGCTGGAAAGCCGGGCGTGGAATTTCCCCGCGATAATTCCTATTTCGGTGTCATGATGGATGACCTGGTGACAAAAGAAATTGTGGAACCCTACCGTCTGTTCACCAGTCGCGCAGAATACCGTTTGCGGATCCGTCAGGATAACGCCGACTTGCGTTTGTGCGAAATGGCATACGAAAACGGTTTGATTTCCGGTACGGTTTACAATAAATTCCAGAAGTACAAAGAAAATCTGGAAGAATCCACACGGCTGGCAAAAGAATGTTCTCTCCCCGGCGGAAAAACAGCTTGGACCGTCATCCGCGATATGCAGGGGGATGCCGAATTTGAAAAACTCCCCGTCGCTCCCGAATCTCTGGGTATCCGCCCCGATACACGGGAAGGCAGACGCATTTTCCGTCAATTGGCAATTCAAGCCCATTACGAAGGCTACATCCGGCAGGAAGATCAGGCTGTCGCCCGTTTGCGCAATCTGGAATCCTGGCGCATTCCCGCCGATTTCGATTACGATGCCATCACCGGTCTGCGCAATGAATCCAGAATGAAATTGAAACGTGTCGCCCCCGTCTCCCTTGCACAGGCAAGCCGGATCGACGGCGTGACGCCCTCCGAAATTTCTCTCCTTCAGGTCTGGCTGGAACGAATCCGCAGAAACAACAACACCGCACCGGACGGGGAAAATAAAAATGGCTGACGGGACAGCAGCACCCGGACTTTTACGCGGCACGTTCCGCCGTTTTGCGGCGCAGCGGTTCGCCATTACGTCATTGGCCGTGTGTTTACTTTTTTTCTTTACTGCTTTGGGTGCGGAATGTTACAGCATTTACTGCTCGACAAAAAAAATCGATCCGGTCTACCGTATTCCTCATGTGGAACAACGGAATCAACCGCCCTCATGGAATCACCCGCTGGGCACGGACTATCTGGGGCGTGATGTGTTGCTGCGTGCCGTTTTTGCCACACGGACAGCGGTCAAAGTCGGGATTGCAGCCTCCTTATTATCCGCACTTCTGGGCGTGATTCTGGGAATCTGTGCCGGCTATTTCGGAGGCGTGATCGATGATATTGTGGTCTGGATTTACAGTACCTTTGCCTCCATGCCGACTTTATTATTTATTCTTGCCTTTGCCCTCCTTGTTTCCAAAGGTTTCCTCTGGGGGCCGATTGATGATGCCTTCCGGGCATTATGCCGGATCCTCAACACGGAACCGGGGATGATGGCGGTTTATATCGGGATCGGTCTGACCGGATGGGTCGCACTTTGCCGTGTCGTCCGCGCCGAAACCATGCGCTTGCGGGAAATGCAATACGTGACTGCGGCGAAAGCATTGGGCGCAAGTCACCTGCGGATATTGCTGCATCACATCCTGCCGAACCTGATGCATCTGGTGATTATTTATTTCACCATGCGTTTTGCCTTTGCTGTTATGACAGAAGTCATTGTCAGTTATCTGGGCCTTGGCGTTCAATTTGAACCCAGCTGGGGCGCCATGATTTCAGACGGACAGGGTCAATTATGGCGTGGGATCTGGTGGGAAGCCGCCGGTGCGACCATGTTCATGTTTATACTCGTTCTTGCCCTGAATGTACTTGGTGATGCCCTGCGGGATGCTCTTGACCCCAGATTACAGAAATGATTCGGTATCGCATTGCACGAATGCCATCAATTCATCATTGGACATATCAGTAAGCAATTTTTCATCCCCGGCATGAAGCAGAGTTTCCGCCAGACGGGTCTTTTCCCGAATCATCCGGTCAATACGTTCTTCCAGCGTCCCGCGACAGACAAACTTGTGTACCAATACGTTACGATGCTGTCCGATACGATACGCACGGTCCGTCGCCTGATTTTCCACAGCCGGATTCCACCAGCGGTCAAAATGGATCACATGGTTCGCCGCCGTAAGGTTCAGCCCCACCCCGGCAGCCCTTAAAGAAAGAACAAAGAACGGGGCACCGGATGGCGACTGGAAGTTTTCCACCGCTTCCTGACGTTCCCGGATGGACATACTGCCGTGGAGCATCAGCCCGCTCTGCCCGAACTGCGGGGCAAGGAGATCATGAATCGGCTGGATCATTTCCCGGAACTGGGTGAAGACAAGAACTTTATCCCGTCGTTGTGCAATATTTTCAGCAAGGGCGGTCAGACACTGGAATTTCCCGCTCCGCCCGGCATCGTAATTACCCAGACCGGAGAATTGGGTCGGATGATTGCATATCTGTTTGAACTGCATCAAATAAGAAAGAATGACGCCGCGTCTGCGTTCCTCTTCCGCCCCGTACAATTCTTTCCGGAATTGTTCCACCGCCCGCTGATACATTTTCGCCTGCACCGTGGTCAAATGACACCGCACGGTGACTTCCGACTTATCCGGCAGATCGGAAATAATCTTCTTATCCGTCTTAAGTCGACGCAAAATACAGGGCTGCACCATTTTACGCAAAGGGGCGAAGCCCCGTTCCTTATCATCTTCCATGGATTTGACAGCCGTCCGGAATGCGGTATATGTCCCCAGAAATTGAGGAATCAGGAAATCAAAAATACTCCAGAGATCGGTAATGGAGTTTTCAAGAGGCGTACCCGTCAGAGCAAACTTGCGGTCGGCAGTGAATTTCCGCAGGACGCCGCTTTGACGGCATGCAGGATTTTTTATATTCTGCGCTTCGTCCAGCAGCAAAACCGGGAAACGCAAGTCCAATAAAGGTTCCAAACGCAATGCCATGGAATAACTGGTAATCACAAGATCTTGTTCCGCAAAGAATTTCGCCGGATCCTCACGGAAACGGGGCAATGTTCCCGCTGAGGCATGAAGGACCGCTGTCCGCAATTCCGGCGTGAATTTCACCGCTTCACTCCGCCAGTTTTCCAGCAGAGACGCCGGGACAACTGCCAATGCTGCGCCTTTTATACGGAATTCACCCTGCCGGCGCAAGATTTCCAGATAGGTCAGAATCTGTATCGTCTTGCCCAGCCCCATATCATCGGCAAGACACCCGCCCAATCCGAGGGAGCCCATACGGTACAGCCAGCGGACCCCATCCTGTTGATAAAAACGCAAAGGGATATGCGCAGGGAACGGCGGCATCACATCTTCCGGAATTCCCTGTTCCAGCAGCTTTTTCAAGTTTTCGGACGCATGAATGTTGCATAATTCCTCATCCGCAGGCGGAAGCATAGGCATATTACCGCCGGGCAGACGTAAACCGGAAATCATCCGCAAGCCCTGCAAAAACGGTACGCCTGCCGCCTGAGCAAGACGTTCTGCACGACGCCATTGTGTCAGAAGTTTGGATACCTGTTCCGTATCGGCTTCCACCCATTCCCCGCGGACACGGATCAAACCGCCGCCGGTTTTCAGAATCGCCGCCAATTCTTCTTCGCTGATAACCTGATCACCCAACGCCGCCTGCACAGAAAAACGCAAAATATTCACCGTGACCGGCTCCCCTTTCCGGGGCGGCGGCGCATCAAAAGAAATATCCAGCTTGAGACGGGCGGGCCGTTTGCCATCCGCTTTGTTCAGGCGAACGGGTATGCCTGCGGAACGGAACGTTTCAATATCGCGCACAAAGAGGAATGCTTCCTGCGGACTCCATACGCACGGGCGGAAGATGGATTTATTTTCCAGCATCGCAGCAAGAAACGGGCTTTTCTCCGAAGCATTCCGAACCGGAGCAAGCAGATTGGATAACGTTTCTTTCTCCGCCGCATATTGTTTTAACGCAGTCACTAACGGAATGTGCCGAACTTCCCCGTGTTCGTCGGTGCGGTCGGGGTATGTGGCAAGAAAAACAAAGGGGTGACGCCCATCGGTATCCTGCCGGTTTTCCGCCAAATGGAACGTAATTCTACCGATATCTTTCCAATCGGGAAAGCGTTGGCGGAGATATTCCGTTTCCGGAGCATGAGCCTGCAGAAATTCAGAAATCGAACGGAATAAGGTCAACAAGTCGTCGGTGGTACAGTTGACGCCATTGGCAAAAGGCGGCGCGATGCTGCATAACGTTTTCAGATACGTTTCTTCCGGCAGAGTGGAAAAACGGTTATTGCGCAAACATTCCTGTACAAAATCAGAAATAATCCGGCGGAGAAATATTATTTCCGGCGTAAACGGTTCGCTTTCCCGTTCTTTCAGCTGCAAAAGAGAAAGTAAGTCATTCTCCGGCAAATGATAAGGGGAGACCCGACTGCTGCAAAGCTGATGATGTTCGTCAAAGAAAAAATGCCTGTTCATCATGAAACAAACCTGATGAGACATGCTTCCGGGGGGTTAAAAATGCGGTAAGGCAGCCAGGTCGTGCCAAGTCCGGAAGAAACCAGCAGCATGGTTTTGCCGTTTTTATGCTGATACGCGCCGTACTCAAACCGTTTCCATTTCAAGGTAGAGGAAAAGAGAGCGCCGAACCAGGGGACACGGATCTGCCCGCCATGGGTGTGCCCTGCTAAGATCAAATCGACTTGCGCCAATTGATCCTCCGAAAGCAAGGCAATAGTATCGGGATGATGAAATGCAACACAGCGGAACGGTGCATCAAGGAAGGATTCCGGGAACACCGGATTGCCACGCTTGAGGTCATCCGCACCATAAAATGCAATACCGGGACACAGCAAACTGCGGTTCTGCAGGAAATGAAAAGATGCCTCCTGATACCATCTGCGCCAGAAGGTCGGGGGGAGCCATTTTCTGCGTAAATCCCAATTTCCGGGGACCGCAATGGCAGGGATTTTTCTGCCGATTTCTTGCAGGAACGGGAGTATATCCGGGATCAGACAGCTTTCCGTTGCCAGGTCGCCGCCGAAAACAAAAAAATCCGGCTTGAATTGCTCAACAGCCGGATATAATAAACGCTTGACGTGTTCGACTCCGACGGCAGAAGAAAATCCGGGGATACTGTAAATCCTCCGGTTCTGCACGTGAAAGTCGGAAGCAAAAAGCAGTGTTTTACCCTGAAGATGAGGAGCATGGACACAATGGACGTGAACCTTCAGTCCGCCGCAGGTAATCACTTCTTCCTGCGGCACATCGACTGATTTACGCCGAACCCATGCCTCCCCGATATTCCGGAGCATTTTGCTTATTCACCGGCAAGTTCTTTGCGCAGATCTTCCGGGAGAGGAAGAACAGCCTGCACGGTGAAAGAACCGGCTTCCGGGATTTGCACTTTGTCGCCGACTTTGCGGTTGATCAGAACTTCACCGATACGGGTCTTGTAGGAGATGCGGTTTCTTTCCGGATCGCCGTCCCATGCACCCAACAGGTAGAATTCCTTATTTGCACCGGAATCGGAAACGAGTTTAACGATACAGCCGAGGACGACCTGGTTGTCAACAACCACATCTTTGAAGTCGGTGCTCTGAACCGTATTGAGATCTTTTTCCAATTCGCTGCGGCGTTTGTGGAGGAAGCGTCTCTGTTCTTTTGCGGCATCGTATTCGGCATTTTCGCGCAAGTCACCATAGCTGCGTGCGAGAGCAACAGCGGCGGCATTTTCGGGAATCAGAACGTTGATCAGGTTATCCAGTTCAGCCGCTTTTCTGCGGTAGGAAACCAGAGAGGTCTGAACAGCCTGTTCCATTGTGCCCTGAGATTTGCCAAGGATACGTCTGCCTTCGCCGGATTCCAGACATTCTTTCAATTCCGGAGAGAGGTTGGCAAGTTTGACAAGCAAGCTCTGACGTTCACCATCCATGAACGCTCTGCAGCGCTGAACCGCAGAACTGATGGAGGGGATATCGCCCTGAGCGTTATCGATCAGGAACTGCTGGAACTGTTTCTTTTCGAATGTATTCTTTCTCAATTCACGCTGAGCGGCTGTCCATTCGCGGGGAAGGCTTTCCACGGAGAGAGCATTGACAACGCAGCCCATGTCGATGGCTTCTGCCAAACGGGGCAGAACCGCACCGGGATTCTTCCAGATCCAGAGGATCAGGTCGGAACTGAGCAATCTCATTTTCAGAATGGTTTCGTTGAGGATGTCGGAAGAAACACGGCTCATCACCGGGCCGATGCAGCGCAGGGGAAGACGTGTACCGAGGATGGCAAGTTCTTCCTGTGTGTAAAGCAGGCTTGTAGCTTTCACAAAACCGCCGAGGAGTTTCACGGAGAGATGACCCCAGTATTCGAGACCTTCGAGTGTAAGTTTTTCATCAATCACAGCCGGCCAGAAGGGAACTTTGCCGCGGAGGGGAGCGAACATGGTGCGCAAGAGTTCGATATCGGTTTCCGGTTCACCGATCAGAGCCACACATTCCATGAGCATGGTAACTTCTTTGGAAGGCATGGAACTGTAAAGACGGGTGAAGAGTTTGCCCAGTTTTTCTGCGGAAGAGGGAGACAACGGAGCCAACACTTCGTTTTCATTGTTCTTTGTACCGGGGAGCAGGGTGTAAAGTTCCAGAACGCTGCGGGAATCGGCATAGAAACGCTTGTTGGACTGAGCCTGCTGTTCCTGGGGAGCAGAATTCCACCATGCTTCGAACGCATTTTCATCCATGATTTCGGGAACCATGAGGTAACCGACGATTTCTTTGACTTTGGCTTCCGGAATTTCTGCCAGAGCATTTTTTTCGAAAAGACGGCGGTATTCGTGGGAGGAAACCTGTGCAAATTTAGCCGGATAAAGCAGATTCAGGAAGTCCGGTGTGAGGTTGAAGAAGTGAGAATGAATCACAGCATCTGCGATGGGTACGGAAGAAACGCCGGAGGATTCCAGACCGGCAACACCGATTGTACCAGTGAGTTTATCAATGCCGCTGACTTTACCCCACTGATGTGTATCCTGACGATAAACCAGAGCGGTAGAACGCAAATGCTGAAGTTTGTGGAAACGGTGTGCAGCATCACGAATGGAAACTTCCGGATCTTTTGCAGCGATGGCTTTCACAACAGAACCGACTGCCAGATAGGGCGGCAGCAATTTGCGGACTGCATAATGCAGAGCGGTACGGAAATTAGCGGTATCCAGAATGCCTTTATCTGCCAATTTGATTACAACTTCTGCTTTTTCTGTGGAGTGGGTGATATCTTCGCTCCATTTTTCCAACAGAGCGTCAAACTGTTCTGCATAAGGGCGAAGGTCCTGACTGTCTGTGAGTCCGATCTTCTCCAAAAGCAGAAGAACGACTTTTTCGTTGTCGGGAAGGTTTGCCAATTCGATCAATTCGTTCAAGTTTGAACCGTTCATTTCCATCGCCTGTGTCTCCTGATACTGGTTGGATTAGTTTGTTACATCCTTATAATATAACATAACTTTTCCCGTTTTTCAAATATTTTTTTTCGACTGAATCTATCTTTTTTTTAATTTTTTTGCCGGACAGGAGCCTGCTGCCCCCATCCGGCAGAAAAGAGACAGTCGCTTATTTGCTCTGTTCAAACAGCCATTTCCAGTTGGCTTCTTCCGCAAAAGCAGGAACCCAGGAGTCATGATCACGCCCCGGGACTTCCACATAACGGAATGTGGTACAACCTGCTGCTTCCAATGCGGCAGCCGCATCACGGGAACGCTTCGGCATCACAACAGAGTCCACTTCGCCATGATAAATCAGCAGGGGGACTTTCTTGAAGTTTTCAACCTGTTTGACGTCCACGCCGCCGCAGACGGGGAATGCTGCTGCAAATTTTTCCGGATAACGACTGATGGAATCCCAGGTGCCGTAACCGCCCATGGAAATACCCATGACATAGATCCGCTTACGATCGGCGCCGGTGCGTTCGATTTCCATATCCAGCATGGCTTGCGCCAGACGCAGATCTTCCGATTCTTCCGGCATGGTGTGTTCCGGATCACCCCAAGGGGTATTGACCCACTGATGCTCTTTCGGACACTGGGGAAACAAAGCCAGAACGTTGAGATTATTCTTCACGCAGAATTCGCTCATTTCCCGTGCACCATGAACAAGCTGACTGTAATTATTATCGCCGCGTTCCCCTGCACCGTGGAGAAAAAGCACAACAGCGGAATCTTTACCGGCATTACCAAACTGACGTCTGCAATAGTTCAATTTTTTGCCGTCGGCGGATGTGTAAACGCACTGTTCCATGCCATACTTTACGTTGAGCGGAATGTCATTACTCATGATTCAATACTCCTGATTTAGTTTGTAAATATTGATACTATAGATTGAAAAGTACAATTTTCAATAAAAAATAACAGCTTTTTTACTAAAAAAGCATCTTTTCCTCTTGACATTTTTCAGTCATGCGTTATAATTTATGGTGTAAATATAATTTTCTATCCATTATAAAACTCAATACAAGGACACAAAAAGACGATGAAAAAGTACAAAATGCAGTTCACTCTGATCGAATTGCTCGTAGTCATTGCCATCATTGCCATTCTTGCCTCAATGCTGCTTCCGGCACTGGGCAAAACAAAAAAGACGGCTATGGCATCCGAATGTATTTCAAAACTGAAACAGTTGGGTTATGCCATGATGCAGTATAAAGGCGATAATCAGGATTACTGGATTTCCGGGAAACTGCCTCTGCCGGAAGGTCAATCCGGTCAGAATTACTGGGTCAACGGTTACTCTCAGTATTTCGAGAAAAGCGGTAAATACTATGCCGACAGCGCAGGCGGGCCGGAATGGCTGGAATGCCCAGCACAGGCAAAAAAGAATACCGGAACTCTGGGACATGATGTATCTTACGCCTATAACACAAACTGTTTCGGACGTGACCAAGCAGACCCCGGACAGAAATATTTGAAGAAACCGAGTAAGGTCCTTGCCCATTCAGATGCCTGGTATGGGGCAACCGGAAATTCCCGGGATTATGGATTACTTTGTTTCAACTATCTTTCAAGTTCCAAAGATGTTTGTTACCGCCACAATAAAAAAAGCAACGTCCTCTACGCTGACGGTCATGTAAATCCGGAAATGCCGCTGGCATTGAACCTCTCCGGTTACGATTACCGCTATTATCCCTGGTACAGCTGGAGTCAGCGCAATGCGGATGACAGCAAAAACATTAAAGGTACCTTTGTCGCCTGGGAATATGGTTTTCACCCTTATCTTTAATATAACAACAGAAACACATTTAACAACATGAAACTCTTTATTGCACTACTCTCGGCTGCCGCTCTCACTCTCGGAGCCTATGATTTGAAAAATCCGGCGTTGACACCTGTCGATTTCGGCAAAACGCCGTCCCATGCGGATATTCAGCTGATCAAGAACGGCAAACCGCAATTTGCCATTATCGCCGATCTCAAATCGGAATTCGGCGGTGTCCGGTCAAAAAGTATTGCACCTGCCGTGGAAGAATTGAAACTCACAACACAGAAATGCACCGGCACAATTCCGGAAGTCTTCCCTTCCGCTCAAATCGAAGATGCATTGAAAAAATATCCTTACGTGATCGTACTGGGTGATAACCCTGTCGCTCGCAAATATGTCAATGTAAAAAAACTCAAACAGGAAGGTTTTGAAATCGTTACATTCGATAAAGGTATCGTCATCGCCGGTACCGACTCCTCTCTCGACAAGAATTACAACAAGCATCCGCTGGATATGAAGGGTGCCATCCGCGGTACTCTCTACGGAACATACGACTTCATGGAACGTGTGATGGATGTCCGCTACTACATGCCGGGCACAGGCTGTCTTTATCCTGAACACAAGAATCTGACCGTGAAACCGATGCGCTATTCCGACTACCCGCGTCTCCCCGGACGTAACGGTATCTTCTTCATCAACTGCACCATGCTGCCGAAAGCAAAAAATGCGTACCGTAACAATGGTCGTGTGGAAGACTGGAAGCCTTATCTTGGCAATGATCTCTCCATCAAATGGGCAGATTTCATGAACAACCGCTGGCGTATGGGTCAGGTCAATCCTCCCTTTGGCGGACATGACCCTGCGGAAAAGAAATTCGGCAGAGCCATGGAAAAGCAGAACAAAATCAATGATGTGTTCTACAAATCCCCCAACGGCAATTTCTATTATGCACCCAACGAAATCGTGGGTTCTTACTATGACGTTGTGAATCTCAAATTTGCAGACATCCTCGTTGAATCCCTCAAAAGATATTACAAATCCAACGGTAAAGATAACGACGGCTGGGATTGGGCAAACAACCAGTACATTTCATTCGGTGTTACCGACCACCGTATGACAGTGGCGGATATGGAGATCGACCCCCTCGTCCGCAAACTGAAACTGATCACAAAAGAAGATGAAAAGCGGGATGCGCCCCTTGCCAACATTTACGGACGTTTCCTCCAGTATCTGGATAAACGCATTCAGGAAGAATTGCCCGGCAAAAAATTGGCTGTCATGGCTTATTATGACATCCGTCAGGCATCCATCGACCCGAAATGGAAACTCAGCAAAAACGTGGAAGTCCGTTACTGCGAAGGCGGATTCCCCGGACGTGTTCACAATCCTGCTGAATGGGCACGCATCTCTCAGAGCCTGAAAGAATGGGAAAACGCAACCGGCAATCCGGTCCGCTCCATTTGGGCATACAACCACAACACCAACGTATATGCCCGCGCGATGATCGGGGAAATGATGGGGCCCGCCATCAAGAAATGGGGCAAACTTTCCGAACGTGACCAGGTATTTTTCGACCACGGCGGATTCCATGACTTCTGGCATCATTTCTATGAAAAATACGTCATGTACCGCGCTATGTGGAACCCCGACTTCAACACCGATGCTGCCGTTGCAGAAATGTTTGAACGTCTTTACGGTAAGAAATCCGCAGCAAGCCTGATCAAATTCCATGCCTTGCTGAAAAAGACTTATATGACACTCACAGCCAACAGCAGCGATATGGACATCCTGCCGAGCATCCTGACCGTCGAACAACTGGAAAAATATCTGGCGCAGGCGGAAAAAGACCTGCCGAAAGATGAAACCGTCAAGAAGCACTTTGCCCTGTTGAAGAAACTGTGGCCGGATGCCTTCAATGGAACGAGAAACCGTCACTCTTTCGAACGTTCTGTTCATGATGTTTACCAGCTCACAAGAAAAGAAAAAATCGTTGTCGACGGAAAAATGGACCCGGTCTGGAAGAAAGCCAAATCCGTGAAAATGATTTGCCCGTTCGGTTCCGGCAAAACATTCAAATCTCCGGTGGACGCACGTCTCGCCTGGGATAAAAAAGGTATTTACGGCTATATCTCTATGCCTTATTACCCGGAAACCAATACAAAATCCCTGTGGATGAATGACAATATCGAATTGTTCATCTCCCCCGGCACCAAGATGGAAAGATATTTCCACCTGATTTTTGACGCCCGTAATCTGCAGACCGAAAAACAGTGCACACTTGCACCGATCCCCCAGCCCTACGGCACCTGGACACCCAACGGATATGTATTGAAGAGAGTCATCGGCAAAAACAGCTGGTCTGCGGAATTCTTTATCCCGTTCACAGCCATGAACGTTGCAAAACCGGCAGCTTACGATTCCTGGCTGATGAACCTGGTTCACATGAAAAAGACACTGCCCAGCGAATGGACATCTTCCGCAATGCACCTGGGGCGTCATCACGATTTGCACAAATACTCCCTGATCAAGTTTGCAGGGAAAGAATAAATCATACACGGAGTAAGAAAAGTTATGAAAATCGGCTATTTTGAACACTGGTCAAGACCTCACTGGAATTTCACAGAATTTATCCGGGAGGAAGGATATGATATCGAAAAGATTGACTATTCAAACAAGAACTATCTGGAAAAATATGACGTCGTTCTGGTGGAACAGAACGGGTTCAACGACTATATTGAAAATGATGAATTGTATATTCAGGACTGGGTATCCCGCGGTGGTATTTTCCTCTTCATGCATCAGGATTATATGCGCTGGGCTCCCTGCTTCCTCCCCGAACACCTGAACAATACAAAATTGATTCACCGTTACATTCCCACCATCGGCGCAGGCAGTCTGAACACAACCGAAGGCCCCTACATGATTTACATGATGCCGTGGGCTGTCGGTCAGGGCAAGAATCTGTTTAATTATCCGGAAAAGATCACGCCCGATGAAATGATCGGCTGGAATATCAAGGTCAATTCCTTCACCATTCTCCGTGCAAGTCCGGATAAAGATATTTCCGAATACGTCCGCACCGCCGCCCTCAGCTGCTATCTGGCAGATGAAAACTGGGAAATTCTGGGTACTTATATGGACCCGGGCGTGCGGGATGGCGCATTGCTTCTGCAGGGACGTCACGGCAAAGGTATGTACTTCCTCAACCAGATTCTGGTTCCGGAAGTCAAACTGGATACCAACGAAAGATGTCTTTCCTTCTGGCGCAAATACCTGAAGAACCTGATGCATTACTTTGAAAATCACAAAAACGGCATTACCGATCCCATTCCGGAAAAAGGAACCATGCCCGCAGGAAAACGCAATTACAAACTCTGCGTACACATGCACTCTCTTGACTGGTATGGATGCGATGCCAGCCCGGGTACCATCAATGCCCTCATGCGTCAGATGGATTACGATATCTGCTCACTCGCAGTCAAAGATGCCGCATGCTACAAAGGTAAACTCAATCCGGAAGAATATTCCGATGATAAAATCCTGTTCCTCGATGGTCAGGAATATCATCCCTTCAACTGGAAAGACAGACTGGATGCTCAGACACACAACGGTTATCACCTGCTTGCCGTCGGTACCGATCACGATGCATACACCCCTGAATTTACCAAGAGTATTTACGGCGATGAAGAAGTGGATGCTTACCTGAATAAAGCATTGAACTATATCAACGATCATAACGGTGCTTCCATCGCCACACACCCGCAGCTGCAGACTTACTGGTTCGATTACCCCGTGGATGCTGTGGATATCGAACCGCTCCGTCCTCTCAAAGACACCCCCATGGAAACCTACTGGCTCCAGGGTAAAAAAGTCACAATGATGAATTCCGTTGACCTCTTCGGAACACGCCGCATGTACACCAATCCGGCAGTCAACTTTATTTATCTGGCAGAAGGCGCAAAACCGTGCCGTGACAGTGTGGTTGCAGCCATCAAGGCCGGCAGCTCCATTGCCGCTTGCGGATTTACCGAATGTGATGTTACTTGCGAAGGTGCCATCCCCGGCAGCATCGTCAGCAAAAAGGATTCCATGCAGGTACATGTGACCGCCGCCATCTGGGATGAAGATGTCCATGAAGTCCGCATTTACGCAGATGATCAGCTGGTCATCTGTGATAAAATGGCAGTCAAACGTCTGGATAAAGATTACACCGTTGCGGTTCCTGCCGGAGCACAGCATTTCCTCCGTGTGGAAATTGAAGGTTCACCGGAAAAGAGACCCGGCACACATCAACGTATTGCCACGGCTACTCCGTTCTACTTTCATTGAGAAAAAGGAACAATGTTCATATCATGAAAAACATGTTGGAAAATTATAAAAATCCGGGTCCGGAGTTCCATGGTGCCCCGTTCTGGGCATGGAACGCAAAACTGGATCCTGAGGAACTGGTCAGACAGATCCGGATTTTCAAAGAAATGGGATTCGGCGGTTTCTTTATGCACGCCCGAATCGGTTTGAATACAACTTATCTGAGTAAAGAGTGGTTCGATTGCATTCATGCATGCGTCGATGAAGCAAAAAAAATCGGCTTGATCGCCAACCTTTACGATGAAGACAGATGGCCCTCCGGCGGCGCCGGCTCCATCGTCACAAGAGATGATAAATACAAAATGCGCTTCCTCGTCTATGAAATTCTGGAAAAAATGCAGGATTCCAAGGCGGGCGGCGATACCCTCGCATGGTTCACAGCCGCAGTTTCCGGCGATAAAAATCAGCCGATCCTCCGTCAGGTACGCAAAATCGACGATCCGGAAAATTTCTCCCCCCGCGGCAGCAGAAAACTGTTGCGTTTTGCCCGGATTCTTTCCCCACGCAGCACCTGGTTCAACGGCGAAACTTATCTCGATACATTGAATCCGGCAGCCGTGGAAAAATTTGTGCAGACAACCCACGAAACCTATCGCAAGGAAGTCGGCAGCGAATTCGGCAAGACCATCAAAGCCATTTTCAGCGATGAACCCAGTTTCTGGCACTCCGGTCCGCAGAACAGTTTGACATGGACCGATGCCATTCCGGCGATTTACAAAGAACGTTATCAGGAAGATATTACCGATTATCTCCCTGAAATCTTCTTCACTTCCGTTAAAAAAGTTTCCACCGCACGTCACCGCTTCTATTCCATCCTGACCGATCTGTTTGTACAGGCATTCTCCCGTACCGTCGGCACATGGTGCGAGAAAAACGGCATCAACATGACCGGTCACATTTTCGAAGAAGACACCCTGGCTCATGCCGTGAATGAAGTCGGCTCCCCCATGCGTTTCTACGAATATATGCAGATGCCCGGGATTGATATGCTTACCGAACACTGGTGTATTTTCAACACCATCAAACAGTGTACCTCCATGGCACGTCAGTTCGGCAAAAAATGGCGTTTGAGCGAAACTTACGGCTGTACCGGTTGGGACTTCCCCTTTGCCGGACATAAGTCTCAGGGCGAAATGCAGTACGCACTCGGCATCAACTACCGTTGTCAGCATCTTGCCTGGTATTCTGCGGAAGCGGAAGCAAAGCGGGACTATCCAGCCAGTATCTCTTATCAATCTTCCTGGTATAACAAATATTCCATGGTGGAAAATTATTTTGCACGCCTCGGCGCCGTCCTTTCCGAAGGCGCGGAAGTCCGGGATCTGCTGGTCATTCACCCCATTGAATCCGCATGGATGCGGTTCGATTTGTTCCAGACGGATCGCGGCTTGCGGACACGGGATAAACAATTCGTCACAATCACCAACACGCTGCTCGCTCAGAAATTGGATTTCGACTTCGGCGAAGAAGAAATTCTTTCCCGTTACGGCTCCGTGGAAGGTAATATTTTCAAAGTCAATCAGGCATCCTACCGGGCAGTTCTCATTCCGGAACTGGATACCATCCGTCAGACCACCCTGCAACTGCTGCAGGACTTTGTCAAAGCCGGAGGTATGGTTGTCTACACCGGCAGGTCGCCGAAACATCTTGACGGTGTGGAATCAGATATTCCGGAACAGGCATACAAGCAATTCAAGAATGCATCTCTGCCGGTTGCGGTACAGCTTCTTGCTCCGATTGCCCGCCGGATCTCCATCGAAGACGAAACAGGCAAACAAGTCCAGCCCATTCTGGTTCGTCTTGCCGATACCGGCAAAGCATGGACGATCTTCATGAGCAACTATGGCAAGATGTTCCCCTCCGATCCGTTCAATGATAAAATGATCCGTGACAGAACCATGACGTTTGACAATACCAAAGTCAAAATCAATGTTCCCCAGCGCGGCAAGATCTACGAAATGGATCCGCTGACCGGAAAGATTTATCACGTTACAGCAGAATACCGCGACAATGCCTACGAACTGAACGTCTCCTTCGGTATGCTGGATTCTCACCTGTACGTGATTACAGAAGAAAAACTGGATGCCGAACCGGAACGGATCATTCCCAAGGTGGGAAAACGGGAAAAACTCCCCAGAATCGAATGGGATTACGAACTGGATGAAGATAACGTTCTCGTTCTCGACCGTGCAAACTGGCGCACAAACGGCGTATTCGGTCAGAAAGATGAATACATTCTCGCCATCGACGATCAGCTGCGCAAACAGTTGGATAAAGCACCCCGTGCCGGCAATATGATCCAGCCCTGGCTCAGAGATAAAACACCGCCGGAAAAAACTCTTGATCTGGAATTGACTTATAATTTCCAGGTTAAAGATATTCCCGCCGCGGATTGCCAGCTGGCATTGGAACATCCGGAATTTTATCAGATTTATCTCAACGGTACTCTCCTGAATAACGATGTGATCCGCTGGTGGATCGACCGGTCACTTCAGTGCATCAATATTCCCCGCTCCATCCTGCAGAAAGGCAGAAACACCTTGTCTCTCCGCTGCAAATATCACGAAAAACTGCCCGGACTGGAAGCCATTTTCATTCTCGGCAGATTCGGCGTGAAAGACGATACTATCACACGTCTGCCCCAACAGCTTTCCACCGGTTCCTGGACCGAACAGGGACTTCCCGGTTATGCAGGGAATGTCACGTATTCCCGTACCATTCAGGTCCCGCAGGAAGGCATGGTTCTGGAATTTGCTAAATGGCGCGGTGTTCTGTTGGGCGTCTCCATCAACGATGGGGAAGAACAATATCTGCCCTGGCCGCCGTACCGTCTGGATCTCCCTGCCGGTGAAGTGCAGCTGAAGATCACGGTCTATGGCAGCCGCCGTAACGCACTCGGTCCGTTCTATAATGAAGAACCCTGGCCGATCTGGACAGGGCCCGGTGTATTCAAGAAAACCGTTTCGACCAAACGTCAGACCGTTCCTTGCGGTCTGCTTACGGCTCCGGAACTCTGCACACTGGAAAGCGAATAAAAAAATCCAGATTTACGCAATATAAAATATATTGTAAATGCACCCTGCAAATACCATGAAAAACATGGTCTGCAGGGTGCATTTTTTTAAACACAGGAATTATCTTTTTATCAACTTTGCCACCGCCTTTTTGCAAACAACGGTTTGCGCATCATAAAAAAATTTTGTATTTTTTCGATGTATCATATTGACTATCATTGATGTATTTTTTATATTATGAAAAAAGAAGTAACGCAAACCGGTCGGAAAACATATTATGGAATTATTAAAAGAAATCATTTATCAACAGCTCTGCGATATGATATTCGAAGGTGATATGACGCCAGGCAGCCGTTTGCCGGGAGAATTCGAATTGAGTCGGCAATTGGGCGTGTCGCGCGTTACGTTGCGCGCAGCGTTGTCACGTTTGGAAAAGGAAGGAATCATCACCCGTTCGCGTCAACTTGGAACGGTGCTGAATTTCGCCGCCAAGCCCCGGCCAAGACTGCTGATCGTGCTGAATCCCCGGGATGATCGGCCGGACACTCCACTGTTACAGATGATTTCCGGAGTATCAGCCCGCTGCACCGAACTCGGCATGGAAATTGACACCGTCAGTTATGATTATTTCACGGAGGCAAGATTTCTGGGCGACCGCTATATCGGCGTAATCCAGGCGTGCTGCAATTTTTACGGGGAGGAAAAACTGCTGGAAACCTTGAATCATTGCGGACTGCCAGTTGTGAACGCAATGGCATTCGAAAGCGATCCGCCGATCACCGGGCAGACCACGGTTCTATTTGATGCCTTCAACGCCTGGTTCGACGGTCTGAAATATCTGCTCCGGTTCGGTCACCGCAGAATTGCTTTTCTGTTGAATGATATCAGCATTATCGAACGGCGTTTCAACTGCAATTTCGATGATTTCCGGACTGCAACAGGGAAATATTGCCCGAATAACCGGAACCTTTTCCTGTTCCCGGAACAAGACAGGTATTTCCAGGACTCGATTTCCGCACTGCTGAATTCACCGGAACCGCCCACGGCATTTTACAGCTATAAAGTACCCTATGCACGTCTGATCTATCAATTTGCAAAGGAACATGATTTAAATATTCCAAAAGATCTTGCCGTGATGAGTTTTGACGGTGGATATGGAGCCTCCCTGCTCCGTCCATCTCTTTCCACTGTCGATTTCGGCTATCAACGACTCGGGCGCATCGCCGTGGATGTGCTGATGGATCACGCCCGTTGGGAAAACGCCGAGACAAAACCTGTCATTCATACGCCTTATGCGGTCTTCGGCAGGGAAAGTACGGATCATTTCATCATAAACTATACGGACGGCAAACGTCATTCTGTCGAACCAGAAAAATCATAATTTCAAGAATAGGAGCAAACATGAAAAAGAAACTGCGTTACGTTCTGGTGGGAACCGGACAGCGGTCGTGGATGTACACCACGGCATTGATGAAGGAACATGCAAAAGACGGCGAACTTTGTGCGTTGTGTGACACAAACCGGCACCGGATGGATTTCTGGAACAAGTTTTTCAAGGAACAATACAAGCACAAACCGCTTCCGACTTACAAAGCAGACCAATTCGACCGCATGATTGCCGAAATCAAACCGGACAAAGTCATTGTTACCTCGATGGACCGGACTCATCACAATTACATCTGCCGGGCGATGGAACTTGGTTGCGATGTTGTCACAGAAAAACCGATGACTATGGATGCCGAAAAATGCCAGCAGATCATTGATACACAGAAACGCACCGGCCGTCATGTCACGGTGACCTTCAACTACCGTTATTCCCCGCGGAACACAAAAATCAAGGAAATCATCAAAAGCGGTCTGGTCGGGGATATCACCAGTGTCCATTTTGAATGGATGCTGAATACCAGCCATGGTGCGGATTATTTCCGCCGCTGGCACCGCTGCAAAAACAACAGTGGAGGACTGCTGGTCCACAAGGCAACTCATCACTTCGATTTGGTCAACTGGTGGATAGATTCCCAGCCGGAAACTGTTTTCTCGTTGGGGACATTGCGTTTCTATGGCAAGGAAAACGCCGAAAAACGCGGCTGTACGGATTTCTATTACCGCTGCCGGGGAAGCAAAATCGCCGCAAAAGATCCGTTCCGTTTCCAACTCCCGCCGGATCCTTACTGGCAAAAGATTTATAACGGAATCTATTTTGATTCCGAAGTCGAAGATCAGTACTACCGTGATCAGAGTGTGTTCGGCGACGGAATCAACATCGAAGACAATATGGGCGTGATCGTGCACTATAAAAACAAAGCAATCCTGACTTATTCGCTGAACGCACACGCTCCCTGGGAAGGTTACCGGGTCTGCTTCAACGGAACAAAAGGCAGACTGGAATTCAACGTTGTGGAAGTCTCGTCTTCCAGCAATGACGACAAGGATGTGGAAGTCGATTTCCCGGGTGCGCATCCGCTGACAATCGAACGTGGGCAACTGCTGCCGGAAATCATCTATCAGCCTCATTGGGGCAAGCCTTATGTGATTGATTATCCGGAAGTCGCAGCCGATGCCGACCATGGCGGCGGCGATGTGCTGCTGTTGAAACATGTTTTCCAGGGAGTCAAAAAAGACCCGCTTGGATTGGCTGCCGACTATGTAGATGGTGCAAGATCAATCCTGATTGGTATCGCCGCCAATAAATCCATTGCATCCGGTCAGCCGGTCGATGTTTCGACTCTGGTGCATTTCTGAAAACAGGATCTTTACAGAAACATAAAAAAAGGTTCAACGATCAACGAAAGGAAGACAAGATGAAGAAAGAGACCGCCGCAACTCATTTTTCAATGATGTGCCGTTTTACGCTGATAGAGCTCCTCGTCGTGATTGCGATCATCGCAATGCTGGCTGCCATGCTTCTGCCTGCACTGAATCAGACACGGGATAGTGCGAAAACCATCCAATGCATGAATAATCTCAGATCCATCAATTCTACGATTCAGTTGTATGTAAACGATTATGATGAGCGATTTTTCACCTATAACATAAAAATACCGGGGTCAACAATCAAATGGCATGACCCCAGCAGCGGAAACAATCCTCTTTTCAGCTATTTCAAATCGGCTGACAGCAGTAAGTCCCACTGGTTTTTCGCCGTCTACAAAGATGCAAGAAAAAATCATCGGCTGGCTTGCCCCAAACGTCAATTCGGTCAATTCCAGACAGATATCAGTTCCACTTACGGGCAAAGTTACGGTTACAGCATGTATTTTTACAGTCTTTTCTCCAATAAAGGATACAAGCGCAGTAAAATCTTAAAGCCGACCCGTACCGCGTTCATGGGAGAATCTTCCGTATCAAACTGGGGAACCGGAGAAAATGCGACTTATAAGGAATCCACCATTACCGCTCACCGGAATAAAGTCATGATCGCATTCTGTGACGGCAGAGCGGAAGCCGTCGATTACATGAAAATCCCCAACGGGCCCAATGCGCGTGTTCCCAACGGCAAAAAACCATCCCAGCATATTTTCTTCATCCCGGCATATAACCTGGATGCAGGTTATCCGCTGCGGTATTTCGACTGAAAAAACATTTATAACACAAGGTGAGTAAATGAGAATATTTCTGACACTGATACTGGCAATTCTTCTGCTGCCGACACTGGCCGCTGAAGAGATCATCGAAAAATTCAAAGATAGCGTTCTGACTACCGAAAAAATGAAAGGTGCATCCCGGCACAAGGCGTTCTATATTTTCAAACCGGAAAAATACCGGGGCAAAAAGATCGTATTGCGCATGAATATGAAACGGATCGAGGGTAACGCCCCCCTGACTGCCATGTTCCGCTGCACAACCAATCCGGGGAACATCCTCCGGGTAACAAAGCAATATCCCAATCCGTATCGTAAAACCGGGGAAAAGGTTCCGGTGGAATTCGTGCTGGATATTCCGGATCTGGACAATCTCAACCATTTCAACATGTTTTTTTCGATCAAACGTCTCGGACAGGAAAAATGTGTCTGGGAACTCTCCGATATCCGCTATGTGAAATATGAGGAAGGCAAAACCACAGCGGAAAAGACGCCTGCGCTTCCGGAAGGTTTTTCAGTCGGACTGGCTGCCGCTCAGGTAAAAACACCTCTTGAACTGGTGAAAAACGGTAAAATCAATTTTGTAATCGTCACCGCCGATCGCCCGGACCATATTGCCCGATATGCAGCAAAAGAACTGCAGGACCATTTCAAACTTGCTTGCGGCATCGCTCCGAAAATTATTACGGAATCCAAGTATAAATCAGGTCCCGCCATTATGGTCGGGAAGAATACAATCGCCTATAAGTATGGTATCAATCCGGATATGCTGGCACCGGAAAGTTTTGTCGTCGCTCGACTGGGCGAGATAATTCTCCTTTCCGGCGGAGATAATCCATCCATTCCGGCAAGTATGGTTTCCGGACGTTCGTTTGTGCCGGTTGGAACTTTGTATGCGGCTTATGAATTTCTGGAAAAAACAGTGGGATTCCGCTGGTATTGGCCTGGTAAAAACGGAACGCACATTCCGCAAATCAAAAATTTGAAAGTGAACAAACTTTACACGGTCTCCCATCCCCAATATGATACCCGGAAAACCTTTTTTTCCCTCATCAAAAATGATCCGGATGCCACTCCGGCAGATTGTGAGAAATGGTATCGGAGAAACCGTTTCGGCGGTTCCGTGGGCGATCCTGTGGCAAACCATTCTTTCAATGACTGGATCAAGCGTTTTGCAAAAACAAAGCCGGAATATCTGGCGCTGCAGGACGACGGTTCACGCAAAGTCAACTTCGAACCCGGCGGCGGCCATGTCTGCATGAGCAATCCGGAGGTTTTCAAACAGACTGTGGCAGATAAACTGCAGGAACTTCAACGCGCAAAATTCACCACATTCGCCAAAGTGATGCCGGGCGACAGTAACGGCATCTTCTACTGCAAATGTCCCGAATGTCAGAAAAAACTCCGTCCCGATATGGGCGTGTCCGGACTCTGTTCCAACGCCGTCTGGGGATTCGTGAACCGGGTGGCTGCGGAAGTTGCGAAAAACGCTCCCGGCAAGAGCATTGTCTGTTGTGCATACGGCGATTATCTGCGCAAACCGGAATTCCCGCTACTTCCGAACGTGGCAGTCACATTATGCTTCAGTCCGGTTCCCCGGGGCACGGTGAGTTACAAACAGCAGTGGAAAAAGTTTCTCGATGAATGGAGTTCCACCGGTGCCAGACTCTATGTTTGGGAATACTGGAATTCCTCCCGTTACCGCCGGGGTATTTACGGAACACCTGCAATCTTCCCCCGTCAGCTTCAGGAAATCTACGCCATGGATGCCGGTCGCATCCGCGGTCGTGCCATTGAACTTGCCGACTTCGACAGTAACGGTAAAGAACTCCGCAGCTGGACGGACTGGATTTATGACATTCAGAATCTCTACGCCGCCGGAAAACTTATGTGGAATCCCGCCGAAGACATGGATGCCATTTTGAAAGAATATTATACAAAATTCTTCGGTCCCGCAGCCGCTCCGGTGCAGCAATTCCACGAAGAAATGGAACAGGCATGGGCAAAGCATGGCTATCAGATCGACAAATGGGATTATCAGCGGGTTTGGAAAGAACTCTATCCGCCGGAATTCGTCGACCGGATGATGAGCTTGCTCAAAGAAGCGGTGAAACTGGC
The DNA here is from genome assembly GCA_045639325.1 of Victivallales bacterium. Lineage (GTDB taxonomy): Bacteria > Verrucomicrobiota > Lentisphaeria > Victivallales > UBA1829 > RGIG8244. The sequence goes on from JAZUCU010000014.1 coordinate 52,662, forward strand.
AGGCAAGCAGGAACCTTACGCTTACCGTACCCGTAAACTGCTCGCCGGATATCAACCTTTCGAACGCAATTCCCGCGTATTCCGTGGCGGCAGCCGCAAGACCAATCCTTACGCAGTCACAGTTCCCCGGATTAGCGGTAAGCCCACTGATTCAGACTGGAAAAAGGCTCTTGTTCTGAAAGATTTTACCGACTGTTTCAATATCAACAAACCGGATTCGGAAACCATCATGCGGCTGCTTCACGACGGTAAAAATCTTTATCTCAAAGCAGAATGCAGCATCCCGGCAGGGGTTGCCACAGTCAAATGGGCTCCCGCTTCCCTCGGAAAACGCGATGGTGTGATCTGGAATTATGAAAGCGTCGAACTGTTCCTGGGCCGCGGCAAAGAATGTTATCAGTTCATTCTGGCGCCGGATAACTGCATGCTTGACCTCTTTATTCCCAAACCGCCGAAGGATATCGACAAGAAATGGGATTGCAAAAAACTTCAGTGGTCCACCGTCAAAAAAGGTCTTTTCTGGGAAGGCTGCCTGACCATTCCGCTGGATGAGCTGAAATTCACAAAGGAAGGACAAGATAACATTTTCCGTTTCAATGCATACCGAAACAGTCGATTCAACATGCCGGGCGAACCGGGGAAATGGGAACAATGCTGTTATCTTCCCACTTACGGCGGATTCCGGAATCTGGAACGCTTCGGCACATTGACTCTGGAAAAATAAGGAAACAAAAAGAAAAAATATCATATACAACTTGAAAGAACTGCCGGTAAACAGTATATTATGGTGTTTCAAAACACGAAAATATCAATAAACCGGCAGGTAAAACTATGATAAATACAGCAGGAACAGCAATAAAAGAACGTCTCAAGACTTTAGTCACAGACCGTAACGGAACCACTTATCCGGCGGAAAATCAGCCGTTTTCCCCGCACTTCTATTATGAAGCACCGTGTTTTGATCTGGATACCGCTAAAGTTTCACACAAGATGCTCGGATTCGGAATTTCCCTTACTGATGCAGCCTGCTATCTCATTTCAAAACTGGATAACGAACAGCGGAAACAGCTGATTCATGACATTTTTGCCTCCGATGGTTTGAATCTCTCCATCGTCCGCTTGAATGTCGGCGCCAGCGATTATGCAACCGAAGTTTATTCCTATAACGATGTGCCGGATGATATCGAGATGAAACATTTCTCTATCGCACACGATGAAGCGTATATCATCCCTCTGACAAAGGAAGTCAAAGCCGCACGCAACGACCTCTTTCTCTTCTCCTCACCGTGGAGCCCGCCCGGGTGGATGAAGACTGGCGGCGAAATGTGCGGCGGCGAAATGCGTCATAAATATCTGCCCGCATTCGCCAATTATTATGTGGAATATCTGATGGCATACCGTGCACACGGTCTTGAAATCGATGCCGTTACCATGCAGAACGAAGTGGATACCGATCAGAACGGCACCATGCCCCAGAGTCGGCTGCACCCCGATTTTGAAATGGAACTTTGCGGCTATCTTATGCCGCCCAGACTGGAAGCAGCCGGGCTGAATACAAAAATCTGGCTGTATGACCACAATTATATCAACTGGAAACGGGTCATGTACATGCTCTCCGATCCGGAAGTCAAAAAACATGTGGATGCCGTCGCATGGCATCCGTATTGCGGACAGCCGGAAATGCTCCGTCAGGTACGGGAAGCACACCCCGATATGCCGTTCCAGTTGACCGAAAAAGGTCCGAACATCAAGCCGAATTCTGCCGAGCAGCACCCGTTATGGTGGGCAAAAACCATCAGCGGCGCATTGAATAACGGCTGTTCTTCCTTTGTCGGGTGGAATTGTGCGCTGGATGAAAATGGCAACCCCAACACCGGAACCTTTGAATGTGCCGGATTGGTCGAGATTCATTCCCAGACCGGTGTCATCACCCCCAGCGTTCAATATCATGTGTTCAAACACTTTGCTCCGTACATCAAACGCGGCGCAGAATTGCTCCACTGTTACACCAACAAGGATTTGACGCAAGATGTGACGTGTGTCGTCTGCCGGAATCCGGATCAATCTTATGTCGCCGTGCTCAGCAACTCTGCTCCGGTACCGCAAACCGTTCAGTTCAAACGCAACGGGGAATATCTCCGCGTTCTGATCCGGCCGGAAGCCATTGTGACAATCACGTTCTGACCGGCAGAAATGCTTTGAATGCAGATGGAATCGCAGGAAGTTCATCCGGCGGAAAATATTGGAAGTCTTCCAGTTCTTCCGCACTTTCTGCGGCAAAAGAATGCATTTGCCATTCAATATGACTGAATATATGTACGGCTGCCGGACCGCGCCGCAAATGACGGATCTCCGGATAACGTTCGCGGATATCGGCGGCTGTACAATGTCCATCCAATGACGGAAATTCCCACAAGGATGCAAGAAGTCCTTCCGCCGGACGTTTCCGCAATGCAATTTTACCTTTTGACCACAAAACCAGCACCGTACGTTTTTCCACACGACGCGGTTTCTTCGGCTTCTTCACAGGCAAGGATGCCGTTTTACCTTTCAAACAGGCATAACAATGTTTCTGCAATGGACATTCCGCGCATTTCGGAGCCCCGTTCGGCAGGCAGATCAATGCCCCCAATTCCATCAGACTTTGTGTGAATTCCGACGTTTTACCAACGGGATAGACAGCACGCAGTTTCTGCGCAATATCCTGCTTGACAGAACTCTTCGTAATATCATCTTCCGATCCGGAAAAACGTGCCGTGACGCGTAATACATTGCCATCCACCGCCGGTTCACAGGCGCCGAATGTGATGGAAGCAATCGCTCCGGCAGTATAATCCCCGATTCCGGGCAATGACCGGATATCGTTCACATTCTCCGGGAAAACACCATTGAATTTTTCCATGATCTGCTGCGCCGCCGCACGGAGATTGCGAACACGGGTATAATAGCCGAGTCCTTCCCAGAGTTTCAGAATCGTTTCATCATCAGCGGCGGCGAGGGATGCAATATCCGGCAAAGCCTTCAGAAAGCGTTGATAATAAGGGATGACAGCTTCCACTCTTGTCTGCTGGAGCATGATTTCAGAAAGCCATACATGATACGGCACCGGCGGCGTTTCCCGCCAGGGCAATACCCGTTTATGTTCCTGAAACCAGGGGAGCAGCAGCACAGGCAGCTGTTAAAAATGCGCCTTCATCGTACTTTCCTTGCCCACAGACATTTCAGGTAGGATGATTCGGCAAATGCAGCAGGGTGATCCGGCGCATGATACGTTTTGTCAAAGACTTCCAGACAATCCCCGGCAGAACGCAGAATTTCCGGGAAAAGATCGTCCGCCGTCACCCGGCTGGAACAGGATGCGAATACCAGAATTCCGTTTTTCTTCAGCAGTTTGACCGCCAGTTTCGCCAGCGCAGAATAACTCTTCAAGGCCGTGTCTTTTTCGCCCGCAGATTTGGCAAAGGACGGCGGATCGACGATCACGATATCAAACAGACGCCGTTTATGAGCAAGGTCACGCATCGCATCAAAAGCATCACCGCAAATACCGGTATGACGGCAGCGGCGGATGGAGGGATTGTTACTGTTCAATTCAAAATGTTTCTCGCAGGCAGCAATGGCGTGCTTGTCAAAATCAATACCGGTCACCGTCTTAGCGCCGCCCCGGGCAGCATACAGAGAGAAGCCGCCGGAAAAACAGAACACGTTCAACACATCCTTGTTTGCAGAAAGACGTTCCACGCGCTGACGGTTATCCCGCTGATCCAGGAAGAATCCGGTCTTCTGTCCCGTCTTCAGATCCGCCTGGAAACGGATGCCGTTTTCGAGGAAAGTCTTGATCACCGGCGCATTCGGGGGAATCACATCCCCATCCTGATATTGCGTCACGCACCGGCTCAGTTCACGGGAAAGGCGGATGACGGTATTTTTAATCACGGGGTACTCATTTTTGATGGCATCAATGATTGCAGGGACGTGGATAATAAATGCTTCTGAATAGATTTTCAGCACCAGAGTATCATCATATTTATCCGCAACCAAACCGGAAAAGCCATCGGATTCACCATGAATCAGACGCCAGCCTGTGGTATCGGCTGAAATTTTGCCGGCACGACGTTCCGCCGCTTCATGAATCAGCTTGGCAAATAATTCAGGTCCCACCGGCGGCTCCCCGTTCTTGTGGGCAAGAATACGGACGCGCACCACCGATTTCGGGTCACACAGCCCTGCACCGAGCATTTTGCCGTCCGGATCAAATAAAATTGCAACATCGCCGGGCGCCGGATCCTTGGAATACCGTTCCACCGAATCCGCAAAAAGCCAGGGATGCCCCTGTCGGATGGCGGCAACTGCTTTCCGTTTCACACGTACTGCAATGCGTTTGATATCGTTTGTTACTTCTGAATTATTGCTCATTACTGCCTCTGTAAAGTCTTAATTCTGCACCGCCGCCGGTCAAGGTCATCCGGAGCATGGTGCAGCTGCATCGTTTCTCTAATTTGCGGATACGGCTGAAGCCGATAATTGTACCTTCTGCCAATGTCTGCCATTGATTGTCGATCTTACCTTCGATCTTCCAGGAACGGACACGTTCCCCTGCTGACATATCTTCTTTCAATTCAATCAGGTCGAAAGCATCCGGATACAATTCCAGCATCTGATCGCCTTCGTTCAGATACCAGGATAAAATTTCATGCGCACGCAAATCACGGAGCAATCCGCCGGATGCGTTCAACAACGCCAGCGTTTCCTCCGGAATTCTTCCGTGTTTATCAAGGGGAATACGCACATTCAACACTCCACCGTTGCCTGCGGACTGCAAATACAGTTCCGCAAGTTGCTCCGCCGACTCCGGTAATGCAATATCACATTCCGGCTGAAGATAATACAAACCGTTGAACGGATTGCCCAGCGCATAATGACGTTCTATGGATTTGGTATTGTTCGGCGCTTCCCCGTTACTGAAACAATCCCGGGGTATATAACGGCTGCTGGAAAAATCCGGCAGAATACCGTTCCGACTGCCCCGACGTCTGTCCGGCCCGCCGGAGATGACGGCTTCCGGCTGGACTTGGCGGATAGCATGATACAGGGCATCCCATTCCGGCTTGCCCATTTGTTCGGTATTATTCAAACGGACTTCGAACAGCGTCGCACCGCACCCGAGGAGCTCCCGCAATTGTTTGCGGAAAGTCTGTTGTGCACGGGATGTTTTCCCCGGCACAGCACAGGGGATATCCAGTCCGCATTTGATGGAATATTTTTCCGCCATTTCTGCGTAAAGTTTGAGATTCTCTGCATCATGACGGAATTTTCCGCCGGATGCAATGCAATCGATCAGGATGCCTTTGAAACCGGCATGTGCCAACGCTGAAATAATTTCTTCCGGATCGGAACGGCCGGACACGTTGACGCTTGCAATCAGATCCGTTTCCCGATGAAGCAAGACATTCGCAGGCGGGGCGTGATGCTTATAATATTTTTCGTAATACGGCTCCATAATTCACCTTCAATCGCTCACAATCAATTTAACCGGGACCGTCATTGCGCCGCCGGGCGGGGCAGGAACAACACGCAATTTCTGCAGAAGTTTCCGCACGGATTGATCCATGACGGCATTTCCTGACGGTTTGAAATTCTTCGTCTGCAATGTACCATCCGCTCCGATTTGCAATGTGACAAGTACAAAAACACCGCGTTTCTTCAATTCCGTGCTCGTGGGCTGATCCCATTGCTGATACAGAATCGATGTCAAACGGTCAATGTAATTATGAAATTCTTTTGTTGCCGGCACACCTTTACTGCCGCCATCAGGGGTTCCATACTGCTTTACCGCTCTGGCCGCATCATCCAGAATACGCTGGCGTTCCGCAGCAGCTTTTGCAGCGGCACGTGCAGCTTCTCTTGCCGCACGTTTGCGGGCAGCATCATTCGCCTGACGTTGTTTCTGATTGGCAGGATTTTTTCTCTGCTGCTCAATCTGTTTTTTGATATCATCCGCAGAAAGATACTTTTTCTGTTCCGGCTTCGGCTTTGTTTTCGGCTTCGGTTTGGGCTTGGGAGGCGCAGGAACAGGCTTGGGCGGTGCAGGTTTCGGAGGTGTCGGTTTTGGTGCAGGCTTCGGCGGTTCCGGTTTCGGCGGCAGAGGCTTGGGCGGTTCCGGCACATCCGGGATATCGGGCAAATCGGGCAAATCGGGCAAATCCGGCTTTGCAGGAACGTTCGGCTGCGTCGGCGGCACATCCAGAGAATTGCCTTTCGGCATTTCCACAAGAGATGCACTCATGACAAAGACTTTCTTTTCCTGCGGCTTCAACACACAGAACCACAGCCACGGGACAACAAAAAGTGCCACGTGCAGAATCAGAACAACGATCGTGACTCTGGTAAAAAGTCCAGGTTTTTCGTATGGGTCCCGCCCGTTGGCAGCGAGTTCACCCGGCGAAAATCGGGGGATCATTTCGGTTCTTCCTCCGTTACAAACAGGACATTGGGATAACCGCCTTCGCGAATGAGTTTCATCACGTGGATCACTTTTTTGAACTTGAGATTGCCATCCGCACGGAGAAAGACCGGCTTGGGATTTCCGGTTTTCGGAATCTCAGAAAGCATACGGATCAATTCCTGTTCCGTTACCACGCGACGATTAAAAATAATCTCACCGTTTTCCTTGACGTTGACGATTTTGGAATCCTCATCGGGCTTCATAGGATCTGCATTCATCTGCGGCGGAGAAACTTCCACCGTATATTCCAGCAGAGGAGCCGTGACCATAAAAATGATCAGGAGGAAAAACAGGGTATCGATCAACGGCGTAACGTTGATACTGTCAAAAGTCGATCTGGGAAAATTCCGTCTTGCCATGATACTTATTCCCGATTGCGTTTTTCGTATGCCTGAATACTTTCCATCTGCTCGATTTTCAACCGGGCTGCCACATTTTCAGAAAAGTTATCCAGACGGACTGTGATATCTTTGATGCTGTTGGCAATGATGTTATATCCCACCAGTGACGGAATCGCCACAAAAAGCGCAATAACCGTAGTCAGCAACGCCCCGGAAACACCAGGTGCCAACGTCTGAATATCCGCACGCCCCTGAATCGCAAGATTGGTAAATGCCAGCGTGATCCCCCAGACCGTACCGAACAAACCGAGGAACGGACTGGCACTGACTGCAGTCGCAAGGAACATCATACGTTTTTCCAGAAACAGGATCTGTTCTTCCACACTCTGACTCATGGTGGCTTTGACGATCTGAATTTCATCATCGCTCAATGCCCGGCGGGGTCCGCCCGGCTGTTCACGCAAATGAAATGCTTCAATACGGTCACATGCCGCCTGGAATACACGGGCAGCGGCACTGCCGTCATTATCCGCCTGATCCTTCAACTGGAGCGGATCCCGTTTGCGGGCAAATGCGGCAGCAAAATTAATGGTACTGCGTTTGACATTTTTCAGTGTAATGATTTTTTCGAGCATGACGACCCAGACAGCAATGGAAAAGAGGAACAATACCACGCAAATCAATTGTCCGAGCAAGTCGGAATTCTGAAAAGCATAGGTAATACCACTGCTGGCGAGAACTGGCATAAAAAGTGATCCGGACATTATAAAAAACCTTCCATTCTTGATTTTTTTAATTATTTTTCAAAAAAAACTGTATTTCTTCAAAACAATACTTGCGTTTCTCCATTTTTCAATGTATATTTTAAAAAAAATTAAAAAATTTATTTATGGAGTATTATCATGAACCAAGTTTTTCCTGTTTTGGGATTCGATATCGGCGGTACTAAAATCGCTGTATGCCTCGCTTTGAGTGATGGAACCATCCTCGCTTCCGCACGCGTTGATAACCGGGACCGCGATCCGAAAGACGTTCTCCCCGAACTCGTCGCCGCCGGTAAGAAGCTGCTCGCAGAACAGAATATTCAGCCCGGCGAACTGAAAGCTCTCGGGATCGGTTCTCCCTCCCCCATGGATTGGAAAGCCGGTATGATCCAGGCTCCCCACAACATGCCCCGTTGGAAAGATGTCCCCATCCGCGACTACCTCGCAAACGAATTCGGCGTCCCCGGCTTCTTTGATAACGATGCCAACGCTGCCGGTCTGGCAGAATGGCTCTTCGGTGCCGGTCAGGGTGTGGATGATATGATTTATTTGACCATGAGCACCGGTATCGGCGGCGGTATCATCACTTCCGGCCGTATGCTCCGCGGCAGAAACAACTATGCCGGCGAAGTCGGTCACATGGTTATCGACCCCACCGGTCCGGTCTGCAATTGCGGTCAGAAAGGCGACTACGAAGCATTCTGCGGCGGTCTTGCCATCGCCCAGAGATTGCGCAAACAGTTGGCAGATCAGCCCGATTCCGCTATTGTGAAAGCGGCAGGCGGCAATGCAGAAGCCATCGATATGCGTGCATTGGAAATCGCGGTACGTGAAGGCGATGCTTTCGCTGTTTCCGTGTGGGATGAAATGATGGAACGCAATGCCCAGGCTATGGGTGCACTGATGAATATCTTCAATCCTTCCGTAATCGCTCTCGGTACCATCGCGGTTCATTGCGGCGATCTCTTCATGAAACCGCTGCTGGAACGGATTCCCAAATATTCCTGGCCCCAGATGAAATGCGATATCGTCCCCAGCAAACTCGGCGGCAAAGCCGGTGAATATTCCGGTATCGCGGTCGCGCTCTATTCTCTGTATGAACAGGGTCAGTGGACACTCCCCTGGAATAAATAAGGATCGATGTTCCATGCCTTCCAAAGAAATTCTCATCAGATATTCCTGCAAACGGAAACGGGATGTAGTCACAGGGCTTGCCATCGCAATGATGATTTTCATCGTTGCGGCACAGCTCTACCTGACCCTGATTGTTCCCATCCAGCTGCAGAAACGCAATATTTATGAGTTTCATGTGGAAAAAGATAAAGTAATCAAGCAGGCGGATAACTTCCGGATCAACATGCGGAATTTCCGCCCGACTGGTAAACTTCAGCGCGGGGAAGTTGATCTTGTCCGTAACACCATGAATCAGCTTGTGATTTATCTTACGGAACATCAGGACTATATGAATGAAAAACAGGTCTTTGAAGTAAAACGCACATTCGATCGTTTTAATCATTTCCTGTACAGTTGGAAAGCAAAAAAGCCGAAATTCTTCATTCGCGAAGAAAAAATCGATCAGGCAAAACTGATCAATTCCATCGCCAATGAACTTGTCGCAGAAAAAAAGAATTGAGTTGAATATGACTATCGCACAAAATCGCCTCGCTGAAATTTTTGACGCTATGAACCGGACAAGGGTCGCTGTTCTCGGCGACCTCATGCTTGATATCTATATCAGCGGCCCGGCTAACAGACTTTCTCAGGAAGCTCCCGTCCCCGTTCTCCTCGTGCGGAATCAGGAAGCACGCCTCGGCGGTGCCGCCAACGTAATGCACAACCTGATGAGCCTGGCTCCTCAATGCAAAGTCGGAGCTTATGGCGTGGTGGGTGATGATGCATACGGTCAGCAACTGAAACAATTCCTCTGCAAAGATAATATCGCAATCGACGGCGTCCTTGTCGATCCCTCCAGACGCACCACGATCAAACAGCGCGTCATCGTGTCCGGTCAGCAGGTCGTCCGCATGGATGTGGAAGATACTCACCAGATCAACGGCGAAGTCCGGGAGCAGATGACGGAATTGCTTCTGAACGGCATCCGCAATCATCAATACGATGCTCTCATTTTTGAAGATTATGCCAAAGGGCTTCTGGAAAAAGAAATGCTTCAGAAAATCGCCGATGCTGCTCGCGCAGAAGGCATTTTCACCTCCCTTGACCCCCATCCCGGTCACGCAATGCAGATCTGCAATCTTTCTCTCATGACGCCGAACCGTATGGAAGCGTTCGGGCTCGCTGGTATTTATTGCTCCGATCCCAAAGACGTGGAAAAAGATGAAAGCCTCAAGCTCGTCGCCGACCGGATTATCGAAAGTTGGAAGCCGGATTCCCTGCTGATTACGCTGGGACATCAGGGCATGGCTCTGTTCCGCAAAAATCAGAATGTTCTGGCGATCCCCACGATCGCAAAAGAAGTCTTTGACGTCTCCGGTGCCGGTGATACGGTCATTGCAACTTACACCCTCTGCCGCGCTGCCGGCGCCACAGAAACAGAGGCGGCACAGATTGCAAATCATGCAGCCGGTATCGTGGTCGGCAAACGTGGAACGGCAACAACGGACAGACAGGAAATCTTCCAATCGTTCAAAGACTGATTATGGCTTCCGCATTTCCCTTTGATTTGATTCTGGCTTCCGCCTCCCCCCGCAGAGCGGAATTGTTGCGGTCCGCCGGAATCACAGATTTCCGTATCATTCCTGCTCCCGATGTGGAAGAATTGGATGCAAAATCCATTTATGTACATTCCATTGCCTTGCAGAACAGCGAGATGAAAGCCGCAGCAGTGGCGGATCTTTACCCGGATTCCGTTGTCATCGGTGCGGATACAGTCATTGAATTCGAGAATACCACCATCGGCAAACCGGCATCCGAACAACATGCCATTGAAATTCTTTCCGCCCTCTCCGGTAAGACCCATGAAACCGTGACAGGAGTCAGCATCATCTCCCGCAACCGCAACATCCGTATTCTGTTTACCGATGTCAGCACGGTCACATTCAAGCCTTTTGATGAAACGGTGATCCGGGAATATATGCAGAAAGTACACGTTCTTGATAAAGCCGGCGCATACGCCATTCAAGAACATAGGGAGATGTTGATCCAATCCGTCGAAGGGTCGATCTCCAATATCATCGGACTCCCCGTTGACCGGGTCGCCGATGCATTGAAAAATCTTATTTGAGAAGCAATTTCAACTTTTGAAATTACCTCTTGAGTTTTTCCACCACAACTGCGGCGTTGGATCCGCCGAATGCCAGGGAAGTGGAAAGCGCATAGCGCACATCATCACCCAGCGCAGTCTCACAGGAAACCGGAGGAATCGGAATTTCCGGGTCCGTATTCGCGAAACCGCGGCTTGCCGGAATCTTTTTCTGTTCCAGCATCAGAATGGTAAAGACACATTCCAACGCTCCCGCTGCACCAAGCGTATGGCCTGTCCAGCCTTTGGTGGAAAGATATTTTACATTTTCACCGAAAATACGCGGGAACAGATTGCCTTCGCAGAAGTCATTCGCCGGTGTCGCTGTCCCGTGGGCATTGATGAAACTGATATCGGATGCCGTCACGCCCGCCTGCTCCATGGCATGCAGAATCGCCGTATGGAGTCCCTTGCCTTCGGGATGAGGACGTGTGATATGAAACGCATCGCAGGCATTGCCATATCCAGCAAGCGCAAACGAACATTCTTTGCCACGTTCACGGGCCGCTTCTTCCGTTTCCAGAATCAACGCTCCCGCACCCTCACCCAGATTCAAGCCGCTGCGGTCACGGTCAAAAGGACGGCATGCTTTATCGGATGCCACGCCCAGAGAGAAAAATCCCGCAATCGGTACCCGGTTCATGCCGTCAGCACCAACCGCAATCACACGGCGGCATTGACCGGTCTTGATCCACATATCGGCAAGACCGAGAATATCACTGCCCGATGCACAGGCATTGGATAACGTGATTTGAGGTCCATGAAGATGAAAACGGTTCCGGATCCATTCCGCCGGACTGGCTTCCATATAGCGTTTCAAGCTGTCGACACTGGCTTCTTCTCCGGCGCGGATGGAGGCATATAACGGCAGGTCATTCAGCTGACTGGCAATGGTTGTACCGAAAATCACACCGGTCTCTTCCTGCTGAAGCTGTTCCGCCGTCAATCCTGCACATTGAATCGCTTCTTCCACCGCAATTCCGGCGAGATAATGACTGCGTCTGCCCGGTTCCGTTTCCGGAATTCCCGGAATCTCAAACACCGGCACATTCAATGTCGTACCAATACTTTCCGAAGCACGGAAAGGGCCGCACTGATAGGCGGGATTCATCAGATTAGCAATGGAATCGGCGGCATTTCTGCCTGCACAGGAGATGGCACCCCAACCGGAAATTCTTGTCTTTGTCATCTGCATAAAACCTTAAAAATTGTTTGTATTATTTTCACAGGCTTATTTTACATCATATTCAGTTTTTTTCAAGTCGTAATAACAGTTTTTTGTATAAATTTCCACAGTTAAGGGCTTCAATCAAAATGAATCCAGCGGCGACCCGATGCAGAACGCTCAACAACCGCAGATGTACCATAAATCCGGCTCAGATTTTCCGACGTCAATAAATCTTCCGCCGTTCCGGAAAGAAAATTGCCCGCCCGATCCAACAACAGCAAACCACCTTCCGCCCTGCCCAATAATTCAAAGTCGTGGGTAACAGCAATCACCGTATGATCTTTCGCGTATTCATTCAACCAGGCAACCGCATGATTCCGCGCCCCCGGATCCAATGCCGATGTCGGTTCATCCAGCAGAAGAATGTCCGGCGATAAAGCATAAACCGATGCCAATGCCGCTTTCTGACGTTCCCCGCCGGATAAACGGTTGACCGGTATATTGCGCAATTCGTTCAGCCCGAAACAGGCAATCGCTTCCTCCATCTTTTGACGGAAGTCTTCCGGAATCGGTGCAAAGCGCGGCAGTTTCGCCGAACAGCCAATCCGAATCGTTTCCTCTACCGTGAAATCCAGGGCGTATAACGGGATCTGGGGCAGCACGCCAACCATACCAGCACGGATACGATCCGGAATATCGGAAAGTCGTCTATCGTTCAATAAAATCTCGCCCGAAGAGGGTGACAGGTATCCGCACAACAATTTCAGAAACGTACTTTTTCCGCTTCCGTTCGGACCCGCAACCCAATGAACCGCACCGGGCGATAACGTCACAGTCACATCCCGGAACAGAGTCCTGCCGGGATATTGAAAAGTAACATTGTGAAGTGCAACTGTCATGCGTGATATCCCCCTTTCCGGGCTTTCAAGAGATAAAGAAACACCACGCCCCCGGTGAGCGACGTCAGCACGCCAACCGGCAATTCCCGCGCGGGATGAATGATCCGGGATAAGATATCGCATACCATCAGAAACGCACCGCCCCATAAAGCAGTCGGAATCACGATCCGTGTATGATCGCACCCATATATCCGCCGGATCGCATGAGGCACAATCAAGCCGGTGAAGGCAATCAGCCCTGCCAATGCCACCGTTGCAGATGCCAGCATACTTGCCGCCGTAATGAAAATCACTGTAAAATAACGTGGCGATACCCCAAGAATCCACGCCCGTTCATCACCCAAGGCCAACGCATTCAATTCCGATGCAAAATAACGGAACAATGTCACAACAACCAGCGTCGCAACCGCAGTAAAAACCAATAACCGGTTATCCAACGCCTGCAAATCACCCAGCAGCCACCAGGTCACACCCGCAAGTTCGCTGCTGTCCGCAATACTCACAAGATACACCAGAACGCTGGAAGATACCGTTCCCGCAATCACACCGCTCAATAACAAATCTTCCGCTGTCATACGGCGGCTGAAAAACAGAACCAGCCCCAACACCGTCAACGCACCCGCAAGCGCAAAAACCGGGACCGTATAAATTCCGATGGTGTTGAGATGCAGGATAAATGTCAAAGCCGCACCCACACTGGCTCCGCCGGAAATACCAAGCGTAAAGGGTTCCGCAAGCGGATTGCGCAACACTGCCTGCAACGTCAACCCCGCCGATGCCAATGCCGCACCCACAACAAATGCTCCGCAGATACGGGTGAATCGCAAGGATAAAATCACATCATGATGCCAATTGCACCAGTCGATTTCCGCACTCCCCGCAGCCAGTCCGCCGATCCCGGCAAGAAAGACAGCCATCAATGGCAGAATACAATTCCACAGCAAACGTTTCATCATCGCACCGTTCCTTTTTCCAAACGGGCACGCAAACGCAAAATCGCTTCCAGCCAACGGGCCCCCGGACGCTGCACCGGATCATCCATGATATCGGTAATGACCCGATCTTTTTGCACCGCAGTAAGTTTTCCCCACAACCGGTGATTTTTCTGCGGCTTGCCGGGGAGCGTCCAAATAATCCAGTCCGGCTGATTTTTCAAAATCCATTCCCAGGAACATTTGAAATATTCATCCGGCACGGCAGCCGCTACATTCTGCATTTTCATCATCGTGATAACCTGATGCGGCAAACTCCGGGGACCAGCTACCATCAACGGGCGGTCATAAACGACCCAAAGAATTTTTAACGGCAAGGCTTTTTGACTGTTCAACTGTTTTTCCAGTCGATTGGTCCGCGCCAATTCTTCGGCAGCAAGTTTCTGACAGGATAATTTTTCCCCGATACGCTGCACCCACCAGCGATAATCTTCCAATGTCCGAATCTGACGCAGATCGACAGCGATTCCATTCTGACGGAATCGTTTTGCTGCTCCGGGGTTCATAAAATCATTGGCGATAATCCAGGTAGGTTTCAGGGAAAAAACTTTTTCCACTTCGGGGTGGCCGAAATTGCCGACGGTGGGTAATTGTTTGATATCAGAGGGATAATCACAGGCTGTACACCTGCCGACTAAGGCATGACGTTGTTTGAGATGGCAGATCAGTTCGGTCAATGCGGGGGAGAGAGAAACAACTCTTTCGCCGCCCGGAAGCGGGAAAGAGCTGATGAATAAGAATAAAAGAATAGAGAGAGTTTTTTTCATAAATCATACCATTTCCTATGGCACATACTATAGCATGAAAATCAACTCTTTGCAAACGCAATTCAAAGTTATGTTGCGTTTTTTATTGCTGCAATAAAAGGCGGAAAAAGAAAAGACTGTTGTCATGTTCCGGGGAATCGCCGTTGACGTATACCGCTTCCGGCAGATAGAAAACACCATTGAGCTGAATCCCTTCCGATGGAAAATATTCATACAGTTTTTCGCAATGTTCCCAGGCAGATAACGTCTGATCTTCACTGCCCGCATGAAAACGGTCAACAAGCATGAGTGTTACGCTGATTTCCCGCAGCGGCGGCTTCTGTTTCAGAAATTGTATTCCATCCAGAAAAAGAACAACTGCCGGCAGGGATTCTCTGCCGATGCCCTCGACTTCCTGAATGATTTGTTTCGGTGTCCGCGCAGATGAACAGCGCACGAGAGGGAAATCCGGCTTGATATGAGTACAGATATCCCCATAGATTTCAGATAATTTACGCATAATATCACTCCTGTATTTGTTTCTACAAAAAGTAATCTATGCCAAGACAAATCCAAAAAATGCCGGATTATTTTTTCTTTTCCGGAGTCGGTGCCGGGACTTGCGCTTCTGCAGATGCCGCTGGTGTTTCAACGGATGCGTTTTTTGCACCTTTCGCACTTTTTTTCTTGTCGATCTTCAACACTTTCTTCAGCGTTCTGGTACGGCGTTTCAAATAATCTTTACTGTTCAAGTTCGTCAACACAAAGAAAATACGTTCCTGTCCAGTGAGGATCGTCACTTCACAGCCGGAACCGAAACGCAGCGGATAAGGTTCATCCACAAGCAGCAGCTTCACAGGGTAAAAACGCTGACCGTCAATCGTTATCGGCAGCTGATACACAAATTCAACTTCCCCGGTGAAATAACCGAAGTCGAGGTAATTGTACTGACTGCTGCTGATACGGGCACGCTGACCCGGTTCCACTTTATAAACCAGGTTTTCGCTGACCAGTGCCACAATCTTTTTATTCTTGTTCGCAGCAAATTTGATAATCACATCGCCCTTGCTGTAATAATTGCCGGGACGCGGCGGGATGTCGGTAACAATACCATCATCAGGGGCAACCATCACATAATCTTCCAGATGCCGTTCCGCACTCTTAAGCGCAGTCAGCATACCGGCATGCTGCTGACGCAATTTTTTCAACTCGAATACGGCCTTATCCAGAATTTCCTGAACAAGCCCTTTCTGCAATTTGCCCCAGTCTTCCGCGAGACGTTCCGCATTCATCTTGTTGGAAAGATGTTCCATTTCCACTTTGATAAATTCTTTCTGGGAAATAGCATTCTGTTTATACAATGTGGTATAGGCATTCAATTCAATCTGGGAACGGCGGAGTTTTTCCTTTGCTTCCCGGAGCAGGTTTTCCGTGTGACGGAAGTGTGCCGGGAGCGGGTCTTTCTTCAGAATATCCAGCTCTTTTTCCTTAATCTGGATTTCCGTTTCCAATTCCTTGATTTCATGTTTGATCCGGGCAATCTCATCGCGCTGATTACGGTCATCAAAACGCAAAAGCAATTCCCCGGCTGTCACCTGTTCCCCTGCATGTTTGCAGATTTCAACCGTATTGGCACTGACCAATGCTTTCAACTCATACTCACGGATACCGGCGACCTGACCTTTCCCCGTGACTTCATCATCCATCTTGCCGAAGAAAGATGCTCCCAGCATGATGAGAAGAAGAAGAAGAATAACGCCTACGATCCGGCGGAACAGTTTCAACTGACGCTGCAAATTAATTCTTTCCTGCTGCATGATGATATCTCCTTCCTTCCCTTACATGTTCTTTGCCATTTTGCGTTGTTTTTCGTAAAGGGTCAGATAAACACCCGGCGTGCTCACCAGTTCATCATGAGTACCCTGCTGCACGATCTTGCCGTTCTGCATCACCACGATCACGTCAGAGTTGCGAATGGTGGAAAGACGGTGTGCAATGATGATCGTGGTCTTCCCTTCCATCATCCGGTCAAGGGCTTCCTGCACCAATGCTTCGGACAACGTATCCAGCGCACTGGTTGCTTCGTCGAAGATCAGAATGGAAGGATTCTTCAGAATGGCACGGGCAATGGCAAGACGCTGTTTCTGACCGCCGGAAAGTGACGCGCCGTTTTCACCGATAATCGTTTCATATCCATCTTCCAGATCGTTGACAAATTCTTCCACGTTGGCAAGGCGGGCGGCGGCTTCGATTTCCTCATCCGTTGCATCCGGCTTGGAGTAGGCAATATTCTTGCGGATGGAACCGGAGAACAGAAACGGTTCCTGAAGAACCACACCGATACGACTGCGGTAATCTTCCAGATTCAAACGGCGCAAGTCAATATTATCCACCCGGATGGAACCACTGTTCACGTCGTAAAAACGCAACAGTAAGTTGAGCATGGTGGATTTCCCGGAACCGGAGGGACCGACAAGGGCCACTTTCTGCCCCGGTTTGATGGTGAGATTGAAATCGTTGATCGTCGGTACCCGGTCGTCTTTCTTATAATAGAAGTTTACATCCCGGAATTCAATATGACCGGTAAGTTCCGGCAGCTGAACCGGTTTATCCGGATCCTTGATTTCCGGCACCTGATCCAGCAAGTGTACAACACGGGAAGCACCGACCACCCCCTGTGAAAACGTTGCTGCCATGGCGGACAGGGTCAGAATCGGCTGCAGAATCATACCCACATACGTATAGAATGCCACGAATTCCCCGATGGAGATCGCACCGATATGCACATAACGGATCCCAACCCCGATGGTACACAGATAAGTCAGAACCGTCAGAATATCACTCATCGCACCAAGATAAATGTTGTCAACCGTAACACGCATCTGCAATTCCACCACAGGGCGCAGATTACGGAAGAATTTAAGGCTTTCGGAGTTTTCTTTGGCAAAGGATTTCACCACTTTCACCCCGGACAGTGATTCCGAAAGGTTGGCGGAAATTTCGGACATCTTTTCCTGGATCAGCATAAAGTCCGAACGCAATACACCGCGGAAATAATAGAAGTTCAGATAATGCAGCGGCAGGGTCAGCATAACAACCAGCGCCATCTGCCAGTTGATGAAAAACAGAAGCATCGCAACCAATGCCAACTGGAAAAGCTGCTGTGCCGCATTCTGGATCGTCGCCATCAACATATTCAACAGCGCAACGTCTCCAATCACGTTGGAGATCAGCTTCCCGGTACGGTATTCCTGATAAAAACGCAACGAAAGACTTTGCAGGTGTTTGAACACTTTCTGACGGACATCCACAACCAGTCGAACCCCCGTATAGTCAAGCAGATAACACGCAACATAACGCAGCAGGAATCTTGCCAGATAAATAATCAGCAGCGCACCGCACAGGAACCAGAACAGAAGATAGTCCGCATTGGGCAGCACACGGTCAATGGTGATTTTCATCACCCACGGCATGACAAGCCCGACCATGTTGAACACAATGTAGGTTAAGGTGGCAAACAACATCAGGTACTTATACTTCCCGAACATTTTGAAGATTTTGCCGAGGGACTGTTGATCATAACGGTTGAGAATGTCACGTTCCGAACTGTTGTGAGTTTTAGCCATGTTTGATAAATCCTTCTTCTCCATCAGCATACCAATATAAAGGCACACTGAAACAGGTTCTTTCTTGTTACGTTAAGAGTTTCTCAGGATAGATGGTAAAGTGAGGTGTAATTTTGAAATCCGTGATTTGTTTTTCGGTTGTCAACTTCATTGCACATAAGATACAGTCAAAAAGCAGGAAGTCAACTGCAAAAATAAAAATTTTTCAAAAAAAGTTTATACCATTTGAATATCCACACTCTTCATGTTATATTATGCACCCATATTTTACAGGAGATCATAACATGAACAAAATTAAGATCGCTGACAAACACAAATCCCTTATCGCATGCGGCGCACTCATCATCACGGCCATCATCTGGGGGCTTTCCTACTCCGCTCAGGCAAAAGCGATGGATCATCTCCAGCCACTCGTATTCGTCGCCCTCCGCTATTTTGCCGGCGCATTCCTGATTCTCATCCCTGTCCTCCTCCGGCTGAAAAATACACCCCTGGATAAGAAAATCATTCTCCCCGGCGCAATCTGCGGATTCTGTCTCGCTGGCGGCGAAATCATTCAGCAATATGGCTTGCTCTACACCTCCGCCGGGAAAGCCGGATTCCTTACCGCGCTCTATGTGATTATGATCCCCGTCATCGGCGTATTCATCCGCAAAAAATCATCCCTGCTGATTTGGACCGCCGCAATCCTCTCCGTTGCAGGTTCTTATATGTTATGTTTCACGGGAACATGGGAAGCTATCAGCAATAAGGGCGACTTCCTGATGATTTTGTGTGCGCTCTTCTTTGCGTTCCAATTCATTGCAATCGCAAAATTTGCTCCCGATGCCGATACCTTGCAGCTCTCTTTTGTCCAATTCCTTACCGTTGCGATCATCTCCACAATTGCCGCTCTCATCGCCGGTGAACCCTGGTCTTCTTCCGGAATCTGCGGCGCAATGGGCCCGCTGCTCTATTGCGGGTTGATTGCAATCGGTCTGGCATGTACCGTGCAGGTGGGAGCCCAGAAATACGTACATCCGGCAACGGCATCCATTATCCTGAGTCTGGCTTCTGTGTTCGCCGTAATCTGGGGATGCCTGCTGTTGGGTGAAAAATATTCCATCCTCAACCTTGCCGGATGTGCTGTGATCCTGACCGCTGTCATTCTCGTACAGCTGCCGGAACGGAAAGCAGAAAACTGATTATTTGCTGATCAATTTCTGATAAGCTTCAAAATAACGTGCACCCATAATGTGGCAGGATGCCGCATCGTAATGCAGATGATCGCCACGGTGCATCAGGTCTTTTGTGCGGATAACGGACACCATCGGTTCTTCCAATGCCAGCTGATACATCGCCTGGTCTATATAGCCCATATAGTCTGTAATATTCGGTTCGTAGAACGATGCCAGCTCACCGAGGATGAACGGGACATTCTGCAGCCCCAGTTCGTTACGGAAATTGTGGATCACTTCCCGCATGTCTTCTTTATAATTTGCATTCTTGTTGGCAGCATCGCTTTCCCCCTGATGCCAGAGGACAGCGGCAATTTTCCCGTGTTTCATCGCTTCTTTTGCCATGAGAATGGATTCATCGTAAGGATGGCATGCCGCATCCCACGGATCGACTCCACCCGGTTTCCATGCGCTGATCGGAGTACCGCCAACCGCAGTGGGAATCAAGCCGACGGTCTTATCCGGATTCGCTTCTTTCAACAATCTGCCGAAGGTTCTGCCCGGGCCAACGCCAACAATAAAGCCTTTTTCCGGAATGCTGAGCGCATCAAACGGGTCGGCAGGCGGTTCCGCTTTGCTGTTATCTTCATGAAATGCACCGATGAATTTGCGGTCACGGGTAATCGGTTCGATGGCAGGACGCCATTTCTGATCTTTACCGATATACATAAGCCCGGGGACTGCTGTCAAATCTTCCGGCGTTGCAATACCTCTGCCTGCCATATTGGATTGACCGGCAAGAAGAACAAGCATCATATCATCGTTTGATTCCATAAATCGTACTCCTGTCAAAAGTTGAAATAAATAAACGGAGAAGTTTTTACGAATAAGAACATGGATGAGACCAAAAGAGCAAGCGCAATGATCAGATTGAGAATGGTCGGACGGAATTTATCGACCCGGGAAGATGCCGTCGGCAGGAAAATCAGAATCACCGCAGAAACGGCAAACATCAGCAGAAATCTGGTGTCCGGAAGATGCCCCACCTTATCCGGCATGAACATCCCACGGTAAACATTGTGTGCCTGTTTCATATTCTCCGCACGGAACAATACCCACGCCGTACAGACAAACAGGAAAGTCAGAAGTTTTGCAGGCAAGGAGGGCATTTTACAATGCAGCACTTTACTCCATACCCGCTGAATCACCAATGCAGCACCATGAACCGCACCCCATAACACAAACAGCCAGCTTGCACCATGCCAGAGCCCGCTGACAAGAAACGTAATCATCAAATTGCAGCAGGTACGGAATGTGGAAACTTTACTCCCGCCCAGCGGAAAATAAATGTAGGTCATCAAAAATCTGCCCAATGTAATGTGCCATCTTCTCCAGAAATCCCCGATATCAGTAGAAAGATAAGGCGAACGGAAGTTTTCCGGCAGACGGATATTGAACAGCAGCGCAAGCCCGATCGCCATATCACAATAGCCGCTGAAATCAAAATAAATCTGGAAGGTATAAGACAACGCCGTCTTCCATGCATCAAGCAGAGACAATGCCCCGGACGCAAATCCGGCATCCGCAAAACTGGCAAAATAATCCGCCAGCAGAATCTTTTTCCCGAGTCCCAATGCAAATACAAAAAGACCGGCTGAGAAATTCTGTGCCTGCAATTTCAAACTGTCCGGACGGTCAAACTGTTCCATCATTTCATCCGGCAGCACAATCGGCCCGGCCACCAACTGCGGGAAGAAGGAAACAAAAATGGAATAAGTCAGAAAGGAATACCGTTTCTTCAACGTACCGGTATAAACCGCATGGAGAAACGAAATCTGCTGGAACGTGAAGAAACTGATCCCCAGCGGCAACACAATGTGCTTGAACGGCATGGAAAGATTCAGCAGATGATTGATGTTGTCAATAAAGAAGTCACAGTATTTGTAATATCCCAGCAAGCCGATATTCGCAATCAAGCCAATGGTAAATACAAGTTTGGAAGGCTTTTTCCATAACAGCGATGCCAGGAAATAATTCCCCAGAATCGACCCCAGCAGAATCAGAAAATAACTGTAATTGAACCAGGAATAAAATACAAACGATGCCAGCACAAGCCAGATATGCGCCGCCGTCCGGTTCTTCGCCCCGAATAAATAGTACAAGGCAAGGGTGATCGGCAGAAAGAAAAGAATAAATGTAAAGGAGGGAAATAACATCGCGAATCAATCCTTTCCTTGGGTTGCCGCGCCGACATCGTGCCGGTAGCGCGCCATATGATCTGCAATCAACTGCCGCAATGCCTTTTCCGTCTTCAAAACGTCGGCTTCCGTATGGAGCTGATGTTTTCCCGTGGCAAGAGATGTCAGAATTTTGCGGGCGAGAGCGGAGGAAAAATGCTGTATATCCGTATAATATGCAGAGTCACAGGCAAATTCCGGAATATATTGAAAATCAAACAATTTCACGTTTTTACGTTTCAGCAATTCACACAACACTTTGGAACGCAAACGAATCAACGCATCGGCTTCCCCGAAAATCTCACTCATGCAATAACTGTAAATATGGTACGGCGGAAGAAAAACCGTAAATTCAATTCCGGGATTCTTATCAACCAATGCCAGCAACGTCTTTGCAAACGTTTCTTCGCTGCCTTTACGGTACGGAGTCATGGAGTGATGCATGCCATAATATTGT
The DNA here is from genome assembly GCA_045639325.1 of Victivallales bacterium. GTDB lineage: Bacteria > Verrucomicrobiota > Lentisphaeria > Victivallales > UBA1829 > RGIG8244. The sequence goes on from JAZUCU010000014.1 coordinate 74,813, forward strand.
TTGGCTGTTTTGGCAACAACATCATGAGAATAAACCGTTTTTTCATGCTCCGTGGAAAACATGCGGTTCTTCACAGCCTGATATTTCCGTTTCCCCTTCGGGCGCATTTTCCGTTTCAAAAGAAAATGCATATTGGAATATGTCTCACGGGCAAATAAATAACGGTAATCCTCTTTATGATCTTCCCGATACATGTAGTCGTAATTTTTCCAATGCGGTTCTGTTTTATTTAAAGAATAAATATCAAAACTGTACACAATCCGTTTTAATTTTTCCCCTTTGGCTTCAATCGCCATATCCGCAAACTTTTTCAAGTCGTAAGCCGTTGCTCCGGCTGCCGCAAATTTCAGCGAATGACAGCCCAGACTGCGGTCAATATCATCCAGAAAATAATTCCGGCACATGGAGGAGCCAAGCATGAAAAGATCGTAATCGGACTCCTTGATTAAACGGGGGCCGGTGGAATAAATTTCGTAATACACCGTGTCATAGAATTTTGGTAAACGGTAACGGTAACACGGATCAACAATATAGACAAGTAATGCTGCACCGCCAATAATCAAAAAAAGCGTGATGCATAAAACATAACACCAGCGTCGCGCAGAAATTTGATAATTGAAATAATGTAAAAAACGTTCTTTAAGTTTATTTTTATCAAGCATTGTTTTACCGGAAAAAGGTTCCCCCCGCCGTCGCATTACGCAGACAACAGGGGGTGATTGCAAAAACAACCGACTATCAGGCGATAGCGTTTGTTACGAGAGCTGTGAAGGAGTCAGCTTTGAGAGCTGCGCCACCAATCAAACCACCATCGATATCAGCCTGAGCAACGAGAGCCTGAGCATTTTCGGGCTTCATGCTGCCGCCGTACTGAATGACCATTGCATCAGCAATTGCTTCGTTGTAGAGAGCTGCAATTGTTTTGCGGATGAATGCGTGTGTTTCTTCTGCCATTTCCGGTGTAGCTGTTTTGCCGGTACCGATAGCCCAAACGGGTTCGTAAGCGATTGTGATCTGATCCATCTTGCATTCGCAGATGTCAGCAAAAGCACCTTTGAGCTGCTGTTCGAGAACAGCTTCGGTCTTGTTGCCTTCGCGTTCTTCCAATGTTTCGCCGATGCAGAGGATCGGTTTCAGACCATTGGCAAGAGCTGCCTGCATACGTTTGTTGACGGTTTCATCGGTTTCACCGAAGTACTGACGGCGTTCGCTGTGACCGATGATCACATATTCCACACCGATTTCTTTCAGCATTGCGCCGGAGATTTCACCGGTGAATGCACCGTTTTCTGCCCAGTGAATGTTCTGTGCGCCAACTTTAACGTTGGAACCTTTCAGAACTTCAACTGCGGTTGCCAGACTGGTGAATGTGGGGCAAACTGCAACTTCAACTTTTCCGGCGAGAGGTGCCAGAGATTCTTTCAGTGCTTCGCACAGAGCTTTTGCTTCTGCGGCTGTTTTGTTCATTTTCCAGTTACCGGCGATGAATACTTTTCTTGCCATTGTTCTTTCTCCTGTATGATTGTTGTTAGTTGGATTGGTCTATACGTTCAGCCTGTACCATCAACGCAAATCGCTGACTCCGTTCGTAACTGTCAGCAAGAAATTCACGTATCTTTTCCCCAGGCTGGTGTTGCAAAGTCTTGTCGTAATAAGGCGTATTCTGCATCAATACTTCCAGACTGATCGGGCGCACAGTCCCGTCACGTCCCGGCTCAAAGTAAGAGGAAGTCGCGATAATCTTTGCCAGTCGTGCCCAGTCGATCGTCCCCGAGAATAATTCACGGTGCGCATCGCTGAAACTGTCATTATCATGCAAATGCATCGCCTTCAAACGATGTTTCCATTTTTCAAGCTGATCCAGTCCGTCTCCCGGGCGCGGCGGGTCATACGTCCAACGGTCATGACCGTTCCCGTGGCCGGAATCGTAAGTCAGCCCCACATATTGTTCCGGAAACTGATTCAACAGTCCGGAAATCGTTTCAAATGTATCACATACCGTGTTCTCCACAGCAAGGCATACATTGTATTTTTCGCAATAAGGCAGAAGTTCTTCTATCGACTTCCGCACTGCAGCATAACAGGGATCAATTACCCGACGCTGTTCCGGTGTCGTAACCGTCCGGTACCAGGGAATATGCATCACCACAACGCCGCTGCCGCCCAGGGCATCCAGCATTTGTACTCGATTCAATACCAGTTCCACACCCGCTTTCCGCTGATATTCCTCCGGCGAACTCCAGTCCTTTTCTGAACCCGCCGATCCATGAATATCCGTCAGCGTCAAACCGAATTCCTTCAGCCATTTGCCAATCTGAATAATTTCATCCCGGCAATACTGAAAGTCAGAATTCCAGTGATGACACCAGTGCACGTGACGGAATCCCGCTTCCGCAATCGCTTTCAGCTGCCCAGTCGGGTCTCCGGCACTTGTTATAAAATTGGATGCAAATGCGATATCCATAATTTTCCCTGCAATTTTCAGCAAAATCTCCGGGTCATCCGGGCAACTTTGCAACCGCGTTCATACGCATCTTTCAGGAATGCCTGCTGTGCTTCCAAAGTCTGATCCACAATGTGCAATTCCTGATTCATAAATGGAGTATAGCGCATGGAGAGTTCAAAACTCAACATCTCGCGCTGATAACCGGAGGCATCCAGCAATTCCGCAACTTTCTGCCAATCAACATTGCCGTAAAATGCAGGCTGATGCAGGTCGCCGGAATGATCGTTGTCATTCAGATGCAATGCCATCAAACGGTCTTTTACCGGTTCCAACAATTCCAGTCCGCGGCCTTCGCGGATGTTGCCATGACCGGAATCGTAGGTGATACCAAGCCATTTTGTATCGTATTTTTTCATCAGACGATTGATGGCTTCAAAGGTATCGGATGCATGGTTTTCGACGGCAATCGGACAATTATATTTTTCACAGTAAGGGAACAATTCATCCAGAGAACGGTACAACGCTTCCGTTCTGGCTTCCACCTGATTCTGAGCAACCTGTTCCGCCGTCCAATTGCTGCGCCAGGCAGGAATATGCATCATCAATGAGCCGATCCCGCCAAGTTCCGCAAACATTTCCATGCGGTTGCGAACAAGAAGAAGTCCCGCCTGACGGACCGTTTCATCGGTACTGTACCAGCATTTTTCCTGACCGTCTGATCCATGAATATCCAGCAGCGTTAAACCAAAATCCTGCATTGCCTGCTTGATCGTACGCAATTCCGGCGCAGTGTAAAAGAAATCGGTATTCCACTGGTGACACCAATGCAAATGGGTAAAACCTGCTTCTGCAATTGCTTTCAAACGGGGAACCGGATTCCCGACACCACCGCAATAGTCTGTATTGATCGCGATTTTCATAGGGGGGATTCTTTCGCAACAAAAATGTAAAACTGATCCCGGCACAATACGTCCGGGATCAGTCCTTGTATTTCAATTATTTATCGTTGAGAGCAACGATACCGGGAAGCTGTTTGCCTTCCAGGAATTCCAGAGAAGCACCGCCACCGGTGGAGATGTGAGACATCTTCGGAGCAAGACCGCTCTTGTTCACTGCGGAGACAGAGTCACCACCGCCGATGATGGAAACACCACCGTTGGCTTTGACTTCTGCAACAGCTTCGCAGACACCGAATGTGCCTTTGTTGAAGTTGGACATTTCGAAGCAGCCCATCGGACCGTTCCAGACAACTGTCTTGGCACTCTTGATGGCTTCTGCATACAGTTTCACTGTTTCAGGACCGATATCGAGACCCATCCAGCCTTCGGGAATGTTCTGACCGACAACCTGGATGTTGGCTTCGTTGCTGAATGCATCAGCTGCAACGTTGTCAACAGGGAGCAGGAAGTTGACGCCCAGTTCTTTTGCCTTGGCGATCATGTCTTTAGCATACTGGAGCTGATCTTCTTCGCAGAGAGATTTGCCGACTTCGCAACCCATTGCCTTCAGGAATGTGTAAGCCATACCACCGCCGATGATCAGAGTATTGACCTTGGTCAGCAGGTTGTTGACAACTGCCAGCTTGTCAGATACTTTTGCACCGCCGAGGATAGCAACGAAGGGACGTACCGGGTTTTCAACGGCATTGCCCAGGTATTCGATTTCTTTTTCCATGAGGAAACCGGCAACAGAGACCGGGATGTATTTTGTGATGACAGCTGTGGAAGCATGTGCACGGTGTGCTGTACCGAATGCGTCATTGCAATAGATATCGCCGTAGGAAGCGAGTTTCTTTGCCAGTTCTTTCTGCTGTTCTTTCAGAGCGGCTTTCGCTGCTTTGAAATCTTCTTCGCTTTCGCCGTCTTTCTGTTTGCGTTTTGCCTGTTCTTCTTTGTGATAACGGGTGTTTTCCAGCATCACAATGTCGCCGTCTTTCATTGCGGCAACTTCTGCATCAGCTGCTGCGCAGTCTGCTGCAAATACAATTTCTTTGCCCAACAGTTTGGAGAGATAATCTGCAACTGTTTTCAGTGTGGTATCGCCGGTGATACCTTTTTCATCGGGACGGCCCAGGTGGCTCATCAGGATGACGCTGCCGCCCTGTTCCAGAACGTACTGGATGGAGGGAAGTGCGCCTTTGATACGGGTGTCGTCTGTGATCACACCGTTTTTGACAGGGACGTTGAAGTCAACGCGCATGATGACCTTCTTACCTTTAAGATCAACATCACGGAGAGTTTTTTTAGCAAATGCCATGATAGTATTTCCTTTTATGAAAGTGCTGTTCAAGAAAAAAACCCGGAACGGTCCGATCTGCTCGGCTCAGCTCCGGGTTTCAATAATTCAATGTAATCCAGAAAGATTACTTGGAGATGACGCGTGCCATTTCCAGAACTTTGTTGGAGTAACCCCATTCATTGTCATACCAGGAGCAGACTTTGACAAAGGTCTTGTCGAGCTGGATACCTGCTTTGACGTCGAAGATGGAGGTGCGTGCATCGCCGCGGAAGTCTGTGGAAACAACAGCTTCGTCAGTGTAACCGAGAACGCCTTTGAGTTCGCCTTCAGATGCTTCTTTCATTGCAGCGCAGATTTCTTCGTAGGTTGCTTCTGTGTTCAGTTCCACTGTCAGGTCGACGAAAGAAACGTCGGATGTGGGAACGCGGACAGACATACCAGTGAGTTTGCCGTTCAATTCAGGAAGAACTTTACCCACAGCTTTGGCAGCGCCAGTGGAGGAGGGGATCATGTTTTCGAGAATACCACGGCCACCGCGCCAGTCCTTCTTGGAGGGACCGTCAACAGTTTTCTGTGTAGCTGTTGCAGCGTGGATTGTGGTCATGAGACCGCGCTTGATACCGAATTTGTCATTCAGAACTTTGGAGATCGGTGCCAAGCAGTTGGTTGTGCAAGATGCGTTGGAGATGATGTCCTGACCTGCGTATGTTTTGTCGTTAACACCATAGACGAACATGGGAGTTGCGTCTTTGGAAGGAGCAGACATGATGACTTTCTTTGCGCCTGCTTCGATGTGTTTGCGGGCTTTTGCATCTTCGAGGAAGAGACCGGTAGATTCGACAACAACGTCTGCACCGACTTCGTTCCATTTCAGATTTGCGGGATCCATTTCCTGTGTCAAACGGATTTTGTTGCCGTTGACGATCAGGTTGCTGCCATCGACTTCGATGGTACCGTCGAAGATACCATGAACAGAGTCATATTTCAGCATGTACGCAAGGTATTCCGGATCGAGAAGGTCGTTGATACCGACGATCTGGATGTCATTTGCGAAGTTCTTCACGGCGGCACGGAAAACCATCCGGCCGATTCTTCCGAATCCATTGATTCCGACTTTGATTGCCATTGTGCGCTCCTTTATGTTTGCGTTTTTGGTTGGCTTTTGTCTTGGTTAAAATTGGTTGTTTCCAATTAATATAGCACCCTTTTTCCACTTTTCAAGAAAATACTTCGATAAAAAAGGATTTTTTGCCTTTTTTTTCTTCCCTTTTCAACCTTTTTTCATTTGCAAACGATTTAATCCGTGCTATAGTAAATCAATCTCTAATTAATCTTAACTGAATATAAGGTACATTATTATGGCTCGTCAATTCGAAATCAGAGCAGTCCAAATGGACTTGGCACGGCAGATGGAATCCGTCGACTTCATCTGCAATTTCATCGACTTCATCGCCGAAAACAATTTCAACACTCTCTTCCTCTATCTCGAATGGCGCGTCCGCACAAAAACCGTTGACCTCGGCAAGAATAACGGTTACTCCGCCGCCGAAATCAAGAAAATTGTCAAATACGCCGAAACACGCGGCATCGATGTCATTCCCGGTCTCGCTTCCATCGGCCACGCCGAATTGCTCTTGAATGATCCCAAATTCGCTCACCTCTGCGAATTGCATGGCGATGTCAAAGGCAGACTCGGCGGCTCCCCCAAAATGGAATTCTGTCTCTCCAATCCCGATGTCAAAACGTTCCTCGAAAAATATTTCTCCGAAATCGCGGAACTCTTCCCCTCTCCCTACATGCACATCGGCGGCGACGAATCTTTCAATATCGGGTATTGCAAGGAATGTGCTAAGAAAGCCGAAACTTATGACGGCGAACAGAAGCTCTATGGCGATATGGTTCACTTCTTCCATTCCGTCGTCACCGGCAAACTCGGCAAACGGATGATGATGTGGGATGATATGTATGAACTTTATCCCGATGCATTCGAAACATTCCCCAAAGATATTATCATGGTCAACTGGCTTTATGGTAAAAACATCACCGGCTGGCGCGGACATTTCTCCAATCTGGAATTCAAAGATCAACTTTCTTACTACGAAAAGAAAGGCTTCGATTACCTCATCGCTCCCGCCGATTATTACCTCAGCAACAGCGAAACATTTACCGCTCTCGTCGAAAACAGAAACTGTCTCGGCGGACTCCTCACCATTTGGGAAAAGAAAAATACCCTCCTCTACAAATACTTCCCCGTCATCGCCGCCGTCGGCAACCTCTGGGATAATATCGGGCAGGACAGCGATCTGGTATTCCACAGTGCCCTTTCCAAACTGTTCAATACCGATGACGAAACATTCCTCCATGCCATCGAACAGTACATGGAAATCCATGGCAAAGGCAGTTTCCCCAATAACGATACCGTCACCGTTCACGGATTCTCCGGTCCCAACTGGTTCATGATGCGCGCCCTGCGTACCATCGCTGACATCCTCATGAAAAAACAGGATCAGTTCAACAGTTCTCTGGCCAATGCCATTCTCGACGACCTGATTGCCGATTTGCTGATGCAGGAAGCAAAAGCCCGTCTCCACATTGCATCCTTCAAATTGCTCAACGGAATGAATGCGGAATCCTTTGACGAAATCGCTGCCGATATTGCCGCAGTCTGGGAACACAATATTGAAGTTTGCAAGCAGACCCGCGCAAAAGAAAATGCCGATCACTTCCGTTCCGTACAGGAAAGATGCATGAAGCTGATTGCCGACTTCCAGGATAACATGGAAAACTGCGGCAAGATGAAAGTCCTCTTCTGCCTCCCCGACCTTTACGAAGCACAATTCGTCAAGTTCCGGGTCAAAACCGGCGGCAAGTGGAAAGATATCGCACAGGGCGTTTACAAGTATATGGATGAATCCCTGTACACGAAAGTCTTCTTTATCCCCGATAACATTTCCATTCAGGAAGTTGAAATTTCCTCCTGGGGCTTTGGCGGTCAGGGTATCTGCCACCTCTCCATTGAAAACAGCAAAGGTAAATTTGTCCCGGAAGCCATCACCTACACATCCGGCGATGTCTCTCATCCCGATTACATCGTGGCTCCCGATGCCACCTTTGCTTATCTCGGATTCCAGAAAACACTGGAAGGCTTCCATGACCGTGCAAAAGCAAAAGCCATTCATACGGTCCGCATGACCATGAAAAAGGCTTGAGTTCCGGCATAAGTCATTAAAAAATCAAAGCCGCAGCATTGGAAACAGTGCTGCGGCTTTTTTGTGTTTGGGGCAAGGTCTATAAAGTTTTCTTACGGAGCAGTACGGAGCGGTACGGAGATGTACGGAGGATCACACCGGTGATCAATATCACATTTGTTTTCCCCTGACGCGGCTTCAAGTCAGAAACGTTGGTATTTCCTGCCACCCTCCGTTATCCTCCGTTATCCTCCGTAAATCTCCGTACAAACCTTCGCTCCGCTCCTTCGGACCAGTCCGACAAATCCGACGGGTCAGACAAAAAAACTCTGCCCGGTCTTACTGCTTCGGCACAAGGGCGAGGCGGAAGCCGAGGTTGTAGCGGAACCAGTAATGCAGAAAAAAACATATCCGCTGTCGTCGGTATAAACACCTACCAATGGCGGAATGCAGCTGCTTTTTGTCTTTGTATAAGAACAGGCAGACCGACCCGGGTCAATGACCAGACATCCATCTGAAATCTTTGAGCTGGGACAAGGGCGAGGCGGAAGCCGAGGTTGTTGTTGCGATTGCCCGGAGAATTGTTGTTCCGGTTCGCAGAACGGCAGTTCCTGGCGTTGTTGTTCCAACTGCCGCCACGGTTCACGCGGTTAGAGCCATCGGGTCAGACACCGTATAAAATTTTTCTCCGGAATCCATAAGAATCCGCACGATTGATAAAAGCAAGCAACGGTAACGCATGTTCCGCAGATTGTATCCGGTCCACCAGCTTGATTTTCCGGCGGAAACGTTCTTTGGCTTTTTGTGAAAGACGTAAACAGAATGGCAGAACTCTGTAACTCAAAAATGGTACACCGTGCGCAGTCCGGTTGCTTAATGCAGGATTCAATTTCAAATTCAATTGATTTTCTACAATCTCCTCTATCTTCGTTTTTAAGTTCGACAAATCTTTGCAACTGTCTGCAAATATGAGAAAATCATCCATGTAACGAACATATCCGGGAGCTCCGGCAACATCTTTCAATTCATGATCCAGAACGCCAAGATAAAGATTGGCAAAATATTGACTGAGCAGGTTGCCGATCGGTACCCCTTTCCCCGGAAGAACTTCATACGTATCAATCAGACAACTGAAAAAATACAAAAGATCCGGATCCTTGAAACGCCGCCCCAGAAGATGCAACAATATCTTATGATCTATGGAATCAAAATACTTGTGAATATCCAACTTCAGATACCATTGATATTTCCGGCAATAATACTGCACCCGCTTCAGGCAGGCATCCACCCCCTTCCCTTTCCGGCAGGCATAGGAATCATAAATCTGATATTTCTCAAAATAGGGCTCACAAACATTCATGACTGCATGTTGTATCACACGTTCTCGGAAATCTGCCGCACATATAACACGTTCTTTCGGATCATATACGGTAAAATAATGATAATTGCCAAGCCTCACGGAACCGGAAAGAAATTCCTCCCGGATCGACTGCAGGTTTTCCGGAAGATTGGCTCGAAACTCTCGTACTTCTTTCTTGCCGCTCTTGCCGCGCTGCGCTTTCCAGAATGCAATTTCAAGATTCTCTGTTTCCGCTATCTGACAATACAGATTGCCCACTCTTTTCATGTCGTTTCTCTTCCCATAATTCTAAAAAACGTTTGCTGTATTTTTCGATCTTCTTTTCTCCTACTCCATTAACAGACCTCAGTGCGGATTCATTGATCTCCGCTTTTTGCGCTATCGCGGCTAAATGCTCATCCAGAAAAACCGCATACGGCGGTACCGCTTCCTCTTCCGCCAACTGCTTGCGACATTCCCGTAATATACGGAATTTCTCAAAATCTGACTCACTTAATACATTGCGGTAATCCACTTTCTCCCGACTTCCCGTGCGCCCCGGCTCCGGCGGCTTGCTCCCTTCAATATATTCCACGCAACAACACCAGTGACTCATGGCTCCATTATTCACAAATTCATGACGAACATTCAATACTCGGTGCCCACGTAGAAAAATATTCAATTCTTCTTCCCGTAAACTGTGTTCCTCACCAAACGCAGGTATTGAAAAAAATTTCAACTGCATAAGCCTTTTCCTGTTTTTATATATTTTTTTCAACCGCCTGACGGCGGTTTTTCTCTTTCGCTCCGCTTCCTGTTCGCTCTCTCGCAGATGGGCGGCGTCCCGCTTCGCCCATGCTGCCGATTCGCTCCCCGTCCGCTCCGCTGTTAGTTCCGCCTCCGGCGATGGCTCCGCCACCGTCCTCCATAGCTCCGCCAGGAGCGACGGAGGTAGCTCAAAGATTTCAGATGGAGTGTCGGATCATTGAACTGGGACAAGGGCGAGGCGGAAGCCGAGGT
>JAZUCU010000015.1:0-66905 GCA_045639325.1 Victivallales bacterium
AAAAGTAGCAGAACTTACAGGGGAAAACCTGAAAAATGGTTTGCTTGCGGCAACGATATTTCCTATTTGTATGACCCTGGGGCTCTTCTTTCTTTATAAACATGTCCGGAAAAAGAATTAACTATACGCAAATAGGCGGCAAGATTTCTCCTGCCGCCAAACGGATATCTCCGTTATTCCATGCCGAACATCTTTTTCTGTTCATCCCACATCAAGGGCATTGCCTGCTTGAGTTGCTCAATGCCGATATCCTTTTCTTTGCAAGTTCATGGACATTGGAAAACTCACCGCTGTCAATCAAAGCCTGCCAACGAAACACCCTTGCAAGATTGGTAATGATTGGCTCATTGTGAAACTCTACAAACTCTCTGATCGTGACTTTGCCATGAAGCTCATCCGGGATGTTCGTCAGACCACCGGCATTACAGCCACAGCAGGTATCGGCCCCAATATGTACCTCTGACCTTTGTATCCCTTTTTGGAAAAAGTCGCACGTACAGCTATTTTTCGGGGCATCTTGTGTTTGTGTCGGAGCAAATGTCCTTTCGGTTGAGCAGAAAAGTATTCTCTGTTTTCAAAAACGCTGAAAACAGAGATATTTTTGCAAGTCAACAAAGCAATAACCATAATCCATTAACTCGCAACCATTTGAGCTTAAGAAAATTTTCCGGATCAACGAAGCCGCAAGGCTTCACTTCACGGAGCCCGGCAGACTCAACTTCCTTGCCGCGACCACTCCGCAATATGCAATATTTGCCGGCACAATTATAAACGACGATAAAGTACCCTTCAAAAAATTTTATCATACCGGTTCCGATATTCGCCTGAAAAGTCAATACAATCTTTATGTTAAAACCTGGCATGATTTTTGCTTATAGTATTTCATAACATTATAAACCATAGAAGGAGAATCAAAAAATGAAACTGGCAGAATGTATTGAAAAAAGTCGCTTCCCCGCTGAAATATCGGGTAAATTTTATTTTTCAATTTGAATTTTAGAAGAATGTATGATAGATTATATTTTGAACAGTAGTGATCAAATTTTGAAAGGTGAATGTATGTCTAACTTGATTTTAACCGGATGGTATTGGAAAGATTATGCCGTGGCTGCGGCAGTTGCTCTGCGGCATTATAAAAAAGCAGATATTAAAGCAGTAAGTACCCACCGTCTGCCGGAGTTTCTGAACGAAGTCGGAACTAAATATAAAGAAATCGCCATCCTGGGTGTTGGTTTGAGCAATAATATTGAACTGCTGGAAAAAGCTTTAACCAAACTGCAGAAGAACAAAGTCAAAGTCCGCTGGATAAGTGCAATGGATTTTCCTGACCGTGTCAATGAAAATATCCGCAAAAAACTTGATTCCTTTATTTGTTACGATGATGGAATTACCGAAGCGGTCAGCCAGTGCTTCAACATTTCTTACTCCGATATTGCCCCCCTCGCCAGCCAAGAAGTGCCGAAAAATATGTATATCTACCACGAATTAGTGGATGCAGCCGCCTATTCTTACCGCAATTATCAGAACGAAACCGATTATGCCCGGGCGGTAAATATGATTGCCAATAAAGAAAGCGAAGCCAGCTTGAGCAAAAGTGAGTGGGCAAATAAACTGTTGACCCATTACCGCCGTTACGGACATCGGGAACTGGTGGGAAAAAGTGATGTGATGATGGATTTGCAGGACCGTATCAAACGTATTGCCGCCAAAGACAAAGCTCGAGTTTTCATCTACGGTGAAAGCGGAACCGGTAAAGAAACGATTGCCATGTTCATCCACCAGAAATCGCCCCGGCAAAATGAACCATTCTGTACTTTCAACTGTGCAAGCGTCACGCCGAATCTGCTGGAAGACCGCTTTTTCGGTCACGAAAAGGGTGCGTTCACCGGAGCCAATGAACAGAAAAAGGGCTTGTTTGAAATCGCTGATGGCGGAACGCTTTTCCTTGATGAGATTGGCGAAATGCCATTGGAAGCTCAAGGTGTATTGCTCCGCGTGTTGGAAGGCGGCAGATTTACCAGAGTCGGTGGCACGGAAGAAGTGTCTGTTAATGTAAGATTGATCACCGCCACCAACCGGGACTTGGCAGAATTGGTACGGGAAGGAAAATTCCGGGAAGACCTCTATCACCGGCTGTGCGTGGTGCAGATCCACGCACCGAGTCTGCGTGAACACAAAGAAGACATCGAACAAATCGCCAACGGTCGCTGGCTGAAAGAACATCATTGCCGCCTTGCTCCGGAGCAAATCGAAGTTCTGAAAACCTACGATTACCCCGGCAACGTGCGTGAATTGATAAATATACTTGACCGTGCAAGTGTACTGGACGAATCCGATTTTGCCAAGCTCTTGAAAGAACATAAAGAAATGACATCCGGTCTGCATCCTTCTTCTACATCTTGCGAAGAACTCCCGGACAATCTGGATGCAGCCATTCGTCTTCACGTTAAACGCGTCTTTGAAAAATACAACCGCAACCAGACGCGCACCGCCGAAGCCCTGGACGTCGCAAAAAATACTGTAAAAAAATATTTGGAGGATTGAATGAATATTTTATTTAAACAAAACAAGAAGGTCGCAGCATGAATGCAAGTATAAAAAATGTCGGAGAGGTATTGGCACAACAGCTTAACATACCGCATTATCAAAGGCCCTATCGTTGGACACAAAAGAATGTTCTTCAACTTTTGGAGGATATTTTCCAAAGTATGTATTCTGGTAAAAAACAGTATCGAATCGGGAGTTTAATACTGCATCGGAATCAGGAATCTTATGATCAGAATTCTTATGATATTGTTGATGGACAGCAACGCTTGACAACACTTATATTGATACTAAAGCAATGCCAAATAGGAAAAGAATTGGTATTCCCGAATTTAAAATATAACAGTCACTCTGTGCTGGCAATCAAGGAAAATTATAGTTTTATTGCAAACTGGATGAACCGCAATAATATTGAAAAAGCATCGTTGGGGAAATATGTTACGGAGTCCTGTCAGTTTGTGCAGATTGAGGTCGATGATCAATCAGAAGCATTTCAGATGTTTGATACACAAAATGGCAGAGGAAAGAGTCTGGAACCCTATAATCTCCTGAAAGCATATCATATTCGCGCAATGGAACAAAATCCGCAGGAAGAAAAGATAAAATGTGATCAAAGATGGGAAGCTGCGGCACAGTATGACGCTACACCGGAAATCGAAAACGATCCTAATGTAGATATTCTTAAACAACTTTTTACCGAGCAATTATTCAGAACCCGCATTTGGAGTAGAAATGAAGTTGCGGGCAGGTTTACAAGAAATGATATTGAGGAATTTAAAGGATTTACTATTGACAAAAATCACCCAGTTCATTTTCCCTACCAAAATCCCCAGTTGTTGCAATATCTGACTGAAAAATTCTATAAAAATATTTTGCAAGGAACGATTGGGACTTTTAACCGCTTTGAATCCGGGGATAGTGATAGTATCAATCCTTTTGTCAATATCAATCAGGATATTGTGAATGGACAGGCATTCTTTGATTATATAGAAACCTATACAGAGTTGTACAAGAAAATGTTTCTGGAATTGGGAACTTATCAATTGGCAGAATTTAAAAAATTCTTTTTCCAGTATTGTATGACTTACGATCTCAAAGATGACACATGGGTGAATAACGTTAAAAGATCGGATATATTCCGGCATATATCCGGAAAAGCTCGACGGCAAGGTGATACTTATCTGCGAGAAATTTACAAATCTTTATGCCTGATGTTATTTGATAAATTCGGGGAAAAAGTTTTGATGCAGTTTTACAAGATACTCTATCGGCTGATCTATCAATTGAGACTTAAATATACCCAAGTGAGATATTCTACTGCTGCCCAGGAAGTTATAAAATATTTTACAATAATTTATCGTGCGAAGAATATTACAGATTTATTGCAACTGGAAAAGATGGCGGGGCAGATTGTTTCACCAGAGAAGCAACAAGATAGAGATGATGGTGTGAATAGGATAGGTAATTCAGAAATAGCTAAACTGATATGGTGTGGAGGTAAATAATGAGTGAAAATCTTGGAAAGAATATTGCTGAAATCTTTCGGGATAAGTATGTGATTCCGTTATACCAACGTAATTATGCATGGAGAGAAGACGAAATCGTTCAGTTGCTGCAGGATATCTTTGTGTCATTTAAGAGTAATAGCCAATCGCATTATTACATTGGCAGTCTCGTGGTTTTAAAACGTCGTAATGGGATCTTTGAAGTCATTGATGGACAGCAACGTTTGACTACGCTCTCGTTGATTGTCAGATTGTTGGAAAAACATCAGTCTCCGGTTTTAAGTTATGATTCCAGACCTGCTGTTGAAAAATTTTTTGAAACATTTTTCAAAAAACCGGACGAGATAGATACCCTTTCATCTCAGGAAACCTTTTATTTGAAAGAGGCTGTCCACACAATAAAAGAATCTGTAATTTCAAATGGCGCAGACGAAGTTCGTTTATCTTCTTGGAGTGTTGAAGATAAAGATAAAGATAAAGATAAGTCTGCGTTTGCTGACTTCCTGATGAATAACGTTTATCTTGTAAGAGTTGAAATTCCTGAAGATACGGATGTTGCTTCTTATTTCGAGATTATGAATAATCGTGGAGAGCAACTACAGAAACATGAAATTTTAAAAGCTCTGATGATGGCAGAACTGAAGGATGATGTTAAACAAAAAACATTTGCAAAAATTTGGGATGCCTGTTCTCAGATGAATGTGCCTATTCAAAAAATGTTCTCTTCTGAGGATAGGAAAACATTCTTTGGCGAAAATTATGATTCTTTTGATGAAAAAGCAATTGTAGGCAATACCCAACAAAATGAAACAAGCGCAACATTTAATATAGATAATATACTGAAGGGGGAATGTTCTCAAAGTTCGCAGGAAATCAGCAGTACTATTGAAGATCCTGATGAATATCGTTCAATCATTGACTGGCCAAACTTCCTCATGCATGTTCTGAAACTTTATAAAGAGGATATACCGTTGAATGAAAAATTCTTACTTTCTTACAAAGAAGTTAGTATTGATAAGCCATGGGGCTTTATTCAGACCTTGTTGTACTGCCGGGTTGTATTTGATTGTTTTGTAGTTAAGCAGAAATATGATCCTGAAAAAGAAGATGGTTTTTCATGGACTTTAACTAAACCGAAAATCAATGGCAATCAGTCAGTATATGAGAATTCATTTGATGAAGAGAACTTGATCAAAGTTCTCAGTATGCTTCAAGTTACATACCGTTCCCGTACTTACAAAAATTGGCTTTTTGAGCTTTTGAAATGGTTTTATAATGATGGAAATAAGGTTGAGCTTAATAAGGTAAACGCTGGTGATCTTTTGAAATTTCTCAATAAGTACGTATGGGTTAAATATTCGGAGCTGGAGCTGAACTTACCACCTTTTAGTCAAGAAACTCAGACTGGGAACAAAGATGATTGGGTAGACACATATTGCGCAGGCACCGGAACTCCACATTTTTTGTTTAATTTCATTGATTATCTTTACTGGTTAAAGAAAGACGCCTACAAAACTAAGGATTTCGAATTTAAGGAGTTCGATTTTAAATATTGGAATTCCGTAGAACATCATCTTGCCCAAAATAAAGCTGCGAACATTGCAGGAGCAGAGCGATATATTGATAATCTTGGCAATCTTTGTTTAATCAGCAAAAGTTCAAATTCCCGTTTAAGCGATCGAGTGGTACAGGAGAAAGTTGATTTCTATGGAAGTGGTAATATCGGTCCAAAACGCCAACGTATGTATGCAAAAACGGAAACTCCTTATACTTGGGGTGAAGAACAAATCTGTGCACATTACAAGGAAGTTTGTGGTTTGTTAAATGAAGCAAAGAAAATATTGGGAGTAGAGGATTCTTCCACTTCCGGAGAATCAATAAAATAACAGCTGATTTTCAATTTCTGAGCAGGGCGTTTCTCTTAAAGAGTGATGCCCTGCTCATTTTTATTTGGCATGAAACTTGCTCATAATAACTCGCTAACCAAAGAAAGGAATCGAGTATGAGCAAAAAAATTATTTTCAAAGGAAATCCCGATGGTTGTTATCTGCCGTTTGAGCCGGATCTGCTGCAGTTGGATTTACAGGAACCCAAATCCACAGAGCCACCTTCTGATTCACGGACAAAGCAAATAGAAGACCTTGCCAAACTTTCTCTTAAAGAAACGAAAAACTTTTGTTTTGATTCATTCACTGAAAATGATTGGGCTGAATTGTGTCTGCGGAATCCTTCGTTCCTGTATCATCCGGAATCTTACTGCTTAAATAATGAAACTCGGCAGGCGATTATTCTGATGATACATTTCAACAATAAAAAAATCCGTATTGGCTTTAACTGTGCAAAACACTTACTTGAAATTCTGACCTGTGAAATTGTAAGTTATGATATCGAAACTGCTCTGCCGATAAAAATAGGTGTATCCAAGAAAAATGTAGAGGATATACTCGCGCGTTATCAGCAAGAACAGAAAACCGTTTTTGATTTCCTTTCTTCCGGAGACACACAAGGCATCTTACCTGACTCATTCCAAAAAGAAGCGGCAGAACTTGCGATTTCAAACCTGACAGAACTGCAGAATTTTTTGGCAATCTATCGCCCCGGTCCGTTGCAATATTTTATTGATTACAAAAATAATTCTCCATGCATACTTTCGCTTGCACAAGATATTGCGGAAGAAACTCGTGGGGTGTTGCTCTATCATGACCAGTGTGAACTCGCTTTACAGCGGATGACCGGCTGTACTCCGGAAGAAGCGGAATTTTTCAGACAAGATAACTCCGGATTACTGAAAGGTAAAAGTTATGAACTGTTGCTTCAGAGAATAGCCAATCATCAGAATGTCTCCTTGTATGATGCCAGGTGGAATTATTTCAATCCATGGGGCTGTTATGCGCGCTATTCTGTTCCTCGCAAATATTTTCAAAAATTGGCTTTTTTGATTTATCTGCGCACTTTGAAAAAAATGGTAAAAAATGTTTGAAAATTCAAATCTCATACAGTATAGTATTACAATCAAAACAAAGGAACAAATTATGTTGTCTGATTTTGAGAAAAAAGAAAAGAAACATCACCTTACCGATGACGGAAAGGGTGATGCATTTACTCAACAAGTCGCACTGCCGGTAAAACTTCACAAGGTTGGCGAGCTGGTTTTGATATTGGTCAATGGCAAAGCGGTCTGCGAAACAGCTTTTGCTGATTGGCAAGCTCAAAACAGTTCCGTTATTGATGAATTGCAGAAAATTATTGAACGGTTGCCTGCCGAACTGGGCAAAACGGTTCTTGAACAGGGAATCCAAGGCAACTTTGATTTCCTCGGCTTGCGGGACTTTATCTTCCGCGAGATGTTCATGGAATATACCACTGAAACAGCTCCTGTTCAGGAAGATCCCCAATAAAGATATTTTTGAATATTGGGAAAAGTTAGCCAAGACGGGTGATGCCGAAGCGCAAAACAATTTGGGATTGATGTATTACGGTGGGAATGGCACAGAAAAAGATGAAGAGCTTGCATTGAAATATTTTCAGCTTGCCGCCGAACAGGGACACGCAGATGCCCAAGAAAATTTCAGATTACTGAAAGAAGCAATAGCCGCTGAAAAAGTTTTGAACAAGCGATCACAAAACAAGGAATAAAGATTATGGCAGAAGATACTATTATTATCGACAAAGTTGAAGTCAGTGCTGACAAGAAGATTTTACTGGATTTTTTTGCAGAAACAACGGAATACACTATTCCTGATGGTGTAACAACAATCAGCGAATATGCGTTCGAATCGAATGAATTACTAAAGAAAATAGTTATCCCTGCAAGCGTAACTGTGATTAAAGAAGGAGCTTTTCATGGTTGCGATCTTGAAACAGTTGTTCTTTCAGAGGGCTTGCTTGAAATACAGAACAGCGCTTTCGGAGCTTGTGACTGCTTAAAATCTGTTGTCATTCCGGATTGTGTGCAAAGTATTGGCGAAAGAGCGTTTTCCTTTTGTACATCACTTGAAGCAGTTACTCTCTCAAAAAATCTCACAAAAATTGGAAATGGAGCGTTCGATCATTGTTCCTGTTTGAAATCTGTCGTAATTCCGGATGGTGTTACAGAAATTGAAAAGAATGTTTTTGCAGACTGTTGGAGTCTTGAGACAGTTGCGTTGAATGATAATCTGACAAAAATTGAAAGTGGTGCGTTTGGGAATTGCAAAAGTCTTACATCGATTTCAATTCCGGCTGGCGTAACAGAAATTTCTATTGAAGCTTTCGGCGGTTGTCCCTGCGCAGAACAGATATTGAAAGATTATGTTCATCTGTTCACGATAAAGGGAAAGCCTTGTGCAGAAGAAATCAAAAGAGATTATCCGCATCTTTTTACAGGAAAGGATGAAGAAAAATGAATAAGCGATATTTGGAAAAACTTGAAAAACTTGTTGAAACATTGAAAACAACCAATAATTGTGATGCATATCGTATCGTTGAAAACGATATACCATGCTTACTCTATGACATTGGTTGCAGTTTGGTGGCAAATGACTTTAAGATCTCTCATTATGGTGATGAAGTTGTTTATTTAATTGCACAACATAAGCAAATTGAACATACATGCCATATAAGCCAGCTGGGAATTTGCATGGAATTTTATAACAAAAACAATCGAGCAAAGCGTATAGAACTAGCTATGCGTTATTTTCACCCCGGACGGATTTCATTACTGGTAATCATGTGTAAAAAGCAAGATGATCCTGATGACATCATTTTCCCATGTTATGGAGTAAAAAAATTATCATGTTTTACAGAGCTACTGTCAATTACTTCCCAAATGAGTAATATGTTGGATCAGCTGGATGGATTTATTGAAGATGAACCAGGAGTATTTGTGCGACAATTCTCAAATATTCAGGATATGTCTCAATTACAAGAACAAGTATTACCAGTTTGGCATGAGACTTTGGGGGTATTGAAATCTTTATCAACTTGGAAACAATCTTCGTCTTCAAGTTATATTGCAGATTATTCTCCATATATGCGTAGAAAGCTCAATGATCTTGAAAAACAAAAATGAAAAATTCATTATTTTGAACTTTATCTTTTCTTCAAAAATTCACTGATTGCCCGGCTTAACTCTTCGTTGGGGAGTTGGTAGTAGCGGGCGTGGACTTTACGCCGGAAGGTTTTGGTGTACATTCTTGCGTAAAATTTTTCATTAATAGTCATATTTTTGCCGCGGAGTTCGGGGATTTTCTGAAAACTTTTGCAATTGCACAATTCGTGCTGCAAGCGACATTTGCCGTGTTCCAGTTCCACGATGTAACGCTTATCTTTACGCAGATCGCGGCGGCTTGTCCAATGTTGGCAAATCAGGCATAATTCTTTCAGATCCCGGATGCGGATGTAACGCTCCGGGATTTCGCTTTTCGGGTAACAGGCAACGGTGATCAGATTATTCATATTTACTCCACGTAACAATCATAATTATTTTCCGGACGCCGATTTTTCAATTCCGGTACGATTTTTAATACTTCGTCCCAATCGGCGGAACTCATCGCATTCAAATTCATTTTTCTGGCAACTTGTAACGGCGTGCGTTTTATGGCTTTCAAAAAATCCTCATCCTGCAAAGTCTGCAAAATCCGATCACCCTGAAAGAAATGCCACGGACAGCGTTTTACATATCTGGGGCGATGCTTCAGCAGTTTTACCCAGCAACGGGCGATTTCCATATTAGCCTGGATACGAACATCACGCATTGCGAGTTTGAAGCGACGTTTGAAGATCGAATTTGCATCGCAACCATAGGGGATTTTATCGAGTTTTTCCTCTTCGAGAAAATATTTCCGCAATTGTTCCGCTTCACTGACTGCGGATGCGTATTCCCGTTTTCCCCACTCGTGGTCAAAACGCTCATCGAGAGCCGCTTCCACATCTGATTCATGAGAGTAGAAAAATTCGTGATCGATCAGCAATGCATAATTGTGGAACGGCACAATTTTTTTACCAGCGATCAGCAAATCCGTGAAGGCTTTACGATTATAATCCGGCAGTTTGATTTTTACAGTAACAGTTGGCATGGTTTTATTCCTTTCGATGTTCTGCATCCAATAAAGCAAAAAGCGTGCCAAGTGTGATTTGAGCGGAATCAGATAATCTTATCATTCAAAATTTGAAAACCACTTGTCAGAATTTGACTATCAAACAAGTCTTTTCTTGCAGAAAATCAAGTTGGCACGCTTTTTGCTTTATGGTTTGCAGAACACTAAATTTGGAGGTGTGTATGAAAGAAAATGAAAAATCAAATGTCGCAAGAACAGAAAAAAACATTGAAAGCGTTGAAAACTTTTCTTATGGAGTTACTACATCAGAGGCTCCCCGAAAAAAGCTCAATCTTCTCGCCGTAAAATATGCTGACAGCAGCGAGGATTCCTTCCAAATTGAAGGAAAATGCCATGCTTTTTTGAATACAGGATTTCTTGTTGATGGCGGTAAAGACTGGATCTTTTATTCCGCAGACGGCAATAAAATTGCAGAAATTGCTAAAACCATGCTTGGGCATGATGTCGAAATATTGAGTGTAGGCTGTTATTGCTTCCGGAAAGATGACGACAGCAGGCAATATATCAATTTTAATGGCAAAACGTTAGATTTGAAAGTTCCATGCATTGGTATTCCTGCAAATGTACAATTTGATCGTAAATTGAAAAAACAGTATGGTACATGGAGTAAACTTATGCAATTATTTAAGCAAATAGAAGAACAACATCGTACTCAGGATGAACAAAAAGAGAATATATAAACCGATCAATCCGACAGGGCGTGATCAACTGCAACAAGGAAAATTAATGAATCGAGAGTTAAAGGAAAAAATATTTGCGGGCGCACCGTTGCTTTATAAACATTTCAAAGGGAATCCTCAAATGCGGATTGATTGTCCGGATGATCTTTTTGAGTTTATTTTTGAACTTTCAAGTAAGATCGAGGATTTCAACCGGCGTTTTCCCAAACGGCGGGTTTGCGCGATGAAAGTGGCGATGGAGTACGGTGAATTTGTTGTTATTACTAATCGGCAGGTATTCACCGTTCAAAAACTCATTGCCGCAACAGCTTCGCAAATCAAAAGTTATCGCCGCACTCTGAAGCAAGCCTTGCTGGAACGGGCGAAAGCCATTGGCACAACCGCATTATTCGGCTCAAGCTTGCTCCCGGATTGGAAACGGTTGATGCCGGATGACACTGACACTTTGCGGAAAATTCTGGAATACGCCGAAAAGCGTGCCGTTGTCCCGCAAGATCACGCCGACCTGGCAAACTGGTATAAAAAGTATTTGAATATTGATAAATCAAAGAAAGATGATCATGCGCTACTCTGAATGTTTTTGGCGGGAGAATATGGAAAATGCTTAAATATTTACGGCTTTATTACAATTATTTTCTGGTTAAGTGGAAGATCCGCAAGGTGCTTCCAGCATATTTTATCAACAAGGTCAAAGTTGCGGATTGCGGCGAAGAACTTGTTCAATATCAGGATGCGTGGGTGCGTAAGCGTGTGGCGGTAATGTTGGACAATGCTCAGAGATCCTTACCGCCGTATTTAGAAATAAAGGTTGTCAGCGGTTTCCGCAACGAAACGGAACAGCTTGCGTTGCGGAAAAAGTTCGGTAATACCCAACAGGTCGCTGCGGACAGCGGTCACTCTACCGGAGGGGCGGTAGATGTAATTCTGCTCTATTGCGGTAAGGAGATTGATTGCGGAAGTGAATCTTTGGAATTTACGCCATCAACTCCGACCTGGAGCAAGGGATTGAACCGTCAACAACAGCGTTGCCGTTTCATTCTTTACAATGCAATGACTCAAGCCGGTTTTGTCAATTATCCGCTGGAGTGGTGGCATTTCTGTTTTGGTGACAAGATGTATGCCGCATACAAGTTTGAGAAAAAAGCAATTTATGGAAAGGCGACGATCCCATGGCAACCCGATTTGTTCAAGACCGAATGATTTATACAGAAGTTATCGCCAAACTCATCCCGCGAACCAAACAGCGGCTGTGGATCGCTACTGCTGACATCAAAGATATGCATGTGGAACACAACGGAACAATGGTTCCGTTTTTGAAGATCCTTGCGGAGCTGATCGGTCGCAGCGTGGAAATCCGTCTCATCCACGCAAAAGAACCGGGACAGCCCTTCCGGGAGGACTTTGACCGTTATCCCCGACTTGCCAAGTATCTGGAACGGGTACTTTGCCCGCGGGTACATTTCAAATGTATCATTATCGACGGTAAACAAGCCTACTTCGGCAGTGCCAACTTGACCGGAGCGGGCATGGGAGCAAAGAGCGAAAACCGCCGCAACTTTGAAAACGGCATATTGACTGATGAGCCAAGTTTGATCGAGCCATTATCAGAGCAGTTCGATTCCGTCTGGCGCGGAGCAAACTGTAAAAAATGCGGCAGACGGCAATATTGTCCGGATTGCCCGGTGATGTGAGAAAGTAATTATGGCAGATACAGAAATAAAGTTAAGTGATGAGCAGCAGGAGGCATTGAATTTGATGCTTTCCGGAAAAAATGTATTTCTTACGGGAGAAGCCGGAACCGGTAAATCAACCATCTTGCGTAAGTTCAGAGAGCAATGCCAGAGGGAATGTGTTTTTCTCGCTCCCACCGGTATTGCAGCAATCAATGTATCCGGTTCAACATTACACAGTTTTTTTATGTTGAAGCCGGGACTGTTGACAGATGATTCGCTGGAAGATATCAGTAATAAATCAAAGAAAGCGCTGATCCGCAAAACGAAAGTCATTGTGATTGACGAAATATCTATGGTGCGCAGTGATATATTCAATGCTATTGATATTCGTTTGCGCTCTCTGGTAGACTATCGACATAAGGACAAGCCCTTCGGCGGCAAACAGCTTATTCTGGTGGGCGACTTTTTCCAGTTGCCGCCGGTGGTAAAAAGCGGTCTTGAAGAAGATTATCTTTTCAACGAACTTGGTGGTATTTATGCTTTTCAAACGCCATTGTGGAAAAGTGCCAAATTCAAATGTGTTTTTTTGAAAACGGTTCACCGGCAGCAAAATGACAATCTTTTTCTTTCCATTCTCAACCATTTGCGGCATGGCGACCTGGATACCAATGATATTTCCTTGCCGGACACAACCGAAAAGGTAAACGTGTTGGAAGCTCTGACCAGAAGTTGCGTCAATCAGCCGGAATTGGAACACGAGCCGGTAAATCTCTGCACCACCAACAGAGAGACCCAAACGCTTAACGCTTATCATAAAGGGAGAATTACCGGCGATAACTTTATTTTCAAGGCAACTGTTTCCGGTAAGTTTCAGGAACGGGATTATCCGACTTCAGCCATGTTGGAGCTGAAAATCGGGGCAAGAGTTATGCTTTTGAACAACAAACGCACTCCCGATGGGAAATTTGAATATGTCAACGGCGATACTGGTGTTGTAGAGCGTATTTATAATTCTTCCGAACCGTCAGTGGCAATATTGCTGGATAACGGCAAGCGTGTTTCTGTTGGTATCGCCCAATGGGAAAACATGGAGTATGAATTGGAAACCGACCGGATGACCGGTAAAGAGGTAATCCGCCAACGGGAAGTTGGAAAATTTATTCAGTTGCCGCTGAAACTTGCTTATGCCATAACAATACATAAGTCTCAAGGGTTGAGTTTGGAATGTGTTGCAATCAAACTTGGCAACGGATGTTTTTCCCACGGACAGCTTTATACCGCAATTTCCCGTTGCCGCAGCATAAAAAATCTGCGGATCGACCGGAAACTTTTTGCGGAAGATGTCATTATTGACCCGGTGGTGATTGAATTTTATAAGCAGTTGGAAGCTCCGGAAGTTTCTCAAAGAGAAACAACTTTGACGATCCCGAAAGAATTTGAAAAAGCAATGATGGAATATCTTGCCGAGCTTCAGTGCAAAAAAGAGAAAGTTCATACGACTCCAGCGACATTGGAACTACCGTTGTTTGCAGCACAAACGGAACCGGACAAAGTATATTCCCATAAAGATATAGACCATTTGCTGATAGTTTACGACTACCAGACCGGTCAGGAAAAAGGAGAGTTGACTGCTAAAAAAAGAAATGGAGTCGGATTCAACAAAGTCGATGCACCGATCTTATCGGAATTAGCTGAAAAGTTTTTAAGCGATGGTTTTTTAAGCTCGGCAGAATTAAAGACTGTTTCGGAAAGAATTGCAAAATACCACAAACAATGGGCATAAAACAGTTGATCTTTGTAAAAATGTCTATGACTATTTTTCTAATGACACACATTATTCAAATTTTGATTGTCATGTTCATATTTTGACAAAACAATGAGTTTTTTATTGTTTTTTTTCACTAAAATCAAGTTGGCACGCTTTTTGCTTATATATTGACGGTGCTTGTAAAATTCTAGAAATTTTGCGGCAAAGTGCTTGAAAAATCTGTAATCGGTGTTATGTTAGAAAATGGTTTGAACGATCAGACCATTTCACAATTACAGAAGCTCGCATTTTTATAGAAAAACTTGCAAACTTTTTCGAAAAAAGCAAATGCGGCACAAGCAGGGCAGTTCCTGTGTTTGAAAAAACATAATGGAGCGTGTCCGACTTTGTCGTGGCTGCTTTTTAGGTTTGCAAGTACCTTCTATGAAGCACGATGATTTCGGGCACGCTTTTTTGTTGCCCGGAAAGCAGAAACTGAAATTGTAAAAGACTGGAGGAATCACATGTCATTAAGTAGTCTGCACAGAGATTGGAGGGAAAGCTTTTGCCACCAGCATGAAAAAACTGAAGAAGAGGTGAAGTCCCTGTTGTTTAAGGGAGAATTAAGCAATAAAGAGTTTGAAACTTTGGTTGATTGTGCCAGACATTATCTTGAAGATTGGGTGTATTTTATTGATTACGGGAAGTTGTTTGCATCCTGTCCACGCTTGATTGAATGCTGCAACTGGACGAGGTTGGATGAATTATCCTGGGTGGATTTATTATCTCAAAAGCCGGAATTTGCCGAAAAATGTGATAAATGGAATAAATTTAAATGCATTTATTGGAGTATGTTGTTGTGCAATCAGTTACAGTTTGCTGATAGATGCACAAAGTTTGACAAGTTTGATGGCAAGGCTTGGAGTTATCTGTTGCGAAGTCAGCCGCAATTTGCTGATAAATGCGATAAATGGAATAAGTTTAATAAAGAAGATTGGAGCTTCCTGTTAAGTGAGCAACCGCAATTTGCCGATAAGTGTGATAAATGGAACAAATTTTCTTCTTTGTGCTGGAGTGGTTTATTGCAAAATCAACCGCAATTTGCTGACAAATGCGATAAATGGGACAAGTTTAATAAAGTAGATTGGTGTTTCCTGTTAAGAAAACAACCGCAATTTGCCGCTAGATGCGATAAATGGAATCTGTTTCATGTCCACGAATGGCAATCGTTATTTCAAACCGGACGAGGAGAATTTATAAAATATTGTAATTTAGAAACATTTACAGCATCTTCATGGTCATGGTTGCTTTGTTACCGACCTCAACTTGCAGAAAAGTGTAATAAATGGGATCATTTTTCTTCTGAAGATTGGGCTCGCTTACTTTCAATACAACCTCAATTTGAAGATAAATGTGATTGCCGTAAATTAACAAACTACAATTGGAGTTTTCTGTTGTCATGTCGGCCACAGCTTGCAAAAAAATGCAAGAAAAGTACTGCGTTGGTTTATTTGCTTATGTTGAAACCACAGTGGATAGAATATTGCAACACTTCCTTTATCACCGAAAAAGGCAAAGCAAAAATTCTGGCAAAACATCCCGATCTGGCAAAGTATTTTAAGAACGCAGAGAAAAAAGTCGATAACAATCAACCAGAATTATTTTAATACCCAAACGAAAGGAAAAATCATGAAAACAATTTCTGAAATGTTTAACAACACCTATTTCCGGATTCCGGATTATCAACGCGGCTATGCCTGGACGGATAAACAATTGTCCGAATTTTGGGATGACATTGAAGATCTCGCAGAAAATCAGCCGCATTATACCGGAACAATATTTGTTGAAGAGATGAAAGAAGTTGCTCCGCAGGATCGTTGGCTTTTCAATGCCGGGAACTGTTTTTACAGTGTTGTCGATGGACAGCAGAGGTTGACAACAGTTTCCATACTGCTGTATGAATTGCTGAAAAAAGAAAGCACAGAATACAATGAAGTTCCTGTTGAAAAATTAATAGATCAATACATATTTACCTCAAATGCCTCCGGCAACAGCAGAGTATATCATTTTTCTTATTTGAATAACGAACAGAATGATTGTTTATTACGCAACATTTTTGAAGACAAGCAAATTATTTCCAAAAGCTCCAGTCTTACTGCATATGATCAGAATTTGTTAAACGCAAAGAATTTTTTTGCAGAAAAAATTTCCTGTTTGGATAAATCACAACGGGATATTTTATTCAAAAAAGTCTCAACAGCTTTGAAATTCGATTTTAAGGTGATTGATGATTGTCTTGATGTTCAGGCGGTGTTTGAAACAATGAACAATCGCGGCAAACCGTTGACGGTTCTGGAAAAACTGAAAAATCGCCTTATCTATATGAGTGAAAAATTGAATTGCGATTTTAACGACAAACAAATTCTCCGTAAAAATATCAATGATACCTGGGGACTTATCTATTCCGAGTTAGCAAGAAATCCTGAAAATATTCTGGATGAAGATGATTTTCTTGCGGCCCATCTCTCACTTTACCGCCAGCCGACGGAATCCGTTTTTTCGCAGGAACAAGCAGAAATCAAAATATTCCAAATGTTCAGCAACAAACCGGAACAATACAAAGAAACAGTCGTTGATTTTGATAAAATCAACCATTATGTGCACGATCTTGCTGAATTTGTTTCTTATTGGGTAAAGGCCAATAATCAGGAAAATTTGCTGTTGCAAAAAATCTATTTGTTAGATGCAAGCAAAGAGTTGAAAATATACATTTGTTCTTTATTCAAGGCATCCCGCGGTGAGATGCCGAATGAAGATTTGAGAACTCTTGAAAAAATTGTTTTCAGAGCCAATACTCCCCATGCCTGGCAGGGAAGAAATATACGGAGCTTTGCGTCATTGGCAAGAGACATCTATAAGGTTCCGGAAAGTTTACAAAGAACAAGAGACGAGTTGAATGAGGAATTAAGGAAAGAAATAAATCTTGAAATGATGGCAAACAGCTTTTCTTATCTTTTTACTTATGTCAGGGGAAGTATCGGTTTCCACAGGTGGCATGCGTTGAAATATTTGTTGTTTGAGTATGAGGAATATCTGCATGGATGCAAGTTTTCCCACGATGCACAAAAGATGTTTATCAAAAACTATCATCAGACTGCGATTGAACATATCATGCCGCGCAATCTTACATTCTGGCAAAAAGAAAGTAATGATTTCCTGCAGGGGTTTGCTGATGACCAAAGGGTATTTGCAACAAACATACTCGTTAATTCCTTGGGAAATTTGACTATTTTGGGCGATAGTAAAAATTCTTCAGTAAGCAATAGTTCGTGGAACGAAAAAAGAGAACGTTATCGTACCGGCTCATTTAATGAAATTGAAATTTCTGAAAATGAAACATGGAATAAACAGCAAATATGGGAACGCGGAAAACGGATAATGGAGTTTTTGCTTTATGAAAAACTCGGTATTCCGCAAAATTCTCTTGCACAAGATGAATTGGAAAAATCCTTGTTTTACTCTTCTGAGTATTATTATAAAACCGGTTTTGCCGCATCGCAAGAAGCAGAGAAATAAGCAGAGAACAATCAACCGGAGTTATTTTAATACCCGAACGAAAGGAAAAAATTATGGCGAAAACATTAACTGGTATTTTCAGCGGATCCCAAATGAAGGAAGTTTGCGCAACCTGCCAATTCTGGGATTGCGACAGTCGGGAAATCGGTTACAACGGCAGAAATCAAAGTGAAATCGCCGTTGACGCGGCGTATCACCGTACTTGCGGCTGTTCTATCGCCCGCATCAAAAAAGTTGCCCATCTGAACAGTTCCTGCCCCAAATGGAAAAAGTGGGTCAATCTGGATTAATTTTCATCAGGAGATATTATCATGGCTGTAGATAGATACACCGGTAAATATAATTACTATAACGACTACGAAGTTAAAGACTTTTACATTAGAGTAGATGCGGAATGGTTTGCATTTAAGTCAGAAAAATGATCCATAAACAGCTTGTTGACACATGGGATATTGGCAGAATTAAAAATGTCAATATCCCTTTTTTTTCATAAGTTCGCGATTGTGAGATATAAAGACATTCGAAGCGTTGACCATAACTCATTAACTTGCGACCATTTGAGTTTAAGAGAAAAATTCCGAATCAAACGAAAATGCCCGATCATTTTTTTGCTCTGAAAGCTCACTTCCAGTTTTGTAATACGGAATGCAAAGTACACGATTTCCGGGTGTGCGTTTACTTTTTCAATTATCAATCCTTATTAAATATAGATTTTTTTCAGAAATGCTCTTGACATAATTACAATAATGTGATATAGTATCGTTAAAAACATAGCTAGCCAAGTAAGGAGCATTTAAAAAATGCCAATTGGATATACAGAAATTGCGAATGAAATCGCTGCCGGAATCCGGGACGGTCAGTACCCTGACACCCTGCCGTCGATCCACACGCTTGCAGGGATGTTCAAAGTCTGCCCCGCAACGGTGAAACGGGTGATTTCTCAGCTGCGGGATTGGGATCTTGTTTCCGGTGAACAGGGCAGATGTGTGCGTGTCAACCCCAAAGCTGCAGGCAATCCTTATTTCCATAAAAATGTTGTGATTATCGCGAACCTGACAACCATCTCAAACAAGCTTTATTCAAAGATCATTCAGGAACTGAATGCGGCTCTGGACGAATACCATGTCTGTCTGCATCTGTTCATCTCGGCAGATCAGTTCCGGGAATGTGGATTCAAGCCGGACTGCATCGTGGCTGTAGGAATCAACGTTTCCCAAGAACTGGAAAAATATTGTCCGGAAAACAAAATCATCAAGCTGAATCTTCCGGAAAATGGTTTTCACGGGATTGCAACCGACAACCGGAAAGCCGGCTATGAAGCGCTCCGTTATCTTGCCGAAGATTGCGGACATCGTCACATCGGTGTAATGAGCACGCAGCTGAATTACGATTACGGCTGTTTTTATCAGCGTCAGCTAGGTATTATGGACTATGTAAAAGCGCATCCGGAAATCAAACTTTCCGTGGTGGAACTGGACGAGGATCCGGAAAATACAGCAGCACATAGACCTGGGGTTGAAGAGCTGATGCAGAAAGATCCGGAAATCACTGCGATTTTTGCGACATGTGACCTTTTCGCTCTGGGAATTTATTCTTATGCGAAAGATCATGCCCGGAACATTCCGGATGATCTTTCTGTTCTCGGGTTCGACGATCAGCTTTTTGCCTCGCTGATGAATCCGCCGCTCTCCACCTTTTTAGAAAGTGCAAAAGAGCTCGGCGACTATCTGATCAAACTGGTTCTGGAAGTTTTGCAGAATCCGGACAAATCAGTACAGAATACATTTGTCTCGCCAAAAATGGTTTGCAGAGGCAGCGTAACGAAAAGAAGAGGTTGTTTATGATAGATTTATCCAACTTTATGCAACAGGCACTTTCTGCTTCAATCACTTTTACATTTATGACAGGATCATCGCTTTCCGCACAGCAGATTTCTCCGGAAAAGCTGGTGAGACATTATCAACCGTCAAAGGAAAATGTCAGCTATTGTGCTCCGGTAATTTCCAACGGGACACTCTACACACAGCTTGACATTTCCGGAACGCAGAAGCAGAACGTCCGCTATACCAATCACGGGAAACGCGCCACCCGTCTCGACCTGACTCCGGGCGTTTATCTTGCCGGACGGCGTTACGACACTTTGTTGCGGGATTTGATTCCGTTCGGCTACTTTGAAGACAGCTGTTCTGCCGGGAAAAAAGAGTTCGGCAATGCAAAAGATTCCGGACAAATCCTTGATCTCGGCAATGGATCCACCGGATGCCGGAATACGTTCGAAAACGGTTCAACCATTGATACCCATGCGTTTGTTCACCACGATTATCCCATGCTGGCTGTCCGGAAGAAATTCTCCGGCATGCCTGCAGATTCCACTTACCGTTTCGACTATTATTACGCTTCTGCGGGAACAGAACGGAAACCGGTCAGATGGAGCAATTTCACCATCAAACCGCTGTCCGACGGTAACGGGGCTGAAATCTGTTATCAGATCGAAGGAGTCAAGACTTCATTGCAGGGAGCGGTAACGATTCTCTGTCCAACCGCAAAACCGGAAATTGAAATCGACGGCTGCCGTGTCTCTCTGTTATTCAAAAACGTACCGGAAACGCTGGATTTCTTCATGCTTTACACCGATTCTTACGGAGAAAATGACTGGCAGCAGGAACAGAAAACCCTGATTGAAAAAGCCGGCACAAAGAAATTTACCGGACTTTTTGCGGATCATGCGGAACAATGGAAAAATTTCTGGAACGGTTTCGACATCGAGCTGCCCGACAAGAAAATGCAGGATGTGTTTTACAGTGCTGTCTATAACCTGAAATGCACCTCCACTCCATGGGGCGTTCCTGTGGGAGTTCATCCGTACAGTTGGAACGGAAATTATTTCGGATTCAATCTGTTCACCTCGCTGTTCTGCATGATCAATGACCGGAAAGCAGCGGCAAGGATTCCGCAGTTCCGGTTCAACACGCTGAAAAATGCCATTGACCGCACAACGAACTGGAGTTATTCCTCCGGAGCAAAATATCCGTGGCAATCCGATGAAGAAGGATTCTACGAATGTTCTTCGCCGGGCGTTTGGAATGACCATATATTCCACATGGGCAATATTGCGCTGGAGGCATGGGAATATTACCGCTATACCGGCGATAAAGAATTTTTGCAGAAAGTATCTTATCCGGTCATCCGGAAATGTGCGGAATTTTTCATCCGTCAATCCATTTATAAAGTGGAAGGCGGCAAAATCATCGTCGGCAAATGCTGCGATCTGGAACGGTTGGGAACAGCCAGAGAAAATGCGTTTCTGACCACATGCTCCGTGATCTGCACACTGGATATTGCTGTGAAAGCTGCAGAATTTCTTGGGGAAGACAAAGATTTTGTGGAAGAGTGGCGCACAACGGCGACAGAACTCCGCAAAACTCTGCCGTCTGACGGAGAAAAATATATTCCATTCCCCGGTTGTCCCGAACGCAGTATAGGCGTATTCGGCGGACTTTATCCCTATCCGGTTCTTCCGGCAGACGATCCGAAGCAGTTGGCTGCGATCAGAGATTATACCGGTAGTGCAACAGAAGCGGGAAACATGTATCCTTACGGGAAAAACATCTGCACCTGGTATGCTTCCTGGGTTGCCAACGGCATGATCCGCCTGAACAATGCAGAAAAAGCAGTGGATTATCTTCAGAAAGCATCGGTTTCCACGGGTGCGTTCGATATTATTTATGAAATCAACGAACCGGGCATTTTTGTCAGTCATCCGTGGTGTTCCGCACCTCCGGGCTGCTATGTTCAGGGAATTCTGGAACTGCTCTGCCGGGGCAAAAAAGAGACTTTGATTCTTTGCGGCGGATCGAAAAAAATCTGGAAAGATGTGAGTTTCAAACTTCAAGCGCCGGATGATCTTACAGTTACACTGAAAATCAGCAATGGAACGCTTGAACATCTTGCGCTGAAAGCTGGAAAGAATTACAGCGGCAAAATCCGGAATGTGAAAGTTTCCGGAAAAGTTCTGACACTGAAAATTAAACCGGGCGAAACTGTCACTTTGGCTTCCGCCGGAAATAAATAGAAAGGAATTACAGTATGAATCGACACTATTTTGCATATCGGTCATTCAATCCTGAATTCGAAACGATGAAGCGTTTCGTTGACATCGGATTGGATACCATCTGCTTTTTTCCGGGACATTCCAATAATTCGCTGGGGCTGCCTTACGCAAAATATCCGCCGACATGGTATTGGTATGGCAAATACAATTTTGATTCACTGGATCAGCAGATCAGTGATTTAAAGAAAATCAAAGAAGATATCAAGCTGATCTGCATGATCGACTTGAACTGTCCGGAATGGCTTGCACGGCGCATGAGTTTGTACCGGGAAACCGGCGACAGCTTCACCCATCTCTCCGATGCTCTCGCCAATGAACACTGGAAACAGCCGACAATGGATTTTCTTGCGGCATTTCTGGAACATACCGAAAAGAATCATGCGGACTCCATCGTCGCATATGTCATCGCGTGCGGTCACACAGATGAGTGGTTTGATCACAACAACGATCTCTGCGGCTTGCCCAAAGCTCAGAAATATGTGGAATGGCGTAAGAAAAAAGGTCTTCCTTACGGCGAACCGCCGTCTGCGCTGCAAATGTGCAAGGCTGCTTACGATGAATTTCTCCTTGATCCGGCAAAGACTCCGGACGTGCTCGACTACCGCAGATTCTGCAATGATCTCACCGGAGATTCCATTTGCGAATTTGCCGCAGAAACCAGAAAGAGGATCCGGAAAGATGTTGAAATCGGCGCATTTTATGGCTATGTGGTCGACCGAATGGAAGCGGCAGAAAGCACCCATCTGGCTATTGAAAAAGTGATGAATTGTCCGGATCTTGACTTCATCATTTCTCCGGGAACTTATGTTGACCGTGACATGGGTGGCGGAAGCGGCTGGCAGAGCTGTGCCGGAACAGAAAAACTTGCCGGTAAAACACATATGCATGAGTGTGACCAGAGAACTCACACCTATAATCATGTCTTGTCGCCTTACGTCCGCTTTGACGTTCCGGCATGGAAAGATACAGCAGAAGATTTGGCAGGGATCAAACGGGAATTTGCCCTTGCACTCATCAATCAGTCCTCTCTCTGGTGGTTCGATATGTGGGGCGGTTTCTATCAGGAACAAGTGCTTTTCGATAACTTTGCAAAGATGAAGCAGATCTATACCGAAAACGTCGAACTCCCCGCATCTTCCATGGAAGAAACGATTATGATCGTTGACCCCGATGCAAGTTATTATATTGCACATGGCACAAATTGGACCCGCCAAAGCTATTTTGCCTGCGATACAAGAATCAAGATGAATAAAGCCGGTTTCCCGTTCGAATGTTACTGCATGAGCGATATTCCGAAGATCCCGAATCTGGACAAAATCAAGTTTGTCGTCATGACTTGTCCGTGGGAAATCACGCCGGAAAAAGAAGCGATGCTGAAAAAATATCTGCTGAAAAACAACCGCGTGATCCTGTGGCTTTATGCACCCGGGTTGAGCGACGGAACCTCTCTGGATGAATCCCGTTGCGAAAAGTGGATCGGCAAGCCGGTAAGTGAAGCACAGGGAATCGAATTCCATGCCATGGGCGGCTGGAACTCTGCATTCATCCGCAATCCGCAGGAACTTACAACTGCGGATCTCAAAGTCCTTGCAAAGAAAGCCGGAGTTCATTTCTACACAGAGGCAGAACTTCCGGTATATGTCAACAGCCGTTTTGCAGCAATTCACTGCAAGGACAAACAGGAATTGAAATTGACTCTGCCCGCCGGAATGACGTTTGCAAAAGAACTCTATTCCGGAAAAGAATTTGCCCCGGGACAGAATGAGATCGTCTGGCAGACAGATGGTCCCGAAACACTTTTGTTTGAATTAAAATAAATATACAAGCAAAAGAAAATGAAAAACACAAAAACCAACCAATCACGCTTTACGCTGATCGAGCTGCTTGTTGTGATTGCGATTATCGCAATCCTCGCCGGTATGCTGCTCCCTGCATTGGGCAGTGCCCGCGCAACCAGTCAGAAATCCGCATGTGTCAACAACATGAAACAGGTCAGCTACGGAGCTTTGCTCTATGCAGGGAATTACGATGATTTTCTTCCCCCGGCAGCCTATAACAATGGAACGGAAAAAAAAGCCGGACGAAATACACACAACGTGCATATCGCCCAGGAAATGGGACTTCCCTATATCCTGAAACCGGGCGAAACAGCAGTGCCGACCTTTGAAAATCAGCTTTCCTCCTTCCCGTCCAATCCCGTTTTTGTCTGCCCGGCTCAAAAAGCAGAATACGGTTTTTACCGGCAAACAGGCACATCAACGGCCCCGATCCTCAAAGGCCCCACCTATCGTCCCACATTCGGCCCGGATGATGCCTCTGGAGCACCTTCTGCCGGCTGGGCAAAAACTGCGGTTAGTTCAACACATTATCTTTACGATCCGCGCAAACTCAGCAAAATTACCAACGGCTCGGTTATCATGATCGAAGTTCCGTATACGGAATTCAGCGCAGGAACAAAACTGGCATATTATACACAGACTTCCAATGCCGTAACAAATACATACCAGAATCAGGCTCTGACCACCTCCAATTTCAATTATAAAATCGACTTTAAGCACAAGAAAAGTGCAAACTTCATCTTCAAAGATGGTCATGTTGCCTCATACAGATCCACCAATGTTTATTGGCGTGGTTGGAAACCGGAATGATCGGATATAAAAACACAGAAAGGAAAAGAAAAATGAAAAACCTTTTTATTCTCGGATTGCTGAGTACCGCTCTGTTTTCTCTTCAGGCAGAATCAGAAATGCTGAAAGGATACAAAAAGAACGACTTTGCCGTGGTTTGTTCCGAAAACTTCAACTCCGGCTCCAATGGCTGGATTATTCCGAAAGGCTTCTCTGTCGATAACAAAGACGGTATCCTCGGAACCGCTGCGCTGCACGGCGCCTGCTACAACAAAAAAGGTATCATCCCTTCCCCGTTGTACAAGATCAAAGTCAAACCCGGTGCAACCTACAAAATCACCTTGCAGTACCGTGTCAAAAACTTCCAGTTGAAAGACAAAGACCGCATGAGTATCGTCATCGGTACGATCTTCTACAGAGATCAGACCGGAAAGAAAAAGGCAAAGTATTTCTGGGACACAAAATTCAATGCATCCGAAAACTGGACAAAATACTACACCACCATCAAAATCCCCAACGATGCAAAAGAAAATGCGGAACTGAAACTGCATTTCGACTGGTGGCACACCGGTGAAATCTGGTACGATGAAGTCCTTGTGGAATCCGCAGACCTGAACTCCATTCTCATCCCGGTCAAACCGAACAACAGCGCAATGGATGCGGATGGCAAAATTGCGTATCAGGGCTATTTCTACAACGGAACGCTCCCTGATTATAAAAATCTCAAGCTTTATCTGAACGTGGAAGGCAAAGAGTATCTCGTCCCCGCAAACAAGAATTATCGCTTTGAAACTAAAATTGATTTCCCCAAAAAAGATTATTTCACCGTTACAGCGAAAATGCTGAACACGGCAACAAAAGAAATCCTGACCGAATACACCTGCCGTCTTTCCACGGCAAAGAAAAACGGAAATATCGGAACCAGACTTGATGAAAACGGCGTAACATGGCTGAACGGAAAGAAATTCCTGCCCATCGGATTCTTTACTTATCAGATGATGCGTGAAGATGACTACAAGAGACTCTCTGAAAACGGCTTTAACTTCGTCTCTTTCGGAATCAAATACCGTAACCCGAAGGGTATCGGCTCAAATTCTCCCGAAAAGATGAACGCCATGCTGGCTCTCCTGGAAAAATACAACCTCAAAGGAATCGTTCAGCTGGTTCTCATGGTCCCCGGGAAAGAACGTATCCGTGTAAGACTGGAAGGCTCTTTCGGCTCTGAAACAACTCCTAACGGTATCATCAGGCTGCTTGGCGAATCCATCAGAAATAACAAAAATCTGCTGGCATACTATCTTTCCGACGAAAATCCGCGAATCGAGCTGCCGGATATCAGAAAAAACCGGGAAATCCTTGCAAAGGCTGACCCGAACCACATGACTCTGAGCTTGACCAACAACCCCGATGACTTCTCGGTTTTCGCTCCCACAGGTGATGTCCTTGTTTTCGATACCTATCCCTTCGGCTCCAGAGCAGATCATGATCCCGGCTCCAACACACTCACAAATGCCGATGCTGCATTCAAAACACTGTTGAAAATGAAGACTCCCTGGTGGTTCTGCGCTCAGGCGTATGACCGTGCAATCTACCGCGGCAAACTGGGCGAAAAAATGCCGGAAGAAAGACAGCTCACCGCACTTCCACTGCTTGCAGCCATCTACAATGCAAAAGGATTCTATTACTTCTCCTATCATGCAATCTTTGAAAAGGGTAATAAAGTTGACCCGAATCACTCAAAAGAAATGTGGCCCAGAGTTGCATCCTCCGGCAAATTGCTGAATAAACTTGCGCCATACATTCTGGGTGCTAAAACCGCTCCGGCAATGAAGATCATCAAAAAGACCGCCACCCTCCGCGGCAGACGTTTCATTGCTGACAACGGAAAAGAAGCGGTCATTCTGGTTTCCATCGAACCGAAAGCGGTGGAAGCATTCTTTGAATTGCCCGATGGAAAGAAGTACAAATCTCTCCGCAACAAAGCAGTTAAAACCGGGAAAGGCACTTGGAAATTCGCATCTGACAACATCGACTACGATGTGCTGATCGAAGAATAAAGATTGCGAAGCAAATACCAACACATAATATAAAACGATTACAACTTTGCGTGAACATTCGTAAAAATGCCGCGCAAAGTTTTTTTATATCTGCATGATATTTTTCAAAATTTGCGAAAATATAAACTGCCATAAAATACCTTCCGACAAAATTCGTCATATTGATTTCAGAGTGCAAAAACTTTCCTCCATTTTTTATCGCGAAATCTTGCAATCCGGACTTGACAAACCGGCATTTGTGTGATAGTTTGACGGAACATCCGATGGCTGATAAATAACAGTCAATCGGTCACATCTCAAAATGAAATAACACAGGATTTATTATGAATTGGCTTGAGTATATTGAAGAAGTCGCGCTGATGGTTACACTCCTTATGATTACCGCATTCTGTTCGGCGGCGGAAACGGCGTATTCCTCCGCGAACCATACCGTTCTCAATACCATGAGCAAAGAGAAAAAATTCGGGGCAAAGCTGGCAGTCAAATTATTGGGAAATTTTGATTCTGCGTTATCCTCTATTCTTATTGCAAACACCATCGTCTGTATCGCGCTTTCTTCCGTCGGTGCTGTCGTATTCGGCGATATCATCAAGGATGATGAATACGGTGCAGCGGTTTCCGGTGCGCTGCTGACGGTATTTCTCCTGCTTTTCGGCGAAATTTCTCCGAAACTTCTGGCAAAAGAGTCGTCCGAGAAAATAGCATGTTATCTGGCATATCCGCTGTATCTCATGACGATTCTGCTGAAACCGTTATGTTATTTAATTACGCTCTGGAAATATCTCCTGATGAAAGTATTCAAACTCAAATCGGAATAACAACTGACTGCGCTTGCATTTTTTTATCAATATCATCAAAAGCATTCTGCAGGTCTTCACTATGATATCGCTCGTACATATTGTAAAAAAAGTCCGTGAGTCCGGCAGAATCCCACTGTTTCAAAACCACGTCGGCACTACTGTTTTTATATGCGGCATAGTTTTCCAGCAGATAGATAAAGAAACACATCTCTTTGTCCAGTTCATTCATGGTTAATCCCTCCTGATATATAACGAATTTCTGGGATTACCGGTGATTTGCTCGCATTCCCACATATCAAAAATTCCGGCGGGACTGAAATCCCACATAGCCAGTCGTGGATTCCGAAGCATTCGATATGTTTCAGAAGCCAGGAATTTACGCAGAGCCTCTTTCTGGGCATAACCGTATTTATTGCAGATCATTCTTACGATTTCTCTATCGTAAGAATCAAGTATCAGGACCATATCATCTTTGATATTCATTTTTCAATCGTCCCCTCAAATTTCAAATATTGCAGAGCCTTTTCCGTTTTGAAAGTATACTGATCATGCAATTTCTGCGGAAGCAAACGCCGGAGTGTTTCTGCCGCAGTGTATACTTTTGCTAAAAACAACCGGATAACAGGCATTGTGCGATCATTTGCGACAGGACCGATGACAATATCCCATTTATGAGTTACAGTTGATTTTTCCCGATTTGCGATAACAAAATCTAACCACTTTTTATTGGCTTTTTCAAACTGCAACAATTTCAGATCTGCC
Organism: Victivallales bacterium; assembly: GCA_045639325.1. Classification (GTDB taxonomy): domain Bacteria; phylum Verrucomicrobiota; class Lentisphaeria; order Victivallales; family UBA1829; genus RGIG8244. Next base: position 28,181 of record JAZUCU010000015.1, read on the forward strand.
AGTTTCGACTCGTCAAATTCATATACCGTAATTGTGGGGTTCCCCTCGCCGCGCCTTTCCGTGGTAAGTACAGCCCAACGTTCCGCCTGTTCAAGACTGGATGTCAGGTAAAAACCGACACCAAAATCCAAATTCCGATCTGAAATCAGAATCTGCGGATTCGGCACCTGCATATTACTTCCGTGGTATAATTTCATATTGTTTCTCTGTTATCATTATTTTTCCTGTACGCAATATACCATGTGGTTCTTATTTTTCAATCAGATTTTTCAAAAAAATGCAAAATAGTTCGTAATGTGCAAGCACTCCGCGGAAGAGAATATAGAAACAATTGCGCATTCTGATGGTTGTAATTGATATTGGACGGTGATATATTATCATCCATAAAATAAATGAATGGAGATTATAACATGTTACATAAGTTTTTCCTGAATTGTTCCGCACTGTTGGCTCTTGCAGCAATTCTTTGCGGATGCCAAGCCATCCCAGCAGAACAGCCAAAGTTTGAACGCGTATTCAGCTGGGGTACACCCAATAACGAAGAAAATGCACGGAAATATGCCGAAATCGGTGTGACTGATATCCGTGTCGATAATAAAAAACAATACGATCTTGCTGTGAAATATGGCATGACGCCCTATTGCGGCGTGTTTCTCCCCGCCGGACCGTATAAACAGGTCATGACAAAGGAAGAAACGGAATACAGTAACTACATCAGCGGCAAGGATCACGACCGCAAAAAACTCGGAAACAAAAAGTTTCAGGAAATCCTGAATCAACGGCGCATTGAAAAGAAGCATCGTTTCGGCGGTGAGTCGGATAATGGCGCAATGTCGACACTCAGCGGCTATCACATTGCCTGCTTCAACAGCGACAGAGGATACAAGATGTCCAAAAAGAGACTTGATTCCATCATCAACAAATCCGTCCCGGGCGTCAAGGGAATCTATTTTGATTACCTCGGCTACAACAATCACAATGGCTGTTACTGCAAAGTCTGTCTGGATGATTACCGCGCCTATCTGCAGGAAAAGAATTTGCCGGATACCATTGAAAACAAGAATATTTTCTATCGCGATATTCTGGTCAAATATTATAATGAGCTGATCGATTATGTAAAAAGCAAACGTCCGGACTTCAAAGTCATGGTTCATATTTACCCGTATTTTCAGCCGGATCCGCTTTATGCAAACCGTACAAAGGCAGACTATTGCGGTCAGACAGTCGCATGGTATTTTGCCTGGCCTCTTGACAAGGTACGTCATTACACAAAAGTGACTGTGGAACGTGCAAAGGATTATTATCCGGATGTGGAAGGAATCCCGTTTGTCGGCTTGAATGCAAGAAAAGATCAGGCATTGGCGCACAAAACACCGGAACAGCTGGAAAAAGAATTGCAGACGATTCTGGCAGCAGGCGGCAGAACATTACAGGTTTGCAATGGACCGGACATGATCAAGCCGGGTTATTATGAAGTATTCAAAAAATATTGCACAAAGGCTGCCAACGTAAAGGAATAATGTTACTATGAACAAGGATGCCTTTTCCGTCAGCGGCTTTTATCGCTGGAATCGTTTGCAGGGTGATCCGGAACCCGTTCTGGAAAGTTTTGCGTCAGCAGGGACCAAATATCTTGTATTCGATGCCGAAACCACATTCGCTTTCCCCGAAAAATTGTCTTTCGTGCGGGACTTGTACAAAAAAGCGGAACGTTACGGTATGACATTCCGGGATGCTCATGCGCCCTGGGGGGCTGGCAAGGATCTGAATGAACTCACAGAAGAAAGTTTTGTCAGACACGAAAATATTATGGCGATCTTGGGAGAATATCAGGTCAAAACTTATACATGTCATATCGGTGCCAGTTGTATTTATACAACGAAGGATTGGGAAGGCAATGAAGAACATTACCGGTCACTTGCAGCAAAAGCACTGGAACGTCTGCTGAAATGTGCAGAAAAACATAAAGTTACTTTGTGTGTGGAAAATTGTTTTGAACCAGCCACAGCAGCACCGGAAGCAGTGGCATTGGTCAATCAGTTTGATTCGCCATATTTGGGATTGTGTTTGGATTGTGGTCATGCCAATTTGATCTGGAAGGAAATCGGCCCTGCATTCGCCCCCGGAGTTGCAGAAATGATGCTGCCGGATATCGTAACCGTTCACGTTCATGACAATGATGGAATGAGTGACAAACATGCGTTACCGGGCGCGGATGGCACGATTGATTGGAGCCAGATGTGCAAAGTTCTGAAACAGGCACCCCGTCTTCTTTCCCTGCAGAGCGAAGTGGAAACTGCCGATCTCAACGAATTGAAACCGGTCATGCAGACATTACAGAAACTTTGGAGCTGATCCAATGTTCCCACGAAAATGTGAGTACAACATAAAAAGTTCCCATGTAAAATGTGGGCATAACGCAAAAAGTTTCTCCAAAAATGTAAAATTCTCTATCAAAACTGCTTGATTTTCATATAAAAGCATGTTATATTACTTTTGAAACATAAATGAAAGGGCTTTAACATGCAACGAAAAGCATTACAAAAACTGTTGGAATGGAAAAATGCTCCAGGTAGAAAACCTTTGCTCATACAGGGAGCAAGACAGGTTGGCAAAACGTGGCTCATGAAAGAATTTGGCAGTAAGCACTTTTCAAAGACCGCATACATTCATTTTGACAACAACCGCCGGATGCAGGAAATATTCAATGCAGATTTTGATATCAATCGACTGCTGACAGCATTCCAAATCGAAGCAGGTTGCACCATCACCCCCAATGATACATTGATTATTTTTGATGAAATACAGGAAGCCCCGCACGCGATAAACAGCCTGAAATATTTTTGCGAAGAAGCCCCGGAATATGCCATTGTTGCAGCAGGATCGCTTTTGGGTGTTTCCTTGCATAAAAATGACAGTTTTCCAGTAGGGAAAGTTGATTTTCTTGACTTATACCCTTTAAGTTTTTCTGAATTTCTGAGTGCAACGAACAATGAACAGCTTGCCAACCTCATAGAAAGTAGAGATTGGCAGCTTATCACTGCATTTAAAAGCAAAATCATTGAACAACTGCGTCTTTATTACTACATCGGCGGAATGCCGGAAGTTGTTCAAGCATATACGCGCTACAACGATTTTAAAATGGTACGTCGTCTTCAACTGAATCTGCTCCGCGCTTATGATCGTGATTTTTCAAAACATGCACCGCCGGAAACAGTTCCGGGCATTCGCCTGATTTGGGATTCCATTCCTGTACAACTTGCAAAAGAAAACAAAAAATTTATTTATAAAGTTTTAAAAACCGGCGCAAGAGCACGGGACTATGAAATTGCACTGCAATGGCTGTTAGATGCAGGATTGCTTTATCAAGTATGCCGTTCCGCAAAACCGGCAATACCATTAACTGCGTATAAAACTGAAGGGTTCAAAGCGTATATGCTGGACGTGGGATTACTTGGAGCAAAAGCAAATCTAAATGTAAAAACACTTCTGGAAGGTAACACCGTATTCCAGGAATTCAAAGGAGCATTAACGGAACAGTATGTTCAGCAGGAACTCCGCGCAGAATGCAATATTACGCCATGTTACTGGGCAAAAGAAGGCGGTGAAGCAGAAGTTGATTTTCTTTATCAATCAGCAAATGCAATCATTCCCATAGAAGTTAAAGCAGAAGAAAATCTGCGTGCAAAAAGCTTACAAGTTTATTGTTCTCATTTTCAACCGCCTTTTTCCGTCCGAACCTCTATGGCAGATTACCGGACATCAGAACATACAACAGAAAACGGCATTCATACAATGATCAATCTTCCGCTGTACGCAATCAATCAAATCCGCAAAGAATGTAACGATACGGAAGAAATTTAATATTAGTGTAACTGCAATATTTTGCAGATGCATATTCACCACCCGATAAACAGAAAGCGGAAAGAAGTTTTTACGAAAGACTTCTTGAAAAAAAAGATAACGCGAATATATTACAGGACAGACAATTCAATATCAACACAGGAGATAAAATTATGATCAAAATCGGATTTACATCTTACAGCTTCAGCCGGGCGGTCAACGCAGGCACGATTGACTTTCTCAAATCCATTGAGCTCGCAGCCGAATATGGCGCAGAACATATCGAAATCGCCAGAGATTTGATGGAAACACAGGATTGGATCGAACCGATCAAAGAAACCGCAAAAGTCAATAATCTTGATCTTTCCAGCTATACAATCGGCGCAAACTTTGTTCAGCCCGATGCCGAAGCACTGAAAAACGAAATCGATCGTGTGAAAAAGCAAATCGAAATCGGCGCAAAATTGGGCGTGACAAGAATGCGTCACGACTGCGGATGGCGCCCCATTCCCGAAGCCGGAATCGAACAGTTCGAAAAAGAATTGCCGTTATTCATCGACTGCTGCGGCGAACTGGCAGATTATGCAGCAAAATACGGCATCACAACCAGTATCGAAAATCATGGCTTCTATGTGCAGGGCAGCGAACGCGTCAAACGGATCGTGCTCGGCGTGAACCGCGCAAACTTCGGCACAACGCTCGACGTAGGCAACTTTCTCTGCGCGGATGAAGACCCGGCGTCCGCAACCATGAACAATATCTCCATTGCAACCATGATCCATTTCAAAGACTTCCACATTAAACGCACCGCTCCGCCGCAGGAAGGTGGCTACATCAAAACATTCCACGGCAACTATCTGCGCGGTGCTTTGACCGGGGATGGCGATGTGGAACTGAAGCGGATCAGCGAAATCATCAACGCCTCCGGTTATGATGGATATCTTTCGGTCGAATTCGAAGGCTGGGAAGACCCGCTGTTTGCATGTCAGCGTGCCATTCTCAACGTAAAAACTCTCATGCGCGGCAAAGCAGAATAACAACAGGAAGAAAAAATATCATGAGCGAAAAACCCGTCCTTTGCAAACCCGTCCCCGGCGGCATGACCGAACAGGAAAAAGCCGAAGCCGGACTCCTTTACAATCCCAACAATACCACCGAAATGGCGGCATACCGTTTCAAGATTCAGGATGCCATTCACGAATATAATCAGTTCCGCCCCTCCCAGGTGCAGGAACGCCGGGATTATCTCGCGAAAATCTTCGGCAAAATCGGAAAAAACTGCAACATTCTGCCGCCGTTCAAGTGTGATTACGGATTCCGGATCGAAGTCGGGGAAAACTTCTTTGCCAATTACAACTTCATCGTTCTCGACGGCAATTACTGCCGTTTCGGGGATAACGTCTGGATCGCACCCAATGTGTCAATTCTGGCTGCCGGCCATCCGCTGGACGTGCAGGACCGCATTGACGGATGGGAATATGCCTTCCCCGTGACGGTCGGCAATAACGTCTGGATCGGCGGTTCCGTGACTATTATCGGCGGCGTGACCATCGGCGATAATGCCGTGATCGCAGCGGGATCCGTAGTCATCCGAGACGTTCCGGCAGATACACTGGTAGCAGGTAATCCGGCACGGGTCATCCGCAAAATCACGGCAGAAGACCGGAAAAAATATCAGTGGGCTGAACAGGATCAGAAAGACAGATAAGGGAAGCCTTATGCGCAAGTTCATTCTTGATTCCGACTGGTGGACCGATTGTGATGATGCAGTGGCAGTACGTTTGCTCTGCAATGCACACAAGCAGCATGAAATTGAACTGCTGGGCATCAACATCAACGCCTGTATGCTTTACTCCATTCCGTCGCTGGATGTGTTCACGCGGGAGAATGGAGTCGATATTCCGTTGGCGATTGCACACGGGGCGACTGATTTTGCTGGAACTCCCAGTTATCAGAAACACCTCTCCGAAGTGCGGGAAGTGAAACGGAATAATGAAGATGTGCCGGAAAGTTTCGACTTTTACACGCAGCTTCTGACCGCTGCCGAAGATCATTCGGTGGAAATTCTCTCCATCGGTTTCACGCAGGAACTGGCACGATTGCTGAACAATGCGGAAAGTGCCAAACTGGTCAAACGGAAAGTCAGTCATCTTTGGATCATGGCTGGCAAGTGGGATGAACACGGCGGCAAGGAATATAATTTCTACAAAAATGAACTTACCCGGCGCAGCGGTGCAGAACTCTGCGAAAACTGGCCGACACCTGTCACTTTCCTCGGTTGGGAAGTCGGGGCAAGTGTAAAAACCGGCGGCGGATGGCTTCCGGAAAATGACTTGCTCCGACAGGCAATGATCGATCATGGCTCCATCGACGGACGCTCTTCCTGGGATCCCATGCTGGTTCTGCTGGCGATGATCGGCGATCCGGAACAAGCCGGATACCAATGTATTTACGGCAAAGCCCGGGTAGATGAAACGGACGGTAGCAATACCTTTACCGAATGTGCCGATGGACCTCACCGCTATGTTGTAAAGATGTACGATGACGCCTGGTATGCCGACGCCATCAATTCCAGATTGCCGTTATTGGATTTGTGACAGAGACTTCATGCAATTTTCTGCATCTTCAGTCCATTTTGCATTTTCCGGCTGCTGAAAAAATCCTGTAACGGCTTCGTAAACAACTTCTTTACCTGCGGGGAATGTAGTACGATAATAATCGCAGAGGTAATCTTTGCGGTAATTCTTACGGTCCCACAGATAACGCTGTGAAAATTTTGCCCCTTTGATATTCCGGATGAATGTAACGGCACCGAGTCCGGTTTTTGTTTCATACCATGCCATAAAGGGAGCAAATTTGCGGTTGGGAAAGGAATTATCTGATTTGAATGCAGCTTCTTTTTTTCTGCCGTCCGGATACACCACATAATATTTATCAAACCGGGTTGACCAGGGGTGCATCATAAAATAAATATGATCCAGTTTGACCGCTTTTTCCGCGGAAACACTGGCAGTTTCCCGCAGGATATCCTTTTCTATAACCGTGATCGAACGGGCGGAAAGATCCGCAATCCGGGAAACTTTTTCAATCCGGATGATATTACCCCGGATGACTTTATTTTCTTCCGGCATGATTTCTTTGTTGTCAGCAAAGATTTTCAATGAGATCACATCTTCACCGATTCCGGATTCATCATGTCCTGTTCCGATTGCAAACTTGCTGCCAAGGCGTTTGTAGACAATCCCATAATGCGCACCGGGGAAATCCACACCCAGCAAGTGTTTTTTCCATTCGATGCGATTGATGTTCCAACGTTTTTTTGCATCCAGACGAATCAAAACATTACCGGATTCAAGGGTGATCGAACCCGGCAGGGAAATCGCTTTCTGAGCGGGGAGACAACACCCCGCAAGCATGATAAGGAGGAGAAGGAACTTTTTCATAAAAATGCCCTGTTATTATTGCCCGGTCCAGAAAGTGGATGCTTTCTGTTGTGCACTGGACGTCACATACGGAATTGATTTGTAAGTCCGGGTATCCATGTGACCATCAAAAAAGAGAACATTGACTTTACCTTTATGACGGTAAATATCGACCCGTGCAGCCTGCGCTTCCATGCCGGGACCATGTCTGCCGAGCCCCCAGGCATTGTTGTATTTTACGCAATCTTTGTTGCATGTCTCAATGTAATAAAATGCTTCGGTGGGCTTTTTCAGGCTTGTGACTTTCGGCAGATTTGCCCAGATGACTGCGGCGGAACTGTCAAGCTGAACCAAATATTTATTCGTTGCCCAGTGATACCGGTCAGTACTTTCTTTCATAACAACAGACGGGCACATAAATGTTTTCACCGGTGCTTTGAAAGGGCTTTTCGGATAAACAATATTCAAGGCACCGAGCAGAGTCATGTGGAACGCATTTTTCAAATCCGTATCGCCGATAACGTATGAAGTTGCACCGAGTTTATACGGCAGAGCATAATCCTGATAGGTGTTGGAATAAAGCAGTGCACCCATTCCCAGATTTTTCATATTGTTTTTGCACTGAATAAATTTAGCTTCTTCCTTCACCTTATTTAATGCCGGCAGTAACATCCCCGCAAGAATGGCAATGATGGCAATAACAACAAGCAATTCAATCAGCGTGAATAAACGTGTCTTTTTCATTCCCGACCACCTCTGTTTTGTTTTCATTTTATTAATTAGTGCAATGTTAGTGCGCTATAAATATAGCACATCTTTCCGGATTTTCAAGCGGATGATATAAGTTTTTGAAAGTTATATACTCAAAACATCAAACCAGCTGATCCACCGGAGTGACCGCAACATCGATTTCGTTACGGACGGTTGTCATATAGACGATGAGAGAGCCATCCGGAGAGAAATGCGGGTGTGGATCCAGGTGATAAGGCGCACGGGGACGCGGCGGGGGCGGCATGGCAGAAACAATATGTGTTTCCTTATCTTCCGGCTTATTGTAAAATAACAATTCAAGGGGGCGTTCCACATTCCAGATATAAGGAGTCTGGTCTCCGCAGAAAAGAGTTTTATCGCCATTGCAATGAGCGTGACAGAGCGGACGTTTCCAGATATGTTTCTGCTCTCTGGTATCCGGATCGACTTCAAACACGCCATTGTCGTAATCAATATAGCAAATCTTGCCATCATTTGACCACCACTCATGAGCGGTATTACCGGAGTGGCCTTCCCAGAAATCGGGACAGAGAGGACGGTAATAAGTCTGGTCGATATCCATCACCCACAAACGGTGTTCCATCCATTCATATTTACCGGTGGTGTAATTTCTGCGCCAATCTTTAGGGCAGACAAACTGTTTGGGATTGACCGGAGAAAACGCAGCATGATTGTGCCGGAACGGGAATTCATGCAGCAGTTTGAATTCACCGGTTTTTGCATGGAACAAGGCAATAAAGGTTACATCGCCAACTTCGCCGTCAGTCAAAAACCATTCGCCGTCACAAGAGAGAGAAAGGTGGGTTGAATTGCGGTACAGATAACGGAAGCCGATGTAATCATCGGGAATACTTGCCACGACACGGACATTACCTGCAACATCAATAAAACAAAGATTTTTATCGTTGGTAAAATAGACGCCGGAACTGTCCGGAGCAACCATCGGCGATGCACCGGAAAAGATTCCTTGCGGGAACAATTTGATTTCCGGTTTTTCCGGATTCAGGCGCACGTAAGCAAGCATACGCTGTACACAGGGCGGAAATGCAGCATAAAACCAGAGATATTCCCCATCCGGCGACACACTGGGATTGGTGAAGTAAAAAGGAAACTGAACCGGTGCAACGTGTTCTTTCAAAACGTAGCTGACAACTCCGCTTTCCGGATCCTGCCATTTTTCAAAAAAAGGATGTTTTGATAAATCATATTTTGTTTTCATATATCACCTCAAGTGTATTGTTTTTCACACATAACATAGCATAAACAAAATAAAAATCAAGACAAGCGCAGTTTTTTATTGCAGGAAATGGGGGTATTATATCCGCTCAAGAAAACGTCCGGCGCGGGCTGTCACCTGACCATCCCGGAACGATTCCACGCCATTGACATACACACTGCGAATGCCCGATGCGGGGGAATGAGGCTGCGCAAAATCCGCATGATCTTTCAATTCGTTTTCATCAAACAATACCAGGTCGGCATAATATCCGCGCCGGATCAAACCGCGATTTTTCAAGCCGTAAACATGGGCAGGCAGAGAAGTGACACGCCGGATGGCTTCCGACAACGTGTTTTCCTGACGAACCATATTGAGGAACCGGGGGAAAGAGCCGAATCCGCGGGGATGACTGCGTCCCAATTCCAGAGAGAGCGGACGTGCATTTTCATCACTGCCGCAACAGACATAATCCTGATTCAGAATCCGACGCATATTTTCGGTGGAAAGAGAGCCGAATGCGCCTTGGGCCCGGGCGGCATCACGCTGTAAGATATCCATGACGCTTTCCGCCGGAGTGACGCCCTGTTTTTCGGCGATTTCGGCAATGGAGCATCCCAGATATGGCTGATATTCCGCTAACGAGGAGAAACTCAAAATGACCTGCGTCCAGTCCCGGTCCGATTCCGTTTGGAACCAGTTGACAAGTCTTACACATTCCGCCGGATCACCGGAAAGACGCGCCTGAATTGCGGCATCGGTCATATCCGCATACTCTCCGGGAAGGATCACACTCAAACTGGTCTGACTGAAAGTGTAGGGATAACGGTCGGCGTAAACCTGTAAGCCGCTGGTCCGTTCTTCTTCGATCATCTTCAACACGTTTTCCAGTTTATGCCAATTGCGTTTCAATGCCGTTTTCAAATGGCTGATCTGAAGGATTCCGGAACCATTGCGGGCAAGATGAAATGCCTCCCGCAACGCATTTTCCAAGTCATCGCCTTCGCTGCGTAAATGGGTGGCATAAACGCCCGAATAAGGCTTGAGTACGGACATAACAGCACTTAATTCATCCACATCGGAAAACCGCCCGGGAACGTATAATAACCCGGTGGAAATACCACAGGCGCCGTGTGTCATAATATCGGCAAGCAGATCACACATCTGCTTCAATTCTTCCTGCGATGGCTTGCCGGGCTCATATCCCATCACAGCAGCACGCAAAGTGCCCTGTCCGCAAAGGAAATTATAGTTGATTGCCGGAGCCGCTTGCTTCAATGCAGTAATGTAAGATGCAAAGGAATCCCATTGCAATTGTACACGATAATTTTTGCAAAGCCGTTCCAGATGCGCCCGGTTCTTATCCGTAACAGGGAAAAAGGATTGCCCGCAATTGCCGGAAATTTCAGACGTCACGCCCTGGGAAATTTTGCTGTACGCTTCCGGTGCGGCAAGAAGTGTCAAATCGGAATGTGCGTGAACGTCAATAAATCCGGGTGCAAGCGAGAAACGGCAATCTTTCATGGGAATGGCTGAAGGTATGACACTTTTGATCACCGCGCCATCCAACACCACATCCCCGGGAAACGGTGCCGTTCCGGAACCATCATAAATCAAAACATGGCGAATGACGGTTTCCATTGGCATCCTCAACCGTTTAACGGCATCATAACCGGTTCTGCATGGGGGTGACGGTGCCGGAACCAGGTGACTTGACGCCGTGCATACTGGCGGGTCGCAATCACGATCCGTTCTTCCAGTTCGTCAAAAGTCAATTTGCCATTCAGATATTCCCCGATCAGAGAATAACCGAGTGCCTGCCAGGCGGTAGGTGTGGAAAGCAATCCGTTACGGATCAGCTGTTCCGCTTCTTCGATCCAGCCCGCTTTCAGCATTTGCCGGGTACGCAAACGGATGCGATCGCATAATTCCGCACGGTCCCAGACAAGGAAAAATTGACGGTATCCCGGGCGCGGCGGACGGCTTTCCATGCCGGATTGGAGGGAGGTCATCTGCTGTCCCGTAATGAGAAAGACTTCATAAGCGCGGATGATTTTTCTGCGGTGAGGATAAAATTTTGCATAATCCTCCGGACATTTCTGGCGGACGATGGCACATAATTCTTCAAAATGCGCATCGTTATCAAATTTTTCATTCAATTCATCGCGAATGGCAGGATCGGCAGGGAGCGGATCAAGGCCATAGAGAAACGCGTGGATATAAAGTCCGCTTCCGCCCTCAAAGACGGGTCTTTTTCCGCGGGAAAGAATATCGGCAACGGCTTTTTCCGCAAGATCGCAATATTGAAAAATATCGGATTTTTCGGTGATATCGAGAATATCGATCAGATGATGGGGAATCTGCTGCAATTCCTCCGGTGTGGCTTTGGCTGTGCCGATATCAAGCCCGCGATATAATTGCATGGAGTCACAGCAAACAATTTCGCCATCTGTTTCGTCGGCAATAGAAAAAGCAAGAGAACTTTTGCCCGATGCCGTTGCACCGAGAATCACAGGGATGAAATCGCCCCGGAAAATATCAGGAAGCTTTTTCATCGCCGGAAGTTGCCGCTTTCTTGCCACCTTTGTCCGCTTTTTTCTGTTCCGGACGCAGGAGAGAGGAAAGGATAAACATGCCGACGCCGATACAAATCGCACAGTCGGCTACATTGAATGAGGGCCATTCCCAGTTACGGAAATAGAAACGGAGGAAGTCGACAACACCGCCGCCGCGGAAAACACGGTCAAATGTATTGCCGATAATCCCGCTCATAACCAGCAGCAGGGAGTAATAACGTTCTGTCCAGCCTTCACAGATCTGACGCAGGAAGAAGGTGATCAGGACAAAAACGACAATGGATACCGCCAGCAGCAACCCGGTTTTGCCGGAAAGCATACCCCAGGCGGCACCTTTGTTCGTGATATAAGTCAGATCGAAAAATCCGTCAATCACGGGAATGCGGGTTCCAATATATTTGATCATCTCAACAACCAGCAGTTTTGTGATCTGATCAAGAAGTACCGAAAAACCAGCCAGGCTGATGGCACTCTTGATCACTTTACGTTCCTGCGGGGAACCCGGCTCTACCTGATAAAATAATTTCATCGGATTTTTCCCATCTTACAGCGATTACCGGTGACGGCGACGCGGATCTTCCAATTTTTCAAAGGCAGATTTGCATTTGACGCAGAAACGGGCATAGGGTTTTGCTTCCAGACGCTGCGGGTTGATTTCACATCCACATTCCAGACAGATACCGTATTCGCTGCTTTCAATGCGCTGCAGAGCTTCATCAATCATTTCCAACACATCCCCTTCATCAGACATCAAACCCAATTCCAGATCGTGACGGAAATTATCACTGCCCAGGTCAGCCATGTGTGTTGCCATACCGGCACGTTCTCCGGCAGAATCTTTCTTGGAAGACAAGGCATCTTCCTTATGGAATTCCACCTGTTCGGAGAAGACACTGCGCAGCTCAAGGAGCAGACTGGTATAATATTTCTTTGCTTTCTTATTCAAACGCAATTTTTTGTGACGGACAACATGTTCCACCGGTTCCGCTTTCTTCACTTCTGCAACTTTCTTGGCGGGTGCAGATTTTTTCACCGGTTCTGCGGCTTTTTTAGCAACAGGGGGGGCCTTCTTGGCAGCAGGAGCAGCTTTCTTCACTTCTGCAACTTTCTTGGCAGGGGCGGCTTTCTTGGCAGGTACAGATTTTTTCACCGGTTCTGCGGCTTTTTTAGCAACAGGGGCAGCCTTCTTGACAGGGGCGGCTTTTTTCACTTCTGCCTTTTTTGCGACAGGGGCGGCCTTCTTAACAGCAGGAGCAGCCTTCTTCACTTCTGCAACTTTCTTTGCAGGCACTGTTTTTTTCACCGGTTCTGCTTTCTTAACTTCAACTTTCTTGGCAGGTGCGACTTTCTTCACTTCTGCTTTTTTTGCAGCAGGTGCGACTTTCTTTTCTGTTTTCTTTACAGCTTGAACTTTCTCCGTTACCGCCACAGCGGTTTTTGCAACTTTTTTCTTCATGTCGAGCCTTTTGTTAACAGTTAATTAAAAAACATCATCCTTTTAATTTACCACATTTTTGAAAATTATCAAGTCTTTCTTTTGAAAAAACGACAATATAGATTATATTATTAGTATTTTTATGGTGAGATATCTCTGCAAAAATGAAAATTCCATGCAAAGGTGTCTGAAAATAACAAAAACTGGAGTCACAGATGTTAAATCCGGATTCAAATATTGACTTGCATACCCACAGCACGGCATCGGATGGGTCGGATACCCCGACGATGCTGGTACAGAATGCCCTGGATGCAGGTTTGCATGCAATCGCATTGACGGATCACGATACGGTTTCCGGCTTGGATGAATTCGTATCTGCGCCAACCGATCGTTTTCTTTACCGGATCGCCGGTCTGGAATTCTCCTGTCATTACGAAAAGAAAGAAGTTCACATTGTCGGACTCTTCATTGACCCCGCCAATGAAACACTGCGGAAGCAATTGGAACAGCGTCGGGATGATCGTTTTCAGCGGAATCAGAAAATTCTGGAAAAGCTCAAGGAGCATGGATACGATATTACCGAAGATGACGTTGCCCGCTTTGCTGCCGGGGAATCCGTGGGACGCCCCCACATTGCCCGCGCATTGGTGGAAAAAGGTTATTACGATACCATCAAAACCGTATTTACAAAATGTCTCGGGCGGAATGGATTCGCTTACATTCCGCGAACCCCGTTTGAGCCGGCGGAAGCCATCCGCGCCATTCATGCGGCAGGAGGGCTTGCGATCTGGGCACACCCTATGCTGTGCGTACAATCCCGTGCGGCCTTGATCCGCATGTTGAAGATTCTGAAACCGGAAGGTTTGGACGGCATTGAGACCCATTACAGCATGTATGCGGAAAAACAGCAGAGACTGGCCCATACAGTCTGCAGCGAAATGGGAATGCTGGAATCCGGCGGAAGCGATTATCACGGCAAAAATCAACCCGGTATCTCATTGTGTACCGGCAGCGGCAATTTACATGTTCCGGGGGAGTTTCTTCTCCGGATGCTGGAACGGAAAGGAATTCAGGTAAGATGAAAAATATTGAGAAAGGTAAGATTTTAAAACAAAAATGGAGCCAGCTGTCGGACTTGAACCAACGACCTGCTGATTACAAATCAGCAGCTCTACCACTGAGCTAAGCTGGCGTGTTGAGACATAATATGCCACACTTTTTTGAAAAGTCAAGTCGAAAAATAGAAAATTTTTGATTTTTTTTGGATTTTTTTATGATTTCTACTGAAAACAAGCTGATTTTAGTCGCAGATGCACATCTGAACGATTCCGAGACGGACGAATCTTTCTTCCGGATGCTGGATCGTATCCATGCCCTGCCCCCGTCTTATCCCGTGGTTTTCCTCGGCGATATATATGATCTGTGGTTCGCTCTGCCATGGTACGAAAGCGAATCGCAGAAACGTTTCCTCCAATGGTGCAAAGAAGAAAAGCAGAAAAGAACCGTTTATTTTCTGGAAGGCAACCACGAATTCTTTGTCGCACAGAACCGGAAAAAATATTTTACCGCCATCCACCCCTGCCGCCTCACCGTCGGCAATTTGCAATTTCTCCATGGCGACCGGATCAATTCTGCCGACTGGAAATATTTTCTGCTCCGGATGGTTCTGCGGAATCCCATCACTGCACTAGCCATGATCATTGGACATTCCATCGGCATGACTGTTGCCTGGAAGATCCGGGAAAAATTGCGGCACACCAATCAATTTCATAAAAAGACGTTCCCGGAGAAATATGTCCGTATGGCATTGCGTAAAGCGGAAAAGAAAAAGATTCATACCCTGATTGCAGGGCATTTTCATCACGCAGGAACAATTGAAGAAAAATCTTGTCTTATGTATATTCTCCCGGCGTATGCCGTCAAAGGGGAAATTGGATTATATAACACAGAATCCGGCGAATTAAAAATCGATACTCCGGATCATCTCTTAACGGAAAGGAATTTATCATGAAAACTGTGCTCTACCCGGGCAGTTTCGACCCCGTCACAAACGGACATTTCGATGTCATTAAACGTGCCTCCGCGCTTTTTGATAAAGTTGTTGTCGCCGCCGCCGTCAATGGCGAAAAAACGCCGCTCTTCACTTTCGATGAGCGCGTACAGCTGCTGAAAGAAGTCTGCAAGGATATCCCCAATGTGGAAATCGTCTCTTTCCAGGGACTCCTGGTGAATGCCCTTGCAGAATTCGATGCCTGTGCCGTAATCCGTGGACTCCGTGCGGTTTCCGACTTTGAATATGAATTCCAGATGGCACTCATGAACCGGGAACTCAATCAGAAATGCGAAACACTCTTTATGATGCCCAGTCCGGATTATTCATTCGTCAGTTCCAAACTGATCAAAGAAATCGCACGATGCAAAGGCGATATTTCCGCATTTGTTCCGCCCTGTGTGGCAGATGCCATTTATGCAAAATTCAAATAATATAAAGGTGATTTTATGATTATTATCAATACATGTCATATCCCGAAAGGCGAAATCCATACCGTCGACGGAACCGAATCCAGCGACATTCTGGAATTCACGGAAAGCAAATGGACCATTGCCGCAAAAGGCGATATTCAATATCATCTTTATGCCTCTATGGCAGGACAGGACCTGGTCGTCCGCGGCAAAGTGGCAGTTCCCATCGAAACCGAATGTGCCAGATGCGCAGCCACATTTCAGACGTTGCTGCAGGTGGCAGACCTGTGTATTATGCGTGAAAAGGTATCAGAACAGGAAGTGGATCTGACCGATGAAATCCGGGAAGAACTTCTTCTTTCCGTGCCGATGCGTTTTCTCTGTTCGGAAGAATGTCAGGGTATCTGCCCCGGCTGTCATGTAAATCTGAATGCGGAAAAATGCAAATGCACAAAATCGAAAAAGAAACAGAAAGAAGAACTTGCTGTTGAAGAGGAGGAATCCCCCTGGAGTGTTCTGGACCAGTTGGAACTTCCGGAAGAAAAGAAGAGTAAAAAATCGCCGAAGAAATAAGCGGAAAATTTTTTTTGATTAAGGCGCAGCGGCTGAAAAAAACATCTCAGCCGACCTGCGCCTTTTTTAATTATAGGGATTTTTGGAGATATTCCGGATTTTTTTTGTATTTTTTTCAAAAATATGACGAAATTGCAGGCAAAATTACTTGACATTTGAAAAAGTTATGCTAATTTAGCGATTTGCTACATTCGATTTTAAGGAAAGGATTGCTAAATGAAAACTGATAAAACACTTGCGGTTTCAGAAATGTATCAGCAGTATGTAATGGAGACTTATGGTCGCGCTGATATGTTGTTCGTTCGCGGCGCAGGATGTAATCTCTGGGATGCCAAAGGCAAAAAATATCTGGACTTTGCCGCCGGGATCGCAGTCTGCAACCTGGGACATTGTCACCCTGCAGTAACTGATGCGATTTGCAAGCAGGCGCAGAAACTGGTTCATGTATCCAACCTTTATCTGAATGAAAAACAGCCGGAACTGGCAAAACGGATCGTCGAAAACACATTCGACGGCGTCTGTTTCTTCTGCAACAGCGGGGCGGAAGCCAATGAAGCGTTGATCAAATTCGCCCGCAAATGGGGATCCGCCAAGAAGAAATTCGAAATCATCTGCATGAATGATTCTTTCCACGGCAGAACCCTTGCCACACTCGCAGCCACCGGCAGAAGCAAATACCGTCAGGGATTCCAGCCCGATATGCCCGGCTTCAAGTTTGTGCCTTATAACGACATCAAAGCAGTGGAAAAAGCAATCACAAAAGATACTTGCGCTGTTTTGCTGGAAGCGGTTCAGGGTGAAGGCGGCGTAATTCCTGCGGACAAGACCTATCTGAAAAAACTCCGTGCATTGTGCGACAAGAAAGGTATTCTGATGCTGTTTGACGAAGTTCAATGCGGCTTCGGGCGTACCGGCAAATTGTTCGGCTGGATGCATGGCGATATTATCCCGGATGCATTCTCCATGGCAAAAGCCATTGCAAACGGATTCCCGATGGGCGCAATGATGTGCCGTCGTGAACATGAAAAAGTATTGACACCCGGCACCCATGCCAGCACATTCGGCGGAACCGCCCTTGCTTCTGCCGCAGCATGTGCTGTTATGGATACCATCATCAAGGACAATCTCCTTGAAAACTGTGTGGAACAAGGTGCATTCCTCAAGGAAAAACTTTCTGCACTTGCAGAAAAATTTGATTGCGTACAAGGCGTCAGAGGTCATGGTCTGATGATCGGTGTAGTTCTTGACCGCCCGGCAGCAGGCTTGTTGGCAATTTTGCGCAAAAAAGGTCTGATTGCATTGTCTGCGGGCGAAACCGTGCTGCGCCTTGTGCCGCCGCTGGTCGTCACCCGTGCAGAATGTGAAAAAGCATTGAAGATTATCGAATCTGGATTGAAAGAACTGAATAAGGAGAGTAAGTAATCATGATCCGCCACTTATTGACTGGAGAAGAATTTGATCACGACGCCATGATGCGTCTGTTTGATTTGACTGCAAAAATTAAACGGGAACGTTTTTCACCGAATGCAATCAAACCGCTTGCCGGCAAGAGCATCGGGGTGATTTTTGCAAAATCCTCCACCCGTACACGTGTTTCCTTTGAAGTCGGTATCCACGAACTGGGCGGTCATGCCGTCATTCTGGATATGGGCAAGACACAGATGGGCAGAGGTGAAACCATTCACGATACCGCAAAAGTTCTCAGCCGCTACCTGCAGGGTATCGTCATCCGCACATACAAACAGTCTGATGTGGAAGGTCTTGCAGAACATGGTACTGCATCCGTCATCAACGCATTGACAGACGATTATCATCCCTGTCAGGCTCTTGGCGACCTCTTTACCATTCTGGAAAAGAAAGGCACACTGGACGGCGTCAAGATGGCATACCTGGGCGACGGTGCAAGCAACATGTCCAACTCTCTGGCATTGGTCAGCAAGATCGCGGGTATTGAATTTGCCATTGCAGCTCCGGAAGAATTCCGCCCGGCAGATTCCATTCTGAATTATGCAAACGGTACTGGCA
Source organism: Victivallales bacterium (assembly GCA_045639325.1). GTDB lineage: Bacteria > Verrucomicrobiota > Lentisphaeria > Victivallales > UBA1829 > RGIG8244. Next base: position 46,505 of record JAZUCU010000015.1, read on the forward strand.
AAATCAGCTGGACAAAAGATCCGAAGGAAGCACTGGATGGTGCCGACTTCATTTATACTGACGTCTGGGTCAGCATGGGCTTTGAAGAAGAAGCAAAAGAACGCATGCGTATTCTGCAGCCTTATCAGTTGAACGGCAAACAGTTGGCATTGGCGAAAAAAGATGTGTCCGTCATGCACTGTCTCCCCGCACACCGCGGCGAAGAAATCACAGATGAAGTGATGGATTCCCCCAACTCCATCGTCTTTGATGAAGCAGAAAACCGCCTTCACATTCAGAAAGCGATTATGGCAACTTTGATGCCGGAATAATCGTCCGATGAAAATCGGCAGAAAGCAGTGGATCAGTTTTACGGATGATTTCGCAAGAAAATATCCAGCTGTTTTGATGTTTTCTGCCGTATGCGCAGTCTGTATTCCCGGTTTGCTCCTGAAGCAAACCGGGTTTTCTGTTTTTTATACCGTATTCATTGCCCTGTGCGGTCTGGCGGGATTCGGCGTTTTATGCTGTTCCGTGCGGAACCTGATTCTGCGACTTCTGATTCCCGGATGCCTTGCCGCCTGTTCCATTTGTTATCACAACCATGCCTTACAGCAGGAACCGTTACTGAAAGCCTTGCGCGGCGAATCCGGATGCGGTGAAGGTATATTCCGCATTACAGACGATGCTCTGGCAACGGATCTGCCCTTTCTTTATCCGCGGCGCAGAATTCAAGCGGAACTGTTGAAATTCCGTCCGGCACCAACTGAGAATTGGCAGAACATAAAGGCTAAAGTCACGTTTCTTCTGTCGAAAGAAGATTATGAAAAATGGAATTGCGGTTATGACGATGAACTCATTGCGACCGGCAGTTTTCTGCGTCATTCACCACAAATCGACCCGGAAGGCTTCGATTTCCGTCAATGGCAGGAACGGCAGAAGATTTTCTATGAATTCCGGGCAGATCAGGCGAAAATACTACGCACAGGCAAGGGTTATTACCGCTTTTTGTATGACATGCGGAACCGATTGCTGAAACGTATCTGCGCCCACATTCCCGATCCGGAAATCAAAGCATTGATCCCGGGATTATTTTTCGGTCTGCGCAGTGCCGATCCGGAAACCTTGAAAGACTTCCGGGCTAGCGGAATGATCCACATCATATCCGTCAGCGGAACACATATTTCTCTTTTTGCATTGGTTCTGTTTCTGATCTTCGCACCGGTTCCGTACAAAATCCGGTACATGATTGTTATCCTGCTCACATTTCTTTATGCGGAAAGTACGGGGATGCGACTCCCTGCATTCCGGGCATTTCTCATGTTTGCCCTGTTCTGCGGATTGCGGGTGTTTCACTTGCGGACTTTGACGCTTAACACATTATTTCTGGCGGCAGTTCTGTTTACATTATGGAATCCATCCGCATTGTTTCAGGCGGGATTCCAATTTTCATTCCTTGCCGTTGCGGCCCTGTTGCAATTGACTGCATGGCAGAAACATTATGCGCCACCGGAAACAGCACGGATGCTGCTCACTCCATCCCGAATGATCTCGCCGCAATATGTCTGGATGGCACGAATCAAACATAAACTGCTTCTGCTTGTCTTGAGCTGTCTGACGGCATGGCTGATTTCCTTGCCGTTGACCATCTACCATCAGGGCATGTGGTCAACCGGCGGTCCGGCGGCGAATCTGTTTTCTGCGCCATTGATCACGTTGAGTTTTGTATTCTTTGCCGGATGCTGTTTTTTCTGTCTTGTCACACCACTGTTAATCGTTTTCGCCCGGATGTTGACTTTATGCTTGCAGGGAGTGTGTGCCATTGCCGGAATGTTTGCAGATTCCAGCGATTGGATGATGCGTCCGTCACTGTGGATTGTCCTCCTCTTCATCGGCATGATTCTGCTGTTTCTCAGCGGGCGCAGAAAAATGACACTGTACATTTCCGCCCTGCTGATCTGCACCTTGCTGTTCCTCTGGAATTGGCAGCGGATCCACCGGACACCGGAAGTACTGTTATTCACGGATGGGACCCGATATTCGCTGTGCATTCACACACCGGACAGCAAATCGATCAAGGTCATATCGCTCCCGGACAAAAGTTTTGCATACAACATTTTACAAAGCTGCACGACCCGCCAGATCGAACGGTGTGAACTGTTGTTTATTCCAAAAATGGAAAAGTACACACAGGATGCATTGCATCATCTGAATGGAAAAATTCCGGTACTGCAATACGCCGGAGCCAAACCGGACGGGAAACGGAATCTGACTCAAACATTTTTGCCACTGGAGGAAATGGGCACATTCCACATTTTACGCGCCAACGCACTAAACGGCATGTACTGGGAAAACCGTTTGTATATTCAACACCGGGACAATGCAGGCGGGACATCGGACTTATTTCTCCGTCAAGCGGATCATGCGATTATGCTGAAAATAAAGCGTCATGACGGGGCGGAAAAAGAGTACAAAATCCCAGCGGACGGCAAAGGGATCCGGCTGTTCCGGATGGAGCTGTGAAAAAAACACAAAAAAATGCAGAATATTCCTTGAAAAAAAATTCGTAAAATGCGAAAATTGTGCTATATTGTATCAACTGTTCTTTATAAATAATAAAAAAAGAGCAGAGTCGTAAAGTATAAAAATAACTTACGGAGAAACAGCGATATGCGGGAAGCAATTTTTAAAGGACTGATCGACATACTTTGTAACGTCGGCAACTGGTTTATTTCTGTCATTGATTTACCGTGGAATATTCGGGCGGACTACATTCTCGGCGCATTGATTGCCGCCATATTATTGCTCACCTCTGCGGCATGGGCAGGGAATATTGCAGAAAACAAGGGCCGTGCACCTCATCTGCATTTCTTTCTGGGCATACTTCTTCCGTTCATTTACCCGTTGATTATCTGGTTCACACTCCGCGCATTGGAAGGCAGTCCGACCATGATCAAGCAGCAGCAGAAGCAGAAGAAGGAAGAAGCCGTTGCCTTGCGTACCGCTCAGATTGAAGCAGCAGAAAAAGCCGCTGCGGAACAGATTGAACGGGAAGATGCCGACCCGACCCTCTGGAGCAAAGAACGTATGGAACGCATTGCCTATAAAGCGGACGGCTCTGCGGCCGGGCCTTTCATCTGCACGCTTTCGGATGGCAGACAGATACGTGTTCAGGCGGTTCGTGACATTCAGGCAGAAGTGGCGGTTTTTGAATTGGCTGGGGATGCCCCCGGCACAACGGGTCCGGTGATGCGTTTTCCGTATAGCCGGATTCATGGAATGGTTTTAGAAAATCAAGCATAACAACTATCAACATAAACAGGAACAGAAATTATGTTCAAAGCAGTCTCACAACAAACGGAATTCCCGAAAATCGAAGAAAATACACTTCGTTTCTGGGAAGAAAACAATGTATTCAACAAATCTGTCAGCAACCGGAAAGGTTCTCCCGAATTCATTTTCTATGACGGACCTCCCTTTGCAACCGGTCTGCCTCACTACGGTCACCTGCTCGCAGGTACCATTAAAGACGTTATTCCCCGCTATCAGACCATGCGCGGCAAATATTGCGAACGCACATTCGGCTGGGACTGCCATGGTCTCCCGGTGGAATACGAAATGGAAAAGCAGCTGAAACTTTCCGGTAAACGTGAAATCGAAGATTACGGCGTGGATAAATTCAATGAAGCATGCCGTGGTATCGTGCTCCGCTACACCAGCGAATGGGAAAGCATCGTCCGCCGTATGGGCCGCTGGGTCGACTTCAAAAACGGCTACCGCACCATGGACCTCAACTACATGGAATCCATCTGGAACATCTTCAAACGCCTCTGGGATATGGGTTTGATCTACGAAGGTTACAAAATCCTCCCCTATTGCGCACGCTGCTGTACGCCGCTCTCCAACTTTGAAGCAAACCAGGGATATATGGAAGTCACAGACCCGGCTATCACGATTCGCTTCAAACTCAAAGATCAGGAAAATACTTACATTCTGGCTTGGACAACCACGCCTTGGACTCTCCCCTCCAACACTGCGTTGGCAACCGGTCCGGAAGTGGATTACGTAAAAGTCAAAGACGGTGACGACTTCTACATCATCGCAAAAGCCCGTCTCGCCGCTTACTATGGCAAAGAATTGCCGGAAGTTGTCCAGGAATTCAAAGGTTCCGATCTTGCCGGACTCCATTACGAACCGTTGTTCTCCTACTTCGCCAATCTGGCAGAAGAAGGTGCTTTCCGCGTCATCAATGCGGAATACGTCAGCACGGAAGACGGTACCGGTATTGTTCACATTGCACCCGGATTCGGGGAAGAAGACGCGGCGGCAGGGAAAGCCAACAACATCCCGGCTGTCTGCCCCATTGATGCAGAATGTAAATTCACAAAAGATGTACCGGATTACGAAGGCCGCTTTGTGAAAGATGTCGATAAAGACATCATGCAGCGTCTGAAAGAAGAAGGCAAGCTGGTTCATCGCGGTACCATCAAGCACAATTATCCCCACTGCTGGCGCGATGATTCCCCGCTGATTTATAAAGCCGTTTCCACATGGTTCGTGAAAATCGATCCCATCAAGGAAAAAATGCTCAAAGCAAACTCTCAGATGTCCTGGGTTCCCGGACACCTGAAAGAAGGCCGTTTCGGTAAATGGCTGGAAAATGCCCGCGACTGGGCAATCAGCCGTAACCGTTACTGGGGCTGCCCGCTTCCCATCTGGCGCAATGAAGAAACCGGCGAAGCAATCTGCGTCGGCTCCGTTGCCGAACTGGAAGAACTGACCGGCGAAAAGATTACCGACATTCACAAGCACTTTGTGGATAAACTGGAAATCCGCTCCAAATCCGGCGCCATCCTCAAACGCGTACCGGAAGTTCTGGACTGCTGGTTCGAAAGCGGTTCCATGCCTTATGCACAGAAACATTACCCGTTTGAAGATAAAGAACACTTCGAAAGCGTATTCCCCGCCGACTTCATCGCAGAAGGTCTTGACCAGACTCGCGGTTGGTTCTATACTCTCGTTGTTCTGGCTTCCGCGCTCTTCGATAAGCCGCCTGCCAGAAACGTTGTCGTCAACGGTCTGATCCTGGCGGAAAACGGACAGAAGATGTCAAAACGTCTGAAAAACTATCCGGACCCGCTGGATGTTGTGAATCAGTACGGTGCGGATGCACTGCGTCTGTTCCTGCTGGAATCCCAGGTTGTCCGCGCGGAAGACTTGAAGTTCTCCGAAGACGGCATCAAGGAAGTCATGCGCTCTGTCATGCTCCCCATCTGGAACAGCTTCAACTTCTTCATGACTTACGCGAACCTTGACAACTGGGAACCGCCGAAGGGTGAACCCAAGGCTCCGGCGAACTGCAGCAATGCTCTTGACCGCTGGATTCTTTCCTCCATGGAAGACATGATCGCCGAAGTCCGTTCTGCCATGGATGAATATCAGCTGCAGCGTGCAGCAAAACGTTTCGAAGCCTTTGTGGAAGACTTGACAAACTGGTACATCCGTTTGAGCCGCCGCCGTTTCTGGAAGAGCGAAAACGATACCGACAAAGCAGAAGCTTATGCCACACTGTACTACGTGCTGATCACATTCGCAAAAACGGCTGCTCCCTTCATTCCGTATCTCACAGAAGAAATCTACCGTTCTCTCCGCAACGAAGAAATGCCGGAATCCGTTCACCTCTGTGACTTCCCGGAAACCGGTGCATTCCAGCGCGATCCCTCTCTCGAACGTCAGATGGAACTGGCACGTCAGACCGTATCTCTCGGCCGCTTCCTCCGCACACAGAGATCTTTGAAAGTCCGTCAGCCTCTCGCCCGTGCAATCGTGGTCTCCATCGACCGCGAAAACCGGGAACTGCTGAAGAAATCCGAAGCCCTCATCGCAGAAGAATTGAACGTCCGTACCGTGGAATTGCTGGAACGGGAAGAAGAACTGGTTCATCTCTCCGCAAAAGCCAACTTCAAGAAACTGGGTGGTAAACTCGGTCCCAAGATGAAACTTGCAGCTTCTCTGATCACACAGCTGTCTTCTTCTGATATCGCAGACATCCTCGGCGGCAAAGCATATCACCTCACCGTCGATGCAGAAACAGCAGTCGACCTCAACGCAGAAGACATCGTAGTTGTCCGTGACGAAAAACCGGGCATCTGTGTTGCTGCCGGTGACGGTGTGACTGTTGCGCTGGATACCGCTCTGGATGAAGCTCTCATTCAGGAAGGTTTCGCACGTGAAGTTGTCAGCAAGATTCAGAACATGCGTAAAGAAGCCGATATGGAAGTGGCAGGTCACATCAAAGTGACCATCGCCTGTGACGATGAAATCGCCGCCGCCGTCAAAGCATTCAACGATTATATCTGCAATGAAACATTGACCGATGCCATCGTGTTTGCCGACAACGATGCCGCTGAAACCGATGTCAACGGCCATAACTGCCGCATCAGCATTGCCGGAATCTGAGTATACAGGAAAAGAGAAAAATGAAAAGACTTTTAACAGGTATTCAATCTTCCGGTATTCTCCATATCGGTAACTATTTCGGTGCTATCCAGCCTTCCATTGCTTTGCAGGAAAAGGCAGATGAAACGGTCATCTTCATCGCGGACATGCACTCCCTCACCACAACACCGAAACCGGAAGACCTCCGTGCCCGTGTCCGTGGTGTGGCGCTGGATTATCTGGCTTGCGGGTTGGATCCGGAAAAAGCCATCTTCTTCAGACAGTCTGATGTCCCCGAAGTCTGCGAACTGACCTGGGTACTCAACTGTCTCACCCCGATGGGATTGCTTGAACGTGCACACAGTTATAAAGACAAAGTCGCCCATGGAATCATCCCCAATACCGGTTTGTTCAACTATCCGGTATTGATGGCTGCGGATATTCTGCTTTACAAAGCAAATCTCGTTCCCGTCGGCAAAGACCAGAAACAGCATCTGGAAATCACCCGCGATGTGGCGATCAAGTTCAATCAGACTTATGAAGAAATCTTCCCCCTGCCGGAACCCTACATCAACGAAAATGTAGCCGTCATCCCCGGCACAGACGGTCAGAAGATGTCCAAGAGTTACAACAACACCATTCCGCTGTTTGAAGAAGCCAAACCGGTACGGAAGAAATTCATGTCCATCCTCACCGATTCCAAAGGTCTGGAAGACCCGAAAGATCCCGATACCTGCAATATTTTCCAGCTCTATAAATTGTTCGCCACCCCTGCCCAGCAGGAAGAAATGGCAGCAAGATACCGCGCCGGAAATTATGGTTACGGTCACGCAAAACAGGCCTTGTACGAAATCTACATGGATTTCTTTGCTCCCATGCGTAAACGCCGGGAAGAAATCCTCGCGGATGAAGGTTACATCGATGAAGTCCTGCGCAAAGGTGCGGAACGTGCAAGAAACATCGCAAACGAAACCCTCAGTGCCGTCCGTAAAGCAGTCGGTCTGCGCTGAAAAAAGATAACGCAAAGGAGTATGCCCCATGCAATCAATAAATAAGATTCTCATCCCTGTTTCCGTTTTATTTTTTGTATGGGGCACACTTTTTGCCCAGCAACAGGAACCGCCCCGGAAAAAGATCAAACTGCCCGGACTGGAAAACGGCGTCCTGAAAATTCAGGATGTCCCCGGCGTACAGGAAGAAACGACGGAAGAAAAACCGGAAATCTTTGTCGATAACCGACGGATCCGGGTCGTCAAACGGAATCCGGACGGCACTGTCACTCTCCCCGGCGGTGGGTTGAAAACTATCCGGAAACAGAAATGGAAAAAAGAAACACCGCTTCCCCCGGACTCCCTTGCCGCTGAAATCACCGGTGCAAAGTCACCAATGGGAATACAATGGACTCCGCTGCGGATAGCAGGAACGGTTCAGGGTGTCCGCCTGCCGGATGTACAATTATCTCTCGACCAAAGTCTGTTTGCCATTGTCGAAACAACGGGGAAAGTGGAAGGCCCCTGGGGCAGCCGCATTATTCTGATGAATTCCCACAACTGGAATATCATCCGCATTCTCACAACGGAACGTGTCATCACACGGCTCTGTTTTATCAACGGCACACAGCAAATCGCGGCATTGTGCAATGCCCAGCCTGTCATGAAACAGAATGCAGGGTTGGCAGTCTTTCATCTGAAAAGCGGCAAAGAAACCGCATTCCGTCAATTGCCGGATGCTGTAAGCGGCTCCATGATTTCAGACTACAACGGGCACATCTACATTGCCCATCGGGAAAAAAAACAAGTCTGGCGGTTTGAAAAAGATATTACACAATTCCCCAAAACGATCCGGACCAATGATGTGAATCCGGTCATCGCCTTATCTCCCAATGGAAAATTCTTTGCCGTCAGCTCATCCAGCGGCAAAATTACCCTTCATAAAGTTTCTGATATGCGCCCGATCACCAGCATCAAAGCGCCGGAAAATTATCCATTCTCTCAGATTATTTTTATTGATAATGATAAACAACTTTTCTGCGCCGCCAATCCGCTCCAGAATTCTTCCGCTGTTGTCCTGCGCAACCGGCAATTCTTTGAACTGAACGGCAACAACGCCGGATTCAATGCCATCACCGGAGACGGCAAATATCTGATTCATTGTAAAAAAGTCCGCGGGGAAATCGAAGTCATCAACACGGAAACACTGGTAAAAGAAAGTGCTGTCATTCCGGAAACGGTTTCACCGCAAACCCGGGGCGGGGATCCGGCCTTTGTATTCCATCTGGAAGCCTCCGGAACCATTGCCGTGTTGGATACAAAAGGTAATTTCTATCTGCTGTATCTCCCGAAAAACGGGAGAAAATATCAGAAAGAAACAGTCTTTATGCCGGTGGACTGATGAACCGACATCTGTATCAGCTGCTTCTCCCCCTGCTCCTCTTATGCTCCGGATGTACACTTTTCCGTACTCCCGGAAAGGAAGAGAATACAAAACGGTATTTGTACGTCAATCAGACCCGATTCCATACCATCACCGCATCCGGCAAGTTTGTATGCCTGATTGATAAGGAACGCCCTCCGGCCCAGCAAACCATCCGGGATATGATCAAAATTGCAGAGCAATCCGCGTTGACGGTTGAATTCCGCACGGTTACCCATTCGTTGCGAATTCCCTCCCTGCTCCGTGCGGGGAAAGCTGACGTGGCAATCGGCAATTATAAAATCAACGATGCGACAGAGAAACATCTGGATTATGTTAATATCAGAAAAGCTGTCTGTCTGCTGCGTAAAGATGATCCGGACTGGAAAAGACTTTTGACATCCGGCATCGCCATTCTCGATGCGCCAGGTGAAAAAAAATGACTGCATCACATCATAGTGAAGCAGTCATTATCTTCCGTAATTGAAATCTCTTATTTCAGAACCGGTCTCGGCTCCTTGCCGTCTTCGTAAGAAACTGTGATGATTTCCTGTCCTTTATATTGGAGCGGGCTGAATGAGAAATGTCCGTTTGCAAAATCACGCACGACACGGGGGAATACTTTCCAATCGCCACATTCTTTCAAACGATCCACATTCGCGGTCGCAATCTGACGGAGAAGGTCATTCTTATATTCCGCAGGCTTTTTCCCGGCACGGGCATCCTTGACCGCCTGCAATTCTTCCAGCGTGTGCCCCTGTAAATCAAGCGGCAGAAAGTCGGAAACACCAAGCACAGGCCCTTCATCCATTCCGGCGCCCCCGGTTTCAACCCGAACCGCAACAATGACACTGCTGCGAATGGCAGAAAAACCACGGAGAATGGCAGTTTCTGTGGGGACAATATGAAGTCCTGCAAAAAGAGGAATGCCATTTTCGATCACCGTCAAATCGCCCGGGTGAATGTTGAGACAGGGATAATCGTTGGTGATATTGCACAAAGTTGTAAACCCGGCATGAATTCCGAAATCGATGGGATATCCTTTGAGTTTTTCGCGCAGGACATCGGTCCATTTTTCCCGGATCCGCATGCCCTCTTCGGTGCGGATAGTTACTTTATCCAAACCTTCGGCTTTATAAAAAGCATCAATATCGTGTTCCACCAGCGGGAGAGAAAATTCTCTGGCAATCTCTCTTGCGCGACTGGTCTCCGGTTTATCGGTCACCAGAACGGATGCGCGCCACGGCGATGCGGGATCGTTCTGAATATCCCGCAAAAGCGCGATGGCATTTGTGCCGGATCCACTGAGGAAGATAGCAGCATATTTCACGTTGCTGCTGTTTTCATTCAAATTCATAAATCACCTGTTAAATACAATAAGGGCAATCAGCGGCGGCTCTTCCGTGACTTGCGCATATCTTTAAGATTCTTAATGGCATTCTCATCACCAAGCGCAGCCCCCTGTTCAAAATATTTTATGGCAAGGGAAACATTCCGGCGAATCCCCTTCCCGCCAGTATTGTATAAAATACCAAGGAGATTACATGCAATCCCTCTGTATTTTTTATCTTTCGATTTTTCCAATGTTTCAGCGGCAAATTGTCTTGCCACTTTGTAACTGATATCGGTTCCACGGTTATTTCTATAAATAACTCTGTCCTGTACGAGCAGAATTGCACAATTCAATCGACCTTTATCATAGTCCAAATCAGCCGCCTCTTTGTACAATTTATAGGCTCCGGTATCATCACCGCATTTCTCAAGTTTTCCGCCTTCCGTGATTTTTGCCTGAGCCGCTGCGGCTTTTTCTTCCGGAGACGGTTCGCGCTTCTCTGCAGCCGGTTTAACAACAGGCGCTTTGGGTGCAGGTGCAGCTTTCGGCGCAGGTGCAGGGACGGCTTTCGGCGCAGGTGCAGGAGTTGCTTTCGGTGCAGGTGTGGCTTTTGGTGCAGGTACTTTTTCCGGGCACAATTCGCCAAGATTCTTAATAGCGAACTCATCACCGAGCGCTGCACCCTGTTCAAAATATTTTATGGCGCTAGAGCGACTCCGCAGAAGACCGTTACCGCCGATATTGTGCAAGACACCAAGGATATTGCATGCCGTACCCTTATGTTCTTTACTCTGGGATTTTTCCAATGTCTCAGCAGCAAATTGTCTTGCGATTTCAAAACTGATATTATTCCCGTAGTTATCGTTATAAGTAACCTTGTTCTTAGCAAGCAGAGTAGCGCACTTCAAACGGCCTTTGTCACTACCCAAATCAGCCGCCTCTTTGTATAATTTATAGGCACCGACATAATCGCCTTTATCATCCAGTTTTTTGCCTTCTCCAATCAAATCATCCGCAACGGTGACTTTTTCTTCCGGAGTCAGCAACTGATGAACGACATGTTTGATAACCGGAGACACATTCCCCGTTTTAGCCGCATTTTTCTTATTTCTGAATACTTGAGCGGTAGAAATAATGGGCTTGACAACCGCATCCGGAGCAATTCCGGAAGCCTTATCAAAGAACACATGCTTTAAAGACGCATGTTTGCCGGTGGTGACAGTTGCCGGAATTATGCGTTCAGAATAAGCGGGAGCAGCAACGTCAAGTGCACTGGCAGATTTCAATTTATTAAAGACGGTTTCTTCAACAGATTTCAGTGTGGTATTCCACTTGCACCATCCCTGCGGACGTAAATTGACCATGATGGTATCGAAGTCATCACCGGATATCCAGGAAAGTCTGTCACAAGAAATGGATACTTTCTTTTCCGGTGTGAGGGAAATTTCAGAAAACATGCCAGTCTTTGCATCACCGTTCTTTTTGAAACCGAGCATGCCCCACAGCGTTTCAAAATCGAACTGAGATTTTTCTCCCCAGTAAGTAGTACCACTGCAATCATCTTTTTCGAGCAGATAGATGGCAAGGTTATGTCTTTTCTTATCCCGGGTCACGCTGAATTCAAAAGGTTTGATATACCGTTCGAAATTATTGCGGTAATCTTCCGCATTAAATTTCATATAGCCATTGACCGTGATTGTACTCTCTTTGGAATATGTCGCAGTATCCGCACAGACCGAATCAACTTTGTATTCAAATCCTGTTCCGGATTGCAACAGAATCAAAGCCAAAGTTTCTGCATTGTACTGATCATGGGCTTTCATACCACGGCCCGGACTTTGCTCCAAATCATGGAGCAATTTCTTGATCTGCTCCAAGGTATCATGCACATGGGAGCTGGGTGTGGTATCACCATTATGCCAGGCTTCCAATATTTTTTCAGATTTATCCGCATTCGCTAATGCCAAATCGATCGCCGCTTTGTTTCTTAAATAGCAATTGACTTTTGCAACACTGTCAAGCTCAGTATATCTTGTTAAATACCCCAATTTAAGTTCAAAAACACTCGCGCTGCGCAAAGATTTAGGAACCATTGCAGTGTCGGTCATCTTACGATCCAGGTTCTTGAAATAATCAGATTCTGTAAAAAGGGCAAGAACTCTGACATAAGGACGTACCATTCGCATTTTGAGCGGCAGATCTGTATCTTCGCCGATTGCAAATAAAGCAGTCAGGCAGAAGAACATAGACAGAATCCAAATCAAGAGTGTATATAAAACGCCGTTACTGCATTTTTTTCCATTCACTTCAGTATACATCATAGTAACACCTCAACCTCTATATTCCGTAAATGTTCCGTCATAATTTTCTACAAGCACTCTTCTGCGCCCGCCACCGTCGCCAAAAATAGCAAGAATAATAAGAACAGCAAAAATCGTAATTATCCAAAGCGTAAGGAAAACCAGATACAACGTCAATGCTAATGTCACAACCGTAACCACGGTTACAAACACCGGATAAAAGAATTTACGCCAGAATCCCGGCAAAATAAATACATGCCGGATATAAAAAAGTTGATTAAGAAACCATATAATCAATACGTAATACTGTAACAGTGAAAATTCACTGTCTGTAACTTTTGCAAAACCATTATAGAAAAATGAGTAAACGCCGCCAGCAATACCAGCCAGGACCGGCAGTAATGTCATCCAGCGTGCACCACAGTAATCGGGTGAAACACAGTCCCCACGATTGAAAATAGTTTCATCTATTTTCTGCGTAAAGTTTAGCCAAGCTAATTTCGACATGTTTAAGTTCCTTTATTTTAATTAAAAATTGAATAACATCAAATATCGTACGGACATGCTCTGCCGTATTCTTTACGGTAAAGACGGGCGGCAGCAGTAAGAACACTCCGCCATAATCCCGGTGAAAGTTTTTTGCGTTTTTCATATTCCGCAATAAAACGCAAGGCATCCCGTTTATTCAAACCGAAATCCATAGAGGAGAAAAAGATTCCGGCAAGATCTTTGATTCGCATCCGGCGGGGAATCTGTTTGCGAATCTGCGCACGGTGAAGATCAAGAACCGTCAGAGAGATTTTGCCTTGTTTGAATAATTCTTCATTGAGAAGAAAATGGCAAAGATAGCAATCCCGGTGATTCAAACCGGAATTGTGCATCAACGAACAGACATCTGCCAGATTGCGGATCAATGCATGTTTCAATGCAGGATCCGGCGGGTTATCTTTCCAGTTACGGCAGAAGTCTTCCAGCGGGATCCGATTCGTCAATTCCTCCGTAATAAGGAAGGAATGAAGTCCGGCAGGCTTCCAGCCTTTGACCGCATAAGCACTGATCTTCATGGTATCAATGTTGAGTTTTTCCAGAAGGCGGATCGCATCATATTCATTGGTTGCGCCGAGGACAGGAAGTTTGAACTGGAAAAGATTTTTCAGGATTTCCCCCCACGCAGCGGGACCGTGATATTTCATAAAATATCCGACGCCATCGACCTCAAAACGAATGGTCCGGCGATTTTTTACCGCACGAAAAACTTCCCCTTCCAATGCACGGGCTTTCTCAAACAGATCACAATCTGCCCATAAAACATCAAAAGGTTTCCGTAAATCTTTTTTACAGCACATAATGACTCCTGAAATTCCGAATAATGATTCTTCGTACTATACACCCGATTAATAAAAAAATAAAGTCAGAATAGGTAAAAAACTTTGATTTTTCTGTATATTTCGCTTGATTTTTCAAAGATTTGGCGCATATTACAGTAGAATGTAACAAAATTTAATTTGAACAGGAGATCATCCCTCATGCGTTTCAGTTGCCCTTTTTGCAATTTTGCCATTTCTGTCGAAGATTCCGCTATGGGGTTCCGTACAGAATGTCAGGGGTGCAAAAAAAATATACTTGTTCCGGCACACCGATTTGATGAGGGGTGTATCATCGGTGACTTTGTCATCAACAGTCATTTGGGCAAAGGTGCAGTCGGGGATGTCTATAAAGCAACACAGATCACACTCGACCGGCCCGTTGCGCTGAAAGTCCTCAAAGAAAAATCCATGAACGAGAAAAATGTCAAGGCGTTCATGAAAGAAGCACGCTCCGCCTCCCGCCTCAGTCATATCAATCTGGTACAATCTTATGCCGTCGGCACCGACGAGGGATATATTTATATGGCAATGACGTACATCAAAGGCGAAACGCTGCGGACACGATTGAAACGGGTGGAACAGTTTTCCGTTGATGAAGCATTGCATATTATTCAACAAGTCGCAGAAGCGTTGTTTTATGCCTGGGATGAATGTCGCATCATTCACCGGGATGTAAAGCCGGAAAATATTATGCTGACCGAAAAAGGTATCGTCAAGCTGACCGACCTGGGTTTGGCTATGCAGCAGCGGGAATGGGCGGAAGATATGGAAATCTCCGGCAGTCCCTCCTATATGAGTCCGGAACAATTTGCAGGGGAAAAACTGGATACCAGAAGCGATATTTACAGTCTGGGCATCACCTTATATCAAATGCTCTCCGGGAAGTTGCCATTCGCCGGGGAAACGGCAACCAGTGTTGCACAACAGCATTTTGAAGAAGAAGCCGAACCGCTCGATAAACTCGTTCCATCCATCCCCACCAATGTGGCAAAACTGGTGGCAAAGATGATGGAGAAAGATGCCGATGACCGGTTCGCCAATATGGAAGAACTGCTAAAGGAAATCTGGACAATCCGTCAGAAAACAGCGCCGGCAAAAGAACTTGTTCCGGATGTTCATACCATTTCTGCAAAACGTCTCGACTACGAAAAACAGAACGAACAGGCCATCAAACAGCGCAACCAGAAGCCCGGAGAAAATACCACCGCAACAATGCCACGGTATTGGCTGTGGGGATTGCCGGTAATTCTGATTGTACTGATTCTTGTAGCAATACTTTGGGATTCCAGTGAAAGCCGGCGCACGCGGGCTCTGGAAGATAAACTCATGGTCTTTGAACAGTTGGCAAATGACCCGTCTTATCCGTCAAAGAAACTGGAAGAAGATGCCGCCAATCTGCTGGAAGAATGTAAAACCGATTTCAAAACCCTCCCCGCCTTCCGGTATGCTCCGGACAGAATCAACTATCTGCTGCTGAAACGAAAACAGCAGAAGTAATCAAAAAAATCAATCCTCAATTCTGGAATGCACCGCTGTAGGGATTCGTTTCCCAGGCGGCAGGACTGTTAATAGGGCGGACACTGTACCCTTTGCGCACCTGTTCCGTCGTATGGCAGGATACACAAAGGGTCAAAAGCGCAAAGCATGCGCATAAGGCAATCAAAGCTCTGTAAGTCATACTGTGCCGCGTTTTCAGAACGGAAGCATCAGATATGCCCGCATTTCAAGCAGCTGAAATACGATGGAAGCCAAGAGCGCAATGAGAGCCAGGATGGTTGTAGAAAGATAAACCGGTGAGGAAAACATAATCAATCTCCTTCTTCTGCAGGATCAAACCTGATTACATTTTGAGCACAGCATCTTCTGCAGAAGCAGTATTGCCTGCAGGAGTCTTCTTCACATTGTTGCGCATTTCTTTCATCTGTCTGACGTCAGATTCAGAGAAGAACACGACATCGCCGACTTTCGGCATTCTGCCGCCTCTGGTAACAATGATATTGGCAATAGAAGAATCTTTACCCACACGGAGAACGGTCAGGCGGCAAACATAATCTGCCTTGCCGGGTTCCAGAGTACTTGCAACTGTCATGATACCATCTGCGGGGATACCGACTTTTCTGACAGTGGGAACTTCCTTACCGGTATCGATATCGATCTTGATATCTTCAAACTGATTGACTTTACCGAGGTTGATAACAACGAAGCCGAATTTTTCATTGACGCTGATGACTTTACCTCTCAGCTTACGCAGAAGGGGAGTTTCATCGACCGCAGTTTTTGCAACATTTTTCTGACCTTCGCGTTCACGCCAGGTGGGGTCGATAATATCTTTCAAGCGTTCAATTTCTTTATTGGCTTTGTTCAATTCACCGTCAAGCTTTGCAACGTTGTTCTTTTCATTTTTCAACTTATTATTGAGAGACTTGATCTGACCATTGAGAGACTTGATCTGTCCCTGCAGCTTTTTGTTTTCAGCTTCCAATTTTTTCTTTTCCGCGATAAAAGCCTTTATCTTACTGGTATACTGGGCAAGATTCTTATTGAAATTGCCGTCATTCTGCTCCAAGCCGAGGGGAAGCACTTTGAACCCCATCAACCGGGCGATTTCTGCATAGCGGCCGGTAAATGTGTTGTAACGGTTCACCAACATTCTTGCACGATTGTTCAACTCATTCATATTGGCAACCAGCTTTTTGTTGTCTTTATCGCCATCGGGTGTAAAATCGACGGGAGAAATACGTTTTCCTTTGAGCGTATTGACAAGCTGATTGATGCCGGCCTGCACTTTTCTGTTGCGATCAATATAATATTTACCGCGTGCAGAAACCATTTCCGTATTCTGATCGAGAGAAGATGCAGCAGTCTTACCATCTTTATCAATGGAAGCAGTGGTTGCAGCGTAATCAGAGAAATCTTCGGTTTTCTTGGCGTTATCGCCGCTCCAACCCATGACAGCGTTGGAAATTGCAGCAACAGAAGCAGCGATTTTATTGCGCTGATCCACAATTTTCTGTGTATTGTCTTCCAAAACCTTCAAAGGAGCAGCAAGATCGGCTGCCGGTTTGGCAATGGACATATCATCAACGGATATTTTTGCAGCGGGGTCAATCGTTTTCACCGTTTTGACTACGGCTTCAGACATCATCTGACGTCCTTTGGTAATCTGTTCTCTCTTCTGGAAAAGCAAGAAAGCACATACAGCTGCCCCGAGTGCTGCGACAAGCACCAGAATATTCAAGATTCTGTTCGCAATTTTCATCGATATCTCCTATCTATAAATAAATATTTTTCCAATAAACAATAATATTACCTGTAAAATACAATGCAAAACGCAAGTTGTCAAATCAATACATCAATTTTTCTGCGTTTTTTTTGCATTTTCTTTCATTTTTTATCGAAAAACTTCCAAAATCAGAAATCTGACCGCTCCAAAATTACGAATTTGTGAAATTTTCCACGGCGGCTTCGGCGGACGCAACGGCGCACAACTCTCCGGCGGAAACTCCCAATAGAGCCTTCCGCCCTCTGCCCAATTCGTAAAAATTTCATTCTCCGTCAATGCCGGAAGAATGTCCGCCGAATCCGCATACGGCGGGTCTGCAAACAAAATATCCGGCTTCGGATAACGCATCAAACGTCCGCATGATCCCGGCAATTCACCTTCCGCTATGAAGCTGGAGATTTCACCCAGCACCCGTTCTGCACGCTGAATATTTTTCCGGATCGTACGCAACGATGCCTGATCTTTTTCCGCAAAGACCACATTGGCAGCACCGCGACTGATCGCTTCCAATCCCATCGCGCCGCTGCCTGCACATAAATCGGCAAAAGTCTTCCCGCTCAAATCGCCCAGACTGTCAAAAAACGCCTGACGGGCACGGACAGACGTCGGTCTGACCGGAGCGTGAACATCCGGTGATGCCAACGGCATACCTTTCAATTTACCGGCTGTGATCTCCATTGCAAAAACTCCAGCTTAACGGCTCTGCGGGACAAGGAACGCACCGCCGCGCCATTCTTTTTCCTGCGTGGAACGCAATTCCTTGCAGCCCAATTCTTCAAATGCCGCTTTCACGCGGTCATATTCTGTGGCAAGAATACCGGCAAGAACCAGATATCCGCCCGGTTTGGTCAGAGAAAGAAGTTTTTCCCGACCGGCAATCAATGCGGAAGAAAGAATATTTGCTGCAACAATATCATACTGCATATCCGATTCATAATCATCAAGAGCAGATACCGCAAATTCAATGTCGGATTCCTTGATTCCGTTCCGTTCTGTATTTTCGCGGGCAACCGGGATGGTATCCGGGTCAATATCAAACGCGCGGACCGGCACGGCACAGCCAAGCAGTACGGCAGAAATAGCAAGAATACCGGAACCGGCACCGGCATCGAGAACGGTCAACGGATGATCTGCTTTCTGCAGGAATTCA
The DNA here is from genome assembly GCA_045639325.1 of Victivallales bacterium. Taxonomy (GTDB): domain Bacteria; phylum Verrucomicrobiota; class Lentisphaeria; order Victivallales; family UBA1829; genus RGIG8244. The sequence goes on from JAZUCU010000015.1 coordinate 64,767, forward strand.
TCAATGGATGCTAGGCAGAATTTTGTGGTAGCATGCTGACCGGTTCCGAAACTCATTCCGGGGTCAAGCACCAATTGGATCTGACCATCTTTCTGCGGGACATTTTCCCAACTGGGGCGAACGAGAAGACGGGGGGAAATTTCCAGCGGCTTGAAGTGAATCTTCCAGACTTCCGCCCAGTTTTCCTTGGGCAGGTCATGACGTTCAAAGGTATGGAACACCACATCAAAGCTGCGCCATTCTGCAGCATTTGCTTCGAGAAATGCCAATGCTTCATCGGCTTCTTCCGGAGTCATGAAATACAAAGTCTGACGGACCTGACCGGATTCCTCATCTTTCCATGTACTGATATTATAATCAAATGCGGAAAGAAATTCGGCACCGGAGCCGTTCCCTTCACTTTCGTCGATAAAACTGACACAATACAAAACGTCTGCGATCATGAACCTGCCTCCGTGGCTGTAAGTTTGCTGTTTTCCTGTGAATATATTTCTGTAAATAACGTAAATGCTTTATTATAACGTTCCTGCTCCGGTTTGGGCAAATGACTGCGGAAGCGGACATGATACCGTTCCATGGTGTGATAATTCGCCTTCAGATAATCGTGGAGGAAATGATATAATTTGACTTCCTGGTTTGACAGGAACAATTCCGGGACTTCGCCGCCCATGGCAGAGAGACGGCCAAGAATCAAATCAAAGTCGGATCTGCTTTTATTGCCGGCGGCACGGGTCACACGGGTATGCAGCTCTGCCGCATTCAAAAGCGTGGCTGTCAAATCCGTAAGACGCCAATAGAATTCCGGCAGTTCACCCAACATCAGCTCCTTACCGGCTTTTTGACTGAGCGCCATGACTTCGTTCATATTGTCATGACAGCACATTGCCAATTCATGCAATTTACGATAGACCGTATCGAGCCGTTCTTCGGATGCGGCAAAATCAAAAACAGAATCTCCGCCGCAGAGCGCATAAATGTGCTTATGAATAGCAAAAACCCGCGCCATCATCGGGGGAATATTCACCAGATGAATACTGCAATACAAACCATTCTCCGACCCGAAACCGGTGGGAGTGGTCATCTGCAGAAAAGCACGTTTCGCCCGTTCAAGAACAGAAACAGTCCGTTGTTCAGCACTCATATCAATTCGTTATAATTTTATTCAAGTATTCTAAAAATAACGCACCGGCATTTCAGGTGCCGATGCGTAAATTCTGCCGTATTCAGCGATTATCTGCTGACGTTACCGGACACCTGAACGCTCTTATACCAGAAGAGACCGGTGGGGATCAACCAGGAGCTGTCAGTGGTAGTCTGCAGGTTGTAGATTTTGTCAGAGTTCAAACGTTTGCGAGTCATTTTTGTGACCATGCCGACTGCGCTGGGAACGTTAACGGTATCGTTGAAGAATGTGCAACGGCCGGGAGTGACAGTGCTGCCGCTGAAGAGCGGAATTGCGCTGAGGAGGTATACGCCCCAGACTTCCGCATGGACATGAGCCTGATAATCCTGCGGCTGAGCGCCGGGAACAATTTTCACCTGATTCAGATTTGCAGCAGAGGTAAAGGAAGAACAACCAGTCATTGCGATTACGGTTGCTGCAGCGAGAACAGCCAACATCATTTTTTTCATCATTTTTCTCTCCGGAGTTGTTTGTTTTTTTTGACATTTACTTATTAAGTAACACTTGATGAGTAATATATCACGTTTTTGAAAAAAGTCAAGACGGACTTTATGATTTGCGGAAAAACACAAAACAAATCCACAGATATCCCATAATTTATCAGAAAAAGGGCTTTTAACCGTCATTTGAACGGAAGATTTTCTGATTTTTGAAAAGTGATTTTGTCAGATTTTTATGATACAAGTTAAAACTTCCTGTCCGTAGCAACATTGATAAATCGCAAAATCAGCCCTGAATGGGCGGCAAGAGTCAAACAGCCCAGGGTAAGCGCAGCGCAACCCTGGGGATAAAACCAAATGAACTCGCATAATGACAGCCGCCACGTTGACGGCCTTTCGATAGAAATGGACGGCATCGTGGTGGCAATGACATATCCGAGACCTCATGGCATCACCGTATGTGCCATTCCTTGCGGAACGCCCCAAACGGCGATGCCAGTCTTTACCCCAAATTTT
>JAZUCU010000016.1:0-23882 GCA_045639325.1 Victivallales bacterium
CCTCTTTGGTGATGCCGGTAATGACCGCATTGTCGGCGGTGCCAAGAACGATATAATCATCGGCGGCAGCGGCAACGATTCCATGCACGGCGGCGGCGGAGATGACGTCTTCTGTTTCGGAAGCAACTGGGGCAATGATACCATCGAACAGCTTTCCGGTGGCAGCGTGACATTGTGGTTTGAAAGAGGCAGTGTCAGTAATTGGAATGCTTCAACCTTGACTTATTCCGATGGCATAAACAGTATCCAAGTCAGCGGCGTTGATAACGTTACACTCAAATTCGGGGATGTCGATACTGCGGTTGCTGGCGCGTTCCTTGGGGCAGCTTCGGAAAAGATCTTTGAGGACCGGAACAGCGGCATGATTGCGTAAATCTGCGGAAAAAGTCAGGTTTTTAACTTGACTTTTTTTCAAACGGGTTCATATTAAGGTGAAATTCAAATTTATATAAAATGAAAGGAACTCTTGAATATGAAAATCGGAATTATTGCAGACTTGCTCGGTCAGCCTTTGTTTGAATCTCTCGCTCTGGCAAAACAGCTCGGTGCGGATGGCGTTCAGCTGTATGCCGTCGGTGCAAGATGGAACTTGATGGAATTCACTGCGGAACAGCTTGCCGCTGTTGCGCAGGAATGTAAAAATCTCGGACTCGAAGTTTCCGCAGTCTGTGGCGATTTGGGCGGACATGCATTCCAGTTCCGTCATGAAAATCCGGAACGTATCCGCAAGACCAAGCAGATTTTTGATATCGCCGAAGCTCTGGGCGCAAAAGTCGTGACCGGTCACATTGGAGTGATTCCGGATGATCCCGCCTGTGACCGTTTTGCGATTCTTTGCGAAGCCTTGCGTGAAGTTGCTGCTTATGCCAGCAGCAAAGGTATGGCGTTTGCAATCGAAACCGGTCCGGAACATGCTACAACATTGAAAAATTTTCTGGATGCGGTGGATGATCCCGGTCTGGGCATCAACTATGACCCTGCCAACCTGAAAATGGTGTTGGATGAAGATGTGGTCAAAGGCATGGAAATTCTGGAAGGTCATATCGTTCATACTCATGCAAAAGATGGTGTCCACTACAAGAAATGTGATCCGGTGATTGTTTACAATGCCTTTGCAGAAGGCGGTTTTGAAAAACTTCTGGAATCCACCGGACAGCTTTTCGCCGAAATGCCACTGGGTAAAGGTCAGGTTCCCTGGAATGAATATATTCCCGCTCTGAAGAAGATCGGTTATGATTCCTGGCTGACCATTGAACGTGAAGTCGGTGCGGATCCGGTGAAGGATATTTCCGATGCCGTCAACTTCCTGAAAGCCATTACTGCATAATATGGCAATTTTACTGGGGATCGATATCGGCACGACCAAGACTGCGTGTGTGGTTTTGGATGCGGGCAGAGATACTTTGCTGTTTTGTGTCAGCGAAGCGCATCATGCAGAGATTGCGCCGGGCGTACAGGATCCGGCGAAGCATTTTATGTTAGTCGAAAAAATGTTGCGTTCGATCCCCGACGATTTGAAAAATAATATCTCCGCCATTGGTGTGACGGGGCAGATGCATGGTGTGGTTCTCTGGAATCAATACGGCAATATTTCCCCGCTTTACACCTGGCAGAGTACCGTCCCTGATATTACAAGGATCACAGCGATTGAGCCTGCGCTCTGTCAGGGATTCGGGATTACCACACTTGCTCACTTGCAGGCAGAAAACAAGCTTGCGTCCTACACTTATTCCGGTACGATCATGGATCATATCGTGTGGAATCTGACCGGTCAGCCTGAACGTGTGATGATTGATCAGACCAATGCCGCCAGCTGGGGTGCATACGATTTGCATCAACATTGTTTCCGGTCGGATGTTCTGAAACATCTTTCCATTCCGGAACATCTTTTGCCGGAAATTGTACCGCCCGGGACTCGTGCCGGTGAGCTGAAATGGGGCGAAGATGACGGCCTGCCATGCGGAATACCGGTGATGGCTGCAGTGGGGGATAATCAGGCAAGCGTATTTTTTACTTCTCATGATCCGGAAAATGAATTATTCCTGACCATCGGGACCGGTTCCCAATTATCCGCAATTACAGAAACAGTGCAATCCGGAGCATTATGCGATTACCGTCCGTATCCGGATGGGCGTTATCTTGCGGTTGCAGCGCCGTTATGCGGCGGTGCATCCTGGGCATTGCTTGCGGAACTGTTCCGTCAAACGCTGACGGCATACGATGCACCGGTTCCGGATGATGCCACGTTGTATCGAAAACTGGATGAATTGGCATTATCGGAAATCCATTCTGCAGAGCTGCCTGTAATCCAACCTCATTTTCTGGGGGAACGCCATGATGCATCCTTACGCGGTGCAATTACAAATTTGACATTGAATAATGTTACGCCGGGCAAACTTGCCGCCGGATTTGCATTGGGGATCATCCGCAATCTCCGCGATTCTCTGCCGGAAGCGGTGCGGAAAGAGAGAACGCAATTATTGTGTTCGGGCAATGCAATCCGCCGTAATCAATCGTTGCAGAAAGCGTGTACGATTCTGTTCGGGATGCCGTGTCAATTTCCGGAGAGTCGGGAAGAAGCGGCTTGTGGTGCGGCGTTGCTTGCGGAACGTTTAATCGATTGAGCCGATTCTTTCTTTCGGACTCATAAAGATCAATTCGATTTCTTTTTTTGTTAATTCCCGCCATTTTCCGCTGGGCAGGGCGCCGAGGGAAAGCCCGCCTACGGCAACTCGTTTCAGGCGCAAAGCCCGGTTGCGTACGGAGGCAAGCAATCTTCTGATTTCCCGGTTTTTTCCTTCGCCGAGAATGAATTCGTATTTATTGCCGTAAAGATAACGGATGGATAAGGCTCGCAATCTTTCGCCTTCGTCGGTGATGCCTCTGGTTAATTTTTCGATGTCACGCGGCGTAAGTTCATAATCCGTGCTGACTTCATAAATCTTTTGGATGCCGCCGGATGGATGCGTCATACGGTTGACCAGATCGCCGTCATCGGAAAAAATCAGCATACCTTCGCTGTCCTTATCGAGTCTTCCTGCGGAGAACAGGCGGGGGCGGTCGGGATGCTGGATCAGGTCAAGGGCTTTCTTTTTTGCGTGAGGATCTTCTGCTGTGCAAACGTAACCTCTGGGCTTATGGAGCATGATGTAATGACGCTTTGTCGGCTGAGCGACTTTTTTGCCTTGGAACAGGACAGTATCCAAGTCTGTGATCCTGCGTGCGGGATTGAGTTCGACTTCATCGTTGACGATGATTTTTCCTGCTTTAACCAGGTCGACAGCATGACGTCTGGATGCGACTCCGCAAGTGCTGAGGAACTTGCCCAAAGCCATTTCATTATCGGGTTCAGAGTTATTCTGGATCATAAAAAAGGGTCCTGTTGTTACGTTGATGGGATAAATTAGCGCATAATCGGGAAAAATCAAGTCAAAAATGATACTTCTTTCTTGCAATTATGAAAAAAGATGATATATTTACTGAAAATAATTTATCTTATATTATGGAGTGACATATTATGAAAAAATCTGAGGTCAAAGTATTGATCATTACCGGTGTCGGTTTGAACTGTGAAAAAGAAACAGCCGCAGCATTCAGCTGTTGCGGTGCAACGCCTGAAAAAGTTCATTTGAACGATCTTCTTTCCGGCAAATACAAAGTTTCTGATTACCACATTCTGGCATTTATCGGCGGTTTCTCTTTCGGTGACCACCTGGGTTCCGGCTCCGTCTTTGCCAACCGTATCAAATTCCGCCTGGCTGATGACCTGAAGCAGTTCATCAACGATGGCAAACTGGTCATTGGTATCTGTAACGGCTTCCAGACTCTGACACGTCTCGGTCTGGCTCCTGCTCTGGATGGTCAGTACCTCACTCAGCAGGTTGCTCTGGCACATAACGACAGCGGTGTATTCCGTGATGACTGGATTACATTGAAAGCTGATCCGGAATCTCCCTGCGTGTTCACAAAGAATATCGGAACCATTCGCTTGCCGATTCGCCACGGGGAAGGTAAATTCATCGCAGAGGCCGATGTGCTTGACCGCATCGAAAAGGCTCATCTTGCAGCTGTCCGTTATTGCGCACCCGATGGTTCTGCACCGAACGGTTTCCCGGAAAACCCCAACGGTTCTCTGAACGACATCGCCGGTATCTGTGATGAAACCGGCCGCGTTTTCGGTTTGATGCCCCACCCGGAAGCCTTCCTCTCTCCCTTCAATGCACCCGACTGGCAGACAGCCAAGCACAAAGGTGAATTGCCTGACTGGGGTGAAGGCAGAGTAATTTTTGAAAATGCAGTCAATTACGCTGCAGAAAATCTCTGATCTGCTTCCTGAAACAGTAAGCAAAAAATTCAACGCCGTTTTCCCAGAAATACCGGAGAACGGCGTTTTTTCAATTTCAAACAGGGTGTATACGATATGTCTTCCTTGCCGGACGAATCGAAAAAAGAGTTTCACAGCTTCACACTGCTTGCACATTGCGGTGGCGGTGCGTATGGTGATGTCTGGTATTGCCGGGACATTTCCGGGAAAAAACTGGCAATCAAAATCGTTTCCAAAAAAAGACTCGGTGAGCAATGGGAACGGGAATTGAAAGGCGTGCAGAATTATCGTGTGATCACGGAAAAACAGCCGGGTTTGCTCCCTATCTATCACGTGGGGGAAGATGAAGAAACGTTTTTCTACACCATGGAACCAGCGGATAATGCGGGCACGCAGGAGAAATATATTCCCGATACCCTTGCGCTCCGCTTGCAGAATGGAGCACTTCCTCCCGCTGAATACCCCGCGATCCTGGATGGCATTTTTCAATCCATCAAAAATATTCATGATGAGGGATTCACCCATCGGGATATCAAGCCGGACAATATCCTGTTTGTCAATGGTCAGCCGAAACTTGCCGATATCGGTTTGATGTCCTCGCTCCAAAATACGGTGACACAGCTTGCCGGGACCCTTGACTTTCTGCCGCCGGAGCAGCGTATCGGGCAGATGAATTATGATCGCCGGAGCCGTCAGCAGAGCGATCTTTACGCATTCGGCAAAGTGATTTATTGCGTGATTACCGGTTATCTTCCGCAGAAATATCCATCGCCGCCGGAACAGTTGACGTATGCGCCTGCGGAGAAATATTTTTTCCGTCTGGCATTGCGTTTGTGCGATCATGATATTTGCCGCCGCATTGTGAAAATCGAAGACTTATCGGTTGAAATGGCGGAGATCCGGCGGAAACTGGAACGCGGTGAAACGTTCCGGGATCGTGTAAAAGCATTATTTTCCAGTTTTTATTTGTATTTGCGAGCATCGGTTCTGCATACCTGGCAATGGGGAAAACGCCATTATTTTCTGGTGTCCGGAGCCGCTCTCTTTGCCGCCTTGACCGGATATTATTTATCGGGGCAGAAGGTGACGAAAGAGGTATCGGAGGTGATACCGCCGGAATCTGTACCGGAGGGCAGGGGCAGGGCGCCGGAGGTTCCGCTGCAGTACCGGACATTTACCTTTTTCAATCGCATGTATTCCCTTTCCGTGCCGACAACCTGGCAGATTGTGGAACGGGCGGCTCTGATTGCAGAATTGAAAAAGAAGCCGGAAAAACAGCAATTTCAGCTTCTGGAAAGCTTCCGTCATATACAGGCGTATTTTCTGTTGCCGGATACGGGCTCGCGGATTATGGCGGCTGTTTTGCCCTTTGACGGCGCATTCCTCCAGAAGAGTTCGGATGATGAAATAAAGGCGCATACCGGCGCAAAAATCGGGTACGATCTGACAAAATTACGTGTTGACCGGTATGATAATTTCCGGAATCAGCGCAGTGTTGTTGTTATCAGCGGGCGTTTGAAAAATGATGACCGGGTGGATTTGTTTCTGCTTCCCCGGGAAGGTCATAGTGTATGTTTGATGTTGAATCAGGGGCGTGAACCGGTTCAGGATAATTATATTCAATTTATTGAGCTGCTGGAAAGTCTCCGGGATAATCCTCAGACTGTTGAATACAAGGCTGACCCGGATGGCAGAAGTGCATTTATGCAGGCTGCATTATCCGGCGATTTTCAGAAAGCGGAAACGTTCCTGCAGAATGATGCTGATATCAACGGAACGGCATTCGGTAAAATGTCTGCTTTGCATTTTGCTGTTCTTGACAATTTGCTCCATGTTGTGAAATTTCTCCTTGTCAATGATGCCGATGTGAATGTACCGAATGAGCTGAAAATGACGCCGCTCCATCTTGCCGCCCGGGATGGCAATGCTGTCATTCTTGCGGAATTATTGAAACAGAATCCGAAATTGGAATTGTTGGATTTTCAAGCTCTTCCTCCGCTTTATTATGCGGTTTCCGGTGGACATGCTGCGTGTGTGAAGCTTCTTTTGAAAGCCGGGGCGGATGTGAAAATCACCACGCACCCGATTTTCAAAACGCCGTTGATTATGACATCTGTTGTTCAGAACAACCCTGCCGTTTTGGAAGCATTGCTTGCTGGTGGAATGGATTTGCAGGCGAAGAATGGAATCGGGGAAAATGCTTTGTTGCGGACATTGAATCTTTTTATCAGCAGCAAAGATCCGGCGAAATTAAAGCTGGCGGAAATCCTGATCGGGGCAGGGATCGATGTCAACTGTCGGAATGAACGTGGCATTACTGCGTTGATGTATGCCGCTGCTCTCGGCAACGAAACGCTGATTCAACTTTTATTAAAACATGGGGCGGATAAGACGTTGAAAGACGGGCAGGGCAGAACGGCATCCGCTTATCTTGACGGCGAAAAATATCCGGAATTGACGAAATATTTTTGAAATTCTATTAATTCTGATTCGGACGCAGGGGCATATCGCCAACTTGATGAATCCGCAATTTTACGCGGGGTGAAAGCAGGTAGTCCGCCAGTTTGACGGCAAATGGATTATTCTTATCCCAACGGATCCGGTAGATGGTGGCGTAAGGATATTTGCCGCTCATCACATTTTCCATGTTGCAAGGGATATTATCCGGCGCAAGCAAATGCAATTCCTTGAGATTGAAACAGCGGACAGGGAGAATGGCAATTGCATCCTGTGAACTGTTGACGTAACGGATCAGCAGTTCCAGATCCTGAAAATAAGTTTTGTGTTGAACCGGGCCGATCACCTGGGATGGATGCCGGTTATTTCGTGTGATTGGGGTGTAAATGCAGAAAATAATTGCTTTCTTTTTCTTGTTGCTGTCTTCCCAATGAGTCAATTTTCCTGCAAGAATGGAATCCGCTTGAAGGATGCTGATATTCTTTACCGGATTCTTTTTTGATACGGCAAAGATGGTACCGTTTACGGCATAAGGCATGGCAGTTGCGGGTAAATCGGCGGCGATTTCCAGAACCGGTTTTGTTTTCTGATCCTTTAATGATTTTCCGACAGCAAACCGGGCAGGGCGTTCCGATGCAGGGATGGTTGACAGGAAGTCATAAAATGCATCGGTGAGTACCCGCTGCATATCCGTTGAAACATCAAAGCGGAAATGTATGGATTCCGCATGAAGAAACACGGATGCGAACAGGAAGGTAAAAAGGAATCGTAATTTCATCATAAAAAAAGCGGAGCGAACCGGGAAAGGCAAGCTCCGCTAATGGGGGGCAATAATTATTTATTACCGGCAGCGATACCGTTTTCAGTCATGAACTTGTAGCTCTGTTCGATGGCTTTCCACATTTCCACTTCGCAGTAGTCGAGTTCGACGACGATTGTTTCGCAGGAAGCGGGAGCAGCATCCACGATATCCTTGATGGGGAGAGAACCTGTACCGAGGGGGAGGAGGTCGATCTTCATATCAAGCAAGCCGTTGACCATACCTGCATTTTCGGCTTTCTGAGAGCAGATACCGTCTTTCATGTGGAGCTGAACAACGCGATCAGCATAACGTTTCATCATAGCGACAGCATCTTCTTTACCGAGGTTTGTGGACCAGAAGGCGTCGAGTTCGAATTTGATTTCGGGGCAGTATTCGAGGTAGATATCATATTTGAATTTACCGTCGATTTTTTCGAATTCCCAGTAATGGTTGTGCTGGAAAACGGTGATGCCGCGTTTTTTTGCAATTTCGATGAGTTTGTTTGTGTTTTCAGCAGTTGCTTTGATTGCATCCAGATCTTTGAAGTTGTCGGGGCCATAACCGCAGCAAGCCTGTTTGATGCCGAGGATGTCGAGTGTATCCAGAGCTTCCGCAGCCGTAGCTTCATCTCTCAGCCAGGGAGAGTGAGAAGAGTAGATCTTGAGACCGAGGTCGTCAATAATCTTTTTGAATTCAGCGGGAGTGAGATTCCAGAAACCGGCAGGTTCCACGGCTTTGTAACCGATGTCAGCGACTTTTTTGAGCACGCCGACGAAATCATCTTTTGCGTAATCGCGGAGAGAATACAACTGTACAGCTAAAGGTCTGAGCATTTTTTTACTCCTGAAATAATTAAGTTTAAGGTTATACGATAAGGCTAAATATAATACTTCAAGCGTAAAATGCAAGGCGTGAAAAAGAAGATTTGACTATTTTTTGAATATTTTATGACAAAATATCGCCGTCCAGGTGAATCCCGAACATTTCTGAAAGATTTTCTGCAGAAAATTCACTTTCCGCAGTCAGCGAATCTGCTGTTGCGCCCGTATCGAAAAATTCCGCCATTTCGATACCACGCAGTTTGAATAATAACGCCGGTTCATCATCCAGCATGGCACCGACACCATACAATGCGGCTGCGGCATGACTGCATAAACAGGCGTCGTCGATACAATTGCAGCTGGCACGGATTTGACCGTATTCGGGAAAGAGACCGTTTTCCGGATCGCCCAGAACGGCAAGGATGTCTTCCGAAAGATTGCCCTGGAGAAGATCAAGGAGAGAGGTGATTTTGCCGGTACATTTAGTGCGGACGGCTTCCAGACGTTCTTCGTCCGGTTCATCAATAAAGATATTGAGATCGTATAATTCTTTCTGGACGATCTTTGCACGCACCACGCCGGGCTCGATTGTGAGGTCAATCACTGCACCGTTACGGAGCAGCGATCTGCCGGAGGGGAGACGGCTTTCGTAATCCTGCCATTGTTCGATGGCACGGCACCAGGCATATCCCCAGAATGAATTGGCGATTTTTTTCCCGTGAGCAGCGGCGGGGTGCAAAACTTCGCCCTGCGCAGTGAGATCATCGGCGATCTTCTGCGCGAGGGATGCTTTTTCTTTTGCGGAAACGTAACGTTCCATCAGGGATTTTCTCTGCGGGTACGTTCTTCTCTGCGTTTCTTGATCTTGTAAGCGCGTTCTTCCGCTTTGGCTTTCTTGTACTGTTTCGCGTTGGCGATTTTCTTTCTGTGAGAGCCGGCATGGTTGACGACTTCAGAAAGGTCGCGGCGGGAACGTTCTTCCAAACGGATGCGGATGGGCAATCCGGAGAGACCGAAACTTCTGCGGAAGCAGTTGACAAGATACTGTTTGTAGGAATCCGCACAGAGACCCGTCTTGTTGACAATGAGCGTCACGCAGGGCGGATTGTCGCCCGTCATGGCACCGTAATAAATCTTCAACGGTTTTGTGCCGACGACCGGGGGCAGGTTCTTTGTGATGGCTTCCTGAATCACGCGGTTCAGCATTGCTGTGGGGATGCGGACGGAAAGCTGTGCGCGGACATGGCCGATCGTTTCATAGAGGGAGGAGAAGTTCCAGCCGTTCTGGGAGGAAACGAAGACCACGGGGGCGTACATCATTTTCGGGAGGGTGAAACGGACTTCCTTGAGAATGTCGTTTGTCGTTGCGCCCTGTACACGGATATCCCATTTATTGACGACGAGGATACAGGCTTTACCGGAATCTTCGATCATACGGGCAATGGTTTTATCCTGTGCGGTTGCCTGACCGACGTTGGCTTCCAGCACGAACAGAACGATATCACATTCTGCCAGTGCATCGGCGGCGCGCATCATACTGTAATGTTCGACGGCTTCATCGACTTTTGATTTTTTACGCAAACCGGCGGTATCCACCAGCATGGCGGGGATTTCTTCTTCGCCGATCTGGAGTGTGAATTCAGAGTTCACATTGTCGCGTGTTGTTCCGGCGACATCGCTGACGATGACGCGGTTTTCCCCGAGAAGGCGGTTGACGAGAGAAGATTTCCCCACGTTGGGGCGTCCGAGGACGGCGATCTTCAATCTGGCTTCTTTGGGAACGGAATCGGCATTGACTCTTTCCACATGAGAGAGTGCGGCGTTGAGCATGTCACCAATCCCTCTGCGGTGCAGGGAGGAAATGGGCCATACTTTATCGAAGCCCAGTTCACTGAATTCATCGGCGCGGAAAACGTCTTCCTGATTATCTGCCTTATTGGCAACGAGGAGAACTTTTTTGCCGCACTGGCGCAGTTTCTGAGCAATTTCGCGGTCGAGCGGAATCAGCCCGGTCTGTGCATCCACGAGGAACAGGATGATGTCCGCATTTTCGATTGCGGCATCTGCCTGGTCAGCAATCATGGTATCCCAGAAAGAAACGGATTTCTTTTCGCCGGTATAAATGGCAAGCCCGCCGGTATCGGTCACGAGGAAGAGACGGCGGTCATGAATGGCTGCAGCGGTAACGCGGTCGCGAGTGACTCCGCTTTCGAAGTGAACGATGGCCTGTCTGCGTTTGAGGATGGCATTGAACAGGGAAGATTTCCCCACGTTGGGGCGTCCTACGATTGCGATGGAAGGCAAACGCAAGGAGTTCTGCGGAGTTGCCTCTCCATTGGAAGAAACATCAAACACATCATCCTGCTGTTCGGTTTCTCTGGGGACAATACGGCGTCTTTTATTATATACTCTTTTACCTTTCATCGTGTTCAGCCTTTCTCTAAAGAAAACATAGCGGTTACGAGGGGAAACCGCATAACCGCTACGTATTATTTTTTACAAATGTCCTTTATGGACTTATGCCATTGCCTGAGCAACAGCGACGGCGACGTCAACAGACGCACCGACCATGGGGTTGTTACCCATACCGATCAAGCCCATCATTTCGACGTGAGCCGGGACGGAGGAAGAACCAGCGAACTGAGCGTCGGAATGCATACGGCCCATGGTGTCAGTCAAGCCGTAAGAAGCGGGACCTGCAGCCATGTTATCGGGATGGAGAGTTCTGCCAGTACCGCCGCCGGAAGCAACGGAGAAGAACTTCTGACCAGCAGCGATACGTTCCTTTTTGTAGGTAGCCATAACGGGGTGCTGGAAGCGTGTGGGGTTGGTGGAGTTACCGGTGATAGCGATATCAACACCTTCGAGCCACATGATAGCAACGCCTTCGCGGACGTCATCAGCGCCGTAGCAACGGACAGCAGCGCGTTCGCCTTTGGAGTATGCTCTTTCGGAAACGACTTTGACTTCGCCGGTAGCGTAATCGAATTCTGTTTCGACGCCTGTGAAGCCGTTGATACGTGCGATGATCTGAGCGGCATCTTTACCGAGACCGTTGAGGATCACGCGCAGGGGATCTTTACGGACTTTGTTAGCGGATTTAGCGAGACCGATAGCACCTTCTGCAGCTGCAAAAGATTCGTGACCTGCACAGAAAGCGAAGCATTTTGTTTCTTCGGAGAGAAGCATGCTTGCGAGGTTACCGTGACCGATACCGACTTTACGGTCGTCAGCAACGGAACCGGGGATGCAGAAACTCTGGAGGCCTTCGCCGAGAGTTTTAGCGATTTCGCTGGCAACAGTCTGACCGCGTTTGATGGCGACAGCAGCGCCGACGAGGTATGCCCAGCAAGCGTTTTCGAAGCAGATGGGCTGGATGTCTTTGACGCGCTGATAGATGTCAAGACCTTTGCCTTTTGTGATCTGTTCTGCTTCTTCGATAGAAGCGATACCGTTATCGTTCAGGAATTTATTGATCTGCGCAATTCTGCGGCCGTAACTTTCGAACAATTCTGCCATGATAACTTCTCCTTATGCCTTGCGCGGGTTGATAACTTTAGCGGCATCCGCGAAACGGCCGTAAGATTTCTGGAATTTCTGTACGAAATCTTTGACGTTCATCTTTTCCAGATCTTCGACGGATGTTTTGTTGACGAATTCCATCATCTTACCGAGGTTGACGAATTCGTAACCGATGACTTTGTCTTCATCGTCCAATGCGAGGTTTGTGACATAGCCTTCAGCCATTTCCAGGTAACGGACGCCTTTTTCGGCTGTGCTGTACATGGTACCTGTGATGGAGCGGAGCTGTTTGAGGTCTTCGAGACCAGCACCGATGGGCAGACCGCCTTCGCTGAAAGCTGTCTGAGTACGACCGTAAACGATCTGCAGGAAGAGTTCCCGCATAGCAGTGTTGATTGCGTCGCAGACCAAGTCTGTGTTCAATGCTTCGAGAATGGTTTTTCCGGGCAGGATTTCTGCAGCCATAGCAGCAGAGTGAGTCATGCCGGAGCAACCGATTGTTTCAACCAATGCTTCCTGAATGATACCTTCTTTGACGTTGAGGGTCAATTTGCATGCGCCCTGCTGGGGTGCACACCAGCCCACACCGTGTGTAAGACCGGAAATATCTTTGATTTCTTTTGCCTTTGTCCAGGCACCTTCCTGCGGAATGGGAGCCGGTCCGTGTTTGGGACCTTTGGCAACGCAGACCATCTGTTCCACTTCGTGCGTGAAATTCATCCGATTGTCTCCTGATTAGTTAATATTGTTAGTTTTAGAGGATAATCTTTGTACTATACATCCAGTTATATATTTTTTCAAGTTTATATTATAAAAAAAACAGAAAAACCCCGGCAGAACGGAAAATGTTCTGCCGGGGTACGATTCAAAATGAAGCCGCTTTGACGGAAAGATTATTTGAACTGGCTCATATCAATAATCTTGCCGGTTGCTTCGGATTCGGCGGCGGCAAAGCAGAAGCGCATGGTTTCGTATGCGTCTTCCGGGGCAACTTCCGGACCTTTGCCCTGGGCGATCAGTTCGAGAATACGGACGTTCTGGCCGGCTGTGTTGTGGATCCAGACCTGGTCTTCTTCCGGAGTGTAAGTAATGGTTTCCACAATTTTGCTTTCCATGTGTTTTTCGCCATCAGAGAACTGCCAGCGGCGGAGACGACGGCGGAAGACGTCCGTTTCGATCGCACCTTTTGTTCCGCAGATCAGATACTGGAGGAAGTGCCCGTCATCAGACTGTTTTGTCAGTACATCCATCAGCGGATCTTTGTGGAGTGTTTCTGCGTTGTACATGATGAAGTTGAGTACACCGACACCGCCGTTTGTGAATTTTGTTACGATGTTGTGGTTGTCATGGTGGTTGAAATAGGGGACCACGTTGGGGGAGTTGACGGAATAGACGGTCGCAGGATTGCAGCCCATGAACCAACGTTGAAGGTCGAGATAGTGAGAAAGTTTTTCACCGATGAGGAAGCTGCCGGTACTGTTGCTGCGCCAGTTGTTTTTGCCGTGGAATTCGCAGCAGAAGTAACGGGTCTGGATGTTGACGACATCACCGATGAGCCCCTGATCGATCCATTCTTTTGCCTTCATGTAGATCGTGGAATAATGGAGTTCGAAACCGACCTGCAGGAAGCCGTTGTACTGATTTTTCAGCTCGATGAATTTTGTTGCTTCTTCCAGTGTATCGCCCATGGGTTTTTCGCACATGACTTTTTTGCCAGCGCGCAGGGCAGCTTCCGCCAATTCAAAGTGTGCGGCATTGCTGGCTGCAATGGAGACAAATTTGATTGCGGGGTTGTTCATGATTTCTTCCAGAGTTGCAGGGATGATTCCGATTTCCTTTGCCCGTTCTTCTCTGCGTGTCTGGTCCGGTTCATAACCGTAGATTTTGTCTACATAGGGAGATTTTTTTGCTGCTTCAGCATGAGTTTTTCCCATACCGCCGAGACCGAGTACTGCTACATCAAATTTTTCCATTGTGTTATCCTTTCAAAATATGTTCAATATGAAAAAAAATCGTTTGTCTTAATATATCCGGCATTACATCAAAGTCAAGAGCGGATTTACTCAAATTTGTATTTTATTTTTCTGTTTTGGATTCCCATTCAAAAAAATCCGCCAGGGCATCCTGCCATTGCGGCATCGGAGTAAGTCCCCATTCTTTCAAATGTTTCTTTTCCAAGGCTGAATTCGCCGGGCGCGGGGCAGGGCGGGGAAATTCTGCCGTTGTGCAGGGAATGACCTTTTGAGTAAGTCCTTTCTGACGGAAGATTTCTTTGGCAAATTCATACCAGGAGCATACCCCTTCACAAGTCAGATGAAGCGTACCCGTCAAATCCGGACGCTCCAGAAGCTCGCCCAATTTCTGCGCGACGGCAATGGCACTTGTGGGGTTGCCTTTCTGATCATGAACCACTTTCAATTCCGGGCGGGTCCCATCGGCCAGTTTGAGCATGGTATGAACGAAACTGGGACCATCGAAGCCATAGAGCCAGGAAATACGGCAAATCAGACTGTTTTCCGGATAGATGCGGCGGACTGCCTGTTCTCCGGCAAATTTACTTTTACCATAAACGGTGGCACCACCATCGGCGGGGATGTCTTCCGGATAAGGAACGGGGCTGTCACCTTTGAATACGTAGTCGGTGGAAATGGCGATCAATCTCACGTTGGCATTTTTGCAAGCGGCTGCGACATTGGCTGTGCCCTGTTCGTTGAGCAGAAATGCCCGTTCCGGTTCGGATTCACATAAATCGACATTGGTCATGGCGGCGCAATGAATCACGGTATCCGGCTGATATTTCCGGAGCGCGTTTTCGAGAGATGCGGGGTTGGTGATATCCGTTTCCGGCAAACCGGTCGGGATAATCAGATATTGTTCTGTCAGGATTCTGCAGATGGTTCTACCCAACATTCCGGCACCGCCGGTCAACATGATTTTGCGTTTGCTGGAAGAATTATTCATGATTTTCAAAGATTTGAGCTTCTGCTAAAAGAGGTTGTGCCTGATCTTTTTGTGAGACAATAACTTTATCTTTTTTTATCTGCCAGTCAATTGCGAGTGTGGGATCATCGAAACGGATACCCCGTTCATGGGATGGCATGTAGGGATTATCGCATTTGTATTGTACGATTGCAGACTCGGACAGGACAGCGAACCCATGGGCAAACCCGTGTGGAATGAAAAGCTGAAGTTTATTTTCATCCGAAAGTATGGTTGTTGTATGTTTGCCGAATGTGGGGGAATTTTTGCGAATGTCTACCGCGATATCAAGAATTTTTCCGTAAATGACCTTGATCAGTTTTGCCTGTGCGTATGGCGGAAGTTGATAATGCAATCCGCGAATGACGCCGTACGATGATTTTGATTCGTTATCCTGAACCCAGTTGCAGGTAATTCCGGCATCGGCATATTTTTTCTGATTCCAGATTTCGAAAAAATACCCACGGGAATCACGAATAATATCCGGTTCAATCATTTTGACATCCGGAATTAAAGTATCCGTAATGTTCATGATTCGAGAACCTTTAACAAATATTCTCCGTAACTTGTTTTCTGATATTTCTGAGCCAGAATACGGAGCTGATCTGCTGTGAGCCAGCCGCTCTCAAAAGCAATTTCTTCCAGACATGCCACCTGAAGACCTTGTCTTGTTTCGATTGTGCGGATAAAGTTTGCGGCATCCAGCATGGCCTCATAAGTTCCGGTATCCAGCCAGGCGTAACCGCGTCCGAGCCGTTCCACACGGAGATCGCCCCGCTGCATGTAGGTGTTGATAACGGATGTGATTTCCAATTCGCCTCTTGCGGAAGGTTTTACGTCTTTCGCAATGTGAACCACATCGTTATCGAAAAAGTATAATCCGGTTACGGCATAATTCGACTTTGGATTTTTCGGTTTTTCTTCGATGGAAAGCGGTTTGAAATTGGAATCGAATTCGATGACCCCGAACCGTTCCGGATCGCAAACGTAGTAACCGAATATGGTTGCACCGCTCTGTTTTGCGGCTGCATTTCTCAATGCATTGATGAAATTTGCGCCGTAAAAAATGTTATCGCCCAGAACCAGGCAGACGGAATCATTGCCGATGAATTTTTCACCGATCAGAAATGCCTGCGCCAAGCCGTCAGGGCTGGGCTGTACTTCGTAGGAAAAACGGACGCCGAACCGGGAGCCGTCGCCCAGCAGTTTTTGGAAAGATGGCTGATCTTCCGGCGTTGTGATAATGAGAATATCCCGGATTCCTGCGAGCATCAAAACGCTGATGGGATAATAAATCATCGGTTTATCATAAACGGCGAGAAGCTGTTTGGAGGTTCCGAGTGTGATCGGGTGCAGTCTTGTGCCTGCACCGCCGGCAAGTACGATACCTTTCATTTGGATGATCCTCCTGTTCCGAGCCGTTCGAGTTTATAAGAGCCGTTGAGGACATTGGCACACCAGGTGTCTTTGTTTGCCAGATACCATTCTACAGTTTTTCTCATGCCGCTTTCAAAGGTTTCCTGCGGATGCCAGCCGGTTTCTGTTTCCATTTTTGCCGGGTCGATGGCATAACGCAAGTCATGCCCGGGTCTGTCCTGAACGTAAACAATCTGTTCTGCATAAGATTTTCCGTCCTCACTCGGAGAAAGTTCATCCAGCAGACTGCAGATATATTTTACCACTTCGATATTCCGTTTTTCGTTATGTCCGCCGATGTTGTAAGTTTCGCCGGGCTGACCAGCGGTTGCGGCAATGTATAATGCTGTGGCATGGTCTTCCACATAAAGCCAGTCACGCACCTGCAAACCTTTTCCGTAGACGGGGAGCGGTTTTCCTGCGAGAGCATTGAGAATCATCAACGGAATCAACTTTTCCGGGAACTGATACGGGCCGTAATTGTTGGAACAGTTTGTGACAATGGTGGGCAGTCCATACGTCCGTTTCCATGCCCGTACGAGGTGATCGCTTGAGGCTTTGGATGCGCTGTAAGGGGAGCTGGGGGCGTACGGTGTTGTTTCCCGGAAATAATCATCATCATTTTCCAGATCGCCGTAAACTTCATCGGTGGAAATGTGATGAAAACGGAAGGCATTCTTTTTCTCATCGGGGAGCGAATTGTAATATTTCCGTGCGGCTTCCAGAAGTGTATAGGTCCCGATGATATTGGTCTGCATGAATTCGCCGGGGCCGTCAATCGAACGGTCAACGTGAGATTCTGCGGCAAGATGCATGATATGAGTCGGTTTGAATTGCGCAAAAATGCGATCCATATCCTCTTTTGAACAGATATCTGCTTTTTCGAACTGGAAACGGGGAGAATTTTCCACTGGAGCCAGATTTTCCATATTTCCGGCGTAAGTGAGCTTATCAATGACGCAAACGAGATCATCGGTTGAATTGATAATGTACCTGATAACGGCAGATCCGATAAAGCCTGCGCCGCCTGTAACTATGATCCGTTTCATACAGTGAAAACTCCTTTGCTTGATATAATACTGAGGTAACATATCACAGAAAATGCAATACGCAACAAAAAAAGATAATTTTTTATGGAAAAATTTGCATTTTTTTACTAATAATGCTAAATTAATGCTTTCACATCGAGTGTTAAAAACCATTTAAGAAGAAGATATCATGAAAGCTCTTGAACTGATTCATTCCATTCCCGTTATCTGGAGAACAATCTTTCTCCTGGTTTGCTCCAATTGTTTTATGACCTTTGCCTGGTACGCGCATCTGAAAAATATGTCCGGCAAACCCTGGTTCATTGCCGCATTGGTCAGCTGGGGTGTGGCACTTTTTGAATATCTGCTGCAAGTGCCGGCGAACCGGATGGGGTATAGCGCAATGACGCTTCCCCAGTTGAAGATTCTGCAGGAAGTGATTTCTCTCTCCGTCTTTGTTCCCTTCTCTCTCCTGTACATGAAACAGGGGTTGAAACTGGACTTCCTCTGGGCTGCATTGTGTCTGTGTGGCGCCGTCTATTTTATGTTCCGTCATCCGTGATTTTATTCTCCGGAGTGTGTCAGAACAGAATATGTGTGTGACAATGTGTCACTCTGAATTGAAATTTAACGTGTCTTTATATACTTGATTGCCATTGTCTTAAAATTATGGCTTAAATTTGGCACGTTAAATGCTTGTAAATGTATAGAAAATTTATTTCATAACAATATAACCCTATATGGAAAGGTAAACTGAACCATGCCGACTTATGGATATGTCTGTACCGAATGCGGTCACGAATTTGAAGAATTTCAATCCATTTCTGCTGAACCGCTGAAAAAATGCCCCCAATGTGAAAAAGAAGCACTTCGTCGCCGTATCGGCACAGGTGCCGGTGTGATTTTCAAAGGCGGCGGATTCTACTGCACGGACTATAAAGGCAAAAACGCATCTTCCGGTCCTACCGCTAAGAAATCCTGTTCCTGCGGATGCAATGGCGGTAATCACGGGGCAAAATCTGAATAATCAAAAGAGGAATTGAGCTTATGGCAGAAGAAAAAATGCAATTCAAGGCAGAGATTCAGCAGCTTTTGAGCATGATGATTCACTCTGTCTACTCCAATAACGAAATCTTTGTCCGTGAACTTGCTGCCAATGCTGCGGACGCGATTGACAAAGCACGTTTTGAATCTTTGACCGATTCTTCCAAAGCCCGTGACTGGGAAATCCGTTTTGAAGCGGATAAAGAAGCCAAAACATTGGCGATCATCGATAACGGTATCGGTATGACCAAAGATGAATTGATCAAGAACATCGGTACCATTGCTTATTCCGGCACCAAGGCTTTTGTCGAAGCCATGGAAAAAGCCAAAGAAGACGGCAAAGCTGCCACCCCGGAACTCATCGGTCAGTTCGGGGTCGGTTTCTATTCCGCTTTCATGGCTGCTGATAAAGTGCGGATCGATACCCGTAAAGCCGGGGAAGATCAGGCATGGAGCTGGACTTCTGACGGTTTGGGTGAGTTCACAATCGCAGAAAGCGATAAGGCGGATGTCGGTACCAAAATCACCATGTATCTGAAAGATGATTTTGTCGAATACATGGATTACTGGCGTATTGCCTCTGTCATCCGGAAATATTCCGACTATATTGAATATCCGATCCGCATGAAACACACCGTGAAGAACGGCGATGTTGAAACGGAAGAAGATTCCACTCTCAACTCCATGAAAGCCATCTGGCTGCGCAGTGAAAGCGAAGTCAAGGAAGAAGAATACGATTCTTTCTATCAGCATGTTTCCATGGATTACGGCAAACCGGCACGGCGCATTCTTTTCAATGCAGAAGGTGCTGCGGAATTCAAAGCATTGCTTTTCTTCTCCGGTCAGATGCCGTTCCAGTATCGTTTTGGTGAAAAATCCAATAAAGGCGTTCACCTGTATGTCCGCCGCGTGTTCATTTCTGACAACTGCCCCGGATTGCTCCCGGAATACATGGGCTTTGTTTCCGGCGTTGTGGATTCCAGTGATCTGCCGTTGAACGTATCCCGCGAGACGTTGCAGGATAATCCGATGATTGCACGGATCAATAAATCTCTGACACATCGTATTTTGAGTGAACTTTCCAAGATGATGGATAAGGATCGGGAAAAATATGAAACATTTTACCGTGAATTCTCCCGCATGTTGAAGGAAGGGGTTCACATGGATTATGCCAACCGGAGCAAACTGCAGGATCTGCTGTTGTTTGAATCCATGAACAATCCGGCGGGCAAACTCATCTCCCTCAAAGAATACTCCGATGCCATGCCGGCAACCCAGAAAGCCATCTATTACATCTGCGGCGAATCCCGCGATGCATTGGAACAGTCTCCCCAGCTGGAAATGCTCCGCAAACAGGGCTATGATGTTCTGTTCCTCCTGGAACCGATTGATGAATTTGTTCTCGGCGATCTGGGCAAATATGCAGAAAAAGAACTTGCCAGCGTTTCCAAAGGCGATGTGAAATTTGATGAAGTCGTCCAGAAAGAACTGGATGAAAAAACAAAGAAGGCCGGCGAAGAAAGCAAGGATCTTGTGGAATATCTCAAGAAGACTCTGGAAGACCGGGTGAAAGATGTCCGCTTTACCGGACGCCTCACCGAAAGTCCCTGCTGCCTCGTCAGTGATGCCAACGACCCGACCTTGAATATGCAGCGTATCATGCGTGCCATGGATAAGAATGCACCGACCCTGAAACGTATTCTGGAACTGAATATGGATAATGCTTTGATCCGTGCAATGAAACGTCTCCACGAACGCAATGCGGAAGACCCGGCATTGAAAGAATACGCAGAAATGCTGTATGATCAGGCTGTGGTTGCAGAAGGCGGCGAATTGCGTGATCCGGTTAAATTTGCGAAACGCACGGCCTCTCTCATGGCTGCGGCGATCGAAAAAGAATTGAGCGCAGACTGATGCCGGTTTCTACAAAATATTACGATCTTCTTGAAGTTTCTCCGGACGCAACCGAGGCCGAACTCAAAAAGGCATACCGCCGTCTGGCGGTGAAATATCATCCGGACAAAAATCCGGGTAATGCGGAAGCCGGGGAAAAATTCAAAGAAATCGCCAGAGCATATGAAGTCTTGAGCGACCCCGACAAGCGTGCCCGTTATGATCAGATGGGGGAAGACGGCGTAAACGGTTCTGCTCAGGGCGGCGGTTTCGGCGGCGGTAATCCCTTTGATATCTTCAATCAGTTCTTCGGCGGCGGTGGAGGAGGATTCGAATCCTTTTTCGGCGGCGGTCGTCATGACCCCAATGCGCCGGAGGACGGGAACGATTTGCGTTATAATCTGGAAATCGATTTCATGGATGCTGTCCGCGGCACGACCAAGACAATTGAATTCATGCGTATGGATAACTGTTCCGACTGTCACGGCTCCGGCTGTGCTCCCGGATCATCCAAAGTCACATGCCGTCGTTGCGGCGGTTCCGGTCAGGTGGGAGTCTCTCAGGGCTTTTTCACCATGATGCATGAATGTCCAGTTTGCCACGGCGCCGGTCAGATGGTGGAAAAACCGTGTCCGAAATGTAACGGCGTTGGACAGAAGAAAGTCCGCCGCAAAGTGGAAGTCAACATTCCTCCCGGAGTCGATACCGGCACCCGTATGCGTGTGACCGGTGAAGGGGAACCCGGTCTTCGCGGCGGTGCAAACGGCGATTTGTATGTCGTCCTCCATGTCCGTGACAGCGAATTTTTCCAGCGCGATGGTGACAACATTCACTGTGAAGTTCCCATTGCATTCCACGTTGCCGCTCTCGGCGGAGAAGTGGAAGTCCCGACGGTGCATGGTCCTGTGAAAGTGGATGTTGCACCCGGTACGCAAACTGGTGATACCAAAGTGATTTCCGGTAAAGGTATGCCTTCTCTGCGCCGCAGAGGTTCCTTCGGTGGACACCACATCCGATTCTTTGTGGAAGTGCCGAAGAAGCTGACCTCGGAACAGAAAGAACTGTTGGAAAAATATGCAGAAACATTCAAAAATACATCCACATCCGGTGCTCAGCCTGTGCAGGAAAACTTTTTCCGCCGCATCGGCCAGTTCATGCAGAAGATGATGGGATTGTATTTCTGAAGAAAGATTTGAATTGATATGAAAAACGTTGCAATAAAAGATGGTAAGATTCTGATCGATGACAAGCCGGTACAGCTTATTTCCGGTGCAATCCATTATTTCCGTGTTCACCCCGATTTGTGGGATGACCGGTTGGATAAAGCCGTTGCATTTGGCTTGAATGCGGTGGAAACTTATGTTCCCTGGAATCTTCACGAACCCCATCCGGGTGAATACAATTTTTCCGGAATTGCGGATTTGGAATCTTTTATTGCAAAAGTACACGCTCATGGTTTGTATCTCATTCTCCGGCCCAGTCCTTACATCTGTGCCGAATGGGATAACGGCGGTCTGCCCGGTTGGCTTCTGGCGATTCCCGGTGTGGAACTGCGCCGTATGAATCAGCCGTATCTGGATGCCGTGACGCGGTTTTATGATGTATTGCTGCCCAAGCTGGAAAAATGGATGTATCCCAATGGCGGCCCCATTATCATGATGCAGGTGGAAAACGAATACGGTTCCTATGGTCATGATACGCAATATCTGCAGTACATGAGCGACTTGTACCGCAAACATAATCTGAATGTGCCCCAATTCACGTCTGACGGCGGTTATGGACATTACATTCTCGGCGGGATCATTCCCGGTGCCATGGCGGCATTGAATTTCGGATCCCGTTCCGAGGAAGCCTTCCGCAATGGCAGACGCATCCGCCCGGAAGGACCTGATTTCTGTATGGAATTCTGGAATGGATGGTTTGATCACTGGGGCGAAAAACATCATAAACATGAAGACTTTGACAATGTTGTCAAGGAATTGGATTCCATGCTTTCCAATGGCGCACATGTCAATTTCTATATGTTCCACGGCGGAACCAATTTCGGATTCTATAATGGCGCAAACGGTAATTTCGGCGCGGAGTATAATCCTACTATAACCAGTTACGATTATGACTGTCCCGTAAGTGAATATGGTGACCCGACACCGAAATATTATGCGTTCCGTTCCGTCATTGCCAAACATACCGGCAAAAAACTGGATGCAGTTATTGAACCGGTCAAGAAGATTTGCCCCGCATCAGTCACCTTGACAGAGAGCGGAACGGTGCTCGATAATCTTGATGCATTGAAAACCGTTTCCGGTAATGCCTGGACTCCGCCTACTATGGAACAGGTTGGCGAAAACTTTGGTTTTATTCACTATTCCACAAAGATTGACGGACCCCTGTTACCGCAAAGTGTCTGCGGATATCAGGAAGTGATTCGTTTGATCGATGTCAACGACTACGCACAAGTCTGGCTGGATGGCAACTACCTCGGCAGCCGTTTGCGTGATAACGGATCCAATGCGATTCTGTTGCCGGAAATTCCTGCCGAAGGTGCAAAACTGGATATTCTGGTGGAAAATTGCGGTCGTATCAATTATGGTCCCCGTGTCGGCAAAGACTTCAAAGGCATTGTCGGTGGTGTCGCTTTGGAAATGCAGTTCCGGTTTGGCTGGGACTACAATATGCTTCCGATGACGGATGTTTCCAAACTTTCCTACGGTGCATTTGCTGATACACCCGCCACATTCCATCGCGGTTATTTTGATTTGGAAGAAGTCGGGGAAGCCTTCCTGAAACGTCCCGGCATCAAAGGCCTTGTCTGGGTGAACGGTTTCAATCTTGGCAGATATTGGGAAAAAGGCCCGGCGGAAACCATGTATATTCCGTCACCGATTCTCAAGAAAGGCAGAAACGAGATCGTCGTTCTGGAATTGGAAAAACTCGAATCAGAAACGATTACTTTCTCTCCTGAACACCTGTTGGGGTAAGGGAGTTTTTTCCGGACAAATCGGACGGGGGTGTTTATGTTCTCCCGTCCAGCTTCATCATCTCAATTCGCGCATACTGAGCGGTTTGAAATTCTTCCGTGCTTCCGTGCGCTCTTTGCTGTCCGCAGAAAGATATTTCCAACGGTTGAAGGCAAAGTCATGAGGAAAATAATTCTTCATCCAGGAATGTGTCAGAACAAATGCCACGGTGTGAGTTTCAAAGATCCAGGGGGCTTTGTCAATCAGATATTCCGACATCTTCCGGTATTTTTCGGCGCGTTCCGGCGTATCCTGCATGGGGAGAATCTCTTTATACATGGCATCAAATGCCGGATCGGTAAAAGCAATCCGGTTGCAGGAACCTGCATTGGGACCATAGAACAATTGTAAAAAATTCTCCGCATCCGGATAGTCACCCGTCCAGGAAAGACGGAACATTTGCACATCGCCACTGGAAAGTTTCTGGAAGAAACGGGGGCGGGTATTGAATTCCGGTTTGAGCTTGATCCCGATATTCCGCAAATCATTGGCAAACAATTCGGCAGTCTGACGGTAGAAGGTATCGCTGCCGGTCTGGTCAAAAGTCAATTCCAGAGGTCTCTGCGTTTTGGGGTCGAT
>JAZUCU010000017.1:0-11249 GCA_045639325.1 Victivallales bacterium
AAACAACTAAAAAAATTTCTACTCTTGTAGATGGCTTTTGCGGTATGCAGGGTAATATGTCTAAACAACTAAAAAAATTTCTACTCTTGTAGATCCTGTCTTCCCATTCGTCCGTCTGCAATGTCTAAACAACTCAAAAAATTTCTACTCTTGTAGATCTTTCCCCATTTTTTTCCCAACTGAATGTCTAAACAACTAAAAAAATTTCTACTCTTGTAGATCCCAGTCGGTAAATATGTCATTTCCAGGTCTAAACAACTCAAAAAATTTCTACTCTTGTAGATTTTGTTATGATTGCATACCCGTACAGGTGTCTAAACAACTCAAAAAATTTCTACTCTTGTAGATTCGGAATAGCGGTTGTACGGTGCTTTCGTCTAAACAACTCAAAAAATTTCTACTCTTGTAGATATAACCCATATAATCAGCGCATACACATGTCTAAACAACTCAAAAAATTTCTACTCTTGTAGATAACAATATCCTCATCCGCTGAACGTCCTGTCTAAACAACTCAAAAAATTTCTACTCTTGTAGATTACACGTTCCGGCGGCGTTCACGGTATGTCTAAACAACTAAAAAAATTTCTACTCTTGTAGATATGCTTCTATTCCTTTAAGTTTCAGCCAGTCTAAACAACTCAAAAAATTTCTACTCTTGTAGATTTAAAGACATGACTGTGGCGGAATTGGTCTAAACAACTAAAAAAATTTCTACTTTTGTAGATCGGGCGCAATCCACCGGCAAATATAAAGTCTAAACAACTCAAAAAATTTCTACTCTTGTAGATAATGCGGTCTAGGTACACCTGATCCATGTCTAAACAACTAAAAAAATTTCTACTCTTGTAGATGCTGGGATGTTAAAAGTGTTGAAAGAGTCTAAACAACTAAAAAAATTTCTACTCTTGTAGATCGCAAGACTTTCTCCGCCCTATCAAGGTCTAAACAACTAAAAAAATTTCTACTCTTGTAGATATCTTAGACAGAACAAGGTCATCGACTGTCTAAACAACTAAAAAAATTTCTACTCTTGTAGATATGGTATGTTGAAAGCTCTGAGAAATGTCTAAACAACTAAAAAAATTTCTACTCTTGTAGATCGGGTGTATTGCGCCTCCAAATTTCATGTCTAAACAACTAAAAAAATTTCTACTCTTGTAGATATCCTACTGAATTGTTTGTAACCGTGCGTCTAAACAACTAAAAAAATTTCTACTCTTGTAGATTAAGTGGATATGACGGAAAAGAAGAAGTCTAAACAACTAAAAAAATTTCTACTCTTGTAGATTCTGAACTGGGGATCGGACTGGTCAAGTCTAAACAACTCAAAAAATTTCTACTCTTGTAGATGCCGTTATTTCGCAGTTTCCGGCGGGTCTAAACAACCAAAAAAATTTCTACTCTTGTCGTGTGTGGTGTGTTTGAACTTGACATTTTGAAAAGTTGTATTATAGTAGGCAGTGTGCAAGACAAGTCGAAATATGATCAGCACGACAGGAGAAAATGATGAGCGCAGAACGCGATTTTTCTAAAGATTTTATCTGGGGTACTGCAACCGCATCCTATCAGGTCGAGGGCGCCGCGTATGAAGATGGAAAAGGGCCTTCCATTTGGAATGCATTCGAGAAAATGCCCGGCGGGATCGCCGATAACGTGACCGGGGATGTTACAAGTAATCAATATCATTGCTATCCTGAAGATATCCGCTTGATGAAAGAAGCCGGGATGAATGCGTATCGTTTCTCCCTCGCATGGAGCCGGATTTTTCCCGAAGGAAAGGGGAAGATCAATCCGAAAGGTTTGGATTATTACAAGCGGCTTTGTGACGGATTGCTGGAAAATGGTATTACGCCTTATGTCACTTTGTATCATTGGGATCTGCCGCTGGCTCTGCAGGAACAATATGGCGGTTGGGAATCCCGGGAGACCGCAAAGTATTTCGGAGAATATGCCGCCGTTGCCGCCGAAGAACTGGGCGATCGCGTGAAGCATTACTTTACTGTCAATGAATTCCTGGGCTGCACGGATAATGGTTATTCCGTCGGCATAATCGCGCCCGGATTGAATTTGGATAATAAACGTCGGAATCAGGTGCGGCATAATATGCTGCTTGGTCATGGTTTTGCATTGCAGGCGTTGCGTGCGAAAGCACCGGGTGCAAAAGTCGGGATCGCTGAAAATCCTACTTTCTTTATGCCGGTCATGGATACGCCGGAGCATGTGGATGCTGCAAAGAAAGCTTTCCGGGAAACCAATGCGCATTTTCTGACAGCGATCATGGAAGGCCGGTATATTGAGTCTTATCTGGAATCGGAAAAAGAAAATGCTCCCGTTGTGGAAGATGGCGATTTCAAATTGATCGGTGCGCCGTTGGACTTCCTCGGGTTGAATGTTTATTATGGTAAATATGTCCGTTCTGCTCCGGAAACGGAAAAGGGGTATGTTATTTTTGACCGGTATAACGATGATTCCAGTCTTCTCTTCCAGCCGTCCTCCATGTATTGGGGATGCCGGATTGTCAATGAATTGTGGCCGCAGAAGGAAATCATTATATCCGAAAACGGAATTTCCGGCGGAGATCATCCCGATAAAGAAGGGAAGATTTATGACATGCAGCGCATTAAATATCTCCGCGGTTATTTGAGCGAGATGGCACGGGTGATCCGGGAAGGTGTCCCGGTGAAAGGTTATCTGCATTGGAGTCTGCTGGATAACCTGGAATGGTGTTCCGGTTTCCGTCCCCGTTTCGGCTTGATTTTCGTCAATTATGCCACATCGGAACGCTTCCCGAAATTGAGTTACAAGTGGTATGCGGAATTGATCCGGACCGGAAAAATTGTGTAAGCGAGAAACGCATTTTGCGTATGGATCAGGCGATTATCCCATGGCGGGGTAATCGCCTTTTTTTCTTTTACGGCAACAGAGAATAGGGGAGCAATTCTTTCAATGTCGCATGGATGGATGTTACTGCTTTTGCACAATCGGCGGCATCGGCAGGGGAGCAGGGGCACTTCCCGTATTCAACGGCATAATAGTGGTTGAAGAGAAGACGCAGATCCTGTTCCAGCTGTTCGCTTTTTGCTGAGTGCAACGCTCCGTCATCTTCCGGATATTTCTTGCTCAGCAGTTCCAAATAGGTCTGTCTGATGGCTGAGGCATAGGCGAGCAGTTCCATATTCTTCCGGCGTTCCATACGGGCAAGAATCAGGAACAGACGCAATGCCCGGTAAGAGCAGAGAATACTTTGTGCCGGATCATTTTCCTGTATCAGCCTGGCTTGTTCCAGCAGTTGAAGGGAACGGTGACGGCTGATGAGGAGTCCAAGGAAATGGAGGATCCGGCGGAAACAAATCAGAAGGATGACAAGCGCAATAACAACGACGACTATTGCGTTTCGTGCTCCCGGGGCAGAAAGTAAACAGCGGACTGCGTTTTTAAGTTTTTCTTTGCAGATGCGGGTAAACTTCTGCAGGCGTTCTTTGATCCCGGTCGGCTTGACTTCACGCGGTTTTTGAGTAACGGTTTTGATATCTTTTTTGACGATCTCTTTCTTTTGACTTTCCGCCTGGACTTTTTTATGCTGCTTCATCGCTTCCAGCTGCATGAGCCGATTGGCCTCCCTTTCTGCCGCATCTTTTATGAGTTCTTTCTGTACAAATTCCAGTGCTTCCTGCGTCATTTCCGGCGGCATGATACGCCATTGATCGCCGAATGGATCACGGAAACGGCCGATACCGACCGGCGTTGTTTGTGAAACGATTTCCCCGGGCGGGACACCATCGAAGGTCAGCCAGCCTGTTCCGGCGATGAAAATCTGACTCCATGCGTGGGCGTGATATTCGTAGACTTCAATCTGTCCGGTCATGGCGTTATAATTTCCGGGAGAGAACCCGGTGGCCACACGGGCGGGAAGACCGGCACAGCGGGCGAGGATCGTCAATGCGGCGGCAAAATATTCGCAATGACCTTCCTTGAGTTTGAAGAGGAAGTATTCCACACTTTCCTTATCGGCGGGCACGGGGGCCGCATACAATTTATATTGGTAATGAGTCCGCAGATGATCCCGCAGTGCAATAGCTTTTTCATAAGGCGTATGTATATTTTTTGTGATGTCTTTAGCCAATTCTGCGATGCGCGGCGAAAGTTTTTCCGGCACTTGGAGAAAATGACTGGCGGGCAGAGAAAGGAGCCATGCCGGATCACGGGCGACAGCCGGTTTCCGGACCGGTTTTTTCGGTGCGGGCTTTTTGACTGCGACGGGCTTTTTGACTGCGACGGGCTTTTTGACAGCCGGTTTTGCGACGGGCTTTTTGACAGCCGGTTTTGCCGGAGCCGATTTCTTTGCGGTTTGTTTCTGACCGGGTTTGATATTTTTCTTTTGCTTGGCTGCCGCAGCCTTTTGTGCTGCCAGACGTTTTGCGGCTGCGGCTTTCAATGCCGCTTTTTTTCTTTCGGCAGCGGCTTTTGCAGTGGCGGCACGTTTTTCGGCAGCGGCTTTTGCAGCGGCAGCACGTTTTTCGGCAGCGATACGCAATTTTTCACGCCATTCATGGTCTTTTTTCCTGATGTGGGCGAAATATTCTTCTGCGGAGGTATAAATTTCCGGTGCTGTGATGACCGGGGAGACAGGGGTGTTTTTTGCCACAGGCGGTTTCGGTTTCACTGGAACCACCAGAATACTTCGTGTTGAATAGATATAAGGCGTTGCCGGGTAACCTTTTTCAATGGATTTTAATTTTGCCGTGAAAAGGCCTTGCTTAATATGATATTTCTGAGGAGTCCATTGCTTGCTCAGAATGACTTCCGCATCAATATGATTCATGAAGTCGACAGGGCGATAAGGAGCATAGAGACTGGGTGAAATCCATTTCTGAATGGTATATTTGCTTTCCAGCTGAAAAGAACGGTTTGATGACTTATTGCTGTGGATAACACGGCTTTTTGTAAATTTTTCCGTTGTTATCCATTTTTTGCCGTCATAAAAATCATACAGTGCCGCCAGATGGTAGAGTTTGACTGGCATGTTAACGGTAAAGAGCAGTTCTTTTCCCGGTGGAGCACTTTTGCCGCTGCCCATTTCTTCGCCGGGGAGATCGGAAGAAACTTTCTTTTTTCCCTGATTATCTGCTACATCCGGTTGTTCGTCGGTCGTAGTCGTATTCTCGGCATTTTCATCCTTGAGGAATTTTTTATCCTGTCCCAGCCATTTTTTCAGATCCGGTGGCATGACCGATTTTCGTGTAGTGGAGAAGGAAACTTCAAAAAATCCTTCATCGCCTTTCATTTTCAACGGGATAAAACTGAAAATCAACAGGAAAACAGGGACAAACAAAAGAAGCAGCATCAGATAGAAATGCCAGGTGCGCTTCAGAGTCCGTATGGGGGCGGGGGATGTTGATTCGTGGAGTGTTCCGGTGCCGGAAAGAGCTTTGGAACGTTCCACGGCAAAGGAGATGAGCAGACTGCCCATTGCTCCCGGAATCAGATACAGCAGAATTGTACGCGGAATCAAGCCGGAATAAATAATCAATAAAATGCTGATGAGGAAGATGTAAGAATAATCTCTCCGGTTGCAGTTGATAAAAAATGCAAAAGTGCACAAAACAAGAACTTCGACAAATGCAATATCGAACATTACATCCATCCGCAGCCGGTATGTCAGCCACAAACAGCTGCCCAGAAAGATGAGACATCCGATTAATTGCCGTAACAGAATATCCATCCAACGATATGGTACATACACAAAGAACGAAAACGGAATCAGCAGAAGAATCGTTCCCACCGTAAAACGCGGCGAGCCATGCTGCCACAATGCTGCGGCGATGGAGAGTCCGAAAAGCAGTGCAAAAAGAAAATGACACCGGTTGCCTTGCGGTCTTTCCTGCATGTTGGAGAAGTCAACGACCTGAGCATTTCTTTCTTCTTCATTGCCGGAAAGGATGTTTCGGAGGATAGCGAAGAGTTTTCCGGGAAGGATTCGGAGCTGTTTTATGTCAAATTTTTTCATAGTCGTTCCTGCTTTCCAGAATTTCCGCGCCGGATGTGAAATCGGCAATTTCGGGCATACAATGTTTATCCAGTCCGGCGAGAGCTTTTCGTTTGTCGATGAATCTGGGCTTATCCGGTTCAATCCGCGGGAAGTTTTCTGCCGGAGCATAAATCCAGAAACAGGTGCAGTCCTGTTCTTCCAATGTGCCGATGCAATCGGGGACGATTGTGTGGGACATGCTCAGAAAATAGACGATCGAGCGTTGCGGGATGGTTTCGAGCACCGCCTGCAGAACAGAGGTATAATCCAGATCCGATTCCTGCAGATTCAAGAGAACATGCCGGATTTTCTTTCTCACGGATGAGGCATCACCGGTCAAGTGGTGCAAATCCCCATTGCCATCGGCGGCGGCAAAGCGCAGATGACAGTATTTGCGGCTGAGGTATTCGGTAATGGATGCCGCGCAGGAAATCAGAAATTCAAAGTTGTTGCTGCAAGGCTCCTGACTTTTCGATTTCTTTTCCGTATCCAGCAGGATCACAATCTGATCGACGGCAGATGCTTCAAATTCCTTGACCATCAGCTTGCCTTTTGTTGCAGTGGATTTCCAGTGAATATGACGCACTTCATCCCCGATTCGATAGGGGCGGACACCGAAAAATTCCGGTCCGTTACCGGCTCTGCCCATATTTCTGCCTTCGGGGTCGGGTAAACCACCGCTCTTGTTTGCGGTTGCCAAGGATTGAAGCGGCATGATGCGTGGGTGGATTTCGACCTGTTCCGGAAGAATAAATTTCTTGCGCTTAAAAAATAATCCCAGTGGATCGCCGGAAATAAGATAGACTTTTTTCAGAAAAAAGATGCCCCGCTTTTCCGCTTTGACCTGCCGGGTATCGGAATAGGTTTCCTTCGGTGCAAGCGGGGGGATGACAAAGGCATTTTGTGCTGTCACGCAGAATGGGTAATTTTCCTGCATGATACAGCTTTGCCGATAGAAGGGCAGGCGGTTTTCCAGTGTGATTCCGAGATACAACGGTTCGCCGCAGGTGCCGTCCCGCAGGGCATGGCGTTCCAATCGCAATCCGGCAAAGGAAAGCTGTGCCATGAGGAATGCAGAAATCACAGCGGCATCAAGCAACGCCGCCGTGAAAGCGGTGATAAAGCCGGAATTGACGTAGGCGACTGCCGTTGCCGCTGCAGCAATGAACAACAAAAGCAGCCCCCGCAGAGTGGGGAGCGCAAAGAAACTCATCCGAGCTGATCCTCATTCTTGAGCTTGATGGATTCCGCAATTTTTTCCAACAGATTTTCCACGCTCTTCCATTCCGCCTTGGCTTTGAGTTTTAAGTTGAGACGATGTGCAAATACCGGATTGAGCATGGCACGGACATCTTCCGGTGTCACATAATTTCTGTTATTGTATGCGGCAAGACTCTGACAGGACCGCATCAATGCCAGTGTGGCACGGGGGCTGATTCCGTTGACCAGTGCTTCATGATGACGTGTGGCATCGGCAATGGCAATGATATATTCTTTGATGGAATCGGAAACAGCAACATGACGCACAAGTGCCTGACAACGCAAGACATCGTTATTGCGGATGACGTAGGAAATGCGGCTCAGAACGTGGCCTGTCATCTGGCTGTCAAGGATTTCCTTTTCTGCTTCAGGAGAGGGATAGCCGATACTCAAACGCATGAGGAAGCGGTCGAGCTGCGGTTCCGGCAGAGGATAAGTTCCCTGATAATCGTTGGGGTTCTGAGTCGCAATCACAAAGAAAGGCTTGGGCAGCACGTGCCGTTTGCCGTCGAGAGTGATTGCGGATTCCGACATACATTCCAGCAGACTGGACTGTGTGCGGGGCGTGGTGCGGTTGATTTCATCCGCCAGAATCACGTTACCGAAAATCGGGCCGGGCAGAAAACGGAAATCTTTTTTGACATCGTCATAAATATTCATGCCGGTGATGTCGGAAGGCAGCATGTCGGGCGTGAACTGGATTCGTTTGTACTGACCTTGCACGCTTTTTGCAAGTGTTTGTGCCAGAAGACTCTTACCTACACCTGGAGCATCTTCCAGAAGCAGGTGCCCGTCTGCCATCAAACAGACAATCAGGTCGCGGATGACTTGATGATTGCCTTTGAAGACGGTTGCAATATTTTCTTCCAGACGGCGGATGATCCGCTGCATGAATTCAAAATTGAAGTTGGAGGATTCCGGATCTTCTTCCTTATTCCACTGTTCCATTTCGCCCCCGCGATGGGGATCATTGAATACAAGAACAACGCTTCCGATCTGTATGGTATCCATGTGTTTCAGTTCAAGCGACACAATAGGGCTGCCATTGACAAAGGTTCCATTGGCACTGTCCAAATCAGTAATCGTCCATGCGGAACCGTTGAATTTGAGTTCCGCATGACGGCGTGAGACGTTGTTATCGGTCAGAAAAAGCTGACACTCATTGCTTCTCCCAAGGATATATTCCGTTTCATCCAATACTTTTTCGCTTACAGTTCCAGCTTCCTGGATCGTCAACGTCGGGAAATCCGTTTTGAAAACGGTCGTTAAACCTTGTTCTGGCATCATAATTTATATTACCTGCTTACTATGAATTTGGGGACACAGAAAATACGAATTCCGGTAAGGTATCATGAAAACACAAATTTGTCAAGCCGGATTTTAATAAAACCGCGAAAAAAAAGAGAACGTACGCTTATCATACTGTTTTTTGAAAATCTCTCCAATCGCTTGATTTTTGTTCGCAAGGCTGTATATTATCTCATATTTTTATGATGATAAATATATAAGGAGTCTTTATTATGAATTTGTTGCACCGAGGAATTTTGACCGGGGTACTCCTGTCATGCAGTGTAATGCTTCCCGCAAAAGAGTTTGCCGCACGGTTGAATTACCGGATTTGTGTGCCCGATCAGCCTGCCGCTATCGAAGTCAACGCGGCGGAAGAACTGGCTGCTTATCTGAACAAAACTTATACGCAGAAGGTTCGTTTGAATGGCAGTGATAAGCCCATCCTTTTCAGCGTCGGTTTCGCCCCCGAAGCAAAGGAATTTTCAAAAGCAAAAGATGCATTCAAAGAGTCCGGATTCGGCGTCTTCTGCAAAAACCGGACTATCCTTTTGACTGGTTACGATGATCCCAACGTCAAGCCTTATTCCGGTTTCGAAGAAGGTACGCTCCTGAGTGTTTACTATTTCCTGCGTCAATATACCGGACTCAAAATTTATGCGCCGGATCCGGTTCATGGTGAAAAGGTTGGAAAAAACACAGCGTTGAAAGTCCCCGCCGCGGATAAGCCTGTGTTTTCTTTCAGTATCCGCGACATCGGCAAGAACTTTGCGGATTATTCCGTTCAGCAGATGAATGTCTATTCCAGAAAACAGCTCTGCCATGATTTTTACTGGTCCAATCATAACGTCTATTATCTTGTTTTGAACCGCTGGGGCAAACGTTTCAAAAATCAGCCGGAAATGCTTGGGCTTTATTACGGAAAACGCCAGAGTGTCAAATATCCTTATCACATACCGTGTCTGACCAATCCCAAAGTCAAAGAAGTGATTGTCAACGACATCCTTGCCATGATCCGCAAGCAGAAAGTGGAAGACCGTGCCGTGCTCCGGGTGTTCTGTGATGCTCCGTTCTCCCGTTGCGAATGTGCAAATTGTGCGCGGATTGCGACCAATGATGATTATTTTTACGGCTTCATTGTTTCCGTTTGGGATGCCGTAAAAGTACATTATCCGAAAACCCGTCTGTTCCTGCAGGAAAAAGGTACATCCCACAGTCTTCCCCCGGCGACCGGCAATCTGAAAAATGTGGTTGTGGATATTGCAACCGGTTATCCCGCCAAAGGTGACTACATGAAAAAGCGGGAACTTTTCCGCAAATGGCAGAAGCGTGGCGCATTGCCCACCATCCGCCTTTATGCCCGTTATCCCCAGTGGCTGGAATGTCCGCTGATCAATCCCCATGACATCGCGGCGAATTTCCGCGCCATGCATGGATATGCCCTCGGTCAGCGCCGTTCCGACTGCCGTCCGAAAACCGCAACAAGAAAAGCTCTTCCCTATTCCTTTGCCGCACTGACCAATTACGTTCACGTGAATACCTTGCTGAATGTGAATGCGGATACCGATGAATTGATTCGCGATTTCTGCTCATTCATGTATCCGGGTGCCGCCAAAGAAATGATTGAGTTTTACCGTTGGATGGAAAAGCGCAGCGACAATTTGAGTACGGTGGAAAATCCCTATCTGAAATGCTATGCTTACGATGCGTTGGAATACCCGCTTTCTCTCTTGAATGCGGCGGCAAAGAAATGTACCGATCCCTTCTGGCTCAATAAGTTGCGTGTTGCTTTTGATGAATTCCGGGAAAATGCAAAATCGGTGCGTCACCTGACCGTTAACCTGGAAAAGAATAGGAAGGTCGTCGCACAGCGTCGCGCGGATTTCCGTAAAAATCATTACAAGCCTTTTAACTTTACCGCCACTCCGACTGTCTTCCCGCTTTGTCCGCTGGAAGTTCCCCTTGATAAAATTCAAGATACCACGGTCCGTGTGCATACAGTGAATGACCGTCTGGTATTTCAGTTCACCGCCATGGAAGAACGTATTGATTTGCTGAAACGTACTGCCACTGCCGATACCGCCAATCGGGTCTGGGGCGATGATTGTTTCGAAGTCATGATCGCTCCCAACGTGCCCGACAAGCCCTATCTGCAAGTGGGGATCAATCCGGATGGAACCGTCGCAACCCTTTGGAATGCAAGAAGCGGTCCCCGTTTTCAGCCCATCATGAAAAAGCAGGTTACCTGGAAGGCTTCGGCAAAAATCGGCAAAGACCGCTGGACGGCTGAGCTTTCTCTGCCGTTGTCCCTGATTCGTGAAATCTGCCCGGACGGCAAAGGTCGGATTGGTATTTTCCGTACCCGTGTACTTGCCGATCCCAATCCGGATAAACGCAGTTTCTATATTGCCCGCGCCGGATTATATGGGGATGACCGGAATTCCAGCAATCACCATGATCTTACCCGCTATCGTCCCTTTACGTTCAAGTGAGAATAAAATAAGCACAAAAAATCCTCTGAAAGCTGCCGTGATGTGACCCCAAAAATTTGGACGGTTTAAACTACATGGAATGGGTTCGGTATTGTACCGGACTCATTCCTTTTAATTTTAAAGATACTCTTTCATTGTTGAAATAGCAAATATATTCTTCAAGTTTTTGCTGAAAATCT
>JAZUCU010000018.1:0-27971 GCA_045639325.1 Victivallales bacterium
CGCCGATGATTATATCGTTCTTGGCACCGCCGACAATGCGGTCATTACCGGCATCACCAAAGAGGGTGTTATTGCCATTGTTTGCCCAGATGGTGTCATCACCAAGACCGCCGTAAATTGTCATGCCGTCGCCACTGTAAGAGAACCGCTGACTGGTCATATCAATCACGTCATCCCCTGCCCCGGCACGGATTTCATTGATTTTTGCGATACGCGCCTGATTACCGAAGATGGAATACATGTCATCCACAAACAGGGCATCGCCATTGGTATCGTCCGTCATAACAAGAATATTGGCATCATCGGACCCTGCGAATATATTGCTGAGATGATTTTTTCCATTGAGAGAAATTCTTTCGCCTGTGCCATTCCAACCATTGAGCACACCATGATGTTCTGCGGCATAATAACCTTTTATCCAAGTATCGGTTGCATTGGCAAAGAAAAGATCCATATTGCCATCCGCATCGGAAATAAACGTCTGCGGGGTGACATTATTGGTGGAAACGATATCATTTCCGGCGATATCATCCACCTGCCATTGATATGTTCCGGCAGGCAAACCATAAGTATCCAACGCATTGCCGTTTACATTTACCGTAAGGGTATTCGCAAAATTATTCTGAGAGTATTTTACGACATGTGCGCCGTAGGAAAGATCGGAGAAATCAATACCATTTTTATCACCCGACACATTGACAGAATATGCGCCCTGAATAGAAAGCAGCAATTGATCGTTTTCTTTTATAAGGGAACAGGTAACACCATCATAATAAATTGATGCACCGTTTACAGTCAGCGAACCGTAGTTGCTGCCGTTTGTTCCAATTGAAATACTGCCGGTAAAATCGCTTGCTCCGGTGGCAAGTTTATAAATACCACTTGTCTGATTATGGGAAACTGTTATGTAGTATGAAGCCCCCATAATCATACCCATATCTGTAATGATTGCATCATCGGAAGTGGTACGTTCATTTACCATGAAATAGATATTGGCACCGTATGCACGCACCACGTCTTCCGTTGCCGAAGTTCCGGCAGAAGAAACCGTTACTTTTCCGCCGGCAAATGTATCACCTTTCAGAACGGAACCGGCATAAAGGCGCAGATAACCGCCGGAGTGAACCTCTACAGTATCAAGAGTTCCACTGCCATGAACCGTTATATAACCGCTGGAATTGATGGTATTGCTTGTTGCCGTTCCGCCATAATAAACATGCAGCCAACTGTTGGAATTGACCATGTTGCTTGTTGCCGTTCCACCGGAATAAATATGAAGCCAACTGCTGTTCAAAACCGTATCCACGGCATGGATGTCTTCTTCGTAGACATTGCTTGTCGGCATACCGCCGGTTCCGTCATAATTGTGATAAGCGGTATCGCCGACATACATGCTGCCGCCGTCAAGAACCGTATGCTGAATGCAACCAAGCATTTCCAACTTGCCATCACGATCAATGACCGTATTGACTGCACTTCCGCCATTCTGTACTTTCAAAGTTGCGGCTTTGCTGACCGTTACCGCAGATGCCACAGTATATTTTTCCATAATCAGCTGCGCATCAGAATGAACAATAGCTCCGGAAAGATACATCTGCGGATTTTCTTCATCGGCAAAACAAGTCAATTTTGCGGCAGATTGCAATTGTACATTGTACAAAGTAGCATCTGTGGCTTCGGCAATGCAACGGCTTTCCAGAGTAAATCCATGAACGGTAGCATTGGCAATCGGAGTAATTACATCACCGTAAACTTCTTCATCTTTGTCCGGTCCGCCACTGCTGTGTAACAACACATTCCGTTCTGTATTTGCATAACGCTTGAAAGTCAAATCATACACGACACAACCCCTTGCAATTTCAATTTTACCGCCGGAACTGACTGTGACACCGCTGTACACGCCTTCAGATTCCACATTCAATGTGGCAGATTTTGCAACATAAGTCTGCCATGCAGTACCGCCGGAAAGCACATGCAATTTCGTATTTTCATTAAGCAGAGTTCCATATGCAAGACCGCCGGATGATACATACATGGCATTGACTCCATCTTTTGTCAGAACAACAGAATCAACACGGGAGCCATATTGATTCAGTGTACTACCGGAGAATGTTTTTACGCTGTAATCTGGCACTGTAAGCGATGCGATATTGCTGATATTACCCGCAGCATCGATTGCACGGAAATAATATGCGGTATTCATTTCCGTAATAAAATCATCGGTATATTCCAGCCAATTGATCTGATCCAACGAATACTGTTTTGTGATATCTTTTTCAGCAAAAGTAACCGTCAAAACTACATCCTGACTGGCTTTCGTAATGGTTTGAAGCTCTAATGCTGGTGCTGCAGGAGCAATTTTATCAATATTATCCACGGTATACTGGACAACCTGGGATACATTTTCTGCAGTATCAAAACTGCGGAAATAAACACTTCCGTTTGCCGTCATCACAACTCCAGTTGAGTAGGTATACCAGGTTGCGTTGTCATAACTGTATTCCCGGATAACGGAATCTTCGCTGAATGTAGCCGTAATCGTTACATCCTGATTTGTCGGAGTTGTAATATCCGCTGCTGCAACAGGTTTATCGGGCGCTATCCGGTCAATATTGGATACCTGATATCGGATAATTTCTGATACATTCCCCGCATTATCCTGACAACGGAAATAAACCGTTTTATTTTCTGTAACCGTAACACTTGAACCACTCGTCCAATTGCTGTTATCAAAGCTGTATTCAACGGATTTGATGCCGCTGCCATCCGTTGTCTCAGCGGTAAGAATAACATCCTGATTTGTCCAGTCGGTCATGTTCGCCGTAATGGAAAGAGTCGGAAATTCTTTATCAATGTTTTCGACAAGTACACTATCCGTTGTAACATTGCCTGCATTGTCAGTTACACGGAAATAAACCGTTTTATTTTCGGCTACTGTAACGCTTGCACCATTCGTCCAACTTACATTATCAAAGCTGTATTCAACGGATTTGACACCGCTGGCATCATCCGCTGTCACGGCGGTAAGAATAACATCCTGATTCGTCCAGCCGGTCACATTACCCGTAATGGCAAGAGTCGGAAACACCTTATCGATTTTATTGACGATTACACTGTCTGCTGTAATATTTCCCGCATAGTCAGTCACACGGAAATAAACCGTTTTATTTTCGGTAACTGTAACACTTGAACCACTCGTCCAATTGCTGTTATCAAAGCTGTATTCAACGGATTTGACACCGCTGGCATCATCCGCTGTCACGGCGGAAAGAATAACATCCTGATTCGTCCAGCCGGTCACATTACCCGTAATGGAAAGAGTCGGCAATTCTTTATCAATGTT
Organism: Victivallales bacterium; assembly: GCA_045639325.1. Lineage (GTDB taxonomy): Bacteria > Verrucomicrobiota > Lentisphaeria > Victivallales > UBA1829 > RGIG8244. The sequence goes on from JAZUCU010000018.1 coordinate 3,344, forward strand.
GGAGACATTATACGTTGTTGTTTCTGATACATTTCCAGCCTTGTCCATTGACCGGAAAGAGACCGTCCCATTACTTGTAAATTCAATTCCGGATTCGTATGTACGCCATACGCCATCTTCCAGACAATATTCGTTTTTTACGGAATCATCAGCAAATACCGCAGACACGGTAACATTTGTATTAGTCGGGGCAATAACATCTGCAGAAACAATCGGAGCATCCGGCAGAATAATATCCCCGACTGTAATATTCAACAGCAGATCACCGTCAACTTGCACAAGAGAATAACAATATTTGCCACGATCAAGATCCGTACCGTTTACAGTAAGTGTCCCCAGAACTGCAAGGTCACTGCGTATGATAAAATATCCCTGAAAATCCGCTGCTCCCTGAGCAATTTTATATTGACCATATTCCTGGGTCGATGACAATTCCAAAATATATTGCGGCAATCCCTGGATACGGGAAAGATCATTTATAAGATAATCGTCGTTGACTGTTCTTCCGGCAATAGATAATGTGATGTAAGAACCGCTATATGCAGAAACAACAGCACCTTTTTCAACATACAAACTGCCACCGTGAGAGGCCTCGGCGGAAATAAACATTCTGCCGCCATACAATAATGTGGTGTTTTTCACCTCAGCTCCGCTTGCAAGCTGCATATACGCGGACTTGACAATGACATTTTCAACAGAACCGCCACTGGAAACAAACATTTCATTACCAGATATACAAATGTTGTCTGAAAGGATTATTTTTCCGTTTCCGCTTAAAGATTTATCTTCTTTAAACGCAAATCCGTTAAGAAAACCTCCGGCTTTCAAGGTCAGATTCGAAGCAGAACCACCGGATCTGGAAAGAGCAATTTCACCTGCACTTTCAACAACGATATCGGTTCCTTTTCCATAATCAGAAATATATACTGAGCCATCAGCTTTGACCGTAATATCGTTTATATTGCCGCTGGTAACAGAAACAGAACCTTGTGCATTTACGGTAATATTTTTCGCCGTTCCACCAGCATAAACAGACAAAAATCCATCTACTGTGGCTGTGTCAGCTGCACCGCCGCTGGAGATGTACATTCTACCGCTGGAATTGACCGTGGTGCTGTTCGCCACACCGCCGCTGAAGATGTACATGTAGCCTCTAGAGTTAACCGTGGTGCTGTTCGCCACGCCGCTGGAGATGTATATGGAGCCACCATCGTTGACTGTAGTACTGTTCGCCACACCGCCGCTGGAGATGTGCATGTTACCACTGGAATTGACCGTAGTACTGTTCGCGATACCGCCGTGTGAGATGAACATGACACCATCGGAGACCGTAGTGCTGTTCGCCACACCACCATTGTAGATGGTCATGACGCCGCTGACAGTAGTACTGTCAGCCGTTCCATAAATTTTTATGTAGCCTCTAGAGTTAACCGTGGTGCTGTTCGCTACACCGCCGCTGGAGATATACAGGCAGCCGTAAGAATTAACGGTTGTGTTGTTTGCCGTTCCACCGCTTTCGATGTACATATCTCCATACATTGTTGTGTTGTTCGCCTCCCCTCCGGAGGAAATGAACATGGAACCTTCGGATACAGTAGTACTATTTACCATTCCACCGGAAGATATGTGCATGTTTCCGTAATTTACGATTGTCTTATTTGCCGTTCCGCCGGAGTAAACAATTGCGGATTCCCCATCAGACAATACAAAATCAGAACTACTGTTAAATTTATCTACAAGCTCATTATTTTTGCCTATATAAATGTTTGCATCCCGTTCAAGATATTCAACACCTATGCCACCCCAAGCAGAAATAGATCCTTGCCATGGATTAAAAACAATGGTTGCCTTCCCACCGTAGTCGACAAAAACTGAGCCGCCGGAATTCACTGTTATGCTGTTTGCTGTACCCCCGCTGGAGACATATATAAAACCATAATCTACTGTCGTGTTGTTTGCTATCCCTGCTTTGGAGATACGCAAATTTCCGGAATTAAGGAGCGTGTTGTTTGCCGTACCCCCGCTGGAGATATACAAAAAACCATAATCTACTGTCGTGTTATTTGCCACGCCTCCGCTGAAAATACACACAGAGCCGCCAGTTATGGTTGTGTTATTCGCGATGCCGTTGACACACAAAGAACCTCTATTCACAGTCGTGCTGTTTACTATCCCCCCATTGGAGACATGCAAATAGCCGTTGATCATTTTTATATTTGTGTAATTTGCCGCACCACCGTTAAAGACATACAAACAACCGTTATTCACAGTTGTATTGTTTGCTATTCCCCCATTGGAGACTCTCAAATAGCCGGAATTAAGGAGCGTACCGTTTGTTACACCGCCGCTGGATACATCCACTGTGCCATAATCATTAACGATTGTATTGTTCGCCGTTCCGCCGGTGTAAACAATTGCAGATACTCCGGTAGATATGATTGCATCAGAGCAATTATCGCATTTGCTGATTAAACCTGAAAATGCATTGCCGATATATATGTTGGCATTCCGTTCAAGATATGTAACAACTGCGCCAGTCGAGGAATAAATTTTTCCCTGCCACGGATTGTATGTTATACTGGCTGTGCCACCGGAGGAAACGAACATACTACCATAGTAATTCACCGTGGTATTATCTGCCAATCCGTCGGAATCAATGATCATGGAACCATTGGATACAGTCGTACTGTTTGCTGTTCCGCCGGAAGAAATGAACATGGAACCATTGGATACAGTCGTATCGTTTGCTGTTCCGCCGGAAGAAATGAATATGGAACCACTGATTACAGTAGTATTGTTTGCGGTCCCGCCGGAATAAATAATTGCCGAATACCCACTGGTAATATTCAAGTTTTCTACCGCATCATATTTCGCAATCAAACCACTATAGTATTGGCCATAATAAATATTCGCATCCCGTTCAAGATATTCAACTACAGCTCCACCGGAAACATAAATTGTTCCACGCCACGGATTGTATACTATACTGGCTGTTCCCCCTGCAGAAATAAACAACGAGCCGTTGGTATTTACTGTTATGTTGTGCGCAACTCCACCGGAGGAAATGGTCATACCGCCGCAGGTATTTACAGTTGTGCTGTTCACCACAGCACCGTTATAAACATAGAGAAATCCGCTTGAGTTGACCTGGGTATTATCTGCTATGCCATAAACGTACAGATTGCCAGAATAATTAATTGTAGTACTGTTCGCAGTACCTCCTTTGGAAACATGCATTGAACCAAATGAATCAACTAAAGTAAAATTTGCAACTCCTCCATCATCAACAAATATGCCATCTTGATAATACAGGTTGCACATTTTGACACTGGTATTGTTCGCTACACCACCACTGGAGACATATATTCTCCCTCCTTTATAACCTAGAGTATAGTTTGCTGTCCCCCCGCTGAAGATGTTTACGTTGCCGCCGGAATAAATCGTAGTATTGTTTGCCACGCCTCCGTTGGAAATATGCAGATTACCACCGATACTGTATGTACTGTTTGCTACTCCGCCGGAATAAATGTATATATCATCGTAGTACAAATTTACCCCCGTAGAAGTGACTCCGGAAGACACATAGTAGGCTGCGGCATAGGCGTTCAAACCTTCGCCGCCATGATCGAGGGTGCCGAGTAAGTGGTCGGTTTCATGAGCGATGGTGTTGACGATTTCAAAATCAGTGGCAGAAGAATCGAGATTGACAAAGGCGTTATCGGATTTATGGGCATTATTATAGTCGATGGTTTCAGCAAGTCCGGCAAATGTTCCATAGGCATCGAAGGCAGAAGTTTTACCGATGTAAATGGTGGAATATTCTCCGGAAACAGGGCGTTCCGTAACAAATTTTACATTCTGTGAAGCATATTTTTCATTGAGCAGATATAATATGTTTTCGATCCGTTCTTTCGTCAGAAGCGAATGTTGTACTTCCACATTGTCGATGGTCAAAAATTCGCCATTGTAACGGGTGAGTTCGCCGTCAAAATCAAGATACACGATTTGAGCAGCAATCTGTGTCACCTGCTGAATGCCGCCTTGTAAAATATCATCTGCCATTTCTGCCTCATACTTTTTCTTATATAGTATATAATAAAAGTAATGTAGCACATACAAGACAGAATTGCAAATAATATAAATCACTTACCAGTTATATTCTGCAAAAAAAATCAGCGATTCCGCACATAAAACGGAATCGCTGAATAAAAATGCTGAAACAGCAAATTAAAGTGCATTGAAATGCGGACGGCGGCGCGGAATCGGCGAATATTTCACCGTGCCATCTTCATCCGTCAACACGCCATTGGCAAATTGAATATCGGTCACGCCTGCAGCCCCCGTATAGAGCGCAAAGACCTGTTGTTTCTGTGCCGGAGATTGGCAAATCATTGCCGGACGGGCAACGGTTACCGTATAATCTTTGTGCGCCAGCAGGATACCCCACTGTTCGGGAATGGAATCGGGAATTTCCTGATCGTCCGGAATCAGCAGGTAATTTTCATTCGCCACCTGTTCCGCAATCAAACGGTCAAGTTTCCCTGTAAATTGCAAATCATAACGGAGTTTTTCAATTTTCCGCAGACAACGGTGGTATTTCACACTTCTGGAACGTTCGTAATCCCAATCCCGTTCTTCATCGGGGAACAGGGACGTCTGAAGTTCCGGTTCCGTACTGCGAATCATATTCTCCAATGCCGCTTTCTTTTCCAATTGTTCATCCAATTCAGCCTGACAACGTGCCCGCATGGAACGGGGCATCAGACACCGTTCCGGCTGGGCGGCGGCAACAACCAGCATGGTACTGCGTACAGCAGCAGAAAGTCCGGGGGCGGTATTCAGGCAGACGGCAGCGGCATCAACCGTAATGCGGGGGACAAAAGTACGGACTTTTGCGCCGATCATATCGGGGTGTTTCGATGCCAGATAGCCCAGAGCCATACGCCGGAGCATACGCTCGGAAACAGGTTTGCTGACTTCCTGCGCTTCTTCTTCTACCAATGCAGGGACGGCTTCGACAACCGGGCTGATGGCTTCTGCTTCCTCTTCACGGATGGCGGCAATCACCGGTTCTTCCGGAATCATATCATCATTCTGTACAGGCTGTTCGGCAGGGAAACTGGTATCTGCGGGGATGTAAGGAGCTTCCGTCTCTGCCGCAGGAGTCTGCCAGAGCTGTTCTTCTTCCGGTTCGGCTGTATTTTTACGGAGTATAGCGTCAAGAGCTTCCTCTTCCGAATCGAACTGCTCATCATCATCGGGCAGAAGATCGGGGAAGAAATCAAACATTCCGTTATCGTTTTTATCTGCACTGCTCATGGTGCTGTCTCCTTGAAATCAAAAAAAATGTAAAAGTAATAGGAAATAAAAAAGCCGGCATAACCTGGTGAGGCATAGCCGGCTGTCATGCTTTTTCGCAGGATGACCCGCGTGTGCGGATCATCCGGTCTGAAAGTGGCAGAAAAACTTATTCTGCGCTGTCTTTCATGACATCAAGAGCATCGAGAGAGCTGCCGAAGAGGGAGCCCATGCTGCCGAGAGCTTCACCGGGCTTGAGAGCTGCGGTGACTTCTTCTTCAGCGGCCTTGAGTTCTTCTTCGTTGAAGCCTTCATCCAGAGCTTTGATGCTCAAGCCGATACGGCGAACATCTTTGTCGATTTTGATGACGCGGGCTTCGATTTCCTGACCGAGAGCGAGTTTGTCGCGGACTTTGTCAACGCGATCTTTGCTGATCTGGGAAATGTGAACGAGACCGTCGATCTTCTGAGACAATTCGATGAATGCACCGAAGTTGATGATCTTTGTGACTTTACCTTTAACAACATCACCGATCTTGTAGAATTCTTCGATATTGGACCAGGGATCGTTTTCAGCCTGTTTGAGGCCGAGGGAGATGCGCTGCTGCTGGGGATCGATGTCGAGGATGATAGCTTCGACTTCTTCACCGACTTTGAGAACTTCGTTCGGGTTGTTGATCTTGCGTGTCCAGGACATATCGGAGACGTGGATCATACCGTCGATATCGTTTTCGATTTCAACGAATGCACCGTAGCTGGTCATATTGCGGACCTTACCGGTGATCTTGCTGCCGGCAGGATATTTTTCAGCGAGAACTTCCCACGGATTGCGGATCTTCTGACGGAGACCGAGGGAGATTTTCTTGCCTTCTTTATCGACGTCGAGAACAACAGCTTCGACTTCTTCGCCGACCTGAACGACATCACCGGGTTTGGTAACGCGTTTTGTCCAAGACATTTCGGAGACGTGAATGAGACCTTCAACGCCTTCTTCGATTTCAACGAATGCACCATAGGGCATGATGTTCACGATGCGGCCGGAAATGTGTGTACCGACAGGATATTTTGCATCGACTTCTTCCCACGGATTGCGGGATTTCTGTTTGAGACCGAGAGAAACGCGTTTCTTGTCATTGTCGATATCGAGGACCATGACTTCGATTTCCTGACCGACATCGAGGAGTTCACGCGGATTGAGGATGCGGGACCAGGACATATCTGTGATGTGGAGGAGGCCGTCAACGCCGCCGAGATCGATGAATGCACCGAAGTCAGTGATGTTTTTGACAGTACCTTTGCGGATCTGACCGACCTGCATATCTTTAAGAAGCTGAGCGCGCATATCTTCGCGGGATTCTGCCAGAAGTTCGCGGCGGGAAACGACGATATTCTTGCGATCTTTGTTGATCTTCAAGATCTTCAGGTCAAATTCCTTGCCGATGTATTCGTCCATGTTCTTTACAGGGCCGATATCGATCTGGGAACCGGGGAGGAACGCTTCCACGCCATTGAGGTCGATGATGATACCGCCTTTGACGCGATGTTTCATGAGACCCTTGATGGTGCTGCCTTCGCCATATTCGGATGTAATGCTATCCCATGCCTTGATGAATTTTGCTTTCTGCAAGCTGATTCCGGGCATGTTCTGTTCGTTTTCGATTTCTTCGAGGAGGACGTCAAGTTCGTCACCGACTTTGGCATCTTCCCAAGTTGCGCCGAATTCTACTGCAGGAATGAAACCTTCGGCTTTGTAACCGATATCAAGCAATGCGCCATCCTGTCTTTTTTCCACGATGCGGCCGTGGACGATGGTGTCGGGTGCAAAATCATTTTTGGTTTCTGCATTGAGGAGATCTTCCATAGAGAATTCGCAGGAGAAATCCACATAGCTCTTGGCGTTTTGGTTCTGTTCGCTCATTTTAGTTGTTTTTCTTTGGTTGTTTGTTTACGGTGTTTTTACCATATGGCAGTAAGTCATTCCACTGCCCGAATTACTTTAATATATCATGCTTTCCGGAAAAAGCAAGCCTTTTTTTGACCTTATATCGTTTTTTTTGAAAAATATAACTTATCTGCCGCACAGTGCTGCTCAACCGGGCGGATCCCCTCTCCTAAAACGATCATGATCTCACTGTCCAATCCGGAGCTTACCAAAAGGGCCACGCCCTACTGATTTGCCATTGACGGCTTGCAATTGTTCGCAGGGCCCAAGAATGGAATCCAATTGAGAATAAAAACGTTCCGGAATTGTAACATCCGTCAGTTTATCGCAGGGTGAAAAGACTTTAGAGCCAATCGCTGTCACACTCTCCGGAATCGTAATACGTGTCAAACTGCTGCAACCTTCAAAGGCGCGGACGCCGATACTTTCCAAGCCGTCGCGGAATATCACCGTTCTCAGATTGCGGCAGCCGTTGAATGCGCATGCTCCGATTGCGACAAGGGATGCAGGCAGCGTCAAACTGCTTAAATTACAACAACCACGGAATGCACCATCACCGATTTCTTTCACTGTTTCCGGAATCATGAGTCCGGTTACGCCAGTACATCCGGCAAACGCATTTTCATCAATGGTAACGACTCCGGCCGGGATGTAACAAACTCCATTATAATCGGCTTTGCATTTGAGCAACACCTTTCCATCCGGACTGAGCGTGCAGCAATTTTTCTGATTTGCTCCGGAATTTGTTTCCGTTTGAAGCGGAGTTACCGGAGGTGGAGGTGGTGGTACCGAAACCTTTGCACAAGGGGATCCCCACATGACAGGATTGACCAGCGGAGCCTTGATGATTTCCGGCGTCTGCTGTCCTCCCGGGTGATAAACAGAAAGAAGGGAGCGCATGCCTGCCGCGACAGAATGAGTGATATCATCCAGCGTTGCGCAAGTACAATTTTTCAAAGTATCCAACAACGCCAGAGTAAAGATTCCATGTTGCAAATCTTTCACTTCAAATGCCATTTCGCCACAGGAACAGGAACAGAAAATAATGGGCGGAAGAAAGTCCCTGCTGTCATCCCCCTGCTCAACAAGACGTTTCATTGTCACGCCGCGAGCTTCGACGGAACCCGGCACACTTCTTGCACCTTCAAAGACCTGTTCCCGACATGAATCGACAACAAACACAGTCTGCACTCCGGGCTTTCTGGTCAATTCTTTCAAGAGATTAATGGAAACGGCATGACGCCATTCTCCGGCAAGCCATTCCGCCCGGGCAGACAGGAGCAAATGTTCGTTCTGAAATTCCACACCATGTCCGGAAAAATAAATCAGGAACAAATCGCCGGACTCAAGATTTGCCATAATATATTTCACCTTATCAAGAATGGCATCCGAATCCGGATCGGGGAGGAAATGAACCAGATCGGCACTGTAATCTTTGAGAAAAACCTGATAAAGAGCGGCGGCATCCTCTCTTGCGCAAGACAAAGGCCGGAGTGCCGCCTGATAGTGATTTACACCGATGAATAAAGCTGCCCGTTTCATAATAAAATATCACCTCATTTTTTATTGACTCCGGGTTACACCCCGGCAACCATTGTGGGACTACAATAGCATGAAAACGATTTTTTTCAACTTTGGACAAACTTTTTTTCGATAAAAAAAACGTACAGAAATATTTTTTTCATTTTTTTTGCCCTTTTTTTCAAAAAAAATTTGACTTTTCAAAAAATCATTCTATAATGTCACTGAATTTAGAGATGTCATGAGGATATCTCAGATAAACCAAGGAAGGAGTAATAACCATGGTTTTGTATTGCCCCTATTGTGAAAACGAAATCAATCAGACTCAACTCGAACAGGAAGATGGATGCTGCCCCGAATGTGGAGCTCCTGTCAGCGCTTCTACCGTAATCAATGAAGAAGATGAATATGAAGATGAATACGGAGATGAGTTTGATGACGATGATCTGGATGGAGAAGGGTTCGACGATCTGGATGGATATGACGACCTGGACGAAGATTAATCGTTAAAACAATATCTCAAAAAAAATGAATACACAACGGCAGGCATGTTTTCTGCTGGGGACTTCCCTGCCCGTATAAATCGTATCTGTTATCAAGCCCGTCATTCACATAACGGGCTTCGTTTTCTCAACGCGAAAAACTTAAGGAATAGAAAATGTCTTTTGAATCCGGTACAACAGCACTGCTGATCTGCCCGATGCGTAACCCGATGCCTGAAGATTTTCTCGAACGCTTCAATGCAGCATCTGCTGGAAAACTCGATGATGTCAAAGCCGATCCCGTTCTGGGTTGGGTCAGCGGCAGACATCTGCTCGAATGTGAAATCAATGAAACCACCTGTATGTACGGTGGCCATTTACATATCAACCTGCGTAAAGCAGAACGCAAAATTCCGTCTCAGCTTCTCAATGCGATCTGCCGCCGGGAAGAATTGGCGTTCATGCAGGCAAACGAAATGCTCTTTGTCCCCCGCAAAGAACGCAAACGCATTAAAGAAGATGCCATTGAACGCAACCTGATGAAAATGCCGCCGGTCATCTCCTCCACTGCCGCCATTGTCGACCGGGCAAAAAATGTGCTTTATCTCGGCACAACATCTCTGAAACAGTTCGATAACTTCCTGATGGAATTTCTCCGTGTTCTCGGTTCCGATTGCGAACCTGTGCCCATTTCTCCCAATGAGTTCATGGAAAAACTTTACAACAAGACAGAAAATGATCTGCCCATGTTGAATTTTGCCAGCGAACACGGCACGGAAGATGAAGCAACGCCCGGACGCGACTTCCTGACATGGTTGTGGTATTATGCAGAAACCGAACTCGGCGTTTATAAACATCCCGATCTCGGCGAATTCACAATCGCTTTCGAAGGTCCGCTCAATTTCGCCTACTCCCCCGGCAAAGCAAAAGATCCGCAGCTCGCAGGATCCGGTGAAAGTGTAGTCAAAAAAGGCAACCCGCTGACTTCTGCCGAAGCAAAAGCGGCCCTCTCCGTCGGCAAGAAATTGAAAAAAGCAAAAATAATGCTTGCACGCAGCGATGCAGAAAAGTGGTCTTTCACATTCGATGCGGATACATTCGCATTTTCTTCTCTCGCTCTCCCCGAAGGCGAAGAAGAAGAAATCAACGCACGTTTTGAAGAACGGGTCCTGTTCCTGGATATTCTCCATACCGTCTGGGAAGGATACTTCAAGAAATTTGCGGACGCCCTTGCACCTGACCAGTTGGCACAGACTGAAAAAGCGGTCCGCCAGTGGGTCCGGGATCATGAATCCCTGTAAGCGGAACACGGATGAAAAACATTCTTGAAAAGCACCATTTTATTACGTGGTTATGCTGCCTGATCCTGCTTCTCGTCATGGGAATGTTATGTATTCCCGACCGGATCGTTACCCGGGAGCAACGGGAACAGGCACTGCAGCAGAAATGCATTGAAAACCTGGAAAATCTTGCCGTTACCTGTCTGAAATATGCACAGGCGAACAACGGCAAATTTCCGGCAGATATCATGCAGGAAAAAAGTGCTGCGGAAATCTTGCAGGAACAGTCATTGCTTCCGGAGCAGGATGTGGTGATCTGCCCATCAACGCGGAAACGTTTCCCTGCCTCCTCTTACCACTTTATCCCCGGCGTGACGGCATCCATGAGCAAAAAGATGCCGTGTGTGATTGAGAAAATAACCAATCATGACCGGTTACTTGGTGTGATTCATGTGGACGGGACAGTCAAGCAGATCAAGCATGAGAGTCAGAATTATTCTGCCCTGTTTCCACTGCTTTCGGAAGGTCTGACGGAGCCGGAGAAACAACTTCTGGCGACGCATCTGAAACGTCTTGACATACCGTAAAAAAAGCAGATATTTTGTAGTTTTTTCTATTTGCAAATGAAATGCGGAATGTTATATTACCGAAGAACGTCATAGTTTTGCAACTGCTGAAATTTCTGTTCAGCAAACTTTTTTTAGAAAGGGCAAAATAAAATATGAAATTGCCATCATTGAAAATTGGAAAGTTGGAGTCGAAATACCCGGTGATTCAAGCTGGTATGGGTGTTAGAATCGGCTCTGCCACATTAGCTGCAGAAACAATTAAATGCGGCGGTTACGGAACCATTGCAAGTGTGGGTATGGGCGATCCTGAAATCTCCCTGCACCACTTTGTGGAAAATTGCAACGAAGAATTCGCAAAAGAAATCCGGAAGGCAAAAGAATTGTGCGACAACAAAAGCCCTCTCGGCATCAATGTGATGGTTGCTCTCTCCAACTACAAAGAAATCATCGAAACTGCCGTCAAGGAAGGAATCGACTTTATTATTTCCGGCGCCGGACTCCCTCTGAATCTGCCCGAATTCGTTCCCGCCGAAACAGAAATTGCCTTGATTCCCGTTGTTTCCAGCGGCAGAGCGTTGGAAGTCATCCTCAAAACCTGGGCGCGAAAATACAACCGTAAGCCCGATGCCGTCATAGTGGAAGGCCCACGCAATGGCGGTCATCTCGGATTCACCATGGAAATGATTGAAAATCCGGAGACCTGCTCACTGGAAATCCTTCTGGGTGAAATCAAAGCCGTACTGCAGAACTACGATTGCGCAGGGATTCCGGTTCTTGCTGCAGAAATGGTTTCCTGCCGCGCAGATATTGAACGGATCCTGAAGATCGGATACGATGGTGTTCAAATCGGAACCTATTTCATTTGTGCCGAAGAAGCCGGAATCGATCGGAAATCAAAAGAAGTTTTTGTGAACGCAAAAGCGGAAGATGTGGTTATCATCAAGAGTCCTGTCGGACTCCCGGTCCGTGTTCTCAACACCCCGCTGGTTCAGCGTGTACTCAGCGGCAAACGGGAAAAATTCACCTGTCCGTACCGCTGTCTGCGCACCTGCAATCCGGGACAATCACTGTTCTGTATTGCCAGAGCCCTTCTGGCGACCTGCGCCGGGGATACAGAAAACGGACTTTACATGTGCGGAGCAAATGTCGAAGCGGTCAAAAAGATTTACCCGCTGAAAGAATTTTTTGATACATTACAGGGCGAATAAGCAAGGAGTATTCAACATGCACGACATCATTATTGAAGGACCTGCCCGCACACAGGGCATCATCCGCCCCGGCGGGAATAAAAATGCAGCATTACCCATTATTGCAGCGGCTATGCTGACCGACGAACAAGTGGTATTGCATAATCTGCCGAACATTCTTGATGCCGATGCCATGTTGAATCTTGCCCGGCAGATTGGAGCCTCCGTCACCAGAAACGGTACGGATGTGACAATTCACGCAAAAAATATTGATAAATCCGATCTGCCACGCCAGCTCTGTGCCTCCATCCGGGCATCCATCCTCTTCGGTGCACCGGTTACCATCCGCTGCGGCGAAGCAACCGTCGGTCTTCCCGGTGGAGACTTTATCGGAAGACGCCGTCTGGATTCCCATTACTATGGATTGAACAAGCTGGGTATTTCCCATAAACTGGGCAATGGAGCTGTTACATTCAAGCAGGAAAAACCTCTCACCGGCAGCGATATGTTCCTGGACGAAGCAAGTGTTACGGCGACGGAACATATCCTTATCGCCGCCGTTCTGGCAAAAGGTACAACTATTATCCGTAACGCGGCATCAGAACCCCACGTGCAGCAGCTTGCAGAATTCCTGAACAAGATGGGCGCCCAGATTTCCGGAATCGATACCAACACCTATGTCATCAAAGGAGTGGAAAAACTCCATGGCTGCGAATATGAATTGGAAGCAGACCATATTGAAGTTGCCAGTTTCCTCTGTATGGCAGCGGCTACCGGCGGCAGTGTGGAATTCGAAGGCAACATTCACCCTCGTCATTACTGGATGACACGCCGTGTATTCGACCGGTTCAACATCCATTTCAAACTTTCCAAAGGCCATATCAGTATGGCTGCCGGGCAGAATCTCAAAATCAAGATGGATGCCGGGAATGCCATTCCCATGATTTCCGATGGCCCCTGGCCCCAATTCCCCAGCGACATGATGAGCTGTCTCATCGTCACCGCAACCCAGGCGAAAGGCACGGTTCTCTTCTTTGAAAAAATGTTCGAAAGCCGTCTGTATTTTGTCGATAAATTGATTGCCATGGGTGCGAATGCGGTCGTCTGTGACCCCCACCGTGTTGTGATTTCCGGTCCGGCGAAATTGCGGTCGCTGGAAATGTCAAGTCCGGATATCCGTGCAGGTATGGCGCTGGTTCTTGCCGCATCCTGTGCAAAAGGCAGAAGCATCATCCACAATGCCGATATGATTTTCCGCGGATACGAAAATCTCATGGAAAAACTTCAGACTCTCGGCGTTCAGGCAGAATTGATTTGAGCTTGCGGACATGAACCTTTCCGCTGAAATTCAAGAAACATTTGTCCCCGCGGCTGACGGGTCACGGATGAAGACGCTTTTGTGTCTTCCGCCGGTGCGCCCCTGTCCTGCCGTTGTCATCCGCTCCCCTTATGGAATCTGCAGCGATGATCTTCAATTCACGGAAGATTTCTGCCGGAGCAATATCGCCTGTGTTCTGCAGGATTGCCGGGGAACCGGCAGTTCGGAAGGCGAAGTGCAATACTGGGAACAGGAACAGGCCGATGCCGCCTGTCTTTTTGCGTTTCTGAAAGAACAGCCCTGGTTCAATGGGCGACTCGTCATGACCGGGGAATCTTATTCCGGCGCAACACAATGGCAGGCAGTCCGGAATCAGGATCCAGCCCTTGTTGGGTTCTCTCCCCATAACGCACCATTGGATTGTTATGACGGCATTTATTTTCCCTCCGGCGCTTACGGTTTCGCCGCCGGGATTTATTGGGCATTGTCGCAACGTGCCGTCCGGTTGAAACTGCCGGAGATCAATTTCACGCCGGAATTGCTCAAGCATTTACCTTTGACTACATTCGATGAAGCCGCAGGGGTGGGCAAATGGGATTCCTTCCGTACCTGGTTGAGTCAGCCTTTGCGGAACAGTTTCTGGGAAAAATGCAGTGCATTCTCCGCCATCGCCAAAACGCGGGTTCCGGCATACATCACCGGCGGATGGTTCGATCCGTTCATCATGCAGACCTTACGGGCCTTCACAGCCATGCGCAATACTGCCGCCACACCGGAAGCCAGAGAATATACCCGTCTGGTCATCGAACCATTCAATCACGCCATGATGCCCGGCGATGTCAATTACGGCAAATTCTGCCGTGCAGGAATCATCAATCTCCGAAAACGTTTTCTCAAGAATCTTCTGAACGATCCGGAAGAAGATCCCCTGCCCGATCAGCCTGCCGTGAAATTTTTCCTGATGGGCTCCAATCAGTGGATCGAAACCGATCAATGGCCAATACCTTCCGTTCAGAAAAATTATTATCTGCACGAAGATCATACTCTTTCGACGGAACTCCCCGCCGGACTGGAACGCCCCGATTTCTTCTCTTACGATCCGGAGGATCCCGTCCCGACCATTGGCGGCAACAACCTGCTTTTCCTCCCGGCAGGTCAACGCAGGCAGAATGAACTGGAAGAACGCAGCGATATTCTGCTTTACACCTCAGCGGAACTGCAGGAAGATATTCATATCATCGGAGCCGTCCGCGCCATTCTGTACGCAAAATCATCCGCACCGGATACGGATTTTACGGTGAAACTTTGCGATGTTTATCCCGATGGGACGTCATATAACGTGTGCGATGGATTCGTCCGCGCATCCCGCCGCTATGGAACTGGCATCCATGCGCCGGCGCTTCAGCCCGGTGAAATCGTAAAATATGATATTGACTGCAAAGCAACGGCTTTGACATTTCAGAAAGGACACCGGATCCGGATTCAAGTTTCAAGCAGCAATTTTCCCTGTTATGACCGCAATCCCAACACCGGCGAACCGTTCGGCGTCGCAATCAAAACACAGAAAGCCCTGCAGACCATCCTCCATGATGAGGAACACCCCTCCCGGCTTATTCTTCCGTTTGTTCCGAATCTGCCGCAGTAAGGTCACGACGGCATGCGGATGCACTTGACGCAATACCGAATGCCAGCAGGGTGGAACATAAGGAACTCCCGCCGTAACTCAGGAATGGCAAGGTGATTCCTGTCGGCGGCAGCAACAGGACATTGACACTGATATGCAGCAATGCCTGTGCCAGATACATCAACGCAATCCCTGCAATAAAAATCCGTGCTTCCGGCAGAAGATCCTGCTTCAGAGAATAGCGGGCAAATACAAATGTAATCACGCAGAATGCGCAAATAATAATCAAGCCGCCGACAAAGCCGGAAGATTCTACAATCGTCGCAAACAGGGAATCGGAATGAGGAAGCGGCAGATAGGCATTCGCCCACAACGCACCGTTATGATCCGAGCCCGCAACGCCCCCTTGCGCCAATGTATAACGGAATTGCTGCAAGTGCCAGGCACTTTGCGCCGTCGGAGAATCCGGATTCAGAAAACCGAGGATCCGATCCCATGAATACCGTTTCCAGATCAGGAATCCGGTAATCCCGACCAATGCACAGCCGAACGAAACCAGAAATTCCCGCCAGGATCCGCCGGATAGATAAAGCACAATCAGAAAGCCCAACAGAAAAATAAATCCGGTCCCGAAGTCCGGCTGCAATACAATCAACATCCAGAACACACCGGCAGTCCCGCCCAGCGCAAGAAAACGCCGCCAGCGGGATAATCCCCTCTGCGCCCCGAAGGAACAGCAAATCAACAGAAATACAATCTTTGCAAATTCCGAAGGCTGAAGATAAAAATTCCCCAGATGCAGCCACCCGCGCATCCCATTGACTTTTGTCCCGAACAATAAGGTGAACAGCAGAATCAGAATCATTCCGCCGCCAATATAATAACGCCAATCCAGAAGTTTACGGAACGGAATCAGGGAGCCGCAAAACAAACCGGCCAGCCCCAGCATAAGCCATAACAACTGCCGTTTCACCATCAACAGCGGTTCCGCGCCGTAAGCACGTGCCGAATAAATCAATAAACAACCCCATAATCCGGAAACGAGCAATGCCGCAAATACGGGGAAAGAAAACGGAATCTTTATATTCTTAATCATTTCTTCTCACTCTCTTTCTGGAAATCCGCAAGCGTCTGACGCAATTTCACGTCCTTGCCCGGTAATGCCTCCTGACGGATCCGCAGGGTCTCTTTCACAAATCCGCCGTAACGGTTCAACATCACACGGAAAATACCTTCCCGTCCACACAGAACCGATTCGTATTCCTTTTCCAGACCGCTCACGCCTTCCAACATCCCGTCATCGCGCCGACGGCAGAAGCCGATCACACCATCCAGCGAACGGTCGGGGTGACGTCTGCGCATCATAACGATACTGCAGCGCAAATCATAATGCGTCGCCGCACATTGGTGGAGTTTTCCGAATTCAGACATCTCAGCCATCGGGACAAGTTGATACGGCAATTTTTCATTTTCCGTCAAAGCAACACCGAATTCTTTCCGGATGTATGCAAAAAGTTTTTCCTGCGCCGCCTTGTTTTTCGGAATGGATTCCAGCGTCAGACGAACCCGGAATTCACTCCATGCCAACAGGACACCATCCGCAGTTTCGATTTTCCCGCGGACAACCGGAATCGTACCATCCCGCCATGCAAGACGGGTGCTGTCTGCAACGTATTTCCCGCGCTGCATGACCGTAAAATAGAAAAGACGTCCGGACGCAAGGAGCGCCCAGACGCCGAAAACAATCAATAATACACGTATTCTTTTTATGTGAGATTGCTCATCATTCATCGGAATCCGTCAACAATCTGAGGTCGCCACACCCCGCCCGCAAATACAGCTCCGCATTCTGATTGACACCATTGATCCAGATTTGACGATCTTCTTCCCTGGCAATCCCCTTTGTCCACGCCAATACTGCGGCACGACAATGAGTCTCCGCATGATTCTGTTCCAACTGCTGATTCATCAGACCATCCTGCAAACGGATTGCCCCAAGGAACAGCAATGCAAATGCCAGCAGAACAAAACTCAGTACCAATGTACCTGTCCGTTTCTTCATCATTCCATCCTCCTCTTAACTCATCTCATTCAAATCTGCATCCATCTCTCGACGGTCTTTTTCCTGCATATGTTCACTGATCCGCTTCTGTTCTTCTTCCCAACGTTCACGTGACCAGATTTCAACTCCGATCTCAACCCCGACAATTACCACTTCCGCACCCGGTTTCAAATCCGCATAATCACGGTAATGCTCCGGCAAAGTCAAGCGTCCCTGCGGGGATATACTGATATTCATACTTAATGATCCAAACCGACGCATCGTCCGCCGGGCAACAAAGCTTTCCCCTGCCCGACGGGCCGAATGATCTTCGCTCCCGCGGATTTCCAGAAAAACTTCTTCCGGATAAACTGCCAATGCGCCTTCCGGCAGGCAATGCAGCACAATATCGCCTCCGCGCCGCTCAAAATCCGCAAGCACTCGGGGGCTTAATTTCAGTCTGCTGTTCGCGTCCAGCAAACATTTGTCGAAACCGCAAAACGGAATCATCGGACGTCTCCTTGAACCATTTTATTCCATCTTGTTCCAATATATTCCATATTTTTCCAAAATCAAGTATTTTTTCAAAAATTTTTGGATTTTTTTTCGATATTCCGTAATTCCCGCCATCAGGCAATCAAACACCGGTATTTTTTTCGATAAAGGCTTTTTTTTATTTGCATTATTCTATATAATGTTATATATTAACGGAAGAGTGTTAGAAAAACGCAAAATGGAGATAAAAAAATGGATTCAATTTATTCCGTTTCAAGTATCGTGCAAAATGAAAATATCTGCGTATCTGCCGATGCAGCCGGTGATACATTATTGCAATATACCATGCCCCGTGCCGAATATATGCACGGATGTATTGCAACTGCTGTCGGGATGCTTCTCGGATATTATGAGTTATATGGTTATACGGTCGGTAACAAAACATACGATTTTTCCAATTTGATCCCCGGGACAATTTCCGTCGATTCCCGCGGCAGTGACGGCGGAAGCATTTATAATATGTCCGATCCGTCTGTATTAGCACAATTTATTGCATCGGACGAATATGTCGACCGTTTTGTCGGCACATCCGCAAGTCAGGAAAAGCCTTATACATTTGTAAACGGCGATCCATCCCAGGGCTTGAATATTTCCGAATGGAACTGTCTTGCGGATTACCTCGGGACCGGGCAATATTGGCGCGGTAACGGGGATTTATCCACGCGATACTATTATGGTGATCTTGCATGGTCAAAAACAACCAGTCAGACTTATTCTGTCAATGGGACTGCTATCCTGGCAAGATACGTTGACTTCAAATACGGACTTGATCTTTATGTGACTTCTGTGGGATATGAACTGGATGAAAAACAGACCTGCTCCTATACCATTTCCGACTTTACGTTCGAAATGTATATGAAAGAAATCGATGCCGGCCGCCCGGTTCTCCTTTCCATGAATAGCGGGAGTTACGGCCACATGGTTATCGGCTATGGATATAATGACGCAACAAAGGAAGTCATTTTTGATGATACCTACCGGTATGACTGCCGCATGACCTGGAATGGAAATTATACCTATTCCGGCGACTCTTACAAACTCAGTGCCGCAACAACTGTTGTCTTTAATGTCGCAGATGAAACACCTGCGATTTCTTACACCCCGGGTGAATGGAGCAAAAGTTATGACGATGCCCTTGCATACGCAAAATTGCATAATGTGCCGATTCTGGTATATTATGGAGATACTGCAACATGCGGTTTTTGTCAAATGTTGGAAAATCAGGTTTTTGCGACGGAAGAATTTCAGAATTACGCTCTTACCGGCTCCGTGGTACTGCTGAAAAATGTTCCGATCACCGGTCTCAGTTCTGCCGGTACACCTGCCTGTTATATTCTTGATTCAAACGGGAATAAGATTGCCTCTCGCGTCGGTTACGGCAGCAACACGCAAAATGAATGGATGGCATGGTTCGAAACTTATGTGCAAATGACTGGCTCCGATTCAAAAATTGACTTGCAGGTACAGAATGCAATTCTTGCTGCGACAACGGGAGCCACACAGAGTACGACAACATTCGAATCCGGCAGCAACTTATACTTTACTGCCGATATTAAGAATACAGGTTCAGCATCAACTGACAGCAACTTCACCGTTAAGATTTTTGTAGACGATACATTGGTGAAAGAAGTGACCGTGAATGCGCTTGCAGCCGGCGGAACTTATAAACTCAAAGATATTGCATTGGGGTCCTTCTCTGGCGGTGATCATACCTGGAAAATTCAGGTGGATACCGGTTATGCAATTCTGGAAAAAAATGAACTGAATAATACTTTGACGGGCAACTTTTCCATCAATCATTCCGATGGATACCGTCCGATCAGCAGTTCTTTGACCATTTCATCCGGTCAAACCAGCTCTGCTCTGCTTATAAAATCCGGTGGATATGTCCGTGTCTCCGGCACGCTGAAAGACAGTGTGGTTTCATCCGGTGGAACAGCCTATGTTTCCAGGGGCGGACGTGCAAGCAATATGGTTGTTTCCAACAGTGGATATATGTATGTTGGTTCCAACTGCAGCGCGTATGGCATTGATGTCCTTTCCGGCGGTTCTTGCAGAATTTACAGCAGCAGTTACGCATCGGATGTAACGATTTCTTCCGGCGGTTTCACTTACCTGAATGGAAGCGCAAGACTTGATGATTTATTTATTGCAGAAGGCGGAGAGCTTGATCTCAATGGCGTTGTAAGTAAAGCCAATATTTCCGGTCATGCATTGGTACTTACGATCGGAAGTATGTATGATGTTACGATTTCCGGAGCGGATGCCGGAGTTTGGGTATACAGCCTCGAAAATACTCTGGCTTCGAATGTCTATGTCGGATCCGGCGGTTATTACTGCCTCGGATATTGCAGTGATACCTATATAGCAAAAGGATACGATGCGATTGTATCCTCCGGCGGTTCTATGGTTGTCAACACCCAGGCATACGCAAAAAACATTGATGTCCAATATGGCGGAAGTGCTTATGTTACGGGACAGCTGGATGGCAATATCACAGTTGCCGGCGCCATGACGGTTGCAAGTTCCGCTGTTGTTTCTTCCACGGTTTCGCTGAAACTTGATATCAGTGACAGAACGGTGGATGATACCTATCTATTCTCTGGTTTGTCTTATTTCAATTCCGTATCCGGTTTGTATCTTGTCGTTGATTCCCAACAGGCATCCGGTAAATATTTACTCAGCTCCAATGCGGCAAATTTCAACCGGTCTTTTTCCATTTGTACCAGCGACGGAATCTGTACCAACAAAACATTATCCGTTAACGGTACCGTCGCGGTTGACAATACAATATTTGAATTGAAACAATCCAGTTCTTACATGTATGTCAACGTTTATAATAAATCGGAAAATTATAACAATGCAATAATCAGCAGCGGTATTGCAAATGTAAAATATGGTATTCCTGCATCCAATACCACAATTGTCTCCAGCGGCAGTATGACAGTCGGTGTCAGCGGTGTAGCTTCCAATACAAAAGTCTTGCAGGGAGGAAGAGTCTACGTTTCTTCCGGCGGGGTTATTTCCGGTGCAACACTTTCCGGCAGTGCGGCGGTTTCTGCAGCCAGTACCGGCAGCCAGTATGTATCGACTGCCAGCGCATGGGGCTATGTTTCCAACGGCGGAAAAGCGACCGATTTGAATTTGCTAAATGGCGGTAAAATGATTGTTTCCAGTGGCGGTTCTGTGTTACGGGCAAATGTTTCCTCCGGTGGAACAATTATTGCATACAGCGGCGGGCAAGTCGAATCAGCGGTGGTAGGCCTGGGCGGTTACATTTCTGCCACCTCCGGCTCATTCCAGAAAAATTGTACCATAAACAGCGGCGGCTCAATAGGCTTGCTTTCCGGCACTGTTGTTTCCGGCACACTCAAAGCCGGTGGATATGTCAGCATTGCTTCCAATGTCAATATGCAGAATGCAACGCTCAATCTGGATCTTTCGGAACGCAAAACCGGGGATTCCTACATTACCTATATGTATAGTTTTAACTCGACAATCAGCAATTGCGTCATCAGCGTAAAAGCAAATCAGGCATCGGGGACCTATACTCTTGCATACGGCAATTCCGGAAAAATTTTGAATTACTCCATTACTGTGGATGGAACCAATATCGGGGCAATTTCTTCTGATAGTGGAAAAATCACCTGGAACGGAAATACCTATACATTAAGACAAAGCGGTACCTACCTTTATTTGGATGTAGTCAATCCCGTACTGGATAAAAAAGATGATTATGCCGTTTCTAAACTGGCGGTTACCAATGCTGTCGGCAATCCGTCCATCCGGAATGATGAAGAGTTGCATGTAAAATTTACCGTGTCCGGTTCTCTGTCAACGGTTCCCGCGCTCTCAGTCTATATGGACAATACGAAATTTACGCAATATTCAGTTGTCAGTACGGGAACAAACACCTGGGAAATTACATTCAATCTCGGCAAAGTTGCAGCCGGACAACACACATTCCGTGCGGTTGCGGATGAAGCGAATGTTGTGGACGAAGCGAATGAAAACAACAATTCCATTCAGTCTTCCATTCTGATTTCTTCCACAGCTTATGCCGCACCATCCAATGTATGGCTCAACTATCTTTCCGGTAACTATTTTGTTTATTCCTCTATTGGGAAAATCGCAAATTCCGCTCTTTTGGATTATTCGACCAGTCGTAACCTGATTGTATATTCCGGCGGAACGGCAAATAAAACGTCTGCAAACAAAGCCTCCAGTTACATTACGATATCGTCCGGCGGAACAGCTCTCAGCACCACACTGAATGGTGGATCTCAATATGTTTCCTATGGTGGAATCGCCTCTGCTACCGACATCAAATCCGGTATGATGTTGGTGTATACTTCCGGTGTAGCGAAAGATGTAACGTTATCTTCCGGCGGATATTTGTATTTATCCAGTGGAGCTCTCGTCACAGGTAATATAAAACAGTCATCCGGCGCAAATATCCGCATTTACAGCGGCGGGGTTGTTTCCGGCTCCCTCAACGTATCTTCCGGTGGAAATATTTATATATCCTCCGGTGGAACTCTTACCGGCTCCATGAATTTCCTGTCCGGGGCATACATTTATGCCTACACCGGCGGAATCATTGATTTTGATATTTCCGAACGCACGGCGGCAGATTCCTATGTCATCAACAATCTGACTGTTTCCGGAACACCTTCTTACACGATCACCATATCTGATACGCAGAATACCGGCACCTATAAGCTGGCAAACGGCTCATCCTGTTTGCCAAACAAGACCTTTACCATCTGTACAGAAACGACCTGCTTCGGATCCATCACCGTTAATGGCGCTGCGGTTTCCTATAATGGAAAATATTACAGCTTGCGTGGTACTGCAAATGAATGGCTGCTGGATGTAACGACATCGGCACCAAAGACTCCGGCAGTATTCCTTTACAGTTCCGGCGTACTGGTTTCTGCTGCCCCGGAATTGAATAAGACAGCTATCGTTTCCAGCGGCAACAACTCCATGTTTATCAGCAGCGGCGGAACAGCGACCAGCACCACATTGAAAACTGGCGCTGTCATGTTTGTTTACGATGGCGGGGTGGCAAGCCATACCGATATTTCCGGATCCCGGGTTTATGTTTCCGGTGGCCGAACCGTCAGTTCAATTATTCGCAGCGGCGGGCTGGAAGATGTATTCCCCGGCGGAATTTCGGAAGATACCATTGTATTAAGCGGAGGTAATTTGTGGCTTGCCGGTGGTTCTTCTATTGATGCCTCGGTAAGCTCCGGAGGAACCATACTTGTACGCATGAATGGTACCACCTATGACAAGAGTTATGCTTTCGATACCGAAGTTTTCAACAGCGGCTTTATGGATGTTTACAACAGTGGTGTTGTCAGCGGAACAGTAATTCACGAAGGCGGTTATGTCCGGGTCAGAGATTACGGCAGCGCAGTGAATACCCTGATTGAATCCGGTGCTTCCATGTATGTTCACAGTTCCAGCGGATACGCTTATAACACCCTGATTTCCGGCTTCGGTCGGGTTTATGACGGCGCCTTGATGTCGAATGTGACGATTGCTTCCGGCGGCAGTTTCCATCTCTGGCGCGGTGGTATTCTGAAAGATGTGGATGTGCAATCCGGCGGCTTGCTGGATATCCGGGAAAATTCTTCCATCCTTTCCGGTACCGTTTCCCTTGCCGGACAGCTGAAAGTTTCTTATGATCACCATACCGATTTCTCCGGTGCGGCGATTACCATTGATCTGAGCAAACGTACCACTGACGATGATTATTCCATTATCAACTTGAACTATATTGATAAAACAACGCTTTCCATTACCATCAGCGCAAATCAGTCTGTCGGAACTTATAAGATTGCTTCCAGAGCATCCGAATTTACCGGCAGTATTTCCATCTGCAACCCGACAACCTGCTTCGGGTCGTTGGCAGTCAACGGGGATGCTCTGACATACGATGGTATGACATACACTCTGATTCAAAACAATGGCAATTTGACCTTGACTGTCGAAGAAGCTGTTATACCGGAACCCGAACCGGAACAGCCTGAAGTGATTGTTCCGGAATACAAATGGAGTATTGTCGGCAACTTCAAAGATGGCAACGTTATCAAAATGGATCGTGATGGCGTATGGACCATTTACAGCGAATCCGGCAGAACACAGATTGCCGGTGGTATTCCGCCCTCATCCTGGGCGTTGATCGGAGCGGGCGACTTCAATAAAAACGGTTCTGACGGCTTGCTGTGGCAGGATGCTGCTACCGGTTATGTCTACATGCAGAATGATTTGTCTGACTTTGATGAAATCATAAACAAAACCAATTGTCTCGGCATAGTCGGTCCCGGTTATCAGATTCTTGCAACCGGCGACTTTACCGGTACCGGTATCAGCGGAGCACTCATGCAGGGTCCCGCTTTCGGTGATGCTTCTGTCTCCCTCAACTATGGATTGCCCATCTGGGGACGGGAAGCCGATGGCACAACATTCAACGGTTGGCTCGGCGCTCTGGTCAACACCTGGCAGCCCGGTGATGCCTTGAAAGGGGACACCTCGGATCTGGTTGACATCAATGCGAAGAATTATATGTATGAAGTTGTCTCTGTCGGCGATTATAATGGCGACGGGGTAGATGATGTCATGCTTCAGAACATCATGCCGAAGACGGTCGATGGCGTAACAATCACCGGTTCCGGTGACGTCTTCACATTCCTGACCGGAGATATGGATGCAATCAAAGCAGGTGCAGCTCCCACCGTTGCATACGCCGGTTGCGCAACCGACGGATGGGAAATCATGGGCTCCGGTGACTTTGACGGTG
>JAZUCU010000019.1:0-162085 GCA_045639325.1 Victivallales bacterium
TTTTAGATTTATCTCTGCATTTACGGACAGATTAGTTTTATGTACGCCATCGGACTTTTTCAAATCCGTCTTTCAATTTTCTTCTATTTTCTGCTCAGTTCTGGCACAAACCGTCGAAGAACCCATATTTTTAAATAAAAAAAGCAAAATCCGCCTTGCAAAATCATAAAAAAGGGAGTAAATTTCAAGGCTGTATTCTTTTTGATTGAAAACTGGAAAATATTATGTCATACAAAGTATGGATTCTGCTTTTTATATTGCTGCTGACCCCGTCCGCCGGATGGTGCCAGATTCTTATGTATGACTACAAAGATGCCATTTTCAATCCCGTCTTTCAGGGACAGCGTGCCGTTGACCGCCTTTGCCGGATTGCCGATATCTGTATTCCGGAAGCCATCCCCGGCAGACCGCAATGGCAAGTAATTGCCACATTGGATAAACAGGCGGGCGATTCAGAATTTACTGCATTTCTGAATCAGAAAACGAAAGAATTGCACATCTATTATCCCCGGAATTTCCATATCTGGCAGAATGATTCGGAATGTATGCGCCGTCTGGCTGCCTGGGTATTCATTGCTAAACTCGGGCTTGATCCATTGCAGGAAGATCAATTGCGTGGACACTGGATTATCCGTGCAGCGGCAAGAAAAACCATGAAAAACCTGAATCGTCCGTTTGTGCCTTTTGTTCAGGAATATCCCATTACTTACGTACTGGCATCACACGGGATCTACCCGGGCAATCATATACCAATCAACAATGATCCGCCGGGGACACCTGCCAATTTGCGGCAATTGAGTGATGAATATGCGGAATTACTGCTGGAAGCCATCGGCAAAACCGGCTTGTTCGCGAAAAAGAAACTGGCAAGTCATTTGCTCCTTTCCCAGCTGAACGAACAAAGCGTGGATCTTCTCTCCGAACTGCCGGAAATGAGTTTGGGTGCCGACCCGATTGCCTGGTTCAAACAGAATGTTGAATCGAAACTTCTTGCGTTCTATGCCCCCATGTCCGCCGAATATTTCGAGACAATGTATTGGGAAATGACCGAGCTGCATTGGCGTGATGTCAAAGGCAAAGCCCGGCAGGCCACTCTTTCCACCCTTCATGAACGATTGAAAGAAACGCCGGAAATCAAATACAATCTCCCCCGGATACAGGAACATTTGTCGAATTTGAGCAAGAACGTTCACCCTCACCTGCAGGGCGCATTGACCGCCCTGCGTCTTGAACTCTCTGCAATCAACCGCGGAAAATCAGACGGGGAAAAGTTGGCGGATCTGGAACAGGCATTATTACGGAAAGTTTCCGAACTTATGACGATTGAACAATATACTGCAGATGCGCAAATACGGTTTGTTCAGCCGGGCGCCAGAATGAAACATCTTTTGCAGGCGATCCGGACTCTGCGGCAGCGGGAGGATATTTACCCCGGCGCAAAAGAAGCACTTGACAGATGGGATGATTACAAATGAAAAAGATAAACCGGGAAGCACATCAAACATTATTCACCGTGATCCTGCTGGTTTTCGCGGCACTGTTTGCCGTCCTCGTATGGTTCGCACTCGACCGATTTTTCAACCGGGTGGCGATGGATTATTATTATCCCTGGAATAAACTCATTCTTTCCACAGAAAGCACCGCCGCACGCGAAGCATTGGCTGTTTCCAAAAGTAAACGGGAACTGGCGGCAATGGTGGATTCGCTTCAGGAAGAAAATGCAAAACTTGCCGCCCAGACTGCCGCCGATGCATTGGTGAAACTGGAAAACAAACAATTGCGTGCCCTGCTGAATCTGGTGCCGCCCCCGGGAAGACAAAGTGTTTACGCTCAAATTATGCTCCGGGATCCCATCACTTGGAATGAACAGTTTGTTATCGACAAAGGCGAATCCCACGGCATTCAGGTTGGCGACCCTGTCATCGTCCCTGCAGATAATGGCACCACGGCCGCTCTGGCTGGAAGAATCATCGCCGTCAGCCGTCACACGGCTACCGTTGCCACATTACGGCATAAAAAATGTACTTTCAGCGTGCTGCTGACGGAATCCGGGCAGTACGGCTTTCTCAACGGGACAGGCGGCATGTCCGCCCCCATTATCTCCTCTTTGCCGGTGGAAGGTAAGTATGGAGTCGGGGAAATCGTCATGACCGGCGGCTTATCCCAGCAAGTCCCTGCCGGATTATTTGTCGGCACACTCATCAGCGGCGAAGACGGGAAAGCGGCGACGATCCGTAACGGTTTGTATGCAGAAGCCGAGCTGAAACTGGCAGCCGATACCGGAAATCTCCGCTTTGTCACCGTATTGATCCGCACCACAGCCAATCAGGAAGGAACCGGAAAATGATAGCGTGCTTCATTCTGATTTCCATGCTCCTGACGGTATTGGAAATCACCTTGCGATCCCGGGGCATCATTCTGCCGCTGCTCCCCTGCTGGATTTTTTATCTTTCCGTTCTTTGCGGATGGCGCAAGACGGTTGCATTTGCTGTGCTCACCGGTTTGACAATGGATTTGCTCTGCGGATGTATGTTTCCTGTTCACATTTTCACCTACAACGGCGTACAGGTTCTTGCGCAGATATGGCTGAAACGGGTAGAATCGGACTCCTTTGTTTCCCTGCTTGCACCGGGAGCAATTGTGCCGTTGATTGTTTACATTCCTCAATCGCTGTTAACTTCCGGCCAAAGTTTTCTCTATTTTCTGCCCTATCTGGTACCGATTTGTCTGGTCTCCGCATTACTGCTGCCGATTACAATTCTGATTCTTGATTCTCTGGCAAATCTTTTGTCATTCCCCCTTTATGCCAATGTAAAACTGCAAATGAAACGGGGTGACCTTTTATGATGAATCCGGATTTGATCACATCTCCCAGAGTCCGTATCGGGATCATACTGTTCCTGATCTGCCTGTTCTATTGCATCATCATTATTCAGCTGTGGAATATGCAGATCATCCGGAACGAAGAATATCAGGACCGCACCAGACGGCAGAGTCTGCGAACGATCCGTATTCCCCCTATCCGCGGGCGTATTCTTGCACGGGATGGCGAGCCTTTGGCAACCAACCGGGTCTCTTACAATGCAAAACTGCATCTGGCGGAATTGCGGGCAAAAACAATTAAGGCAACGGTGAAACGTATTCAAGCCGCCATTTCGGAAGCCGCCGCACGGACTGGAAGAGAACACAATTTCACGGAAACAAAAATCCGGCAGCACATGAATTATTATACCGGAATCCCCATGGAACTTTTCCGGGATTTGACCCCGAAAGAATTGGCTGCTTTGCTGGAAATTCAGCCGGCAATCGAAGGCTTGGAAATCACAGCGGAACCGGTCCGCACCTATCCTCAGGGCGTCATGGCGGCGCATCTGCTGGGCTATGTGGGAGCAAGCGACCCCAACAAGGCAAGCGACCGGGTAAACTTTTTCTATTATATCCCCGACGCGCAGGGGAAAACCGGGTTGGAATTGAAGTATGATGAAAAACTCCGCGGCACCCCGGGACGCCGTCTTGCCATCGTCAACAGTGCCGGATACGTTCACGAATATCTCCAGACCGAACCATCCGTCAACGGGCAGACGCTCCGTTTGACTCTTGATTTTCAAGCCCAGCTGTGCGCAGAACAAATGCTGCAGGACAAGGTCGGTTCCATCGTATTGCTCAATGCCAATAACGGCGAAATCCTTGCCATGGCATCCTCGCCCGCTTATTCACCGGAAGCCTTCATTCCGAAAATCTCTCTCCGGGATTACCGGCTCCTTGCCGACAATCCGGCCCGTCCGTTCGTCAACCGGGCAGTCTCCGGTACTTACATGCCCGGCTCCATTATCAAACCGCTGACCGCCCTTGCCGCACTCCCCAATGGATTGAATCCGGATGCCCATTTTGTTTGCGACGGTTCCGTCCCCTACGGGTACAGCAAATCCATCAAGTGTATGTTCAATGCGGTACACGGATCCATTGATTTGACGGAAGCCTTGAAACGTTCCTGCAACGGCTATTTTGTAGAAGCCGGGGTGAAATGCGGAATCGACCGGCTTTCTCAATTATTTGCCTCTGCCGGTATCGGCTCCGCCACCGGATTTGAACTGCAGGAAAGAAAAGGTTTTCTCCCGAAACCATCCGCAAAATGGAGCGAAGCAGAAACCGCATACGTGGCATTCGGTCAGGGTAAAATCGAAATTACACCGCTCCAGGCAGCTATTTACACTGCCGCCATCGCCAATGGCGGAACACGGTGGAAACCGATCCTCATCAAAAATATTCTTGATACCTCCAGCGACAAACATGCGCCGGTTACCGTTTTTGAAGCCATGCCGGAAGTCAAAGGAAAACTTGCCACCACGCCGGAAGCGATTCAATATGTCCAGGAAGGCATGCGGCAAGTGGTTCACGGCACCAGCGGCAGCGGCAGACTGGCAAGAAATTCAGCCGTCAGTCTCAGCGGAAAAACGGGTACGGCGGACGTTGTGACGATTCGCGGAAAATCAAAGAATACCTGGTTCATCGGATTCGGCAAAGATCTGATGAGTGGCACATTATATGCCATCGCAGTTGTAATTGAAGGCGGGGAATCCGGCGGTAAAACAGCCGCCCCCATTGCAGGAAAGTTTTTCGAAAAACTGGCGGCAATGCGGAAAAATAATAATCAATGAGATTTGAACCATCGGCCCAGGACGGGAATATTCCCCATAAACTGCCGTGCTTCTTCCATCCGGAATAATACACTCAAAACAAGATAAAGCAGTCCGAAAACGGTACAGCCGCCCGCACATTGCACAATAGCATTCGAGGCAGTCTGTTCCGCAAAAAAGCGTCCATTCAGAACCGACATAAACCATTCGGAAACGACCCCGGCAAAGCTGCAGAAAATCAGGGATTTGAGAAGCATCCGGAACAATTTATCAAAATGGAATATTTCAACCGGATATTTCCGCAGCAGCAGGTAAATCAACATTCCATTGGTGAACACGGAAGACAACGCTGTCGCCAAAGCAATCCCCCCCTGTTTGAACCAGTGCATCAGCAGCAGATTCAAAATAATATTCAATGCAACAGCCGCAAGAGAAACTTTGAACGGCGTACTCATATCTTTCCGTGCGGTAAATGCGGCAACCGTTACCTTATTCATGGCGAAGAAAGGAATGCCGGGAATGTAAAACAGCATGGCATATACCGTTGCATGTACGGAAGCAACATCAAACTGTCCGCGCTTGTAAAATGCCGTAATCAATTCTTCACAGGAAAGGAACATGAATACGGTAATCGGCAAGGTGACATACAAGAGATTACGCAGGGAAAAAGTATACATATCTGCCAATGACGGAATATCATCCCGCGCTGCCGCTTTCGACATTTCGGAAAGGGAAACCGTACTGAACGCAAAGGCAAAAATACCAATCGGCAGATAAACCAACCGGTCACTGAAATACAAGGCGGAAGGCGCAGACGCCCCGAGATACCCCGCAACCACACGGTCACAAACCAGACTCAACTGTACCGAAGATGCCGCAAAAATGCCGGGCAATGCAAGCTTAAGCAACGAACGGATCGTTTCAAAATCTTTCCAAATTGCCGTCCGCAGAATCAACGACATTTTCTTTTTGCGGATGATCCACAGCATCAGCAGGAATTCCAATACGCCGGAAAGAACAACCGACAATGCAAGCAGACGCAACGCATCCGCCGGCCCCTCCCCCGGATACAGCTTGAACCTGACCAGGAACAATGCCCCGATCATCACAAGGTTTTGGAGAATTGCCGCCAATGACGGCAGAAAATATTCCCGGAAACTGTTGGCGTAGCAAGTCATAACGCCCACAGCACAGATGAATACACAATAAGGCATGAGGAACGGAGTCAGCCACGCTGCAAGCTGCCAGTGACCGGGCTTGAGAATCAGACCGAAAATGTAGGCGGGAATGGAGATGACAAGGGAAATCAGACACAAAAGAAAGGTCAGATAACACAGAATCGTGGAAAACCGCTCCCGCGCACGCACTTCCCCTTCCTGTTCCATACTGTGCACAATCATGGGCACGAGCGCCGTCCCCAGTGCACCTTCACCGAGAATACGGCGGAACAGACTGGGCAAGGTCAAAGCCATTGCCCAGGCAGATGAGTATGCGCCGACACCGAATACTGGCGCCATCAGAATTTCCCGGTAGAAACCGAGCACACGGCATACCATGGTGGATAATGCCAGACTCCGTGAACCACGGAGAAGGGATTGTTTTTCCCCGCTCATCCTTCAACTCCGGTCAGACAGAGAAACGGACGAATACGCAGTCGCCGTCCTGCATAATGTATTCTTTCCCTTCGATACGCAGTTTACCAGCCAGTTTCGCTGCATTCCAGCCTTTGTAACCGGTCAGGTCTTCATAAGATTCCACTTCCATACGGATAAAGCCGCGTTTCATATCGGTGTGGATCTTGCCTGCTGCATCCGGAGCTGCTGTGCCGCGGGTGATGGTCCATGCACGGGTTTCGTCCGGACCGGTGGTGAAGAATGTGATATAATCCAACAGACGGTATCCGGTGCGGATCACGCGTTCCAGACCGCTTTCTTCCACGCCCAGGTCAGCAAGGAATACGGCGGCATCTTCCGGAGAGAGTTCGCCCAGTTCTTCTTCCAGTTTTGCACAGACGGGGACGACTTCCATATTATGTTTTGCTGCGGTTTCCAGCAATTTTTTGGAGAGCTCATCTTTGCCGAAATTACGGAAAGATTCTTCGTCCGTATTTGCACACACAAATGCAGGCATGGTCGTCAGAAGCTGAAGAGATGCAACCAATTCTGCAGTCTTTGCATCTTCACGGTCATATTCCGGAAGGACGCCGTTGCTGAGATTTTCAATAAAGCGTTCGGTGATTTCCCATTCGGCCTTGACTTCAGGAGTACCGGCACGCAACTGTTTTTTCAATTTTTCCTGACGGCGCTGGAGGAAATCCAGGTCGGCAAGCATCAATTCGGTCAGAATCAGTTCCAGGTCGCGGGAGGGGTCGATGGTGGAACCGGTGTGCACCACATCGGGGTCAGCAAACAGGCGGACGACGTGTGCGACAGCATCCACGCCGCGGATATGACCGAGGAACTGGTTGCCCAAACCTTCGCCTTTGCTTGCGCCTTCCACAAGACCGGCAATGTCGATAAACTTCATTGTAGCGGGGACGACTTTAGCAGATTTTTCCAGAGCGACCAGTTCATCGATTCTGGGATCGGGAACCGGCACAACGCCTGTATTCGGCTCAATCGTACAGAACGGAAAGTTGGCAGCGGCTGCTCCGCCGTGTGAAAGTGCATTGAACAAAGTAGACTTACCCACGTTGGGCAATCCGACAAAACCACAAGCAAAACCCATGATCTGAACTCCATTGGTAATAGTTATCTTTAAAGTAAATAATAATCCCGTAAATATATCACATAACTGCTTTTTTTCAAGTCCGGAATGTAAACTTTCCGCACCTCTGTTGCCACAACACATTTTTATGCCGTACAATTTTACATTTTTTTCTCACGGAACATTTGATTTTTCTCAAACAGCATGGTATAGTTGCCCCCGGTAATATCCAGAAAGGAGTCAGGAATATGTCTGAACAAATTCATAAAATAATCGTTATCGGCGGCGGCCCCGCAGGGCTCACGGCCGCTCTCTATGCCGCACGCGCCGGTTTGACACCGCTCGTTTTCACCGGCCCCATGCCCGGCGGACTTCTCACGCTCACCGGAACAGTGGAAAATTACCCCGGCTTTCCCGAAGGAATCGATGGATTCACCCTCACTTATCAAATGGAACAGCAGGCGAAACATTACGGTGCTGCCGTTCAAAGCGGAACCGTAAAGACCATCGAAAAACAAGCGGACGGCACGTTCAAGTTGACGCTGCAGGATAATACAGAATATCACGCGCAAACTGTCATTGTTGCAGCCGGAGCCTCTCCCCGTTGGCTGGGGCTTGACTCCGAGCAGAGATTACGCGCAAAAGGCGTTTCCGTTTGTGCTCATTGCGATGGACCATTGTACAAAAACAAGGTCGTCTGCGTCATCGGCGGCGGCGATTCCGCCATGGAAGAAGCAACCGCGTTGGCAAATTACGCGTCCGAAGTTCACCTGATACATCGCAGAGATGAATTCCGTGCCTCAACGATTATGTTGGAGCGCGCAAAAAACAATCCAAAAATCAAGTTCCATACCTCATGCATCACGGAAGAAATTGTCGGAACCGACCGGGTGGAAGGGGTCAAAGTCAAAAATCAGAAAACGGATCAGACGGAACTCATTCCCTGCAGCGGCGTATTTATTGCACTGGGCTATGCGCCGAATACCGATGTTCTCAAAGGCATTGTCACGCTGGATGAAAAAGGTTATCCGCTCCCGGAAACTGCCCCGGCTGGTTTGTTCCTTGCCGGTGATTGCGCCGATTATATGTACCGGCAGGCAATCACAGCAGCTTCCTCCGGATGTCAGGCTGCCATCAATGCAGAAAAATATCTGGCGGCATCACACCAGTAATTTCTGAATCAGCACCATATAAACCGCCGTCCCTGCGATAATGGAAACCATGGGATTCCGCCATTTCAATTGGAGCAGGATCACGACGGCGGCAGCAATCCATTCTGCGGCACCGTAATATTTATCCGCAAAAGATGCGGTATCAAAATAAGCACTGAAGCAATAAACAATCAGCATAGCAATCGCAGCAGGCGAAATAAGCCGCCCGATGTCTTCCAGAAATGCCGATGATTTTTTCCCGCGATCAAAAAGTATAAACGGGAACGCACGCAAAAGGAATGTTGTCACCCCGGTGGCAACCGTCAGCCAGATCAAATACGTTGTCATGCGTTCTTCTCCTTTCTGCACAAATATTTCCGGAGCAGGAGGAAGGATGCAAACATCAGAATCATTGACGGGATCAGCATATTGGCAGTCGCAAAAACACTCCGGGCAAGAATGGCGCAAACCAATCCGATCACCGCAGGGATCCGGTTCTCTTTTTCACGACATTGATCCACCAGAATCACAATAAATAATGCGGTCATGGCAAAGTCGATCCCCCGGCTGTCAAATGGCAGTTTCCGCCCAAGCAATGCACCGGCAGTTACCCCGAAAATCCAGTACATGTGGTCGAAAAACGCCACAGCCAGACAATAATGCAGGGAGTTTTCACCCGCCGGACACCGGTTTGCCACTTCAAGCGCATAAGTCTCATCGGTCAAAGTCCAGATAAGATATAATTTCTGCGAGAGGGGAATCCCGCGGAAACGATCCAACAGGGAAAGCCCGTACATGGCATAACGGATATTCAAACAGAAAGTCAGCAGAATCACATCCATGATTGCCGTCTGCTTGAGCATCCATTCGACCATGATAAACTGCAATGCGCCGGAAATATTCACCGCACTGGTCAGAAACGCCCAGAACGGCACGAAAGGAAATTTCACCGCCGATGCAAGAAGAATCCCCGCAGCCGCCCCCATAGCGGTGTATCCCATGAGGACGGGGAGAGACGCGGCAAATGCCGCTTTCAAAACTTTCTTATTCATGAATAAAATCAGGCAAGATAAGCCTTTACATAACGTTCAAGAATGGCATACTTTTCTCCGCGTGCACTTTCTTTGTACATGGAGCCGATCTGGAAACAGGCTGCACCGCCGGAGGCTGCACCCCATGCCGCAGATTCCATAATGGAAAATTCACCGATCTTGCGTCCGGCTTCCATCTGCAAAAGCAGAGATGCAACAATGCCGCCGGCAAAGTTATCGCCACAACCCGTTGTATCGCCACGACGTTCCGGATGTTCCGCCATATCCTGATCGGCAAGTGCGGAAACGGGGAGAGTCAACACGCCATCCGTCTTGCTGAAAAATCTGCCATCGGACCAGGCGAGGAAGGATTTTGCACCACAGGTAATGAAGAAGGAAGAAATGCCGCAGGTGGTAAAGAACTTAACCGCTTCCTCAAAATCATTCTTTCCGGCAATACGCAGAGCTTCATCTTTATCCATGATGAGCAGATCCATATCCTGCCAGGAATCCCGGTCGCCAAGCTGCCACGGTTCCGTTGCCGATTTCTTTTCGCTGCGGAAGTCAAAGACAGTACTGACAATGTTGATCTTGCCATCTTTTTTGCCGCGACGCAGAAGACTGCCAAGCTGATCGTGAATACACGGAACCAAAGCTGTCGCAGAGAACCAGAGAACATCGCCCTTGAAGAAATCATCGCCGGGGAAATCTTTCACATCCGCCGCTGCAACACCGAGCAGATTCACAAAGGAACGTTCCCCTTTGCCATCATGCCAGCTGGGATCGGAAAATACAAAGGTGCAGGGTGTCGGACCGGGAATACGCTGATAATGTTCGGTCTTCACTTCGGTTGTTGCAAGACAATCGAAAATGAACTGTCCGGTTTCGTCATCGCCGCACAAACCGAAAAAGTCGACCTCGGCATCGGAGTTGTAAAGAATCTGGGCTGCATTGATTGCACCGGCAATGGCAGGGCCGCCCACGTTTCTTGCACTGACGTCATAACCATTGGACATGGCTTTGATAATGGTTTCCCGGTCAAGGCCGGTAAAACTCTGCACATCTTCCATGAAAACAAGTTTACCGATTGCCACGCCGCCATCGCCATTTTCTTTGGAAAGCAGCGGCTGAACTTCCGGGCTTTTGAAATCGGAATGAGTATAAAGATAATCGGTAAGAGAACACCCGCAAACGGACAAGATTTTCTGTGCCATATTCTATGACTCCTTGGAATATAATAAAAAATATAAAACACACCCTTATAATACTTCATTTTCCGCTAAAATCAAGGTAAAAAACTTTTTTTCTTGAAAAAAAACACAAATATCACGCTCTCCATTTGAAAAAATAAATCCGGCATGATATATTTCCGGAAACATAAAGAGGTAAATTCAAAAGTCCGGCAAAAATTGCCTCATAAGAAAAGGTTTCGATCCTGTATGAAAAGATTTTCTGCTTTTGTGTTGTTTTCTTTCGCTTTATGTTTCAACCCGGCATGTAAAGGTCCATCTATGAATGATATAACTGCAAATACGGTTTTGCTCGATGTCAGAACCCCCGCTGAATTTGAAGAACGCAATATCCCGGGCAGTATCCTCATCCCCCATGATAAGATTGCAGATGAAATCGCCTCAAAGATTCCCGATAAAAATACATCTCTCGTTGTTTTCTGCCGCTCCGGCAGACGTTCTGCAATTGCTGCAACCACATTAAAACAGAACGGTTATACAAATATAAAAGATTTGGGTTCTATCGAAAATGCAGCTGAAATCTTAAAGAAAAAAATCAGTAAAAAGAAACAATAATTTGATACAAATCATAGAACTTCATTGACATTCAATAAGTTACACATTTTTTAAAAAATAGTTACAAGTTTAGTAATAATAAACATAAAAAAAACTTGATTTTTTTAATTTTTGCTGTAATGTATAGAACATATAGGAAAAGTACGACACACTGGAATTCCGTAATGGAGGTTTTTTGTGCAAGTTTTTGAACCACTGACAAAAGGACGCATTCTTGTTGTAGATGATGACTTGATGATCCGGAAGATGCTGACCGATGTGCTGGTCGCCAATGGTTTCGATATTGATGCCGTCCCCGGCAGCAGTGAAGCATTGGAAAGGCTGATGGATTATAAATATCATCTGCTCCTGCTGGACGCCAAAATCCCCGGCATGTCCGGCGTAGAATTCTTGCGCTATTGCAAACAGCATCATCCGGATATGGAAATCATTATGATTACCGGCAAACCGGACCTGGAAGACGCCATTCTGTCCGTGAAAGATGGTGCTTTTGATTATATTGCGAAACCTTTTTCCACAGAAAAACTGATCCGTCAGATCAAATCCGCACTCGCAGTTCGCAACAAAAGACTTGCCGATTTGACGGACCCGATTCTCTCAAAATCCGGCGTGCATTTTCTCGAAGCACAATCGCCCGACCCCAATTGCAAAGTCATCCGTCAGATCGGGTCCGGCGCCATGTCTACCGTTCTTCAGGTGGAACAGGATGGATGCACGTATGCGTTGAAGGTTCTCCGGAAAAGCATGTTCACCGGCAGTCAGTCGGAAGAAGCACGACTCACCCGTTTTCTGCGGGAAGCGGACATCCTGTCTAAAGTCAATCACCCCAACGTGGTACGTATTTACCGTGCCGGATTCTCCACCGACGGAAAAACGCCTTACATTCTTCTGGAATATGTGGATGGCAAGCCGTTGACGGAATACATTAAAAATGATACGCTGAATCTGGAAGAAAAACTTTTTATCCTGAAACAGACGGCTCAGGCTCTCGATGCTGTTCACAGTCAGAACATTATTCATCGTGACGTAAAGCCTGGCAATATTCTGATCACACAGGGCAATAAAGTCAAACTTTCCGACTTCGGTATTGCAAAACTGGCGGGTTCTTCATTGACTCTGCCCCATGAAATGTTAGGTTCGCCCGCATACATGGCTCCCGAAGCGTTTGAAAATGATGCCAGATTGACGCCCGTCTCGGATATTTTCTCCTTCGGAATTCTCGCGTATGAACTCATTACCGGGGTCAAACCCTTCCATTGCGACAGCGTCCCCAGGATGATGAAAGCCATTCAGGAAAGCCGTCCGCCGAAACCGGAAAAATACGTGCACGGCTTACCTCATTCCGTGGAAGACTTCCTTGCAAAACTCTTGAAAAAGAATCCGGAAGAACGGTATCAGGATATGAAACAGGTGATCAACGGAATCAACGTTATTCTCGGCAATGGTCAAATCTCCGGTTCCGTATTCACCAATACACTGAAACAGATTTTCAACATTCAGAAAGACTGGGAATAAGCCAATTTATTCGGTCAGCCCGGTAACCTGTACATTATTCTTCTTTGCACATTCCAGCAGAAATTCCAAATCCCCGAGTGAGATATGGTGACTGTGTTTGCCCTCGGGAAGAATGCTGTGCGCATAAAATACAATCTGTTCTTTTGTCCGCCCGATCCGTTCGATCATCTGCACGGCTTCCTGCAAATCAAAATGATTGGTCAAGGAAGTCCCGAGCACCAGACGCTTGCCGGTGTCATTGGCATCGAAAAACAATTTATCATTCTCCGCCATCCCGGTACGTTCAAACTGACCGGTACGCAGCACATCAAAATGGCGCAACAGTAACGCATCCGTCTCCTCATTGCGCTGACTGTACGGGTAAGCAAAGGCGCGACATTCAAAACCATATTTGCAGCAGGCTTCCAGCTGGGGAATCAATTCCCGTTCCCAATACCCCTGCAAACCATGTCCGGATACAAATTCCAACGCTTTGGCATGGGTAAGCCCGTGGAGTCCAACGGAATGACCGTGCTGTTTCAGAGTGGACATGACAATTGCCGCTTCCTCATCAATCTCACCGCAAATAAAAAACGTTGCATGAGCCTGATACCGGTCAAACAACGGCAAGGCATCCAGCCAGGCTGCAAAATGACGGTCATCGAACGTAAGACACAATCTGCCTTGAGTAAATTTCATGATTCCACACTTTCCTGTTGATTTTGCTTGAGAATGTATCGAACTATATCACACTTCAGAAAAAAATCAAATCCGTTTTCATACGACTTGAAAAAATAGACTTTATCATGTAAATTACAGCCATAAAATTCAAGTAGAGGAGTATTCTGTTATGACAAATGTTATTGAAATTGCACAACGCGCAAAATCCGCATCTCAAATCCTGCGCACCGTTTCCGGAAAAGCCAGAGAAAAAGCTCTCAATGCCATGGCTGATAAACTCCTGACTTATCACGATGAAGTCATCGCCGCAAATAATGCCGACCTCGAAGCCGCTCCCGATCTGACTCCCGCATTCCGCAAACGTCTCCAGGTCACACCGAAAATTTTTGATTATATGCTCAACCGTCTGCGGGAAGCCGCCGCCCTCCCCGATCCCGTCGGAAAAATTCTGGAAGGTCATACCATGCCTTCCGGTCTTCAGGTGCGGAAAACAGCAGTCCCCATCGGCGTTATCGCCATGATCTATGAAGCACGCCCCAATGTCACCACCGATGCCGCCGCCGTTGCCATCAAGAGCGGAAACGCTGTAATTCTGAAAGGCGGTTCCGAATCCCTGCGAACCAACCGGGTATTGGCAAAAGCCATGCGGGAAGCTGCAGTGGAAGCCGGACTCCCCGAAGATACCGTACAGCTCATCGAAAGCACCGATCATGCTGTCGTCAGCGAACTGTTGAAGCAGGAAGAATATATCGACTTGATCATTCCCCGCGGCGGCAAGAGTCTGATCAAAGCCATTTCCGAAGGCACACGCATCCCTGTCCTGAAACATTACGACGGCATTTGTCATCAATACGTGGCGATGGATGCCGACCCCGACATGACGGTACAGCTCATCGTCAATTCAAAATGTCAGCGTGTGGAAGTCTGCAATGCGTTGGAAACCTTGCTTGTGGATGAAGCCTGTGCCGCAACGATTCTCCCATTGATTGCCGCTGCATTGAAAGCGGAAGGTGTGGAATTGCGCGGATGTGCCAAGACTTGCGCCATCCTCCCCGATTGCATTGCCGCAACCGATGAAGATTGGGACACCGAATATTTGAGTGCCACCTTATCCATCCGCATTGTCAACGGTGTGGAAGAAGCCATGAAACACATTGCGCAGCACGGATCCGGTCATACCGATGGAATCATCACCAACTCCATGTCTCTGGCGGATCAATTTATTGCCGGCGTGGATTCCGCATCCGTTCTTGTGAATGCGTCGACCCGTCTTTCCGGCGGTGGAGATTATGGTATGGGTGCGGTTGTTGGTATCAGTACAGACCGGCTTCATGCACGTGGTCCGGTGGGGCCTTCTGAATTATGTACCTACAAATGGGTTGCGATCGGTAACGGTCAATTGCGGAAATAATTACGGAGAGGTACGGAGGATTACGGAGTTTTACGGTGGGGACAAATTTCCGCCGTTATCTTTCTTGTTATTCCTCGTCTTTCGCAAGAATCACCGCCCCAAGCCACGGCAGACGAATCCCCAAGTGATACGGTTGACGGTGGTATGTCCCCTCTACCGCAACCAGTTCGCCGCCATTCAATAAACCCGTCCCGCCGTATTCATGACGGTCAGTGGAAAAGACTTCCTTCCATTTGCCGGGCAGCGGAACGCCAATCTCATAATGATCACGGACGACCGGCGTCAGGTTCAACACAACCACAACCGGATGTTTCCGCTCTTTATCCCAACGGATATATGATAAGACCGATTGGGAATAATCACCCGGCTCAATCCATTGGAAGCCCTTCTGTGTGAAGTCATCCTGCCAGAGCGCAGGAGTATTTTTATAGTAAAGATTCAAGTCCGACACCATACGCTTGAAGGCATCGTGCATGGGATAACGCAGCAGAAGCCAATCGAGAGGCTGCGCATAATTCCATTCAATCATTTGGGCAAATTCGGAGCCCATAAACAGCAATTTTTTGCCCGGATGAGTCAGCATGTAAGTGAACATCGCACGCATATTGGCAAACTGCTGCTGATAATCGCCCGGCATACGTCCGATGAGTGACCGCTTGCCGTGTACCACTTCGTCATGACTGAACGGCAGCACGTAATTTTCAGAAAATGCGTACATTAACGAGAATGTCATCTTATTATGATGATAGGAGCGGAACACCGGATCTAATTCAAAATAATCCAAAGTATCATGCATCCACCCCATGTTCCACTTGAACGTAAAGCCCAGACCACCCTGCCAGACCGGACGGGATACGCCCGGCCAGGATGTGGATTCTTCCGCAACCATCATGATGCCGGGAAATTTCTGATGCACTTTCATGTTCAGCTGTTTCAGAAACTCTGCCGCTTCCAGATTACCATCGCCTCCGTATTTGTTCGGGAGCCATTCCCCGTCTTTACGGGCATAATTCAAATAAAGCATGGATGCCACCGCATCCACACGCAAGCCATCCGCATGATAACGTTCCAGCCAATTCATGGCGCTGCCGATGAGAAATGAACGGACTTCGTTCCTGCCGAAATTGAAAATGTATGTGCCCCATTCCTTGTGTTCGCCAAGGCGCGGGTCTTCATGTTCATAAAGACAGGTGCCATCGAATCTGCCGAGAGAAAAAGCATCTTTCGGGAAATGCGCAGGAACCCAGTCAAGAATCACGCCGATG
This sequence comes from Victivallales bacterium, assembly GCA_045639325.1. Classification (GTDB taxonomy): domain Bacteria; phylum Verrucomicrobiota; class Lentisphaeria; order Victivallales; family UBA1829; genus RGIG8244. The sequence continues at coordinate 16,182 of JAZUCU010000019.1, forward strand.
TCATTTTCATGCATGTAATTGATGAAAAATGCAAAATCTTCCGGCGTCCCGAACCGGGCACTGGGCGCATAAAATCCGGTTACCTGATAGCCCCAGGACATATCAAGTGGATGCTCGCTCACCGGCAGCAATTCCACATGGGTGTAATGCATTTCCTTGAGATAAGCGGCCAATGCAACGGCAATTTCCCGATAATTCGGAAAGTCTTTCCCATCCATCGCGGCGGCAAGAGAGGGATGTCCCCAGGAGCCCAGGTGGACTTCATAAATATTGACCGGTTCTTCCAGAATATTCTTCTGCGCACGCTTCGCCATCCAGCGGTCATCAGACCATTGGAACGGTGCCGATTTGGGAACAACGCCGGAATTTTCGGGGCGCATCTGCGTTTGTCCGACATAAGGATCCAACTTACAGACAAGTTCACCGGCGGCAGTGCGGATCTCATATTTGTAAATATCACCGGCTTTCAAACAAGGAATAAACAGATCCCAGATACCGGATTGACCAAGCAGACGCATCGGGTGACGCCGTCCGTCCCAGCAATTGAAGTCGCCAACAACGGATACTCTTGTCGCATTGGGAGCCCAAACAGCAAACGTTACACCATGCACGCCGCCCATATCACACTCATGTGCGCCCATAAATTCCCAGACACGTTCATGTTCGCCGCGGCTGAACAGATACAAATCCATTTCGCCGGGATGAGGCATGAACTGATATGGGTCTTCCGCGGTAAAAACCGTATCGCCATATTGTTTTTCCAGCTGATAGGCAAAATGCTGCTTCCGATCAGGGAACGCAACAGCAAACAAGCCGTCGGGATGCAGCTTCGTCATTGGATGACGTTCGCCATCCGCAAGAAGTGTGATGCAGTCTGCTCCGGGATCGAATGCGCGGACAACAACAGAACCGTTCTCAAGATTGTGCATTCCGAGAATGGCATGAGGATCCCGAATCGTTCCATTGAGCAATTGTTTAAAAAGAGAAACGGGGGGAAGAAGCGGATTTTTCATCGACACTGTTTTATCAGGCATAAAAACACTCCGTTTCTCCCACCCCGGGAAAAGCAAATTTCTTACAGAAAAATTAAATTATTTTCCTTTGATAAGAACTTCTGCAATCTGTACGGCGTTGAGCGCAGCACCTTTCAGGAGCTGGTCACCGCTGACAAAGATATCCAAACCGCGTTTGTCTGTGCGGGACACATCCTGACGGATACGGCCTGCGAGGACATCGTATTTGTTTGTTGCATCGAGAGGCATCGGGTAAACTTTGTTTGCGGGATCGTCGCAAACTTCCACACCGGGAGCTGCGCTGAGGATTGCTCTGGCTTCTTCGGGTGTGATTTCGTTTTCGAATTCCAGGTTCAAGGATTCAGAGTGGGCGCGGAGAACAGGAACGCGGACGCATGTGCAGGAAATTGCGGCTTCCGGCAGGTGCATGATCTTGCGTGTTTCTTTGACCATCTTCATTTCTTCTTTGGTGTAACCGTTGTCCTGGAAGACGTCGATGTGCGGGAAGAGGTTGAAAGCAAGACGCTGTGCCATGTATTCAACTTTGACTTCTTCGCCAGCGAGAGCAGCTTTGGTCTGTTCGATCAGTTCAGCCATAGCTTTTGCTCCGCCGCCGGATGCAGCCTGATAGGTGCTGGCAACCATGCGTTTCAGACCTTTGGCTTTGTGGAGCGGCCACACAACTACGCACATGATGGCAGTTGTGCAGTTCGGGTTGGCAATGATACCTTTGTGTTTGAAGACGTCTTCAGCGTTGACTTCGGGAACAACCAGCGGCACATTATCATCCATACGGAAGCAGCTGGAGTTATCGATCATCACGCAGCCTGCATCAACACATGCGGGAGCGTATTCTTTGGAAATAGAACCGCCTGCGCTGAAAAGAGCAATATCAACACCCTTGAAAGAGTCTTTTGTCAATTCTTCAACTGTAATTTCTTCGCCGCGGAATTTGAACTTTTTACCAACAGAACGGGCGGATGCCAGAAGTTTAATGTCGGAAACAGGGAAATTACGTTTTTCCAATGTTTCCATCATTTCGATGCCGACTGCACCGGTTGCGCCTACAACTGCGACTTTTTTTCCATTACTCATGTTACAACTCCATTGTAATTTGTTTTTTTGTTGCATAATTACAGATAATATACATCCCGTTTTATGCTTTTTCAAACAGATTTTTCCCTGCCGTAAAAAAAATTTTAAAAGATTTTCTCCTTTACGCATGCACTTCCGGAGTGTTATAACAACTGATCTGATTCCGCGCAGTGCCCGTCTGATCGTATTCCGTAATACCCATATCCCACACGATTTGACGCATCAACGGAGCCAGAGCACACTGCCCCGCACTCCGGAAAACAATGTCCGGACAATCAGTGCCGCACCACGCAGCCATACCGCCATAGACAAATTCCCTCAACAGATTCCAGGAATGATTCATGTGCCATGTCGTCATCAGATAGCCCGGAAGTTTTTCACGTCCAGCCATCCGCCCGAAGGAAAGCGAACCTTTCTCCGCCAACCACGGGCAGACAAAAACATCAAAGCCCTGCTCCTGAAGATAAAGACTGGTCCGCCAATCCGGCTCCGTCTGACCTTCCTCAAGGTGATAACCATATTCCCAGTCGCACAAAATCATATCTTTCGGAATCTTATTCAACAAATTGGGCGTATCAGGATTGCCGAACGCATAATATCCACGCCAGCGCGGATCGCCTTCCGTCAGAAGCATATCGTGCCACATCATAGCCCGGGCACCACGTTCGGCAAGAAGATCACGGAATTTGCGGATGTGTCCCGCAATCGTATCTTCAATATTGACTTTCCGGCAGGCGGAACAGGAGAATGCGTCATGGGCTTCATCAAATCCAATATGGAAATACGGCGGATTACCGAAAAATTCATGCAGCTCACAAACCAGATCCGTCAACACTTTGATCGTTTCCGGATTCGTCAGACACCAGCTCCAGCCGTCCGGCTCAAACAAGGACTGCAGTTCCGGGTGAAAATCAAGAATCGCATGTTTTGCGCTCGCGATCCGTGACCAGGAAGCATGACCGAAAAGATTGATCTGGGGAATCAATGTCACACCCAATTCTTTTCCCAATGCAATCAACCGTCTGAATTCCCCGCGCGGAACCGCATAATCCTTCCAGCAGAATTCCGGATGAGATTCAAAAGGAAACACACCCCAAGGCTCCAATACGATTGCATTGAATTTGAAATAAGCGGCTAGACGGATCTGTTTTTCAATTTCGAATGACGGCGTTTCCGGGAACCAGCAGAGGTGAACTCCACGGAACGGAATCGCCGGTTCATCCTTGATCTCGCAAGCCGGAACAATATATTCAGAAAAATATAAAACGCCGCGTTCCGGTTCCGCAAGCTGACGGACTGTTTTCAACGCATTACGCACCCCGGCGATATCGGCAGCTTCGATCCGGATCCGTTGTTCTTTCACGGAAAGCTGATACCCTTCCGCCTTGATTCCATCGCCGCCCGTCTGACAGGTGACCTGCGGTTCCGCCTTCCAATAATTGCGGAAGATAGAAGCAACCATCGACGCCATTTCCACAGGTGCGATCAATTCGACCTGACATCCATTATTAATATGGAACATTTCCTCATCGAAGAATTCCATTTCTTTCGGAACGGGCACCAAACGTTTTTTGAAAAGATCAAGCGAGCGTTCATCAATCATAAACCACCTCATAAGTAATAAAATCTGCGGTTATTCCACCGTTTGCACCAGAGAGGCAAACGGATATTCCGGCCAGGGCTCCGCCACACATTCCAAGCCAGCCGGATAGGAGACTTGAACATTCAAGCCCTGTTCCGTTTTCTCCCAGGAAACACGGATCTTGCCGTGAGGTGTGACAACTTCACCCGAGACACGTTCCAGCATACCCGCCCACGGACACAGACGGAATTTGCGGAAGCCCGGTTCCAATGGTGTCACGCCCAGACGCAATGCCTGACTGAACCACGCCGGAATCGCACTCCATCCGTGACAGAGACTGCCCGCTTTCTGGAATGCATCACCACAGAAAGAGGTTTCCGGGAATGTGGTCAGACCTTTTTCCAACAGGGGTTCAAAGGAACGGCGGATCCGGTTTTCAATGTAAGTACGGGTTTCCGGCGACTGTTGGAACATGGCATCCGCCAGATACGGCAGGACGCTGAACGTGACGGGTACAAATTCTTTTTCTTCCATGATGCGCGGAAGAATGGATCTTTTCTGTTCTTCCGGCATCAAACCAAGGAACAGGAGCATGATTTGGACATGTTCGCAAAGCTGATCTTCCGGATCAAGCAGCTGAGACCAGGCATTGCGTTTCGCATCGTAGAACACTTCCACGACACGTTTACCCAAAGCCTCCGCCTGCTGATTCCAATAATCCGCACGAGCTGTATCGCCGCAATATTCGTATCCACGCGCCGCTGAACGGAACGCAAGGACAAGGTACAGGTTATAGAGAGCATGTTCGCGGAATTCGGAATCGTGACCGAGAATGCCCGTCCATTCGTAGAACGACCAGATGCCGGGATCCGGTTTCAGACTGGGCATGTAGAGACCTTCCACAGCACTCTTCCGGTTCAGGGCATGATTCAGGATCCATTCGATCTTTTCCATTTTCTCACGGAAGAAGTCCGTATCGCCAGTGAAGAGCACATATTCCGCCATTTCCAGAATCCAGACAAAGGAGAAACAGGGAATGGTCAGGAAGATTTCACCCGGCGCAGTCAGAGTGAGATAACCGGTATCCTTGCCAAATTTACTGCGGGAAAGCAAGTCAAGAGCAGCACGGACAAATTTATAATTGCCCCAGAGATAATATCCATACAGAATTTCATTCCGGGAGTCATAGGCGTACAATGCCTGTTCACGCCACGGACAATCTTCGTAATGATCATGCATGCAACAGATCAGCGTGCGGATGGCAGTAGAACGCAAGCGCATTTCCACCGGATCATCGGCAGAAAATGCAGCAGCTTCCGGCAACGGCAAAAGCGTTTCGGAAAGTCCGGCATAACGCAGACGCACTTGTGTCCCGACCGGCGGGAAGATTTGCAATTCCAGATAACGTGCCCCCAGACGGCGGAGAGGATAATAGAACTCGTTTCTGCCTTCTTTGCAATAGTAATGATCACAGAAATATCTGCCTTCGATGAAAGAACGGACTTCCCCGTCATCGATATGTTCCCCGTGATGAATCATCACAAATGTGCCTTCCGGCGCATCCAGTTCGAGACGGAGGAAGCCGATCGTTTCCTGTCCGATATCAACAATACAGAATTGACCATCCACATTTTCCGCACGAGGGGGGAACAAAATGCCATCACAGCCGAGAGTCAAAGGAATCGGCGGCGTGGCATAAAGTCCGGGCGTATCACCGGCGATTTCAGGGAAAAATTTCCAGGGAAACCGGTTTTTACGGAAAACATCTTCGCCATTCCGGAGCAAATCTCCCTGTAAAATCAAATCCGTCTTACCGGCTGGCATTTCCTGAAGGAAAGGAACGGGACGGGCAACAAATTCGCTCCAATCGCCGGAGGGATCAGGCAACGGCAATTCTGTCGCGTTCTGCCAGTCGGAATCATCGTAATCGACCGCAAGCCAATCGTCTTCTTTTGCCGCATTGTATACAAAATTGAATCCAAGCTGAGAAGTCACCTGCTGGGCATTGCCTTGTGCAAAACTTTCGGACAAACGGCATTTCCAATCAGCACAACCCGGAAGAGTCCAGTTATCAGCGGAGAGTTCGACAACCAATCCGGGAGCGGCAGGGATGTGAGTCAGACATCCGAAACCGAGACGGTACACCAGAACGCAAATGGCATTTTCCCCGTTTTTCAAGTAAGCAGAGACATCCATTTCCGAGACCGTTTTCCGATTGGGAAAATCGGGGAATTGGGTCATCTCCAAACGTTTTCCGTTGAGATAAACCGCATATTCGGATTCTGCGGAAATACGCAGCATTACATTTGCCGGAACGGTATCAAGAGAGAAATTCCGGCGGAAACGGACGTAACGATCCGGGTAAAGTTCACCGTTAAAATCAATCCGGCGTACGGAATCAGAGAAAAAAGCCATAATGCACTCCTGTCCGGACAAACGACTGAAACGCGCCGGAACAATTCAAATTTTATTACAGGACAATGACATCTGTCACTTTGTTATTGTTGAACACGATCCGTTTTCCGACCAGCAGTTCAGTCCAGAAAAGCCAGGTATTCAATGTTTCATCGGGAGTTTTGTATTTGCACGGAGGACCGTATGCGAGGCGCACTTCCTGTTTTGTCATGCCGTTATCCACCATGCCGCGGCGGATTTTTTCCACGTTGATAGTAGAAACACCTTCGGTGAGAGTTTTGAAGTCGCGACTGGTGAAGAGGTCACGGATATAATCTTCCACAGACTGCATGCGGTACTGCGGTTCAAAAACAATCCGGAAGACTTTTTTATCGGCAACGGTGCGGAATGTGATATCTTCTTTCGTGGCTTTCACGATTTCAACTTCTGTACCAAAGGGCAGAATGGAGCCTTTGAGATAATTGATCGATTTCACATTATCCGCTTTTTCGTACCAGAGATTGTAAGAGGTGTAGATCTTACCGTTTACGGGTACTTGCAGCACTTCTTCCACAACCAGATCTTTTGTGCAGGATGTGCAGAACAATGCAGTCAGAGCGACTGCGGCGGATACAAGCCATTGACTTTTCATTTTCATTTTATTTCATTCCTTTCTTGGATTCTGTTTCGGCTTTACGTAATATTCTCATCCCCTGCAGCAATTCCACGGCACGCGCCAAAGCGGTATCGCGAATCGGCTGGGGCATCAGGGGCATGATTTCCCCGGGATGCTGATTCAACTGGTAGGAAAATCGGCTGCGCAGATTCATCGGCACCGCAACCGTAATATCCGGCTGGACACCTTTCCCATGAATCACCGCTCTGCCCGGCGTAAAATAACGCGCCGTCGTCAAACGCAACGCTCCGCTTTTCGGGCCAAGTTCAATAACGGTCTGAACGGATCCTTTGCCGAAGGAACGTTCCCCGATCAACACCGCCCGGCTGTAATCCCGCATACAGGCAGCAAAAATTTCAGAAGCAGAGGCGGAATTGCCATTGATCAGTACAATGAGCGGAAGATCAAGATATTTTTCACATTTCTCGCTGGAATATAAGGACGACCCCTTACTGCCGCGCCGTTCCACAGAAACCACCAGCTTTCCGCCGGGAATGAAACGACTGCAGAGATCAACTGCAACACCGAGCAATCCGCCCGGATTATCCCGCAAGTCAATAATCAGGGAATCCATTTTCTGACTGCAGAGTTTCTTGATTGCAGCATCAAAATCTTTCACACTTTCGCCACCGAATTGAAGGAGACGGATATAGCCCACGCCGCCCGAATTGGGAATGATCCGGGCACCACGCACCGTACTGACACGGAAAGTATCCCGCTTGACAAAGATTTCTTTGCGGAGATCCTGACTGGCACGGTAAATCTGTATTTTCACATCGGTACCAATATCACCGCGAATCTTGCGGGCTGCAGTGTTGACATCCATTTCATCAGTCGGCTCGCCATTGATCTGCAGCAACAGGTCACCGGGGAGAATACCGGCTTTTTCCGCCGGGGCACCGGGGACAACGGTTATCACTTCCAGTCCGCGTCGCTGTTTGGAGATGGTCACACCGATCCCGATCCGTTTACCGGAGATATCTTCTTTGGAATACTGATGCACTTCCGGCGATTCAAAATTGCTGAAAGGGTCAAGTTCCTGCATCAACCCGCGAATAGCAGCATTGAAAAGATTTTTCCAGGTAACTTTTTCCGGTTCGACATAATTGCTGCGGATGATAGCCAGCACAGTGAGGAAATCCGCCATCTGCACATAAGCCTCCTGATCAACCATAGGGGCAGGCTTTGCCGGTGCTTTCTCTGCATCGGCGGCGATAACAGAGCAGACGCAAGAGAAAAAGAGAATAAAACGGACAAGATGTTTCAGCAAAATATTTCACCTTTCAATAAGATTCGCGGGATGACAACTATTATCTATATAATTTAACATGTAAAGTATAACTTTCAAGGGCGGGGATGTTTTTTTGCCGAAAAAAACAGAAAAATAAGGTCAAAATATCAGAAACACGTAAAATTTTTCTAAAAAAAATTGACAAACTGCAGGTTGGGGATTATATTACTGGAATGTTTACGTCTAAGTTTAACACATTAACCTTGAGGTGATACTATGTCCGGTCACAGTAAATGGGCAAACATCAAGCACAAAAAGGAAGCGTCTGACAAAAAGAAAGGTCAGGCATTTTCCAAAATAGCAAAAGAAATCATGGTCGCTGTAAAAGCCGGCGGCAAAGATCCCAACTCCAACATCAAACTGCGTATGGCTCTTGCTTCCGCCAGAGCAGCCAACATGCCGCGCGACAACATTGAACGCGCAATCAAAAAAGGTGCTGGTGAACTCGGAAGCGTAACATACGAAGAAATCGTGTACGAAGGCTATGGTCCCGCAGGAACCGCTTTCATCCTCGACTGTCTGACCGATAACCGTAACCGTACCATCGGTGAAATCCGTACCGTCTTTGACCGTAACGGCGGTAATCTCGCAGCCAGCGGTGCCGTGGGTTGGATGTTCCAGCGCAAAGCTCACTTCATCATCGAAGGCGAATATGCCGATGAAGAAAAACTGATGGATATCGTTCTCGAAGCCGGTGCAGAAGATATCGAAGTCGAAGACGGTGTTGCAGAAGTCTGGGGTCCCGCAGAAAGCTTTGCCGATATCGCAAAAGCATTGGAAGATGCCGGCGCAACATGCAGCGAAGCTTCTCTGACACGTAAGCCCGACAACACAGTCGAAATCAAAGACAAAACAACAGCCCAGCAGGTCTTGCGCCTGGTCGACAAACTGGAAGATCTCGAAGACGTCCAGTCTGTCAACTCCAACGAAGAAATTCTTCCTGAAATCATGGAAGAAATCGAAGCGGAAGGCTGATAAGCTCATGATCGTACTCGGTGTGGATACCGCCATCCGGAAAACCGGTTATGCGGTGATTGATTTCCACACCGGGGGCTCTTTCAAAATTCTGGATTGCGGCATCATAAAAAATGCAGCTACCCTGCCCCACAGTCAATGCCTGCGGCGTCTCGCCGGAGGTATGCGGGAACTGGTCAAGCTGTATCATCCCGAAGCTGCATCCATTGAAACAGCTTTCGCCGCCCGGAATATTCGGACGGCTATGATCCTTTCCCTCGCCCGGGGTGCTGTGATTACCGCTTTGACGGAAGAACAAATCCCGGTCTACGAGTACTCCCCCAAAACGGCAAAACGTGCCGCAACGGGGATCGGCGAAGCTCAAAAACAACAGGTGGCTGCCGTTTTTGCCGCCCTGGCTTCTCTGGATATTTCAAAAATACCGGATGACGCGACTGATGCGTTGGCTTTAGCATTCTGTCATGCATCATTGGTCGTCCGTAATAATTCAACTTGCCGTGTCCCGTCACCAATCTGACAGACACATGGCGCAACTACAGGTGTGAGATGGCAAACTTGCATAGTGGACGCAAACAGATGATTCTTGCATTTTTATATGCCGGAATCTGTGTGGGGGTTATTGTGCTTCTGACCATCCTGCTTAATTCATTCAACTGGTTTTTATTTACCGCTTATCTTATTATTGCTGTGTTACTTGCAGCAGTTTACTGTTTCATTTCCACCCATTCATCCCGGCGCAAACATGCAGAACCGGGTGCCATCTATCCTCCCTCCTTCGGTACAGTGGATGAAGTGGAATTAATCAAAAATGAAACCATTTCTCTCGAAGAAATGAAGAATCTTTTCGACGTACATGATGCGCTCCGCATCGGTATCACGCCGTCACGGTTCCGCTCCCGCAAAAGCCGTGCCCCGATTGATATGAAAGTCGTATTTATCGCAAGGGATCCAGATGCCGTTACAATCGGAGCAATGGCAAAAATTGAAGAGCTGGTCTGCCCGATCGCAATCAGATGGATTGCAAAAAACAATGGAGAAAAGATATTTACAGGTATTAAACCTGATGAATTAATCAATGCCGGTGATATCATCGGCAATGTTTCCGCACCGTTCAGAACAGAAATGTTTCTGCCTGCCGGTTTGGGAATCGAACTCGTGATCAAAGCTGGAAGTTGCGTATCCACGATTGCTCCGGCAGCCTGGATATATCCTGCTGCAATGGATAAAATACGCCAATCCAGATTCAACGACAATACTTGCAAGGAGATAAAAGAATCATGAAAGAACGTTTCCGGACAATGATCGAAAATAAAAAATGGATCAAGGGCATTCCCAATTCCCTCACCCTCTGTAATTCACTCTGCGGTTTCGCATCCATCCTCATCACCATTCAGGCATACAAGTATGTCAACGACCCCGGCGCTGTCGCCAAGGTCTTCGCCTGGAGTGCCGCAATGATCCTCTTCGCAATGGTATTCGATGCCTTCGACGGTTACGCCGCACGTATCCTCAATGCCGCAAGTATGCATGGTATTCAGATGGACTCCCTGGCTGACATGGTCACATTCGGTGTTGCGCCTGCCACACTCGTCGCAGTCATGGCACATCACATGCGCCATATTGATACCGTCAAAGGTTTTATCCCCGTATGCATTCTTGCCGCGGTCTATCTCGGCAGCGCCGCTCTCCGCCTCGCAACCTATAACGTCCATGCCATTCAGGATAAGAAAAGTTCCGGCGATAAATTCTCCGGTCTGCCCTCCCCCGGTGCCGCTGCAGCAATCTGCTCTCTGGTCATCTTCGTTGCTTATCGCGACGGCAAAGTAAACCGTCTGTTGCTGTATCTGCCCTGGTACACCGCCATTCTGGGTCTGCTCATGGTCAGCAAAGTCCCCTATGTCCATTTTGCAAAATGGCTGATCTCAACAAAACGCAATAAAAAACGTCTGCTGTTCCTGATTGTTATTCTTCTTCTCTGGATCATCACAGGTTTTGCATTTTCCAACCCCATTATTGTTCCCCTTGTCCTCATCAATGGATATGTAATCTGGGGCCCGCTGACCTGTCTGGCTGTTAAAATCGGTTTTATCTCACCGCGCCCGGAACTCGTTCCGGATATCGCAGAGCATAAGGATTCTTGATCATGAAAATTTTTATCACTGGCGGAGCCGGCTTTATCGGCTCATGGCTCTCTGAGTCTCTCATACGTTCCGGATATCAAGTCACGGCTATGGATGACCTTTCCACAGGCTCCCTCGACAACTTGAAAAACATTATCAATCATCCGAATTATAAATTCATTCAGAACGATATTCTCACTTCTCCCGTTCTGGAAGAAGAAATCCGGAATGCAGATTGCACCATCCATCTGGCAGCCGCAGTCGGTGTCGAACTGGTCGTAAAAGACCCGGTCCGCACCATTATGACCAACGTCCAGGGCACAGAACGGGTATTGAAAGCCGCATCCGATTACTCAAAACGCTGCATTATCGCATCCACAAGCGAAGTTTACGGCAAATCTACAAAGGATACGTTCTCCGAAGGCGACGACCTGCTGATTGGTCCATCCACCCATTCCCGCTGGTCTTATGCCTGCAGTAAACTCCTTGACGAATTCATGTTGATGGCCTATCACCGCAACAAAGATCTGCCCGGAACCGTTGTCCGTTTCTTCAATACTGTCGGCCCCCGCCAGACCGGAAGATACGGCATGGTCATCCCCCGTTTCGTTGCCGCTGCGATGAAAGGCGAAGACTTGCGCGTTTACGGAACCGGCGAACAGACACGCTGCTTCTGCCACGTGAACGATACCGTCCGGGCATTGGAAAAACTGATTCCGGATACCGCATCCGCCGGCAATATTTACAACATCGGCAGCACCAGAAGCATCACGATCATGGAACTGGCGAAGTTGATTATTGAACGTACGAACAGCACATCAAAAATCGCCGTGATTCCTTATTCCGAAGCCTACGAAAAAGGTTTTGAAGATATGCTCCATCGTGCACCGGATTGCTCAAAAATGCTCAATTCACACGGCTGGAAAGCGGAAATCTCCCTCGAACAAATCATTGATGACGTCGCGGAATATTACCGCAATAACGGATTTTAATTTCTTCATTCACAAAAAGGTCATGCAATTATGAAAATGTTTAAGATTGTTCTTCTCTTTGCCGCTCTCTTTATCTCGTCTTCCGCTCTCCATGCGCAGTGGACGGATAAGTTGACTCTCTACCTGCCCAACCGCATTATGGATGTGATGGACACCTTCACAATCAACGTTGGCGGCGGCCCCACACTCCACGCAGAATTGTTCGCTACAAGAGCTTGCGAAGTCGGCGGCGGACTCAATTACACTTTCCAGTTGATCAAAGACCACAACCGTCAGTACGGATGGGCCGCACAGAATGGTTATGCAGCCTATTTCCCCTTCTTTGCCAAGGAAGACCTGGAACGCAGACCCGCGTCTTATTTCGTCAAGGAATACTGGCAGACTGCGCAGGGCGTCCCCTCCCCCAATGACCCGATTTATGATTCCCGCAATGGCGCACGGGACTTCTGGGAAATGGGTATGGCACTCGGTTTTGGTGTGATTGACCTGAAAGTCAGTGTGCATCCTGTGGAATTGCTGGATGCCGTGCTCGGATTCTTCTTTATTGATATCCGCAACGATGATATGACATTTGAAAACTTCCGCTGATCATAAAGCGAAGTTGAAGATTTTCCTCACCCGCAGTTGTTCTTGCCGCTGCGGGTGATTTTTTTAAGGGGGAGTGGATCAAAGTTCCAGAAGATAACATGCGCGGTGTTTGCCGTCATGAATGGAGTCTACGGTGATATAACGTCCGTCACGACTCCAGCGCGGGTGAAGGTCACAACGGGTATCAACCACCCACGGCTTTTCCGGATTATGATTGAAATGTCCGATCCATTCCATTTCCCCGCTTGCGACATCGATCAACGCCAGATGCTGCACACCTTCGCCGTCCGGATAGCTGTCCGCAAGCAATTTTGTGCCGTCGGGGGAGAATACCATGTGTGCCATGCCTCCGTGACTGTCTGCGACTTTTTTCGCACGGAACGGATATTCATTCTCATTATACACAATGGCATGATGCCCTGTCCCGTCCCAATCCGCATCCACGAGAATTTCGTTGGTAGTACGCCCCCAGATCTGGTGAGAAATCTGACGTCCCCAGAAAGGTTCCGGCAGAGTACAACGCAAATCACTGCCGGTCAAATCGCAAGTATACATAAAAGTCTGCCAGCCGGGAACTTTGTACTGATCCATGGTTTGACGGAACAGCCACAACACGCGGGTGGAATCGCAGTTGACAATGGCGTGATTCAGCCAGATGTAACGGATATCCGCCGTATAAGCACAGGGATGCTGCTTCAACATATCCTCATAACTGGCAAGCAGCCGGGACTTGCCGCTTTCCAGATCAAGAATAAAAATACCGTCTTCCGCCGGGTTGACCGGATGCCGGTGTTCGCCTACCGGGACATCCGCATAACTGTATCCGCGCCGGGGAATACGCCCGAAATCAAGGCAGACTGCAAATTTACCATTGGGTGCGAGAGCATAAATGGGCAGATCATAACGTCCGGTTTCCCCTTTTTCCAGGTGAAAAATACGCGCCTGCAACGTCTGCGTTTCCGGGTCATAATCATTATAAAGAATCGAATCTTTCTGCAGCGGATGGAACAATTCCATACTTCCCTGCTGATGACACCATGCCCGGGTCTCCGTCAACTTGCGGTAATTGCCTTTGGGAGTAACCACGCCGATTTCTGCAGTTTCTCCGGGGAGCGGCAGACGTTCGCATTGATCCACCTTCATCATGAGATGAAGAGTCTGATCATGATTCCACGGATTACGGTCATAATAACCGAAAAAATAATGCCCGTCATCCGGGGTAAGCCGTTTCCAATTATAAATAGAACTGATTTCCTTCATACTGATTTAACTCCTGGTCATTCGCTTCAGAACAAATCTTATTGAATATTACCATAAATTATCACTGGAGCTGTAAATTGCAAATAGATTTCGCAAAAGATTCGATTATTTATGATTCAGAAGGAAGTGAGAGGGTATCCGGAGAAAAGACAAAAAAAATGGTGCATCCATAGGGATTTGAACCCCAAACCTGCTGATCCGTAGTCAGCTGCTCTATCCAATTGAGCTATAGATGCACTGTTGAGAACCTTTCGTTCTCGTTATGTCATTAATATATCACCTTATTTACAAAATGCAAGTCAAAAAGTGAAAAAAATTTGATTTTTTTTTCGAATTTCCCCTGTTTTTCCCCGTTTAGCCCCATTATGGGGTAAAATCAGCCTCCGTAAAGGGGCAAAGCACAGGATATTTTTGATATTTTCCATATGTCGTTCTTGATTTCATAAAAAGAAAGGATATAGTACAAAAAATCAATAATATAATAAAGAAAGGTCTTATCATGAAAATTCTTACCATCGGCAACAGTTTCACATGGAGTCTCAGCGAATTTTTCCCATCCGTCACCGAATCAGCCGGCGATGAATTGACTTTGAAATTTGCAAATCACGGCGGCTGCGAACTGCACCGTCACTGGGAATACATCACAAACGAAGAACGGGACGGCGTTTACAGCATGTACAACGGTAAGAAAATGCGCGACCTGCTCACCGCAGAACAATGGGATATTGTCACCATTCAGCAGGCAAGTCATGCCTCCTGGCGTCCGGAAACATTCGAACCTTTTGCCGGAAACATTATTGATTATGTCCGCAAACATGCTCCCCAAGCCGAAATCGTTGTCCAGCAGACCTGGGCTTATCGCGCCGATGATCCCCGCATCAGACCCGATGGGGCATGGGGTATCGACCAGACCGAAATGTACAACCGTTTGACCGCCAACTATCGCGATCTGGCAAAAAGATATGGACTGCGCATCATCCCCACCGGTTACGCCGTACAGTTGACAAGACAGAATGAAGAAAAGCCTTTTGTGGTGTATGATAAAGAAATTCTTAACACCCTGCGCTGGCCCGACCTGCCGTCTCAGGCAGGCGATGTTGTCGGTCGTCTCTGGTGGTGCAAAGACAAGCAGCAGGGTAACATGTTTATCGGCGCCGACCACATTCACTTGAATCTGCGCGGACAATATCTGCAGGCTTGTGTATGGTATGCGGCACTTTACGGCAAGAAAACATCCGACATTACATTTGTTCCGGAAACCATTTCCGATGCCGATGCAAAATTCTTGCGCGAAATGGCACAGAAAGCAGTGGATGAATTCACGGTCTGATATGATTCGGAACCTTTTTGATACTTTATTCCGCATTTATGGCGAACAGCATTGGTGGCCGTGCAAATCCGGCTGCCGATGGGAGATTGTTGCTGGCGCAATTCTGACACAGAATACCGCGTGGACAAATGTGGAAAAGGCGCTTGCCAATCTGGAAGCAGCAGATATGATGTCGGCGGAAAAATTCCTTACAATACCGGATGAAGAATTACAGGAGTTGATTCGCCCTGCCGGATTTTTTACCAGAAAAAGCAAAAATCTCAAGTCGAGGGCTGAATTCTTTCTGCAGAACGAACAACGTTTTCTTGCATCGCAGGATATGTGGTCGTTACGGAAAGAATTGCTGGAACAGAATGGAGTCGGCAGGGAAACGGCGGATTCCATTCTGCTTTACGCCTTCGCCAAGCCTATATTTGTGATCGATGCCTACACCCGACGGGTGGCGGAGCGTCACCTGGGTTTGGATGGCTCTGTACATTACGATGAATTGCAGAAAACGTTCATGGATGCCCTGCCCTCTGACGCTGCATTATATGGCGAATATCACGCATTGATTCTGGCATTGTGTAAAGAATCCTGTAAGAAATCACAATGCGGAGCTGTTTGTAGCACACAACTTTAACCGGGAGAAATATTTATGGATTTACATTTTGATGGTTTCGGAGCCGCATTTTATCCGGATCAACATCCCCGTCACACCTGGAGACCGTATATCGAAAGAATGGCGGAAGCCGGAATCGCCTTTGTCCGTCTTGCCGAATTTGCCTGGGATAAACTGGAACCGCAGGAAGGACAATACGATTTCACCTGGCTGGATGAAGTTTTATCCATGCTCGCAGAAAAAAATATCCGTGCCATCATGTGTACTCCCGGAGCCACACCGCCCGTCTGGATGTGTGAGAAATATGATTTTTACCCCGTGTCGACCGAAGGTCAGGATTCCCGGTTCGGCACCCGCCGTTATGTTTGCCCCAATGCGCCGGATTTTCAGCAGAAAAGCTGGGCAATCACCAGAGAAATGGGCAGACATTATGCAAAAGATCCCCGGGTCATGGCTTGGCAGATCGATAACGAAATCGGACACCCCTTCTGTTTCTGCGACCGCTGCAAAGCTCTTTTTCAACAATTCATGAAAAAGAAATTCGGCACCGTTGAAAATATGAACGACACCCTGGGCTTCCACTTCTGGGGTCAGACATTACAGCGTTTTGATCAATTGCCCATGCCGACACAATTCACTCATTCCTCGCTGTGGCAGAACTATCATCACTTCTATTCAGAAAGCGTGATCCATTGCTTCGGTACACAGGCGGACATCCTCCGGGAAGAAGGTGTAGACGTCCCGATCAGCACAAACTCCATGATCACCTGGCATGGATATGATCACGTAAAGATGGCAAAGAAATTTGACTATTCCACGGGCGATTATTATTTCTACAGCGGCTTGGATATTTTCGGCGGCGATATTTACGGCATTGCATTCGCAAACGCTTATCTGCGCGGATTCAAACAGGGGCCCAATCCCAGATACAATGAATTCCGCGGCGGTAAGATTAAAGATTTGACGATTCCCGGTGAAGTCCGGTATCACTCTCTTGCTGCGATCGCTCTCGGCGCCGACCATATCGACTATTTCCGCTGGGATATCTGCCCTTCCGGACAGGAACGGAATCACTCCGGCATTGTGCGGACACTGTCTTATCCGGGACGGAATTTTACGGAAGTGAAAGAGTTGATCAGCGAAGTCGCCCCATGGAAAGAAAAGCTGGATGGCTCCGCATTAGTCCCGGCACAGACGGCTTTGCTGTATTCTTATGAAACACAATATGATGTTGCGGAATATCATCAGGATTTCCCCGACTTTGCAAAATATGATCTGGGCGGCAATCAGTACCCGGCCGTCATTGCAAAACAATTCAAAGCCTTGATGAATATCGGCGAAAATCCGGATATCCTTTTCTGCGATGGCGATTTCTCCCGGTATAAAGTCATCATCTGCCCTTCCATGTCCCTCGTGACAGAAGCCATGGCGCAGAAGATCCGGGATTACGTGAAAAATGGCGGACTGTTCCTTGTCCTGCCCAATACCGGGATCATGGATGAAAACGGTCAGACCAGCTTCAGCGGGCTCCCGGGGCCGATTGCGGATGTAACGGGAACCCATTCCGTGGATTATGGAAAAACGCCCCGATTTGCGGATGCACTTGCATTCGAATCGGGAAAATACCCGTCGTTCAAAGTTACGGAATGGATGGAGGAATTGATCACCGATGCAGACACCGAAATCGTGGGATATTATACAGGAATTCCGGGGCTTGATAAGTTACCGGCATTCACCTGTCATCCATACGGTGCGGGCAAAGCCTGGCATCTGGGTTCTTACCCGTCGAACGAGAAAGAACTGGAAGAATTCTACCGTACGTTCTACGCAGAAAACAAGATTGCGGTCAATGGCTGGACGGATGGAAAAACATTCCGGTTCAAACGGATCAAACCGGACGGAACGAGTTTGGAATTCGAGATTACCCCCTCCGAGCGAAGAATTGAGATCAAAGGTTAAATAAAAATTTGATTTTTGCATCAATCAGGGTATATTTACGGATAATATAAAATCATATCAAAAAAACACAATATATGAGGTGGAAAAATGAAAAAATTACGTTACGCTATCGTCGGTCTCGGACATGGTATGGAACATGTCGATACCATCGTAACCAACCCGAAAACCGAACTCGTCGCATGTTGCGATTTGAACGAAGCGTTTTTCCATAGAGGAAATATTCCCCAGGATATTTTCTTTACGAAAGATATCCGCGAAATCGCCGCGAGAGAAGATATCGATGCCGTAATCATCGCTCTTCCGACCGAACTCCATAAAGACAGTTCCATCATGATGTTGGAAGCTGGCAAACATGTTCTCTGCGAAAAACCCCTCGCGCTCACCATGGAAGACTGCCTCGAAATCAAAAAAGCCGTCGATAAAAGCGGTAAAGTTTTCCAGATCGGATACGAAGTACGCTACTCCCCCTTCAATCAGAAAATTCTTCAGATTTGCAAGAGCGGCGAAATCGGTACGGTGACAAACGTCTGGTGGAATATGTTCTGCGAAACACACAACAAAGGATGGCGTCAGGACCGCAAAAAACGCGGCGGAAAAATCTTCGACTGCGCATGTCATTACTACGACATCCTGCAGCAGTGGGCAGGTGCTCCCGTGAAACGACTCTGCGCATTCGGCAACATGCTGGGCGCAACCGGCCCGACAGCCGATCTGATTCCCGAAACAGCAATCATTGTTTTTGAATATGAAAACGGCGTCCGCGGCGTCTTCAACCTCAGCGATAAATGCCCCAATATGCAGAGTTCCACCTGCGGGGTTGCCGGGACGAACGGTAAGATCGAAGCCGATCCCTATTATCCGGATTTTCTCGGCTCCATGATCGTTCATGCGGACGGTGGCAAGTTCCAGTATAATCTTGACATCAAGAACATCACCCGCTTTGCTCCGGGCCACCTCGGTTTCCGGGAACAGCATGATGCATTTATTGATTCCATTGTGAACGGCGCGGATGTTTATGTGCCGGTTGATGATGGTATCCGCATTACAAAAATTCTGGATGCCATTGATGAATCTCTGGCTACCGGTCAGGTCGTAGAGTTGTAATCTCACCACCAAAAAGGAATCCCTGTATAATGAAAAAAATCTTCCTCTGTACGTTGTTATCCGCCATTCCTTTGCTTCTTGCCGCAGGGTTTGAAGTAAAGGATGATACCTTGATCGTAACCACATCCGCAATGACGGTCAAAATGGATTTGAATTTCGGTATGATCACATCCATTGCAACACGCGACGGCGACTCCTTCTGCGGGCAGAATGTCCCCCTTGCAGATTTGCCGTTCCGGAAATCCATGGTTCCCTCCGGCGATGACAAGGGCAAAGTCCGCAAAATCAACAAGAATTCTGCAATTGTCGAATTCAATATGGAAAACGGCGGAGTACTCTATCATGAATTCGTGACGGAGAAAGAAGATATTCTGCTGCGGACCGGTGTTAAAAACATCGATCTGAAGAAACGCGGGGAATCCATCGACGTCCACCTGGTCTATCTGAAACCGGATGCCGTCATCACAGGCAAAGGCAGCAAAACGTTGCGGAAAGAACCTGCCCGCAGTGAAATGCTGCTCTGGCCGGGGTCCTCCTTCTATTTCCCCCGGGTCGTCATGCTGGAAAATCAAAAGAACTGTTTGATGATTTATAATGAATCCGCACAGCCTTATCACAACGTCATGTTCTATCATGAACCGGAAGCCGATCACATTATACTGCGCAGCGGTGATATCGGCTTGCTCCAGCGGACGGGTGTAACCCTTCTCGATTCGAAAAATTATCAGTCCAAATTCTGGCGTTTTTCTGTGCATAGCGACTGGGCGGCAGCAGCCCGTTACTGGCGGAAAGAATTTGAAAAACGTACCGGCGCACGCCCCCTGTGGAAAAACAAGTCAAGCGTTGCCCGCAAGATTCATGCGGTCTACACCGGCGCCCCCAATCTTCTGTGGAAGGAAACGCCGGAAGAATATTACAAAAAACTGGCATCCGAATTCAATCCGGAAAACCTGCTGCTGCTTTACTGGAACGCCAATTCCATCGTGACCCTCTGCGATCACACCTATACATTGAAACCCAATCCCACACAGGGCATGAAAGATGTGTTCCGTAAACTTGGCTTCCAGTGGATGGGCTTCCATGGCTATACTCTGGTCTGTAATGAATCCGCCATTGATCAGCGGCACGCACCTTATAAGCGCAATAAATCCTTCCCTGCCAATTATAAATTCAATCCGGATTATCAGGGTAAACCGGAAGACTTTTATAAAAATATGGATCCCTACCTGTCCCGCCGCAGCGGACCGCTGGCAATGCTCAACCCGGCGTCGAAATACGTAGCGGATTACCTGGTACGCAACATCAATAATTACGTAAAACATCACGATGCCATCGGCTGTTATCTGGATATCTCCGGTGCCGTTCATTATGCGTTGAAACCGGGCAAGATCGTGTTTGACGGCAGAACCTATACCGAGGGCGATACCGAAGTTTTCCGCCGTCTCCGGGAAGCAAATCCGGAATTGCTCACCATGACCGAATACAGCGGGGAATGGATCATTCCGTATAACTTCTATATCTGGCAGTCCGGCACCGTCTTCCGCAAAGAAAAAATCCGCATCAATCACCCGATTCGCGCAGCATTGATCGGTTCTTATGTCTGGACACGTGAAAAAACGACGGACGATTACCCGTTGAAGAATGCATATTATGCCACTCTGCCGGAAGTTGTAGCCGGTTACGGCAGCAAAAATCTGGAAAGCAGCTTGTACTATCCCTGGTACGTGGAACGTGCAAAACTGTTCGTACGGGAAAAATTGTTCAACGATATTCCTCCCGGAAAATGGGATCCCGATGTGTTGGCATATTACCGTTCCGAAAAGAATGGTTACTTCCAGTTCCGCAAAACAAAAACCGGATATGCCTATACCGATGCAAAGGGTAACGAACTCCTCGGTATTTATGAAAATGTAACAAAAGGCAATAAGAATTTTTATGTCTCCGACTGGTTTGCTTACGATCCCGCAGGCTGTGCCATCGGCTTGAATCCGGCAAAGTCTTACAAATTCGTCAAGACTCCCGAAAAATTACCCTTCGTCATCACAAATCTGTCAAAGGATATTTACCTGGATCAGATCAGAAGCAATAAGAATTGGACAACCATCATTCTTGACTCCAAGAAAGCCAAGGCTGCAGACTTCAGCGTCAAATTCAATGCTGCTCCCGTAAAAGTTCTGCTCAATGGTAAAGAAATCAAAGTTGACGGTAAAGAGTTGAAAACCTCCGCCGCCCTCCCTGCAGCATTGATTGTTTATCATAAGAAACCAGTCGTTGCGGCACCGGAAAAATTGCTGACCCGCACAAACTGGGAAAAAGGTTTTATCGGCGAAAATGGATTGTTTGAATCTCATGGTTATCGCGGTTATTACTTCAACTGGGACCAGACATTCAACCATTTCACAGCGAACAAAGTCAAGAAAACATCGCTTAATATGGGCTGTGGCCATTACAGTTCCTACAACGAAAAACTCGTAAAGATTCCTGCTGGCGCAACAAAGATGAAGCTGGGTTATGCGTTGAACAACACAACCAAACAGCCGATGATCCTGACCGTATCCGCCAACGGAATCAAACTGGCAGATTTGACCATTCAGAGTAAAGATGCCTGGCAGAATGCAGAATTTGATATTGCGAAATTTGCCGGACAGGATACCATTGTGACAATCACATTCCGTTATCCGACCATCAAAGATTCCAAAACTGCCAACACGAACAACGTTCTGCACGTTTCAGAAATATCTTTTGAATAATGTGTTAAAAAAGCCCGGACTATTGAAAAAATATAGTTCCGGGCAATCTTCCAAAACCGGCAGCATAATAGAACCGTTTTTTGGGATGCAAGTTATAGTCTACGGAAGAAAAGACAGTAAAATCGTAAAAAAAAAGTCAGAGGGTCTTGACTTTTTCGCGGTTTTGATTATATTTACCTAAGAGTGATAAAAATCAGCCCATTACAAAAGGAAATCATAGAAAATGTTAAAACGGAAATTCACCCTGATCGAATTACTTGTTGTGATTGCCATTATCGCTATTCTTGCCGCAATGCTCATGCCCGCATTGTCAAAAGTAAAGGAAACCGGTAAAATGGCAAAATGTGTTTCCAATCAAAAACAGATCATGCTTATATTCGCCAATTATACCAACTCCAGCGACGGGTGGCTCGTCCCTGCACGTGAGAAAAACGACGCTGGATTTGTTTTCCACGGAGAGATCTTGAGAAATCAGGGTGTTTTCAAAGGTGCGACAACGTTAGGACAGAAAATCAACGGTCTCCATTCGGCACAACAACTTATGAGAGAGGACATTCAGCTGTATTACTGTCCCGCGCAGCCGAAAATTCCGGATTATTTCTCCTATTGTGTCAATGAACGGCTCTGCGGAATGTATGAAAACAAAAGCTCTGGCATTAAAAATATCAAAAAAGAATCGGAAATCAAACGTCCTTCCAGTATTTTTTATCTGGCGGATGCGGGAAAAGATCAAGATACAGAAACAAAAACAGCGTCCAGTGTTACTTCTCTTTACATTTACAGCATTGATTTTCCCCAATCCGGTTACGGTGGCGTAGCATACCGGCACAGTAAAAAAGCCAATATGAGCTATATTGACCTGCATGTAAGCCAGGTGACCGTGAAAGATGTTCCCTCTGATTACAGCAAGGCTCCCTGGCAAAACAAATACTAAAGTAATTCAACGGAGAAAAAAGCGAAATGAAAAAGCAAAAAACATTCACCTTGATTGAACTGTTGGTCGTCATCGCTATCATCGCCATTCTTGCCGCCATGCTTCTGCCTGCACTGGGTAAAACAAAAGAAACAGCAAAACGCGCCACCTGTATTTCTAACATCAAACAGAACATGGTCATGTTTTCTCAATACGCACAGGTGTCGAACAGCTGGCTGATGCCCGCCTATGTAAAAAATGAACAAAGCCAAATGCTTAAACCGACAGAAGTCCTGAGAAATCTCGGTTTATTCAAGGGGAATGTGTCATTGAGCAAAAATATCAACTACAAAGGGCATGTCGATATCCGCACCTGGTATTGCCCGGCACAGCCTGTTGTTCCGGATCAGCTTTCTGTCGCAATCAACGGTCAACTCTGGACCTATTTTGATCATACACAAAAAGATATCCGGGGTAGAAAAGAATCCTTTATGGTACACCCCAGTTTGTTGATGATGCACGCTGACACCACGCAATTGGCAGCAAAAACAAACAATACGCCATCCAGTGCAACCAACATTTATGACTCTTATCCGAAATCTGCAAACGGCGGCGTGGATTACCGGCATAACAATTATGCCGTATTCGGCTTTGTCGATATGCACGTCGGAATGTGGAAGGCAAACATGGATACCAATTACAACGCCCATCCCTGGAGCTGGCGTGGCGGGTGTCGTCCCTGGTAAGGCTTTTCATAATCTGCAACTGAGAAAAGAAATAACATGCCGATTTATACTGAAATAAAAAACGGTTTCCCGCTGGAGCATCTCACATTCGGGAGAAACGAGATTTCCATTGCGATGGAAAGCAACGGTGGAATCGATTGTTTTCAGCTTCTGGATCATGAAACGTTCGGCACAAAAACCTATTATGAACGGGGCCGACTCCATATTTTCTCCCGTACCGCCGGTTCCAGTATGGGCAGAACATTGTATGGACCGGGCGTCCGCTTTCTCTCTCAAGTCGATGGCAGGGCATATATTCTGCGTCCGCTGAACGGGATACATTTACCTTACGGGTTGCGCACCACACAGCAGGAAGACGGCTTGGATGCCAGTTACTCCATGCGGATCGGTGACAATGCCATTGCGTTTGAATTCGGCTGCAAAAATGCGCTGCGGGAACAGTTCATGGTCATGGTCAGTAAACTGCACTTTGCCGATCAGGAAACGTATTCCGCAAAAAATCAATATGCCTGCACCAACGGCGAATGGGGCATTCACTGGCTGCCTGCAAAATACCGGGAACCCGATTTTGACCCGATGCTCCCCTTCCCCGATGATTATAAAATGCAATTAAAATGGGATAATTTTTATTTCAAAGATCATGCACTGATTCTTGCGGGCACACTGTCTTTTCTCTATGGCAGCCATCCGCTGTATATCGTGATGAAAGGAGATGCGCCACTGGAGCTCCGGGAAAAGAAAGATCAATGGAATCTTGTCGCCCCCTGGGACGAAAGCGGCAATGTCCGATTTGCCATCGCATACGGCAGAAGTGAAGAAGAAGCAATCCATTTTGCGGATGATGCCGTAACATTGTACGCGGAACGGGAAGCGGCGGATGATCAGGAAAACGAAATCTTCCAGTCCTTGGCTCCGGAATGTAAAATTGATGATCTGCCCGAAGCGACACATTTCATCAACATTGTCCCGCTCCATCAGAATGCATTGCTGCTAGGAGAAAATGAGAAAGAAGCGGCGATCCGTGCTGCTACTCATAAGTTTGGATATTTTGCGTTGTGGGATCACATTTACCCCATTCGCGACTTTCTCATGGCTGGACGTTTTGATGTTGCAAAAAAGCTGCTTACGTACCTGCTTGATTACCCCCATATACGGACGGCATTGTGGTCGACACTGCAAATGATTGTCGCCATGAATGAATATCAGGCATATCACAAAGATCCGGAATTTCTGAAAACCGCATGGCATACTTTCAAGGACTGGTTTGATTTTTCCTGTACTCTCACAGAATCCGATACGGGGCTGGTCAGATTCTCCCTGAGCATGGGTTGCGATAATCCTGCAGAACTGGGCGGCTCGGAATTGTTCACGGCATCTGACATGAACGGCTGGTGGTATAACACCTGTCGCGTTATGGAAAACTTCGGTTATGAAATGGAAGATTTGGCAACTGCTGAACGGGCAGCCGCGATCTCCGCAAAAATCGAAGAACATTTTCTGGAAAAATTCTATGAGCCGGAAACCGGTTATCTTACGGCAATCCCACTCGGGGAAGAAAACATTTTCCACAATTCCGCAACCGAAACTATCGAATATCCTTACAGCCGGAAACTGTTGCGGAACGTACTCAAGCCCATCGCCGATTATCAGGCAAAACAGCTGTATCATCCGTTGGGACACCTGGCGGTTTCCTGGGATGGCAATGTCAACTGCGAAATGTGGCGGTACGTCCGCATGAATCAGCACGTGGGCCACGAATGTAAAATTGCCCGTTATGCCGGAAATTCCGCCGAAGCCAAACGGATCATCAACGGTTATCTGGACTATTATAAACGCACCCTGAATGCGGTTGAAACATTCAATTATTTCGGTTGCGATGGCAACGTACATGAACTGGCAGACTGGCAGGCATTTTCCGCTACCGCCGCACAACATGGCATCTTTGCCGGAGTCTGCGGACTCTTCTGGCATCAGGGCGGACTCTGTTACACGCCTGCAAAGGATTCCGGAAAAATCACAATCAAACGGTTCCACATCAAAGATGCGGTTTTCGATATTGAAATCACTGGTTCCGGTGCTTATACGTCGGCAATCGAACTGAACGGAACAATATTGAATGGCACTATGCAGATTCCGGCGGAACTGATCCGGGAAGAAAACACACTCAAAATCACAAGATCGGATATACCTTTTACCCGTCCGGTTCTGCTTTACGCCCTCGACCTTGCAATCAGCGATTTGCAGTCGGATGCAAAAACAGTGTCCTTTACGGCGGAAAAAACGATTCATACGGATATTCAATTCTATGTTCCCAATCCGGTGCAGAAATTCACCTGCAACGGAAAAGAGATGGAGTTTGAATACAATGCGGAAACGTATAACGTGATATTCAGCGGCGTACTGCATGCCGGTGACCGGATAGAGCTTATTACAAATTAATTAAACATATAAAAGAACAAGAACAGGAGAAAGAACATGAAGAAAAGAAGTCTGATTTTCAGCCTTTTCGCCGTTTCTTTTGCGTTATTTGCAAAAGATCCGCAATTCATTATCCCCAAAATCAAAAAAGCACCCGTTATTGACGGACAGATGATGCCCGGCGAATGGCAGAACGCCAACGCCATGACCATGTTCGGATGCTACAACACACGCGGTCTCTTCAATCTGGAACAGCCCATGTTCTATACTGCGTGGGATGATAAATACATTTATGTCGCAATGGATTGCCGCGAAAGTACCGGCAACCGGATCGCCGCAGGTACAGTCCGTAACGACTTTGCTTCCGTTGTCGGCGATGACTGCGTGGAATTGATGTTTGCCGCAGGTACGGGGAAAAAGATTCTGGACCCCGATTTTCACACTTACTACATTGCATTGAATCATTTGGGGGCAGTTTGGGATGCCATGTTCAAACCCCAGCGGAATGAATGTCACAACACCTGGCAGAGCGGAATCGAAGTCAAATCCACGGTCAGCGGAACCCGCTGGGTCATGGAATGTCGCGTCCCCATCAAGAGTGTCACACTTTCTGATGTTACACCGGGCACAAAATGGCGTTCCAACCTCTGCCGTACCTTCTACCGTTATGTCTGGGTGGCATTGAATCCCGCCGGAGCATTGAACGATGCCCGTATCGGTGCGGATATGACATTCGGCGATGAAAAAACACCGGTTGTCCGCATGAGCTCCATTGATAACTTTTTCAATGCAACATCGCAAATCGAACTGGAAATCTACAATCCTTCTGATAAACCTGTGACATTGACCGCCGCCCTGACCGGAGAAAGCCGGGAAAGCGAAGGCGCAAAAGAATTCAAGGAAATCAATCATACCGCAAAAGTGACCTTGAAACCGGGCGAAAGAAAACAGGGTATCATGCTCGGTTCCAAAGCAAAACTCAACTGGTACAACGATGTCGTTCTCTCTGTAAAAGATGAAAAAGGCAATGCCCTTCTGGAAATCCCGCGTAAAATCGCAATTCCGGCACTGCGTCTCAAACGCATGATCGCGCCCGATACGCCGTCCGTGCTGGTTGATACCGTTTATTATCATTCCCATGACCGCATCGACATCCGCTTCAACATCAAGAACTGGATGGAACGCAGCGGCGTGGATAAAGGTTCCTTCCTTGCCGATATCCTCATTACCGAAAAGAAAAACAAAGTCCAGCCCATCAAAGTACAATTCGATAAATTCAATGCTGGTACTGCCACCTGGTCCATGTCCACAAAAGAATTGCCGGAAGGTGATTATGATATTGTGATCGACATCACATCCAAAGGCAAAAACGTACAGAAGGAAAGCGACTGGTTTGAAAAACGCAATTTCGCATGGCAGAATAAACCGATTCTGCCCGCCAATGTGGTTCCCGCTCCTTATGAACCCCTGAAAGCAAAAGGCAATGTTCTGACTCTCTGGGGCCGCGAATACCGTTTCGCACCCAATGGTTTCCCGGTTGACCTGATCACACAGAAAAAAGATTATGTCATCGGCGACCCGGTTCTCTATTTGACACGTAACGGCAAGGAATTCCCCCTGGAAGTTTCCAAACCGTTCCAGTTTACAGAAGTCACACCCCGCAAAGTAACCGGGAAAGCGACGCTGAAAGGTGGCGGTTTGACATTCGATATTATCGCGACCACTGAATATGACGGTTTCATTCTCTACAATCTGGTCTGCAAAAGCGGCTGGTTCTCCAAAGATCTGGATCGCTTGCGTTTGAAAATGCCGCTGGATGGCAACTACATCAAGTTCCTTTCCGCCAGCGGTGATACAACCGGCGTCAGCATCCCGGGCAAAGTCATTCCTCCCGGAGACGGCAGAATTTATGACAGTATGACGGATACCCGCAGTGTGGTCATGACACCCTCCTTCGCCTCCATGCTGTGGCTTGGCGATCATGACATTTCTTTCTGCTATGCCGCGGATTCTGACAAAGACTGGATTCTGCGCAAAGACAAACCGGCAGTGGAAATTTACCGGAAAGGCAGAAACGTTGATCTCTACATTAATTTTGTAGATAAAGCAGCGAAACTGGAAAAAACACATACTATGGAATTTGCTTTCCAGACCGGACCGACAAAACCCCGTCCGGCAAACTGGCGTGAATTCCAGGATTGCACAAACAATCAGGTCGGCGCACCCGGCGCTCCGAAATATCGTGTTCAGATCGGCGGTGACGGTTTCACCACACACGGCGGAACCCACTCTCTCCACCCCGGAACGACACCTGAACTGCAGAAACAGTCTAAAGAAAAAATCGAAAAACTCCAGCAGCGCGGCAAACCGGGTCAGGTTCACGTTGTCGGCTACCAGTATTGGGGTTACACAGTCAAAGGTTTCCCGGAAGCTCGCGTTTTCCGCGGGGAATGGGGTATCAGCGCAAAAGCATGGCAGGGCGGCACGTTCGACAGCAGCAAATGGGGTCGCAAAACGTACGGTCTGAACCGTGACAATTATTACTACATCCATGCGCCGAAATACAGTCCCAGCTACATTGACTTTCTGACTCATGCCTACGACGGCACTCTTGCCGTGACCAATCTGTACGGATTCTATGATGACGTGGGTTACCCGCGCCCGGTTTACAATCCGGAATTCGGCTACGGTCATATCAAGGACGGTCTGGAACATTATTCCTCCGGCATCTGGCTGTACCGCAAACGCTGGAAAGCAGCGGCAGAAGTCAATGCAAAACACAACCGTCTGAACCTGCTTGGTGATACACAGCATCTGCACTCCCACTTCATGCCCGCCTACAACTTCATCGGCGTATTTGCCCCGTGCGAACAGGGTTATTACAACCCCTTCCCGGAAAAAGATGCTTTTGAATTCTACGGTTCCATGGAAAATTATGCCGCAATGAACCCGGCAAAACAGACGGGGCAGATTCCGATTATCGGTCTCTCTTCTGCGAATAAGGATTTTGCTAAATTCGCACAGGATACCAGAGTCATGTTCATGCTCACAGCTATGAATGACCATTCTCTCGGCAGCTTCGGCCGTCGTGAACAGTGGACGATCGACCGTTTGAGCGCGGCACGTGCATTGTTCCGTCAGTGGGAAAAAGATGTGAAATTTGTCGGTTATTGGGAAAAAGCCGGTCTCTGCAAAGTTTCCGATCCCGCAGTGGAACTCTCTGCCTACACCAGAAAAGGTCAGGCTCTCTGGATGTTCGCCAATACAGGCAGCAAAGATACGACCTTCAAAGTCACTCCGGACTTTGCAAAACTCGGCATCAAGGCATCCGAATGTGTACTGATCAATGCAGAAGAACAGAAAGTAATTCCGTTCAACGGCAAAGATTTCACACTCAAACTCAAGAAACATGATATCGTCATGATCCTTGCCGGCAAAAAAGGAGCGTTCAAACTTTACAACCGTCTCGACTGGGATAAATTCCTGGGCAAAGAAAAAAATGTGAAGTACACAACCTACATGCCGGAAAATGCTGCCAACGGATTCGGCACAATCGCAGGCCGCCACTATGTCTTCGGTCATAACGGCGGATATATGCAAGTCGGCACCAAGTTGCCTGCCACCGCTAAAGAAGTTTCCGCACTGCTTTCTTCCCGCACCTTTGCCGGTCTGACATGGGGCAAAGATGCGATGATCAGCGGTCAGCGCAATTTCAACGGCGGTATGGTTTACACTCTGGCAAATGGAAAAACCGCTTACGGCAAAACAAAATTCAACACCAAGGCGGAAGGCGGCTGGTTCCCCTATCAGTTCACAGCAATCAAATACGTGCTGACTCCTGAAGCGATTACCGTTTATGTTTCCGATGATGCAAAAACATGGAAACAGGACATCGTAATCAAGCGCGATGCAAAAACATCCGGCGCACCGGAAGAACTCCGTATCGGTTTCGGTCATAAGGGACAATATCCCTTCCTGCAGAATCTGCAGAAATATTATGCACCGAATCCCCGGTATCCCAGCGTGTATTTCTTCGGCAACGTAAGCTGCAAGTAATCAAAGGAACAACAGCATGAAAATAACATTGTTTACAGGATTGCTGGCTGCCGCCTGTACCCTCTATGGTTCTTTCGAAGTCAAAGAGGGTACGCTCACGGTCAAGTCAAAAGATCTTATGATCGAGACCCGAGACGGCATGATTCAGACTTTGCGCACGGCGGACGGCGAAAATTTCTGCAAGGAAACGACAGAAGCATTTCCCGATGCCCCCTTCCGCCGGTCCCTCTTTCCCGAAGGACCGGAAGGCAAGCTGATCAAAAAGAATGCCAAAGAAGCACGCTGGCTTTATGTTCTGGAAAACAAAACGGAACTGTTCTATGATTTCAAGATCGACGGCAATGACATTCTTGTCCGTGTCGGCGTAAAAAATCTTGATATGAAAAAGAACAACAATCATCTTGATATCCATGTTATTTTCATGAATCCGGAAGCGGTCATTACCGGGATCGGCAGCAAAACAAAACGGAATGATCCGGAACGGAACGAAAGTCTTTACTGGACCGGATCGGCGTTCCATTTCCCCCGCGTATTGATTGCCGAGGGAAAAAAGAACGTCATTATGTTCCATAACGAATCCAGTTATCCTTATCACAATATTCTGTTGTTCCACACGCCCGGCTCCGACCACGTGGTTCTGCGGGGTATGATGGCGGATTCTTTCAAACTGGCAGGGATGGAACAGCTCCATAAAAACGGCTATACAAGCCCCTACTGGCGTATTTCCCGGCACGTCAACTGGCTGGAAGCAGCACGCGCCTGGCAGAAAGGATTCGAAAAACGGACTGGCGCAAAACCGTTATGGAAAAATGCGTCAAAACTCATCCGCAACATTCATGCCATCTATACCGGCACACCCAATATCAGCTGGAAAGAAAATCCCGATGACTTCTATAAACAGATGGCGAAAGAATACGATCCGGCATCCGTCATTCTTTTCCACTGGAATGCAAACAGCATTGTAACCTTGGGCGATCACCGTTACACCGGCAATCAGTATCCCTCACTCGAAGCCATT
The DNA here is from genome assembly GCA_045639325.1 of Victivallales bacterium. Lineage (GTDB taxonomy): Bacteria > Verrucomicrobiota > Lentisphaeria > Victivallales > UBA1829 > RGIG8244. The sequence continues at coordinate 47,063 of JAZUCU010000019.1, forward strand.
GAATACATGAAGAAGTACGGTTTCAACTGGATCGGTTTTCACGGATACTCACTGGTTTGCAATGAGGATGACATCCCCAACCGTCACAAGCCTTATATCAACGCAAAACGGATGCCGCCGAATTACAAGTTCACCCCCGATTATGAGGGGAAACCGGAAGACTTTTACAAGAAAATGGCCCCCTATCTTTCCCGTCGAAGCAAGCCGTTGGCAATGCTCAACCCGGCGGCAAAATACGTGGAAGATTATCTGGTCCGCAATATTTTGAATTACGCAAAATATCATAACATCCCCGGTTTCTATCTGGATATCACCGGGCACCTCTCCATGGCAGTCAAGCCGGATAAACGTATTTTCGAAGGCAAGACTTATATTGATGGCGATGTCAATGTATTCAAACGGCTGAGAAAACTCAATCCCGATTTGCTCGCTATGACCGAATACTGCGGTGAATGGATCATCCCGTACATCTTCTACGCATGGGAAGGCGATCTGATTCTCAGACATAAAGATGTCCGCGTCAATCATCCTCTCCGTGGCGCTCTCTACGGAACTTATTTCTGGACCCGCGAAAATACCGCTCTTGTGCCGGATCCGGTGAAAAATGCCTATTATGCCACGTTGCCGGAAATCACCCGCGATTACGGCTCTCAGCAATTAAGCTGGGCAATGGATTCCACCTGGATGAATGAGCGTGCAAAACTCTTCACTCAGGAAAAACTCTTCAATGCATTGCCGCCGGATAAATGGGATGATGAGGCAATCGCCTATTACCGTTCCGCAAAAAACGGATTCTTCCAATTCCGCAAAATGCCCTTCGGCTATGCCTACGTGGATGCAAAGAAAAACGTCATCCTCGGTATCTGCAAAAATCGTTCCAAAGGTCTGCCCAACCGCACCATTTCCGGATGGTGTGCGTATGATAAAAACGGCTGTGCCATCGGGATGAATCCGGCACATGAATATCAATTCCATTCCAAAAAGGAAAATTTCCCGTTCAACGTCACACAGCTCTCGGATGGCACGTATTTCCGTTTCATCCGTAATCATAAAGATTTGGATTGGACGCTATTCCAACTGGGATCGGACAAGTTGAAAACGACTGATTTCAAAGTCGAATTCAAGCAGGCTCCGGCAAAAGTTTACCTCAATGGTCAGGAACAGAAAATCAATGGTAAGGAATGGACGGTTTCCGCTGCCGCTCTCCCGGCGACAGTGATGATCGTCACAAAAGAACCAACCTATAACAATGCCGATATTCTCTGCAAAAGTTGGGCATGGGGCCGGAACGGCTTCACTGGCGCAAACGGACTTCATGAACTCCATGGATATCGTGGTTATGCACAGAACTTCATGTGTTACGCAGGGCCGTTTGCGTTCGATAAACAGAAAAAAGATTGTCTCCACATTGGTTCGGGCAGATATCGTGCCTGGTGCGAAAAAGCCATCACCATTCCTGCTGGCAAAACCACATTGGATTTCTCAATTGCTCTTGACAGCGTAAAGAAAAACAAAAAAGTGAATTATAACAGCGTCCTGATTATTTATGCCAACGGGAAAGAAATCTTCAACAGCAAGATCCCCAACAGCAAAAAATGGCAGGAGTTCAAAGCGGACATCTCCGGATTCGCCGGACAAAAGGTCATCTTCCATTTTGAATTCGGGTATGAAACGCCTGAACAGGTGCACGCTTCCGTCACAAACCATTACATTCACATCGGCAACTTAAAGGTAAAATAATGAATTACAGAAAAGTTTTAACCGCAATTCTCGCTCTCGGCGCTGTCACATGCTCGCTGTATGGAGCAGCTGTCGACCGCAAGGATATCATCGAAAAAGATCAGTTCACGATTACGGGCGACTGTACATTCGGCAATAAACTGATTCGGTCAAGTGGCAAAAAAGTTCTGCTGGTCTCCAAAGAAAGTTTTCAGGTCAATACCCGTCAGATCTGGCTCTTGCGCTGTTCCATCCGTTCCAAAAGCAAAACACCGGGCAAAGTCCGTCTCGGCTTCCGTCCACTGGATACAAAAGAAAAGCCGATTGCCAAAGATATCTGGTGCAGTGAATTTGTCAAGGCAGGCAAACGCTGGAAAGATGTAGGCGGCGGAATCTCCCTGGTCAGCAAGGAGGAAAACGAAAACATCACCGTGCAATGGCATAAAGATGTGAAAAACACCCGGGTGGTGTTGGAAGCACAGGGCGATGTTGAAATCATCGAATTTGCCCTTGAAATCCTGGAAGAATAATATCTGCGACAAAAAAAATGAAAAAAAGCTTGAAATAAAGAAAATTCATGCTATTTTTCAGTATCAACAGTAACAGGAGATTATAAGCCAATGTCAGAACGAATACAGGAAATTCATGAACACCGGCATGAAACTCTTACCCCGCCAACCATCGGCGCTATCCCCGCTGAAATGAAACGGGAAACACGCCCCTATCAGGGCATTCCCGGTATCGAAATATGCAAAGACGGCACACTTTATGCCACATGGTACGCCGGCGGCAAAGGCGAAGGACCCGATAACTATGTCATCCTCACAGTCAGTCGCGATGACGGCGCAACATGGCAGGAAGTACAGTGCGTCTCTCACGAAGGCTTGGTAAGATGCTATGACCCGGCATTATGGATCGATCCCCAGGGACGCCTCTGGTGGTTCTGGGCACAATCTTATTCTCCCGTCCTCTGGGAAGTATTCGACGGCAAATGCGGCGTCTGGTGCACCTGCTGCGAAGACCCGACCGCAGAAAATTTAGTCTGGTCTGCCCCCCGCAGAATTGCAGAAGGCATCATGATGAACAAGCCGGAAGTCGCCCTCAACGGCGATTGGCTTCTCCCCACAGCAATTTGGAATTGCGAACCCTCCTACGTCACAGAAGAAGAAAGACCTTACACTTTCTCCAACGTTACCATCAGCCGCGATAATGGCAAAACATTCGAATTCCTCGGCAAAGCGGACGTCCCCAACCGGTCATTCGATGAACATTGCGTGATCGCACGGAAAGACGGCTCCCTCTGGATGCTCGTCCGCTGCTATTACGGCATCGGCGAAAGTTTCTCCAACGATGGCGGCAAAACCTGGACACCCGGTCAGCCTTCCATTTTTGCAGGCCCCAACTCCCGTTTTGCCATCCGCCGCCTTCAGTCCGGCAAATTGATCATGGTCAACCACCGTGTTCCCCACACCCTCCCCGGAGAATTGGGCAAGCCGGAAATGCGCGTTAGAACAAATCTGACCGCATGGCTTTCTGACGATGACGGTAAAACCTGGTACGGCGGTCTGCTCATCTCCAATGGTCACGAAGTCTCTTATCCCGACCTGACACAGGGCCCGGATGGCAGGATCCGGATCATTTACGATCAGGAAAGATACACCCACGGCAGCATTTTTATGACATCCATCACGGAAGATGATATCGCAGAAGGCCGTCTCGTCACACTCGGCTCCTACACGGCCCGGTTGATCTCCAGCCTGCCCCCGAAAAAGAAATAATCAAAAACAAATAGAAAGGATTTCCACAATGAAAAAAACACTCATGGCACTCACACTTTCCCTCGCTTCTGCAATCGCTCTTCAGGGCGCAGTTCTGACAGATGTCGATGGCAATTTTGACAAAATCGATAAAAAAGGTATGCCCGCAAAATGGCGCATCAATATGGGCCCGAAGATGGCTGCCCAGGTCAAACTCACCATTCAGAAAGATGACAAAGGCGTTGGCACCCTTACCGTCGATGCAACCGGCACACCGAAAAACGATGTTCCCCTGATGGGTACTGCCATCCGTTGCAAAGCGGGTGATAAAATTATCGTTACCGCCGATGTCAAAACATCCGGCAGCTTCGGTTTGAACTTCTACCGCTATGCAGAAAAAGCATTGATGAAAGGTATGAAAGCTAAGACATTCCGCATCATGAACAGAAAAACAACCGTCAAAGCGGAATTCATTATGACCGATGATGTCGATAAAAAACTGTTCCGCGTCACACCCGTTCTGAATGTGCAGAAAGGTAAAGTCACCACAATTTCCAACGTAAAATACGAACTGATCACGGCAGAAGAATTGAACGCTGCAAAGAAATAATCCGGAACAAATGAGTTTTTAAGGAGTTGAAAGATGTCTGTCCTCAGAATGAGTGAGATGTCTGTGAACGATGTCAGGAAATATCTGGAAACCAATCAGACCATTGTATTTCCCTACGGCATTGTAGAACAGCATGGGTATCATCTCCCCCTTTCCACCGATATTCATAACGCAGAAATGCTTTCCGATATCGTAGCAGAAGGCTTGGGATGTATGGTCGCCCCGACGTTGAATTATTGTTTTTCCGGCGGAATGCTTCCCGGTACCATCAATGTCAAACCGAATCATTTTTCCGCGTTCGTCGTGGATATTATCGAATCTCTGACCGTTCAGGGATTCCGCAATATTATCATCGTCCCCGGTCACGGCGGCAGTGAAAGTCTGGAAAACCTGCGGGAATCCCTGCGGATTGCAAAATGGATGAATCCCCAGCTGCGGGATACCACCATTCTGCTGATTTCGTTCGAAGATTATTCCCCGCTGGCTTATAAGGCTGTATTCGAAGAACACGATTTCCATTCCGGCAATCTGGAAACGTCCATGATGCTGGCATATCGCCCCGATCTGGTACACATGGAAAATCTGACCATGGATCCGCCGGAAGTAGCAGAACGTTTGAGACAGGATCCCGATTCGTATCAGGATCGCACTTACAAAACATCTTTGAAAGAAGAAATTCCCTCCACAAAACAGCATGCCGATGTTCAAGTCGGTGTCATGGGGCATCCGGAACGGGCAACTGCCGCATTCGGACAGGCTGTGTTGGATGAATTTCGCAATAACATCATCCCGGTTCTGAAAAAAGAATTGGGCATATAAGAGGTAAAAGAATATGAAAATTACAATGTTGGGAGCCGGTTCCGGCTTCGTTCTCACAATCGCAAAAGAATTGCTCACTGACCCGGTATTTGATAATGCCGAATTCATGCTGATGGATGTGGCAGAGGATCGTCTGGCAGTCGCAGAAAACGCAGTCAAAGAAATTCTGGAAACGGGCAAAAATAAAGTTACCGTTTCCATCACAACCGATTTGAATCGCGCCCTGGATGGTGCAGATTATGTCATCAGTTCCTGCGAGAAAAACCGTTACGCTTATTGGGCAAAAGATTTCCGTATCGCAGAAAAACATGGTGTTTTCCAGGTGAAAGCGGAAAACGGCGGTCCCGGCGGTATCATCCACGGTGCAAGAAATATCTGTCTGTATAAAGAAGTGCTCGAAGGCATGGAAAAATACTGCCCCGATGCCTGGTTGATGAACTTCTCCAACCCCATGTCCATTCTCTGTACCTACTTCAAAAATTACTTCCCGAAAATCAAAGCTTTGGGCTTCTGCCATCAGGTGCACGGTTCTTTCGGCTTGATTGCAGAAGAATTGGGCTGGGAACCCGGCGAATTGGAAGTTGTCACTGCCGGTGTCAACCACATGAACTGGCTGTTTGATATCCGTCATCGCAACTCCGGCAAGAGCTGTATGGAAGAATTCATCACAAAAATGCAGGCTTCCAAATACTGGGAAGAAGTCTACCCCAACATTCCCGAACAGAAATACACCAAGGAAGTTTACAATGTTTTCGGCATGTATCCCGTGGGATATGACGAACACATTGTGGAATACCTGCCCTTCTTCCAGGATACCAAAGAATGGGATAAATGGGGCTTACATTCTCTGGCTGAATTCTACGAAAATCTCACAAAAAATAAATCCAAAACGTTGGAAACTCAGAGACTCCTCGGCAAGAATTATGCCAAACCGCCCTTCCCCGTCGATCCCGATCACCCGTACTATGCGGAAAATCCCTGCCGCGTCATCACGGCTCTGGAAACCAATACTCCGCTGTACTTTGATGCAATCAACATCCGCAATAACGGCGCCGTGGATAACCTGCCGGATAATGTGATTCTGGACGTTCCGGCATTGGCAATCGGCGGTCAGGTCCGTTCCATCCACGTGGGTAAACTCCCTGCCGGTCCCTGCGAACTGTGCCGTCGTCAAACTGTGATCCACGAAATGGTTGCAGAAGCCATTGCGGAAGGCAATGATTCCCTTGCAATCCAAGCATTGTGCTTGGATCCCTACGTACCCAGCATCACTCAGGCGAAGAACATCTGGGCAGATTACCGTAAGGAATACGCGGAAGAACTCACAACCTTCCGTTGATCCGGCATCTTCCGGACACAAAAAATCCCGCATTTCTGCGGGATTTTTTTTTACCTTAATACGGGAACAATTCCTGGAATTCTTCCGGAGTGACCGCTCGGCCGTAAGGGGAATATTCAAATAATTCCGCATATTTTACCGGATGATGATAACGTTTTTCCAGCTGTTCTGCGGCATATTCCGCAATCGTTTTGAAACGGATACCCCAATGTTCATCCAGGTGCGCACGCTTCTGTTCCCATGTCCAGCCTTCGACAGAAAAATCTTTCATGCCTTTCGTGAACGGCAGCCATTCGTAAAATTGGGAAACATGACAATCCAGAACGTGGAATTTCTCTTCTATCACCGAATCAATTTCCACTACCGCATCCGGTTGAACCGGCGCAGGTTTCGTAAAACGGTCGTAAGCATAGGCAAAGACCGGATTCACTTCCGGAATGGGCGTATCCGGGCAATACAGGGGCACCATTAAAAGATATGCCGCATCCTGAATCAATTGTGCCGTTGCACGATGATCGGCGTGATAATCGCAATTACGATGGGTTATGACCACGTCCGGCTGATAGGCACGGATCATGCGGATGATTTTTTCCCGATTTTCCAGAGTGACCTCGATCCCGCAGTCGGGAATGTCCATGACCTCATAGGCATCAAGTCCTGCCAGCGCAGCGGATTTCTGCGTTTCTTCGTAACGGCGTGCCGCAAGCGCTTTGCGTTCCATAGACTGGTGACCGCAATCGCCGTTGCTGACAGATACGAACTTGACATGATGTCCGTTCTTAATCAATTTAAGGGAAGTCCCGCCCATCATCAAATCCGCATCATCAGGATGTGCACCGAAAAACATATAACGCATAATCAACCCCCTTCCATTTATTTCAAAAAAAGTAAAACTGCCAGTTTGTTTTCTGTTTTAGCCGCCTTGTCCGATAAGGTAAGCGGTTCATTCAACACGATGCCATCCAAGTCGATACGGTAACGGGCAAAATCATCACGGGTTCCAATCAATGCCCCGCCGGATTGATTTTTCAATTTTTCAAAATCCGCCCGGTCAGAAAGAATTTTTACCGGCAAAGACGGGTCATCCGTCCGCAGATACATTTTACATTCCGCCACGGCATCACCGGGGAGAAGATAAATACATTGAGGCGCTTTCATGTCATATTGTTTCTGCAGCAACAGTTTTGTTTGCATCAGGAACGGTTTGCGGACAGAGAATGCACCATCGGATGCGGCAGCAGGGAAGATAATCGCATACAAAGCCAACAGGACAAACGCCGTAACCGGAATCACACGGTCAGGAACAGGGTCGACGCCGCAGATTTCCGGCAAGGACTTTTTCTGCTTTTTCCGGCGAAGCATGAGAGACTGCCAGATGAAAATCAATACTCCGGTAAGCGGTGCACCGAAATAAAACACCGCAACAAACCAATTGGGATATGCCATGCCATGAACAAGATAACGGGGTCCCAGCCACATAAAAAGGAATGGCGTAATCAACAGGATCGCCGCCGCCAAAGGCATCAGGGCATCCATAAGCCGGAACAGTAATTTACTGATCAATTGGGGAATGGTCATTGCGGCTGCAGTCATCATCACGCCGCAGAGAATCGCGCAGATTCCTAACAGCGGCAGGGCTGTATTCTTCAGGAAGAATGTGCTGAATGCGGTAATCAGGAACCAGTAAAAAAGCAAACGGAAATCGTTGCCGACTTTGCGACGTTTGACAATATCAAAAAACGCAAGTACGATGAGCGGCAGCCAGGGTAAGGACATGCCAACAATCCGGGAGAAGTCCGTAGAAAGGGAAATCCCGAAGTCCGTACAGCGGAAATCGCAGAAATAAGAAAACAGCAGATAACTGCCGATGCCGACAAGCAACCCGGTAAGGTTACGCCAGTTATAAAGATTGCATGTTCTTGTATTCAAAGAACAATCAAAAATCATAAACAGAACCGGAACCAATGCGAATATGCCGCCGGAATAAAATGCAAAGGCTGTCAGGAACCAGAAAAGAATGGAACTGAGACAGGTGATTTTTTCGCGGGAATAAAGATAAATCGCAGTCGTCCAGAGAGTCAAGGCACAAAGAGTCATTTCAGCCGTAACCATCCTGCCGGCGGAAAGGAATCCGGTCAAAGTCAAACAGAACCAGCCGGATGCAATGGCCGCGGAACGCCCCGCAAGTTTATGGGCAATGGTAATAACTGCGCCAAGAACAAACAACGCACCCATTGCGGCAGGCATCCGGGCAGTCGTCTCCGTGACAAATCGGACCGGAGAGGAAAAAAGCCAGATAAGACGGACAAGGAACCGGTTCTTCTCCGGCATGATGTCAGGATTCAACATGTAATCCTGCGCCGCAACAGCGGCTGTACATTCGAGGGGAGAAAACGCTCCGGTTCCCAAATTCCAGAACAACAGGAGAACCGCTGCTCCCCAGAGGAAAAGCCATTGTTTATGACGGCTGATTCCGGCAAGCAGCGTTCTGTTGCAATCGTTAAAACGCAGAATCGTAAAGTCTGCCATAATAACGAATTAGAGCAAACCTTCCGTTTCCGGGAGACCGAAACGGATATTCATGCACTGAACAGCCTGACCGGATGCACCTTTTGTCAGATTGTCGATGCAGCTGAAAAGGATCACTTTATTGGTGTGTTTATCGTAAACGCAGCCGATTTCGCACACGTTGGTGAAGGTGACATGTTTTGTATCGGGCAATTTACCGATGCCGAGATAACGTACAAATGCTTCGTTATCATAAGCATCACGGAATGCCTGATCGGCAGCTTCGGGAGTGAATTTATCGGTAGGATTCAGATAAATGGTGGAATTGATACCGCGGTTGACGGGGATCAGGTGGGGAACAAAGTTGATGTTCAAGGATTCCACGCCAGCTGCAACAGCCAATTCCTGTTCGATTTCCGGGAGGTGACGATGTCCGGTGGGAGCATAAGCGCGAACGCTTTCGTTACATTCCGGGAAGATGTAGGGCAGATCAACTTTACGACCGGCACCGGTGACGCCGCTCAAACTGGAAGCGATGATGCCTTCGGTAGAAACCAGACCGGCATTGAGCAGAACTGTTGTGGGCAGGAGGATACTGGTGACATAGCAGCCGGGGCATGCAACAAGATTTGTCTTACGGATGTCTTCGCGATAACGTTCGGGGAGACCGTAGACAGCATCTTTGAGCAGTTCGGGTGCGGGATGATCCACTTTGTAATACTGTTTGTATTTATCAAGAGAGCGGAGACGGAAGTCAGCACTGATGTCAAAAACCGGAATACCGCCCTTCATCAAAGGAGCAGCATATTCAGCAGCGAGGCCGTGAGGAAGAGCCAGGAAAGCAGCATCGCAGGTAGCGAGGATCTCATTGACATCAGGGTTTGAGAACTTGAGACCGAGTCCGGCGAGACGGGGGAAGATTTCAGAAATATCTTTACCGGCATTCTGTCTGGAGGTAATGACCTTGATCTCAACGGAAGGATGACGGGAAAGGATACGGAGTAATTCTTCACCGGCATAACCGGCAGCGCCAACGATAGCAATACGGATCTTTTTCATAATATACATACCTTTCAATAGTGGCAATTTCAAAAGTCTTCAAAAATGTCTGAAAACTCTTGTTGAGTTCTGAAAATGGAGCGTTTTCGATGGTTATTCTACGAATAGCCATACTCAAACTACCATTTCCATCTTCTCAACAATCTTTTTTCAGTCAAATTTTGCCGGACTTTTGAAATTACCCCGATAAATAAAAAAACCGGAGCCATAAAAAACTCCGGTTTGATAAGTAAACGCAAAAAGAGATTAGCGTTTGGAGAACTGGAAGCGTTTTCTTGCGCCCGGCTGACCAGATTTCTTACGTTCTTTTTCTCTGGGATCGCGGGTAAGCATACCGCTGTTCTTCAAGACTTTTCTCAGGTCTTCGTCAACTTTGACCAATGCACGGGAGATACCGTGGCGGAGAGCGCCAGCCTGACCGGATTTACCGCCGCCGGAGAGAACAGCGCAGACATCGTACTGGCCGTTTGTACCGGTTACGTTAAGGGGCTGGAGGATGAAACCGCGGAGGGCTTCAACTTCAAAGTACTGTTCAAATTCAACGCCGTTGACTTTGATTTTGCCGGAACCACTGCAGATCCGGACGCGGGCGGTTGCAGTTTTACGGCGACCGGTTGCGTAGATTTCATTGGAATTGCTCATGATGATGCTCTCCATTACTTCACGATTTCAGGGTTCTGAGCGGCATGCGGATGTTCAGCACCGGCATAAACTTTGAGTTTGCGGTACTGAGCGCGGCCGAGACGACCTTTGGGAATCATGCCCCAAACAGCTTCACGGATCAGACGGTCTGCATGTTTTGCACGCATTTCAGCTGCTGTTTCAGATTTCTGACCGCTGCGGTAGCCTGTCCAACGGAGGTAAACTTTACCGTTTTCTTTGTTACCGGTGAGGAGGACTTTATCCGCATTGATCACGATGACGAAAGCACCGGTATCAACATGAGGAGTATAGGTAGGACGATCTTTTCCACGAAGCGCGTTGGTGATTTTCACCGCCAGACGGCCCAGGGGCTGGTTTGCAGCGTCGAACACAACATATTTGCGATCGATTTCGCCGACTTTTGCCAGATAAGTTTTCATAGTTTGGATTGCTCCGATTACAGATTTTTTTAATCACTGAAAAACGAATTGCGACTCCTGAAAACTGCCAGATTTCCATTTGTCTTTCCCCGGACGCACTCGGGAATACATCCGTGAATTCATATAATTTATCACATCTTTTTCAAAATGCAAACTTTTTTTAAACTTTTTTTGATTTTTTTCAGACTTTAACCTGAATATATTTCCCGCTGCTATCCGGAGACTTGAGTTTTTTCAGAATGGAATACAACACAATCGCATTCACAATCGTACACAATGTCCAGGATATCGGATAGGAATACAGCAACACCTCAAGTTTCGGCTCCGCCATCCGGCGGAACACAAATTCCAGCCAGAGGATACGGAACAATGCGGCAAAACACAAAGTGGTAAGAGTCGGCAGAACCGTGTAACCCAATCCGCGCAAAGCCCCGTTATAAGCATCCATAGATGCCAGAGTAAAATAGGTAAAGAACAGAATCTTCAAGCGGAGCATGCCCCACGCCACCACCTGCGGATCACTGTTGAACATCCGGATCAGCGGCTCACCGAAAATCAAAATAATCATAGAAACAACAAATACGGAAAGGCAGGACATAAAAAGGGTATCCCGCACGCTTGCACGCACCCGGTCATACTGCTTTCCGCCGTAATTCTGTCCGACGAAAGCAATTGCGGTGTGATGAAAACCGTAAATGATAGAGTAACACAACCATTCGAGGGTCAACACCGCAGTATTTCCGGCGGTACATGCGGCACCGAAATAATTGATCCCGCCCTGCATCAACATATTGGAAAGCGCAAAACATCCACTCTGAATACCGGCAGGAAAACCGATGTAAAGAATCTTCCACAAAAGCGGGAAATCGATCCGGATATTACGAAGCACCAGGCGACTGGAGCCATGAGAATTCATCAAGGCCCGGATCACCAGCCATGCGCTGATGATTTGCGAAATAACCGTTGCAACTGCGACACCCGCCACATCCATTTTGCATACAACAACAAAGAACAGATTCAAAAACACGTTTACCACACCGGCAATCGTCAGATAATAGAGTGGACGGCGGGTATCACCGACTGCCCGGAGAATAGCACAACCGAAGTTATAAACCATGAGAGAGGGGAATCCGGCGATGATAATCATAAGATACACCTTTGCCCGGGTAAAAATCTCGACAGGCACATCGGTAATCCGGAGTGTCCAATCACAAAGCAAAAATCCGGTAAGCATCATAACAATTCCAAGGATGATCGCGATGGCGATGGATGTATGAGTTGTCCGGATCGTATTGCGATTGTCTTTTGCGCCGAAGTATTGAGCAACAAGCACATTAACACCAATCGAAACGCCCATGAACACATTCACCATCATACTGCAAATAGCAGCTGTGGCACCGATTGCGCCCATGGATTGATAGGAAGCAAACCGGCCGATCACCACCAGGTCAGCGGCATGAAACAACTGCTGCAGAACAGTGGTAAGAATCAACGGGATTGCGAAAGCAATGATTTTGCTCATCAACGGACCTTGACACATATCCATTTTATTACGTTGAACAAGAGCCATGGGAATATGATCCAACCTTCCTTGATTTGTGGGAATAAAAAAATAGAGTGAACAAATACTATATCCCGTAAAAAAGAAAAATGCAAATACAAAAAGAAGTTATTTTCCGGATTATTTTCTCTTTTTTCCAAAATTTCTTTCTTTTTTGATTTGCACTTATACCGTTTATGAAGTATATTGACATGTTATATTATAGAATAGGAAATACAGGAGAAATTATGGCTGGACCGGTTTTGAATCTTCTTTTTTTCGGAGACGTAGTAGGTAAAGGCGGGAGACGCGCAGTAGCGGCAATCACACCGCAGCTGCGTCAGAAATACAATTGTCAGTTCGTGATTGCCAATGCAGAAAACAGTGCATGCGGCGCCGGGTTGACGCAATCCAGTTTGAAGGAAATGCCCGGCGTGGATGTATACACAGCAGGTGACCACGTATGGGACAGAAAAGAATTTGAACAGGAAATCAACGGAATTAAAAATGTCATCCGCCCTGCAAACCTGGCAAAATGTCAGCCCGGCAAAGGCTGGGATTATTTCCGTAATCCGGTGGGCGGCGATGTTGCCGTGATCTCCCTCATGGGAAAAGTCTTCATGAAAGACAGCGCCTATTGTCCGTTCGAAACCGTGGAAGAAATTCTCAAGCAGATTCCGATTACAGTCAAATGCATCATCGTGGACTTTCATGCGGAAGCGACCAGTGAAAAGCTGGCGATGGCGCATTTTCTCAATGGCAAAGTGACCGCCGTTCTTGGCACACATACCCATGTTCAAACCGCAGACGCACGGATCCTTTCCGGCGGCACGGCTGCAATTACCGATGTAGGTATGGTCGGCGGCAATGAAAGTATTCTCGGCCGGAGCTGCGAAGATGTCTTGCGCAAATTCCGCACCGGGATGCCCTGCAAACTTGCAGTGGTGGAAGAAAACATCCGCTGTGATGCGGTTGTGGTAAGTTATGAAATGAATACAGGAAAAGCGGTATCGATTACGCCGCTTTCCATAATGTTTGACCCTGATAAGGAGATTTGAAAATGAGTATACCTGAACTTGACATGAAACGCGTTGATATCCTTGTTGACCTGGCTCTTTCCGAAGACCTGGATGAACGCGGCGACGTAACGACCAATTCCGTTATTCCGGAAAGTCTGAATGTGAAAGCCATTCTGTTGGCAAAAGAATCCCTCGTCTGCGCCGGTTTGCCGGTTGCAGAACAGGTCTTCAAAAAACTGGATCCCGCGGTTCAATTCACCGCAAAAGTCAAAGACGGCGATGCCTGCGAAAAAGGAACAGTCATGGCTGAAATCACCGGACCCGCACGCCCGATTCTGATTGGGGAACGGACCGCCTTGAACTTCCTGCAGCGTCTCTGCGGCGTTGCCACCATGTCCAACCGTTACCAGTCTCTTGCCGGCAACCGGATGCATGTTCTTGACACACGCAAGACAACTCCCGGCTGGCGTAATCTGGAAAAATATGCGGTGGCAATGGGAGGAGCCCACAATCACCGTATCGGTTTGTTTGACCGCGTGATGTTGAAGGACAATCACCGTGAACTGGCAGGTTTGGAAGGTGCCGGCGGTATTCTCCGCAGTGTGGAACGTGCCCGCGCCAAGTATCCGGATTTGGAAGTGGAAGTGGAAATCGATTCTCTCGATGAATTGGCAGAAGCCTTGGAATCCAAAGCGGAATACATTCTGCTCGATAATATGTCAACGGAAGATATGGCGGAAGCCGTCCGCATCACCGCAGGCAGAGCAAAACTGGAAGCCAGCGGCAATGTGACAATTGCCCGTATTGAAGAAATCGCAGCATCCGGCGTTGATTTTGTTTCTTCCGGCGCATTGACACACTCGGTCAAGTCCAGCGACATTTCTCTTGATATCATTCCGGAAAAGTAAGGAACGGTATTCTATGCTTGACGACCGGGATTATATGCGTCGTCGCGGCAGGGAGGAAAACGATCCCGAAAGCGGCGGCATGCGCTGTCTGTTTATTCTGATTGTTGCCAATGTTCTGGCATTTATTCTGTTCCGGAGTCCGGAGCTGCAGTTGATGCCCCAGGAATTTCTTGCGGGGAAATATTGGACCATTGTCACAGCACTTTTTATGCATGACGGCTTGTGGCACTTGTTTTTCAATATGTTCTCGTTATACATCTTCGGGCAGATGGTTGCGCCAGTCATTGGTGCGAAACGCTTCCTGTGGCTGTATTTTGTTGCGGGGATCGGCGGCAATCTCATCTGGCTGCTTGCGAACCTGAACAGTCCTGCCGGGCTGGTCGGAGCATCGGGCGCCGTCATGGGCGTGATCATGACGGCTGCAATGATGGCACCGGATGTGGAAATGTTTCTGCTGTTCATTCCGTTCCCGATCAAGTTGCGGACGATGGCAATTGTATTTCTTGCGCTGGAAATTTTCAGTCAGATCACACAACAATATTCATCCGTTGCCTATCTTGCCCATATCGGCGGATTCTGCATCGGTTATCTGTTTACGATTCTGTTTCTGAAGCAATATATCCGCTGGGATCCGCTGCATCTTACTGGCGGCCGCAGCAATAACCGGAATCGGAACAATCCTTACGGCTGGAAAGTGAGTGGACAGGATCCGAAACAGACAGGACCCCGCCCGGTCACGCAGCAGGAACTGGATATGCTTCTGGACAAAATATCACGGGAAGGCATCAATGCTTTGAGTGAAGAAGAAATGGCACGGCTGCGTCAGGCGCGGGAGCAGATGCGCGGCGGCAAATAACCGCAAAGAAAGGTGCGGAAAAAATAAAAATGGAATTGGGTACTGAATTATTTCTTGCGTGGCGATATTTCAAACCGAAACGCAATGCAGTTTCAGTCATTACACTGATCAGTATTATCGGGGTCATCCTCGGTGTTGCGGTGCTGATTGTTGTACTGGCTGTTATGACTGGGTTCACGGATCATCTGAAAGGCAAGCTGCTGGAAACGGGAGCACATGCGCAAATCCGGAAGCAGATTCGATACACGCCGCAAATGCCAGGTGGTTCCTCCGGAGTATTCACGGAAGAAGAAGCCGAAACCGTTTGCGAAGCCGTAAAGAAAAACGGCGGCGAAGGTGTCCCGGTTCTGTTGTCACCCGTTCTGCTGCAAGTCAATGATATTTTCGCACCGAAAGCCCTGATAGCCTATAATCCGTCCCAGGACATCACCAAGCGTATCCCGTTGGAAAAAGCCTTGCGATCCGGTAAGGTTTCTCTGAAAAAAGATGAAATCATGGTCAGTGACGTCATTGCCAATCAATACGGCTTGCGGGCGGGCGACAAAGTGCTGCTTCATTCTCCCACGCACCTCTCCCGACTGGTGGAACGGGATAAAACAACGGGGCGTTACAAGGTATCCGAACAGGCGGAAATGTACCTGCCGGGCGAATACACCATCACCGGAACATTTTCTTTCGATAAATACGACTTTGATAAAGACATCATGTTCATGGGGCTGGATGCAGGCGATGCCCTGTTCAATCTTGATTTCGGTTCAGCCACACATATTTACGTCTGGACTGCCGATCCGTTCAACATGGATCGTTTCACAGAAAAGCTGATCACATCCTTATATAAGATCGACCCGTTCCTTCAGACACACACGTGGAAAGACATGCACAGCCGGATTCTCGGGGTATTGGCGGTGGAAAAGAACATGCAGTTTTTCCTGTTGATTTTCATTGTTCTGGTTGCGGCATTCAGTATCGCGAACACCTTGATTACAACCGTAATTCAGAAGACGCGGGAAATCGGGCTTTTGAAAGCCATGGGAGCCTCTTCCGCAGGAGTCATGCGCATCTTTCTGCTGCAAGGATTTTTTGTGGGCGTAGTCGGCTCCATCGGCGGCGTGCTGCTGGGCTGGCTGGTTGTGGTATACCGTATGAATATTCTGGCGGCAATGCGTTTCATCAGCGGACAGGAGATTTTCCCGAAAGAAGTATATCTTTTCCGGGAACTTCCGGCCCATATCATCTGGAGTGATGTTGCCATCATCACTTTGATTTCCATATTACTCTGCACATGCGGGGCATTGCTCCCGGCACTCCGTGCGGCATCACTTGACCCGGCAAAGGCATTGCGTTATGAATAATGAATGTGAATTTTTTCTGAAAGCGGAAGAAATCCGCAAAAGTTTCCGGATCGGACAGGAAGAAATCTCCGTCCTGCGGTCAGTCAGCTTCCATGTCAGCAAAGGGGAATGGATTGCATTGCTCGGCGCATCCGGCAGTGGAAAAACCACACTGCTCGATATTCTGGGGTCCATCTCGAAACCCGATGCCGGCCGCGTCATTGTCAACGGCACGGATTACAATGCATTGAGTCGCGGGGGGCTGATCCGTTTCCGCCGGAAGAATGTAGGTTTTGTATTCCAGGCATATCACATATTACCGGAACTCAACATTCTGGAAAACGTGATGCTGCCCGCCATGCTGGAAGGAATGTCCCGGAAAGCGGCGAAAGAAAAGGCATTGCATCTGCTGGAGAAAGTGGGGTTGAGCCATCGACTCACCCATCGGCGCAGTGAAATGTCCGGCGGCGAACAACAGCGTTGCGCTATTGCACGGGCATTGATCAATGATCCGCAGCTGCTTCTGGCAGATGAACCGACAGGGAATCTGGACTCTGTCACAGGCAAAGGCATTCTTGACCTCTTTCTGCAATTGAAAGCGGAAACAGATACAACGATCATCATGGTGACACATGACCGTCAGATTGCCGGTCTTTCGGACCGGATTATTGAACTGCGGGATGGAGTCATTTACAACGAGGAGTTACAATCATGATCGCTCGACTTACCGGTAAAGTATTAGAAGTCAATTTTACGGAATTGATTCTGGATGTTCATGGCGTGGGCTACCGTTTATTCATCCCCATGAGCACGTATGATGCTCTCCCCCGGGCAGGTGAAGAAGCCACCTTGCGCTGCCACATGCAGGTGCGGGAAGATGATATTTCCCTTTACGGCTTTGCAACCGCCCAGGAACAGGGCATTTTTGAATTGCTGATCACAGTCAACGGAATCGGAGCCAAGACCGCGTTAAACATTTTAAGCAGTATGAACATTCCAGGTTTCTGTGCTGCCGTTGCCCAGGGCGACGTAAAATCCTTGAAAAAGATCAATGGTGTCGGGCCGAAATCAGCGGAACGGATCATTATCGAACTGCGGGATAAAATTGATAAAATCGTACCGGAATCCACGTTCATCAAAACGCAGACGGACGATTCGTTCAAGGAACTGGAAGATGCCCTTATTGCCTTGGAAAAACTGGGCTTCCCCAGAGCAAAAATTCAGAAAACGGTTACCGATGTGGCACTCGCCATACCGGAAAATCAGCGGTCATGCGAAAATATCATCCGCAAATCTCTGGCTGCTCTCAACCGATAAAACGGAGTCCGTTCTTATGAATGATGATACACAGCAGCGTACGATCTGTCATCCCTCCTATATCGTTCTGAATCTGCCATCCCCTATGGCGGAAGTCATTCGCGATTTGAGAGCAAAACATGACGTACGCAGAGCCAATCTCCCGGCAGAGATCACGCTGACCGGATCCTCCGGCACGGGCTTGCTGGAATTGGGACAGGATGTGGATATGGTTGCGGCAGAAATGGACCGGGTAGCGAAAAATCTGCAGCCGTTCACGGTACAATTCACCAAGATCGAACGTTTTCCCAATACGGATATTTATTTTCTGACACTGAACGATGATTCCATGTTCAATCAGATTCGTCTGGAATTGGAAAAAACGGCAATCCGCTTTCAGCCGTCGCCCTACCCTTACACGGCACATTGCACCCTGAAATTGCGGAGTGCGCCCACCGATGTGGAACTGTTGGAACTGTTGTTTATGGATGTACCGAAAACACCGTTCCAGCTCTCCCAGATGTCATTATATTCTCTTCCGGACACCGAGAGCTGCGACCTGCTCCACACGGTGGAATTCGGCAAAAAGATAAAACAATAACCAATTACAAATTAAGGATATATCAAAATGGCTGCTTTTATTAACAATGTACTCAAATTTTTCTTTATCATGACCCCGTTCTTCGTGCTTTCCATGTTTCTGGTGTATACCGCCGGATGGGAAGAAAAATCGAAGCGATTGCTGGCACTGCGAATCGGTTTTGCAGTCTTCATCATCTCCATGATTCTGTTTGTTTTCGGCCGTTGGATCTTTGAAATTTTCGGGATTACCCTGGATGCCTTCCGGATTGGCGGGGGCGGCCTTCTCTTTCTTTCCGCTGTCGGGCTGGTCAACAGTAAAGTGGAAGACAAAAAGACCAACGATAATGGCGAATCTGCGGAAGAAAAAGTTTCATCTATCGCAGTCGTTCCGTTGGCAATTCCGATTACAGTCGGCCCCGGTACAACTGCGGCATTGATTCTGTTCGGTGCGGAAGCCGCCAGTGGAAAACTTCACACCTATTTTACCGGGGCGGCGGCATTGTTTCTTGCCACATTCATGTTGACTGTCATCCTTTTCGTGGCGACCGGTATCGAACGCCGTATGGGTAAGCGGGTGATTATGATTCTGAGTAAAATCACCGGTCTTGTTCTTGCGGCATTGGCATCCCAATTGATCTTTGACGGAGTCGGCAGTATTCTTGCGAAGTATTTGAAGTGATTTCTGCAAAAAAAGCAGATTTTCAAGTTGAAAAAAAAAGAAAAAATGCTATATTGCCTGCAGATATTATAATTTAATATAATAACAAAGCAGGTGATTATGATCTTATCCGGACAAGCGGAAAATATAACAGAAAACGAATCCTTTGGATTCACCATTCTCGGCAGTGGCAGCAGCGGTAACGCAACCGTCATTCACGGCCCGAATGGGAATTTGCTGCTGGATGCCGGATTCTCCAGAAAAGAACTGGAACGCCGTATGTCCATGCGGGACATCGACCCCTCCGGCATCAAAGCGGTTCTGCTGACCCATGAACACAGTGATCATGTTCAGGGTTGCAGAGTCTTTGCGGATTATTACGATTGTCCAGTCTATCTGACTGCGGGTACAGAAAGCAAACTGCCCTGCAAAAATTGTTCTCCTGCGAATAAAATCCTGATCGAATCCGGTGCCGTCTTTGAATTATGTGGCATTCGTGTGGAAGCATTCAGTATTCCCCACGACGTGGAGGAAGCGGTTGCCTATACCTTTCATTGCGGCAATAAAAAACTGGGCTATGCCACCGACCTCGGCATGGCTGGTATGATGACCATCAACCGTCTGCAAGCTTGCAATGCACTGGTTCTTGAATCCAATTATGAACCATCGTTGCTGATGGCATCCGGCCGCCCCATGCCGCTGAAACGTCGGATCATGAGCCGTCACGGACATTTGAGCAACTCTGCTGCGTTGGAAGCAGCGGGACGTTTGCTCCATGATGCCATGTCACATCTCATCTTTGCGCATTTGAGTACGGAATGTAACGATGCCGATAAAGTGTATGCTGATCTCTGCGGTTTTCTTCAGGCAAACAACCGACCGGATATCTGGCCTTGTGTAGCAAGGCAGGATGAACCGCTGGATACCGTCTGGCTGTAACAGGAACGTAAAGGGTGAAAAGGTTATGACACAGGATAATGCATTGAAAATCACCTGTCATCATTGCAGGCAGAAACTGGATGTTTCTTCGCTGGAACCTTTTTCACGCATCAATTGTCCCCGCTGCAATACAGAACTGCTCGTTCCCGAATGGTTTGATTCGTATTTACTGGAAGAACCCGGCGTTTGCGGCGGCATGGCTTCCGTTTACCGGGCACATGACCCGGCACTGGATCGGGAAGTGGCGATCAAAATTCTGAATCCGGAATACAGCAGCGATCCATTCCGTTCTGCTCAATTTCTTCAGGAAGCACGGACTGCGGCAACGGTAAACCATCCCGCCATCGTCTCCATCTACACCTGCGGCATCTATCAGGGACGCAGTTACATTGTCATGCAATATCTTGCAGGCGGCACGCTGGAAGAACAGCTCCGCCGGGCAAACGGGAAACTGCCGGTGGAAACAGTGACCGCCTGGATCCGGGACGTTGCGGAAGGATTGGAATGTGCAGGCAAACACGGCATTGTTCATCACGACATCAAACCGGGGAATATTCTGCTGGATGTTGACGGACATGCCAAGATTGGCGACTTCGGTCTCGCGCAGATGATTCAATCCCCCAATCCAGAAATGCCGGCACAGGGTGCTTTCTCCCGCTTCTGGATCAGTCCGAATTATGTCAGTCCGGAAAAAGTACGGAACAATGAAGAAGATTACCGCGGCGATATTTACAGTCTCGGCGCAACGTTCTATCATCTGCTCACCGGCTCCACACCATTCTCTCACAGCGATATGGATGAATTGATCCGGATGCGGTTGACGGAAAACCCCATGCCGCCCCATTTCCATAGAGCGGAAATCAATCTGGAACTTTCCCAACTCATTATCTCCATGCTGGCAAGAAAACCGGAAGACCGGCCTTCCTACCGGACCATCATCGGCGTATTGAACCGGATACTCAAAAATCATTCCGCCTCAACCGTCCCCCTGCCCGTCAAGGATCTCCGGACAAGCAAAGCTCCGGTCGTCAGCACGGAACAGCCGCTCCCGACGGAACCAGCCGGACGGGGCAGCAAAAGATTGAAGCTTCTGTCCTTCATTCTGATTGCACAAATTCTTCTGCTGATTGGAATCATCTATGTCATTAACCAGCGGCCGTGGGACCGGGGCGAAAGACCGCTTCCCGGCGAAATGCTGGTACAGCCTGCCGTTTCCAGTTGTTTTGCGGAAGGGAATCCGGAAAAAGCCGCCGTGGAAGCAGAACAGGCCGCATGGAACAGCAAGTTGACAGCGAAACAGCGTTTGCTTGCCGTCGCACAATATGCCTGTGCACTGTATCTCCAGCAGAAACAGAATCCGGAAAAAATCAAAGCACTGCTTGCAAAAATAGAACTGACAGAGGGACAAAAGAAAGAGTTGCGTCCGTGGTATATTCCCCTGTTGCAAATGTGCGACCCCGAAAAACAATTGTTGATTACGGAACGGGAAGGCGCATCCATCCCGCTGATGAAGATGACAGAGTTCTTTCTTCTTGCCTGCAAAGAAAAAAATCACGATGTGATCCTGCGGTCATTCCGGGAACTGCAGACCACACTGGTAAAGATTCCAGAAACGCATTGGATCCGCCTCTGTTTTGAACAGCGTTTCTCCCAGTGGCAACATATTCTGGAATACGGGACAACATCTGCCGCAACGGTGGAACCATTGTTCCGGGGTTATCTCAAACATCAATCCTCCCGTCCGGAAATAACGGTGGAAGCAATCGAGCCCATCGAATTGAATCATGACGGGTCCGACGATTCCGCACCCGAATTAACCGCGGAGATTCTCAAAAAAGCGGCGGAACGTTATCACAAAGTAAAACGTCCCCGTCCCGATGCGCCCTGCATGTTGACGCGGGAAAACACACAGGAATATCTGAATTCTCTGCCTGCATACAACCGGGAAGCGGAAAGCAAACGTCTGGTTTATATGTGCAACCTGATTCCGTTTATCGTTCAGGCCTCCACCGACAACCCCTGCCGGATCAAGCATTTTGTTGCGCTTGATGGCAAAAATTACTGGAATGGCATTCTGCTTTTCAATGAAAAATTCATTTCCTTCAAAAATGAGGACGGACTGGAACGGCTGGAATGGTCACAACTCCCCATGGGCGAAGTTCAGAAAATTTTGAAATATTACGTTACGACCCGCGAAAACCGGCTTAAGACTCCGACATCCAAAGAAATTCAGCGCGAAATTTTTGCCGGCTATCTGCGGTACACTCTTTTCTGCCAATGGTATGGCGATTATGCGGAAGCAGAAAAATATGCACTTCAAACGTTAAAATATCTCCCCGGCAAAGAAACCAATAAACTTCTCACCCTGCTGCTGCTGCGATGACAACATGGAGGATCTGACTATGAAACTGAAAACAAAATTCATGCTGGTAACCGGAGTGACAACATTCCTTGTCCTCAGTTGTGTTCTTCTGGTAGCTCTCTGTTATTTATCCGGCACATTGAAGAAAATCAATCACGATGCATCCGAATATGCCGTCAAAGATATGCAGCACAAGGCAAAAATCAATTTGCGCCGCTTTGGTGACATTCTTGCCGCAACCTATGCCCGTGCCTCCACATTTTACACCTCAAAAACATTGCCCAGAGAAGAATTGATTGCTCTGCTCTCCACCCGGTTCGAACATTCCAGCGGTGCCGATGCGGTTTTGATCGGCAATTACGATTTGAGCAAAAACGACGATCGGTACCTTTCCGACCGGTACGGACTGGTCTCCCTCCATGACGGGACAAAAGAAACAACAACGAATTTTCCCGGTTTGTACAACATTCTCCGGCGCAACATCACGGCAAACAGACAGAAAACAGTCTTCGCTATTACCGCAACCGGCGAATGCTGGGTACTCAGCACAACCAAAGATTCCTCCGACGAAGGCAGATTTTTTGCCGTCCGCATCTGCCCCGAAACATTGAACGGTACAGCGCTCGACCTCAAATCCGGGCTGATCATCATGCGGGATGATAAGATTCTGTATCAGAATTTCTCGGTCTTCGATGGCAAACTGCCGGAGAAAATTATCAAATCCCTCCCTGCTCTCGCCATGCAGTTAAAACGCTGTCAACCTTATGAAGTCAGCTGGAGAACCTTTACCGATGCCAACGGACAAAGCGACTGGCTTGCCGGTGCAACGGTCATCACACCCAACTGGCGGGCGGGCGAATCCTGTCTGCGCCTGATCCGGGTATACGAATATCAGGAAATCATGTCCGATGTCACAAAAATGCTCCACGCACAAACACCGGCATTGATTTTTTACACTTGCATGATTCTGCTCTTCGGCATGCTGATTCTGCTCCTGCCGCTGTACTATATCTGCCGTCAGCTGACAGTCCCCATTGTCAACGCCGGGCTTTTTGCAAACAAGCTGGCGGGCGGTGATTTTACCGCACAAAGCCCCAGCGAAGAAACCGGCATTCAGGAAATCGATCAGCTGACAAAATCCCTCAATCACATGCGTGACCACCTCAACGCCATGATCGGCAAGATTCGCCGCAATCATGGACGGGAAGTGGATGCCCGTATGGATGCGGAAAATATCAATCTGCTCAAGTCCGATTTTCTCGATGCCATGAGCCACGATTACCGGGAACCGCTCAATTCACTGTATTCCTTTGCCGACCTGCTGGAACATAACGCAAAAGAACATCGCAGTGTATCCGTCGATGACCTTCTGGCAATCCTCAAGGCGGTGCATATCAGCATGGATAAACTGTCCGGCATGAACGGTCTCATGGGCGAACTGGCGGAAATTGATACCCCGTTCCGGAATGCGGAACCGGGGAAAGAACAGGTGGAAACTTATGATATCATCCATCAGGTCAACAACCGGTACATTCCTTATGCAAAAAAACGTTCGGTTTCTCTGGAATTCAGCTATAACGCCCAGATTCCCATGCATGTGATCATCGACAAATCAAAATTCCAGCGCATCTACGGTATGTTCCTGAGTGCTCTGTGCACCTCTGCCAACCGGGGCGCAGCCATCCGCCTTGCATGGAAGTGCGAAAATAATCACCTGACACTGACCTGTTCCGGCAAGACGGATCAGATCCCTGCCCCGCTGGAATATATTCTCTACAACAGTTCCAGACGGCCGCTGCGTCAGTTTGAATCATCTGCAGCGATTATTCATTTCACCATCATCCGCAAACTGCTTCAGGCATTGAACGGCAGCTTCGATATCCGGTGTCCCGATGATGAAACATACGAAATGGAACTGCAGTTTGATGTCAGCGAAAAAACAGAAATGCAGTCTATCCGGAGCAACATGCTGAATTCAAGCGCAAAACAGCGTTCGGTTGCCGATAAAGCAAAAATCTCTCAGGATGAATTGTTCCGCATTATGACCGATATCTGTCAGCAGTCGCCCGACCCCATCCCCGTACTTCTCTGTGAAGATGATGAGTCGGATAACATTCTGCTTTCCGCCATGCTCCGGGGTCTGAACTGCAATGTAACGGCGGTCTTTGATTTGAAGACCGCATGCGAAAAATTGCAGACACAACCGTTCGACATCATGGTATTGGAGCTGCAGCAGCGGGATTTGGAACCCGCAGAAGCGTTGCAGAACATCAAAGACTTACAGAAAAATCCCGACATGTTCCTGATTACGGTCGACGCCGCACAGGAAAATGACGGTAGAACAATGAGACTGGCAGGTGCAAATCGCTGTTTGCTGAAACCGATCCACCTGGATGAATTGACCGAAGCCGTCAGCGCATACTTACAGAAACGGCAGTAACAAGATAACGAAGGAGACGAAAAATGACAAAAGATGAACTGAAACAGACCATTCAGCAGCTCTACATGCATAATCTGACATGTTCTTTGGGGAAACGCCCGGAAAAAGCATCCGATCTGGATTGCTATCAGGCTCTCGCCCTTACTATTCGCGATATGATGATGCAGCGCTGGATCGCCACAAAAGATGAATACGAAGATCAGAAACCCAGAACCATTTATTATATCTCCCTGGAATTCCTCATGGGCAGAACCATCGGCAATGCCATGATCAATCTCGATCTCTATGATGCCGCAAAAGAAGCCCTCGCTGAACTCGGCAGAGATGTGGATTTCCTCCGCGATATCGAAGTCGATGCCGGGCTCGGTAACGGCGGGCTCGGCCGTCTCGCCGCTTGCTTCCTCGACTCCATGGCAACCCTCGAACTCCCCAGTTACGGTTATGGTATCCGTTACGATTTCGGGATTTTCAAACAGATCATTCAGAACGGTTACCAGGTGGAAGAACCCGACAACTGGCTTTCCCGCGGCAATCCCTGGGAATTGCGCCGCCCCGAACTGGCAAGAATCATTCATTTCGGCGGCAGAGTCTCCAAACACCCCGATGATAAAAACCCCTATCGCAGAAAATGGGTCGATACACAGGATGTTCTGGCGATGCCCTATGATACACCTGTCCCGGGATACAGAAACAACACCATCAACACCCTCCGTCTCTGGTCGGCAGAATCTCTCTACGGCTTCAACCTGACCAAATTCAATCAGGGCGATTACATCAGTGCAAACCTGGAATCTGCCATGGATAAGAACATCACACGCGTTCTTTATCCCAATGACAACAATTACGAAGGCAAGGAATTGCGTTTGAAACAGCAATACTTCCTCGTCTCCGCCACTTTGCAGGACATCATCTGCAGAATGAAAATGTCCGGTTCCGATCTCCATAATTTCGATCACGAAGCCGTCATTCAGCTCAACGATACCCACCCTGCCCTTGCCATTCCCGAACTCATGCGTCTGCTGATCGACGTGGAAAACTTCTCCTGGGATGAAGCATGGAGCATTACGACAAAAACATTCAACTACACAAATCATACCCTGATGAGTGAAGCATTGGAAAAATGGTCTGTTGATCTTATGGGCAAACTCCTGCCCCGTCACCTGGAAATCATTTACGAAATCAACTTCCGTTTCCTCCGCAATGTTTCTACCAGATTCATTGGCGATAATGATCGGTTGGCTCGCATGTCACTTATTCAGGAAGTACCGGAAAAAATGGTCCGTATGGCTTATATGTGCGTCGCCGCCAGCGAACATGTCAACGGCGTCGCCGCGCTCCATACCGAATTGCTCAAGGATGGTCTGTTCCGCGACTTCAATGAATTCTTCCCCGAAAAATTCGTCAACGTCACCAACGGAATTACCCCGCGCCGCTGGCTGAAAAAAGCCAACCCCGGGCTTTCCGAACTCATCACAGATAAAATCGGCGATGGCTGGCCCAGAGACCTGGATCAGCTGGAATTGCTCTTCCAATCCTGCGATGATAAAACATTCCTGCGCAAAATTGCCGCCGTCAAACGGGAAAACAAACTCAAACTTGCCAAATTCATCGGCAATACCATGGGTATTGAAATCAACCCGGATTCCATTTTCGACGTCCAGGTGAAACGCCTCCATGAATACAAACGCCAGCTGCTCAACATTCTCCATGCCATCACCCTCTACCTGCGCATCAAAGATAATCCCGCAGCCGATTTCACTCCGCGGACGATCATCTTCGGGGCTAAGGCGGCTCCCGGTTATTACATGGCAAAGTTGATCATCAAATTCATCAATTCTGTTGCCGATGTCATTAACAATGACCCCGAAGTCGGAAACAAACTCAAAGTGGTGTTCCTCCCCAACTACAGAGTCTCTCTGGCAGAACGCATCATCCCTGCTGCCGACCTCTCCGAACAGATCTCTCTCGCAGGAACAGAAGCATCCGGTACCGGGAATATGAAATTCGCACTCAACGGTGCTCTCACGATCGGTACGCTCGACGGTGCCAATATCGAAATCAAAGATGCGGTCGGCGATGAAAACATCTTCATCTTCGGTATGAATGTGGATGAAGTCAAAGAACTCCGCAAGCGCGGTTACAGACCGGCTGAATATATCGAACGGATTCCGCTCCTCAAACGGGCCGTTGATCTGATCCGCGATAACTTCTTCTCCCCCGGCGAACGGGATCTCTTCCGTCCGCTCCTGGATAACATCATGCACGATCCTTACATGTGCTGCGCCGATTTTGAATCTTACGCCGCAACACAGGATATGATCGCAGAACTCTATAACGATACCGAAGCATGGCAGAAAAAATGTCTTGCCAATATCGCAAAAATGGGCATGTTCTCCAGTGACCGCTCCATCCGTGACTATGCAGAAAAAATCTGGAATATCCAGCCCCTGCATGTCGATATGAACAATAAACATGGATTCCAGCAATCCGCTAACGATTTGAGTATCCGCTGATATGTCTGAAAAAACTGTTTTCCTTAAAAACGGCAGAGAAAAATCTCTCCTCCGCAGACACCCATGGGTCTTCTCCGGTGCCGTTCGCAATGTGACAGGCTCCCCCAACGCCGGGGATACCGTCACGGTCCGCAATGACAAAGGGGATTTCCTTGCCGTGGGTGCTTATTCCCCCGCATCTGCCATCCCCGTCCGCATCTGGAGTTTCACAGAAGAAGTCATCGACCGGGAATTTTTCCGCCGCAAAATCGCTGCGGCTTATCAGATCCGGAAACAATTCTTCGGCAATGTCATGCCCGATGCATACCGTCTGATTCATTCCGAATCTGACGGGCTCCCCGGTTTGACTTGTGACATTTACAAAAATCACGCCGTCTGTCAGTTCACCAGTGCCGGTGCCGATGCAAACCGGATGTTGATTGCAGAACTCCTCGCCGAATATGCTCCCGATGGCGTATATGAACGCAGCGATTGTGATATCCGTGCAAAAGAAGGCTTGTCCCAGCGTACCGGCGTACTCACCGGGGCCGAACCGCCGGAATTTATCGACTTCAAAGAAAATGATATCCTGTTTCGCTGTGACGTCCGTACCGGTCATAAAACCGGTTTCTACCTGGATCAGCGTCTGAACCGTCTGGCAGTCCAGCAGCTTGCCGCCGGAAAAGAAGAAGTTCTGAACTGCTTCTGTTACACCGGCGGATTCGGGCTTGCCGCATGCAAGGGCGGCGCAAAACATGTCATCAACGTGGATACCTCTGCCGATGCCCTGCAATTGGCTGCAATCAACGCTGAACGGAACGGCTTCCCGCCCGAACAGTTCGAAACATTGTGTGCCGACGTATTCCAATACTTACGCAAATGCCGGGACAGCCGCAAGACCTTCGATATGATCATTCTCGACCCGCCGAAATTTGCCGATTCCGCAGCCGCTGCCGCGAAAGCCGCCAGAGGGTATAAGGATATCGCTTTGCTGGCGATGAAACTCCTCCGGCCCGGCGGACTTCTTTTCTCCTTCTCCTGTTCCGGCGCGATGGATGACGCACTTTTTGCGAAAGTCACGGATTCCGCTGCCGCCGATGCGGGAATCGATTTCCGTATCGTTCAATGGCTCTCACAGGGCCCCGACCATCCCGTATCCGCCGCGTTCCCGGAAGGCAGATATCTCAAGGGGATCGCAGGTTTCAAGATCTAACACAAATTTTTCAGGTGATTTTTATGAATCTTACAGAATTTCTGCCCATGACAAAAGAAGAATTCCAGGCACGCAAATGGGATGCCATCGACATCCTCCTGGTTACCGGTGACGCATACGTGGATCATCCATCATTCGGCGCCGCAGTCATCGGCAGATTATTGGAACATAATGGTTTCCGTGTCGGCGTCATTGCCCAGCCGGACTGGAAGAATCCCGACTCGCTCAAGCTCTTCGGCAGACCGAAAATCGCCTGCGCCGTCACCAGCGGCAATATGGACTCCATGGTCTGTATCTACACCGCAGGCAGACGTTTGCGGCACGAAGATATGTATTCCCCCTCCGGCAGAACCGGAATGCGCCCGCCTCATGCCGAAGCCGTTTATGTTCAACTCTGTAAGGCCGCTTTCCCCGGAATCCCAACCGTCCTCGGCGGCGTCGGTGCCAGTATGCGCCGACTCGCTCACTACGATTATTGGCAGGATAAAATGCGCCCGTCCATCCTCGTCGACTCCAAAGCCGACATTCTGGTCTACGGCATGGGCGAAAAAGCCGTTACCGAAATCTTTGACCGCCTCCGTGACGGCAAAGATCTGACCGGCATCCGCGGCACTGCCCGTTACGCAGGCGGCAAGGAAACGCAGGCATTCGTCCCCGGCGAAAATGATCTTGTGCTGCCCTCGTACGAAGAATTCTGCAGCGATAAAGATGTCATCATGAAACAGACCATCGCCGTGGAAAAAGAAATGAATCCCTGGTGTGGAAAACGTCTGATTCAGATGACCAATGGAAGAATGGTTGTTGTGGAACCGCCCCAGCTCCCCTTGAAGACGGAAGAATTCGATCAGGTTGCAGAATTCCCCTATGTGGGCAAACCCCATTTCAAATACACGGAAAAAATCCCTGCGTTTGAAACCATTCAGAATTCCATCCCTGCCGTGCGCGGATGTCCCGGCGGATGCGCTTTCTGCGGACTTGTTTTCCATCAAGGAAAAAACGTGATTTCCCGTTCCGAAGAATCCGTATTGCGCAGCATCAAAAAGTTGCAGCAGCATAAATTTTTCCGGGGGACAGTCACCGATATCGGCGGTGCGGCGGGCAACATTTTCGGACACAAACCGAAAAATCCCGAATTGTGTAAAAAATGCCGCCGCTGCAGCTGTATGTTCCCCGATCCGTGCCCCAATTATAATGCAGATGAAAAACCGTTGCTGTCACTTCTTCATAAAACAATGGCTCTTCCCTGCGTAAAAAATCTCTTTATCAATTCCGGGATCCGTCTCGACCTGGCTCTGATGCAGCCGAAATTGACCAAAGAAATTATCCTCAAGCACGTTTCCGGACACGTGAAAGTCGCCCCGGAACATCTGGATGCCCGTGTATTGCGTCTTATGCGCAAAGGCAAAGCCGATGAATTCCCCAAATTCCGGGAAATCTTCGATAAAACCTGCGCCGAAGCCGGAAAACAGCAATACCTGATTCCCTTATTCATTTCCAACTTCCCCGGCTGTACGGCGGAAGAAATGAAAGTAGTCGACGACTATCTGGAAAAAAATCATTGGAGTCCCCAGCAGGTTCAGGATTAC
Source organism: Victivallales bacterium (assembly GCA_045639325.1). GTDB lineage: Bacteria > Verrucomicrobiota > Lentisphaeria > Victivallales > UBA1829 > RGIG8244. Next base: position 77,178 of record JAZUCU010000019.1, read on the forward strand.
ATTCCGCTGCCCATGACCATTGGCGCAGCCATGTATTGCGCCGGCACGGATACAGACGGCAATCCGATCGAAGTCAATCGCGGCTTGAAGGAACGTCGGGAACAGCGCAACATGCTTCGCCGGAAACGCAGCGGCTTTACGCCGGGCGCATATAACAAGGATAAAAATGGTGAAACGCGTTATTTTCCGCCCCGTAAAGAAGGCAAAACCTTTGAAAAATCCGGAAAAAGGTTTGAAAAGCGCAAAAAATAATTACGTACCATCTTGAAATTTCCGCCGAATGTGATATATTAATCCTTAAGTGCCCGGCTGATGGAATGGCAGACATATCAGACTTAAAATCTGACGGTGAATAACCTTATGGGTTCGAGTCCCATGCCGGGTACCATTTTTTGTGTCACCACCCTCTGCGAGCGAAATCTTGCAGGGGGATTTTTTTACAACGGCGTTATTAATTTTTCGCAGTTTGGATGATCAGCTCCATAATGCGGCTGCGCGCTTGCTTGGCAACATTCCAATCGCCTGTGCGGGACGTCAGAACAACACCGCAAATGCCGGTTTCCGGATCGGCAAAGAGAGATTGCCCCGTCCAGCCCGTATGATGAATGGAACGCGGAGAAAGTCCGGCAGGAAGAACATCCGTTCTCATATCCCACCCGAAGGAACGGCAGGGTTTGCCATTCTGATAAAATTCCGGTTTGCAAATCAGATCATAATAAGCCGCAGGAAAATATTTACGCGTAATAATATCATTCATAAAGAGGAACATATCGCCAGCCGTTGAAAAGGCGGAACCGCTGCCCATAGGGACATTTGTCCGGTAACAGACGTCATCATTATGCAAGCCTGCGTCTCTTGTGGGGAAATGATGCTGGACTTCGAAAGGTCCGGCGCCGGGAGCATTCCATGTGGTTTTATTCATCTTCAACGGCTCCCAGATGAGTTTGCGTGAGAGGGCATCCAAATCCATGCCGCTGACCCGTTCCGCAATTTTTCCAAGCAGAATGTAATTGCCGCAGGAATAACAGAATGTACTTCTGCGGGGATTGACAGGACGCCACATACAAATCCGCTGCATACCTTCTTCGGCGGAATCGGCGGCGTAAGGTTTGGAATTATCAAAACCGCTGGAGTGTGATGCCAGATCCCGGATTGTGATATCGCAATCTTTTCCGAGAACATGTTCGGGAATATATTCGGTAAAAGGCGCATCCAGATCGATTTTACCATCGAACGCGAGCAACGCCACACAAGCGGCAGTAAAGACTTTCCCTGTGGACGCGATATCAAACCTGGACTCTGCGGACATGGGGATATCGCCCGCCTGCACGCCCATTGCGATTGTTTCATCAGAAAGATTGGTACGGACAACGGCACCCTGAATCAGACCGGAATTGATTTGTTCACGAATTTCATCAAGTACGATTTTATCTGCCATCTTTCACTCTCCTTCTTAAACGGGCTCTATCGTAAAAAAATCTTTGTGTGTAATATAAGACTTTTTTCCCATAAGTCAAGATATAATGAAAGATTTTACTCCCTTTTTCCCCGGGCTGCGATCAAAGCTCTTCAGGCGGATTGATGAATGCACCCTGCTGTTTAAGCTGCGCCTGCAATGATTTGATATCAAGCGACCGCAAAGATTGTGCATTTTTGATTGCGGATGCGGCGGCCGTCCCTGCGCCTTCGCCCGTAATCATACAGCCCGGCACAACACGCACCGATGACTGCATGGCACGATCGGCGGAAATGCAACGGCCCGCGACAAGGAGATTCACCGTATTTTTCGGCAATAAAGCACGATACGGGATGCCGTAATTTTCTCCGGCGCTGTAAGCGACTTTCCGGATATTCTTTTCCACCGAAGCCTGTTTTTCCGCATCATTCACGCCGGAATGAATATCAACCGGATAAGCAAAAGATCCGATTTCATCCTCAAAATGGCGGCGTGCAAAGTAATCATCTGCCACCATCCGGTATTCCCCGATGATTCGGCGGGATTCCCGAACGCCCAGCATATCTGCGGATGCGGCGAGTTCGCTGCCTTCAAAGCCTTTTACATTCTTGCGGTAAAATTCATGATAGGCAAGTGCCAGTTCACGTCCTTTCCGCCATGCCTCACTGCGGGAAAAAATATCCAGCACATCCGTGTTGTAAATATGCCCCAGATTTCCGGAACCGCAACCATCGCCATTACGGAAAAATCCAACAAAATGGTGTTCATCAATGGGCAGATTTCCGCTTGCTTCGGCATCCTTCCATTCCTTGCGGCCAAGTCCGCTGCGTGCGTCAGTCTGATATTTGATATTATCATACATCACGCAGAGAGTGGGAGCCATGACTTCCCCGGATTCATTACCGTATTCAAAGGGGACGCCCGCCATTGCCGCAAGATTGGCATCACCGGTACAGTCGATAAAGATTTTCCCGCTGACAGCAAAATTTCCGCAGGGAGCAAAGCATTTGAGATATTTGATTTCCCCGTTATCCGCTATACAATCGGTGACAACGGTTTCATAAATGACTTTGACTCCGGCTTCGGCAAGCATCTGATCGGCAATCTTTTTCACGCTTTCCGGATGAATATTCTGCCAACGGTAATTGACTTCCGGCAGTTTCATATCATCCACGATCCGCTGAACAAATTCGCGGCAAATCCCGTTGGAAAGGACACGCACGCCATCGGTCATGCAGATAATACTGGTAAGCAATCCGCGTGACGCCATCCCGCCGCAACATCCGCCCTGTTCGATCAACAATGTATCGGCTCCATTGCGTGCGGAAGCAATCGCCGCGGCAATCCCGGCAGTACCTCCGCCGACAATTACGACATCGGCAGAAACGGCGACCGTGAGTTCTTTTGCGGGGAATACAATTTTATCATTCATAATAATACCTTAATTCTGTTTTGTCAATGTGATAATCACAGGAAGCCGTGCAGGCACATCCAGTTCAATCTCAACTTGATTTTTCTGAAGGAACTGCTGTTTTGCCGGATACAATGCCTTTGCGGTAAAATTACCTTTAGGCAGAGATTTACGCAAATCCGCCTTGATTTTCAGCGATTTTTCAGAAATGTTGTAAAGGATCAGCCCGTAAGAACCATCAGGAGCACGGAATACAGTTCCAATCACCGGATCCATCAGGATATCATGATAAGACGCGCTGTAGCTTCTGTGCCATTTGACACGCAACGGTGCGGCATCGGAATGAATAACCGGCTGACGGAGCAGCTGACCATGGATGAAATATTTTTTTCCTGCCACATATGCTTCATAACGGAGACGGGATGTTTTCAAAGCAATATCACCATTCTTATACTTGTACAGGAGATTGAAAATATTCCATCCCGGCGTAACACCCCAGCAAAGCGCCAAGCCATTTTTTGCAACATAGCCCAGGGCATTATCCCGTTCCACATCATAACGGCTGGGCCAGACACTGTGCATCAACGCATAATCTTTGTAAACCGTCTGAATCAGCGGGATAGCTATCACACGATCGTTTTCCAGATAGGCATTGGTGGTATTGCAAACCAGGTAGCCATCCAGGTGTGCGATATTGCCTTCCCAGAAACTTTCGGAAGTAAAACAGAATTCGGGATTAACGGCACGCGCACGTTTGCGGATCGTTTCCAGAAGTTTCTGCTGTCCTTTGATATATCCGTTACCGCCACCGGAATCGCTGGAACAATCGGGAGTAAAATTCAGATAAGTACCGCCATGATTCCCCGAATCCATATACGCGGTACGGAATCCGGCTTCCGCCATTTTTACGACCGTGTCGCCGAGCGCTTTTGCCCAGACTTCTCCGGGGTAAGCAATCAAACATTGCTCCTCCCGCTGATAATTCCACTTGATAAACTGACCGTAATAATTGCGGACAAGATTTCTCTTGGAAAGTGCAACATCTTTCTTGAAACTGGGGCTGAAATCGGACCAGCTGGTAGCCTGAATATACCCCATGATACTGACGTTATTTTCTTTCAACGAGCGGATGACTTTCCAATCCAATTCGCCAAGGGGAAAATGATCCGGATCGCCGCCATGGAAAAATTGATTGTTCCGTCCCCAATAGCTCAAAAATACAGCAAGAGGAAACTCCGGAAAATCTTTACGGAAACGACGCATCAGCGGATCCTGACTTTCAAACTTTTTAGCAACATACTGTCCCCATTCCACAGTATCTTTGAACCATTGGGGAATGCTCTTGCGGACATGAATCTTACCTTCCCGGCACCAATATTGATTGATTGCCCAGCTGCGGTAAATCTGCGCACCGTCATACCAGTCACCATTGAAGAATTGCAGGACCGTCGGATACGGGATCTGCCACTGTTGAGGCACACGGCGCATGTTGTTGGGGATGTTGCGGACGAACCAGGAGAAACCATTCACTCGATCCGCAGAAAGATCCCAGCGTTTTGCATTCTGATCGGGGTCATGCACACCCAGATAAAGCCCGTTCTGACCATTGTAAAAGACATCCATGTGCAAACTGTGTCCGGAGCGGTTGGGCTGATAAATCCGGTTCTTTTTGAAAAGACCTTTTTCCACCGGATTCTGGATCAATCTGCCATTGAAAAACGGCGTGGCCAGAAAATCCTGCTGGAATCTGCCATTGATTCCGCCGATCCCGCCAAGGACAGGATAATCAAAATAGAAGACCGTATATTCTTTTGACCGGTTGTTGAAGCTGCCGTTAAAAATAAAAGACTTCCCGTCAGCGGCGGTTTTGATTTCCAATTTGACATCCAGCACACCTTTTTCCTTGCCGATATTCAAACCTTTCCAGGTCATGACAACGGACTTTGCATCCGCTTTGAATTCGGTTTTGGCTTTGGTAAAATCAAGAGCGGAAATTTTCAGATCAACGTCGGAAATGTCATTATTGTTCTTGCCGCCACCATTGTCATCACGTTCCGGGTCAATGGAAAGCGGAGCGACTTCGGGCAATTTGATGTGGGAAGTATCGATTTTTTTCAGAGTCATTGCCCAGATGGATTTCCGCGGGGCAAGATTGATGAATTCCGTTTTGCCGTCTTTCACAAGACTGATGATGCCGCCGCCCTGCCGGGGATGCAAAAAAGCAATTTCTGCATTTTTGATTTTCAATTGAGCCGCTGCTGCCATTTTGGAACCGGGAGCAGGAATAAAAGCAAAATCATCAAAATCCGCCACGCCGTCTTTTGTACGGAGCACCAGCATAATCATTTTTGCTTTTGGCGGGACTTCGAAGGAAATCTGATGATCCTGCCACGTATCGTTAAGAATGCGCCAATCTTTATGCAATTGAACAAAAGCAGGCTTAAGCCCGGTCATTGTCACGCCGATATTGAAACGTCCCTTCCCCTTTGCACGGAAATGCAAAATCCATTTACCGGATTGGGGAATAATTCCGTTTGTCCGGCAGAAAGAAATTCCATTTGCGGTGATGCGCAGGAATTTATTTTTGCCTTCGTTTACAGTCACAATGCTGCATGTTTTGGGAGATGCAACCCATTCAAGGGGCATTACACCCGCCTGATCGGCAGCAAAATCAGGATTCGGGATCTGCATCGGGCGGGGTTTGATGTATGGCGGCGGTATGGTATTTTTGCTCAAGCCCAATTTATGATTGAGAATCGTCTTGAGCCAGGCAGGATAGGTCTGCCCGGTAACGGTACCGGCACCGGTAAGTGCGACTCCGAAAGTGATGCTGTCGCCAAGGCAAAGAATACGGTCATTCTTTTTCACTTTGCCGTTCAGGGCTTCGGCGACAGTTTCCGCCAGCAATTTTGCACCGTCTGCGGTCAGATGCAGTCCATCTTTCACTTTGGAATTGGCAACATTGCGGACAAGACTGGTACGTTTGACAGTGGCACCACCCTTTTTCATCATGGCAGCATGAAAATCATTGAAAATGACTTTTTGCTGTGCCGCAGTTTCCGCAACGAGTTTATTGTATTTTTTGACACGTTCCGTGGGAGAAATGTTATCCGTATACTTGTGTCTTTCTGCAAGGAAACTGTCAATACAGGGATTACAGGCGTTGAGAACAATTGTGCGGACGCCGTTCTTCCGTGCGGATGCGATGATTTTTGCAAGATTGACAGTGAATTCTTTCTCCGCCACCAAAGCCTTTGAGTTCAAACAATCGTTGGCACCGTACCCGACGACCAGCACTGTGGGCTTGTATTGCAGCAGCAGTTGATCAATGCGCTTGAGTCCGTGCCGCGTATTATGTCCGCCGATACCCGCATTGAAGACCTGCACCTGTGCAGCAAGCAGACAGGGCAGAAATGCAAGCAGAAGTAAGATTTTTTTGATCATGATAATATCTCCAGTTCATCAAAATTTTTCGGAACAGACAATGCCGGGATTAACCTTGAATTCGCCTTCAAGAGTGTTCTGATTTGCCCCCTGCGCACTGCCATCGGCGCACCAGATATTTGCCTTTTTGGAATGACGGGCATGGAGCATGTATTTATTGCCGTAAGTTCCATTACCCAACAGAGGGATATTACTCACCTGAATCCCATGATTCGCATTTCCGGGACGGTATAACACACTATCCATCAACATGATGAATTTGGAAGGTGCAAAGACCGTTTCTGCATTGGATGAATCGTAATCCGTAAAGTTGGATCCGGTTTTATATGCCCATGATTCCATTGCAATATTGGATGCAGTGGGACGGGAACGGACTGCAAAAGTATGATTCTGATCAAAAATTTCCGGCTTGGCAGAAGGGCATTTCAAAACATTGGTCACATCATTCTTGTTTTTATGGGGCGGAATCTTGATATATCCGGCATCGTAAAGCTGATAACTCCAATTGTAACTGCCGTTTTTCGTAACAGGAAAAAAGTCCTTGTGATCCCCGGCGTACATGGAAAGCATAAGCCCCGATGACTTGAGGTTGTTCATGCAGGTCGTGGTACTTGCCTGATCTTTCACTCTTCCCAAAGCAGGCAGCAGCATCCCGGCGAGGATCGCAATAATGGCAATCACGACTAACAGTTCGATGAGTGTAAATGTTTTTTTCATACTTCTGACCTTTTATTTTGTTCTGTATTGTTTTACATGATTCAATGCTTCTTTCAGCGAAAATTCAGCAAGCCCCACATTGATATCGCCGCAACCATAATACATCATGACGTGATCGTCAATCACAATATTAGCGCAGGGGAATACGCAATGCAAACCTCTGCCGTTGTATTCGTAATCCATTTCCGGCGCAAAAACCGGATTCGGCGTACGGGCGATGACTTTGCGCGGATCTTCCCGGTCCAGCAATGCCAGACCGACATAATATTTACTCTTGCGGTCAACGGCATGATAGGTCATGAGCCAGCCGTCATCGGTGGGAATGGGTACACCGGAACCGCCGATTTTCAGCATTTCCCAATCCTGCTGGGGAGCCATGAGCAATACTTCATCCATAATATCTTCGCCATCGATCATATCCCAGGGCATTTCCCGCTTGTTGGTACTCCAGAAATCAAGGCGGTCAGAGAACGCCAGCCAGATACAGCCCGGATGATAATGCAGCGGAAGCATCCACGGAATGAATGCTGTCGGGCGGTGCAGCATGGCATATTTTCCGTTGATCTTTTCCGGGAACAATGCTACGTTGGCATCGGAAATATGTTCGCTGGTAATAGGACCGAGTTTTTCAAACGTCTTGAAATCATCCGTCACAGCAAGACCGACACGACGGAAATTATCCGTCCAGACCGGGTTGAGATTGCCATTGGGGCCGGGTGTTCTTGCACCACAGGCATAATCGCGAATGTTGATCGCACGCCCCGCATAAGCAATGTAATAACGTCCATCCAGATATGTGATGCGGGCATCTTCGCACCCGGCATGGTCGAATGTTCCGGGGTTCAGATCGTTTTCCATCCAGGGTTCATCATTTTCTTCAAAGTGATAGCCGTCGGTACTCCAGGCATAGCCCAGACGGATGATTCCATCATGAGGTTTGGGGTCGGCGGTAAAAACCATGTGAAATTTCTCGCCGTCATACACAACTCCCGGGTTACGGGCGGAACCGCGCCAGCGCAATTCAGGACGGGGTGTCAGGATGGGATTTCCGGGATAACGTTTTACTTGAAACATAGTACTTGTTCCTCTCTGTATTTAATATGTTTTAATTTCTGGCTGTAATTTTATAACATTTTCACGCACAGGTCCTTCACTACACAAAAGCCGGAGTGCTTCCGTCACCATTTTTGTGTAAGGGACTTTCACCGTTGCAAATTTCCACTTCTGGGAAATAAAGGGATAAAGGTAGTCATAACCGGTAATCATGACATCATCCACTTTTTCCTCTGCCAATGCCTGGGCAACACCTTCCGCGAGCAAATCGTTGACACAGAAAATTGTCCGGGGGCAGTTCCCTGCCCGCAAACGTTTAATCATGAAAAGGAATGCATTCTTACCCTGTCCGCTCGGCCCCAGTTCCACCACATTTTCCGGCGGAATATCTACGGAATAATCTTTGAATGCGGCAAGCGCACCTTTGATCCGGTTTCTGTAAGTGTTGTCATCGTCATGCAGTTTTGTTGATAAAAGAAGCACATCCTTGCATTTACTGGCAACGATATGCTCTGCCATCTTGTATGCACCGGTATAATTATCATTCACGATCGCTGTCATATTGGGCGGCAGCTGATTGATATTTTTCACCGCATAGTTCAAGAAAAAGAATTTTTTATCCGGAAACTTTTTCGCCAGTTCCACGGTGGCATCGAACTTTTTCACATCCAGCACAATCACGCCCATAAAATTGAATTCTCTGGAACGCTCATAACGCTTGATCACGTTTTCCGGATCATCCGAAACCAATACCGGCGTGATATTACATGCCGCACTCCCCTGCAGAAGACCAAAATAGAAAATACTGGAAAGGGGATGTTCAAAGGGCGACTCTGCATCGTATTCCGCCCAAACTGCACAGACGGGATGTTTCACGAGATTGGCGGGATTACCGACAAAGGTTCCTTTTTTGGGACGCTTGAAACACACGCCATCTTTGATCAATTCCTGTATGGCAAGGTATGCTGTCCGGACGCTGACTCCGGCTTTTTGCGCGATGACATTAACTGCAGGCAATGGAGATTCTTCCGGATATTTTCCGCTTCGGATATCGGAAAGAATATCATTTTTTATTCGGATATAAACCGGTATTTTCATGGTATTCATAGAACAACCCTATTTCTGATTTTACTTTAATTTTACCATACTATATACCGGATTTTACCATTGTCAAGCTGCGCCATCAAAAAATCAAAAAAAAAGGTAAAACGTAAGTTAAAATTTCCGTCAATAAAAGAATAGGTAAATGAAGTACCAAAACCAACGGAGATTTTTTTCGATGAATCGAAAAGAATAGTTTTATGTTGTTCAGATTTTCTGAGACATCTGTGATTCCTTGCTAGAGCCAATTTTTTTTGTCTCAAACATCTAAAAATCAAAAAATATTTTTATTTTCTTCTTGTAATTACAATTTGCAGTGATATATTTACATTATTGCTATAGAATGCAGTCTTATCTGCATTTTATGGTTGAGCTATTTAAAAACCGTTATTTTTCAGCGAATGCACGAGAAACCGACCAAGTTAAAAGAGTATTTGCTACAAACAGGTAAGCGGAATTGTACCGGTAGGATTGTGTCTACACATCTTACCGGACGCTTCTGTGTGTCCTGTTGTGGGTTCTTGGTCGGACCTCTCGTGCAGTGTGCAGGAGCGTTCGGTTCTTTTTTTTGCTTCCGGCACACTTGTTGAATAATATTTTCAAAAATTTTTAATGAGTATTGTTCGCATGGACATAAAATGTCCAATGAGGTGTGATAAAGTATATCCAACACGCAAAACTATCGGAAGGGTGAGTAATAAATGTCAATAAACAAAAAACAATTATAGCGATTAATCCCTAGTTAAGGGAAAATCGCATCTCTAAATGCTCCTCATTGACGACGGAGCAGTACAAAAAACTGACCTTGATGAAAATATCAAAATCATCGGTCACTATAGATTCATATTCTTGTCAATATGATTACCATCAAAAAAAGTAACACGTTTTTATTTAACAGGAGAAAAATGTAAAATGGACACGGAAAAATCTAAACACAATGACAACTGGAAGTACGCAACAAGTATCTTGTTAGTGATACTTCTTATATGCAATGCTGGTATTTTTGTTGTATCACAGGGAATAAAAACTCAACTGAATAAACACAACAAAGTTAAATTAATACTCCCGCCTGATCTTAAGACAGAAACAGCTGCGATTTTTAAGCACACTGCGGGCGATATAAAGTCAGAAGTTCTGAAAACGACAAAAAGCACAGCGAATCAAATTATTGCTGATGCGCAGAAAAAAAACACAGAAACACTCGAAAAAATAGATAAACAGTTGGCTCTGATTATTACAACCCAAAACCAGTTACGTCCTGAATTGAAAAAATTGAACAGCAATATAGATTCTGTCGTACAAACAGCCAGAAAAAATCATAAAAACGCAGAAATGGCTATCGATATGGCAAAAAAAGCTGTAGCACGAGGTGAACTGCAACTGGCAATGGTTTATGCGTTGAATGCTATCAACCACGAGTCATCCAATATTACATACATCAACTTTTACCATAATCTGTTGGCTGAAAAGAAAGATTTGACGACATCTGACATTGATCAATTTGTTAATATCTTGGATTTGGCAGTATACCAAGTTGCAGCACCAGAAGTTTCAGATATTATTTCGATAAAAAAAGCGATTATCGAAAAGCGAACTGCACTCGTTTCTGCCGAAGCAGAGGCTAGAAGCAAGGAAGTTGCAGCTGCGGTTGCCGCCAATATTGCTGAACTTAAAAATGGACGTCTTGCCATCTCTCACATCAATACCGAAGGAAATGTCAATGAAAATCTGCTGAAAGAACGTGTTGAAACTCTCACAGCCTTACTTGCGGATGCAACTCTCTCTCAGGAAGAACAAAAAAACTTTACTGATGACTTAAGTTATGCCGCAGGACTTTATTCTATTGCGACAACCATTTCCGGGGCAAAAAATGCCATCGCAAAAGCCAATGCGTTAGCAGATAAAAAACAACTCAATCCGATAGAAATACTGACTGCAAGAAATCAATTACAAACGGCAAATACACTTCTGTCACAAATTTGGAGTTCGGATTGCAGTAAGTATGCGGATTTTGTATCAGTTGCAGAAAAGCTTCAGGGAGACATTGCTTCAATTGATAAACAACTGAATGTAATCGCATCTATTCCGGCTCAAAAACAAATAGAACAGCTGATTGCAGAGTGTCGCAATGTCGAAAAAAACGAAAAAAACAAATATACATTCCGTATTGATAAAATCACAGAGATGTCAAAAAAATTCCCGCAGTTACTGTCTTCAATCTACGATTCTAATTTAAGAACAACCTTGATAACGGAAATAGAATCTTTGTCTCCGCTTGTTACAAGTCTTTCACAAAAACGTTATAAAGCATATCAAAAGTGGGCTGTAAAAAAACTGAATAAAGCCAGAGAAAAGTGGAATTCTTATACCGTTGTCAGTGACACAAATGCACAAGACATGTTTTGTGATTACATATTAGAAATCAATCCGGCATTATTGCTCCCTGATGTAAATTCTCTTTACAACAGCATATACCAGCTTATCTATAATGAGTTGCCCAATAAGGCTTGGATGCAGTACAGAAAAGCAACATACGCAAAAGTTAAACAATTAGAGGATTTCTAATGAGGCAGATTAGACTTTTTTATGCAGTTCTCTTGGCCATATCTGTATCTTTTACAGTATGTGCCGGAGACGAAGATTTCATTGACCCGATTAGGGCTGGCACTGCTTCCGGAATAACCGTGTATTCATCTATGTTATCACAAGCTCCTGCTGCGTTTGCCCGCACACACGTGATGGGAACAACAGGTACAAAAGGTATCATAGGAGAAAGTATTGCTACAAATAAGTTTTTACAGACGACTTTGCAAAAAACAGGAAATTGGTACGCCATTTCGCCACGAATCGGCAAACAAGGCATTGACCATATTTTCCTAAAAATTAATCCAGAGACAGCCCATCCCAAAGGTATCATTGTTGGAGAGTCTAAGTACAACACAAGTCTACTTGGTAAAACGAAAGATGGCTTACAGTTAACAAGCCATTGGACTAACCCCAGATTACGGGCAATGGGCACTCGCTATTACCAACTTTCACAAGTAACAGAAGTTCGGAAACTTCCAGTTTTTGGTGGTCAACATGAAATGAAAATTGTCCTCAAGAACGGCAAAGAAGTTTGTTTTTGGAGGGCAAATTCAAAAGACACCTGGAAATTTTCCGGGAGTCTAAAGGAATTGCAAGAAGCTCAAAAACTTGCCAAGGTGTACGGACAGTATTTATCTGCTGCGGGAACAGGAAAAGTTGTTTATCGTTCAAGATTATTCCAAATCGTACCTAAAGGTAATGATATAACAATTGTTATCAAAGATGCATCAGAGTTAGATGTTCTCCAAAGAGCCAGCAAATTGCCGGAAACACAGCGAATAGTTTTGCATGATGTTTTAAGGGAAAAGCTCCCCAAAGATGTAGAACGTGAAATTGCAAAGAGTTTGAAAGGAAAATTCCCCAGTTATTCCGAAAAGGAAATTGCACAACTTGCAAAAAAAATTAATTCAACTGCAAAAGATGTACTTACGCCGTATGGAAAACTACAAATGCTGGGAACATTTGCTACACATGCAGGGATATCCAGTATTGCGGCAGTCATAATTGATGCAAGTATACAGTATTTTGCAACAAAAAAAGTAACTCCTGAAAAACTATTGGTTACAGGCGGAACTGTTTTTTTAGGAACGCTGGGAGCACAATCTCTTGAAGTTGGACTTACCCAATGGAGTGTAACACAAGGGCTGTTCAAGAGTTTAGGACACGCATTAGGATGTTCTACCTCTTTGCTTGGCAGTGCATTCTCCTCTGCTACTGGCGCCTTCTTTGTCGGAGCATTGCTTTCGTATACCAGTTGGTACATGGGATATGTTGACTTGAAAACGGCAAATAGAATGACCATTGCGTCTGGCATAGGAATTGGTCTTAGTCTTGCAGCAAAATGGGGAACTCTCGCTGCAATTTCTGCATGGGGAACAGCAAGTACGGGTACTGCTATTGCCTCCTTAAGTGGTGCAGCTGCAACTAATGCGACTTTAGCATTCCTTGGGGGTGGTTCTCTAGCAGCCGGAGGAGGCGGAATTGCACTAGGTAAGCTTGTTTTAACTGGCGGAGTTGCAATTGTTGCGATTGCTGGCACGGGAGCAGTGATGCTTGTCTATCATATCATTGATAAGAAGCAGGAATTTGCGAGAATTACAAGGCATTGCGAATTAATGTTACGCCCGGATGCAATCGATCAAATGATGAAAAATAATATCGTGCCGATTCGATAATTTGCGTCATTGTAAGATCTCAAAACAGGTAGTAAAACGCCCCGGAAGCGGTAACGTTTCCGGGGCGTTGATTTTATTATGCAGTTGGCTTGCCGGGTCATTCCTCACAAAGTTCGTAAAATTCTACAGCACTGCCGGGGATGTCAATGCGGAATACTCCATCAGTACCAGTCAGGACAGTATCATTTTCCAGATGTTTCAGCGTTGCATTGCCCACATCACGCAATTTGACGATCACGCTTTGTGCCTGTTCGGAACGGCTGAGAACGGCAACGATACGGCGTCCGGATTCGTGTTCGAACATCGTAATATCCAGCCATTCATTCTGATAATCAGCATAAGGCATCTGACCGATGGATTTCAGCACGCACTGGAGAATTTCGCCATCAGGAGCGCAGCCGATCTGGACGATTCTGCCTTTGCCGATATTCTGCACAAAACCAAACGTGAAGACTTCGTTGCTGGTGTTTTCAATCAGGATCAACAATTCCGCTGTTTTTTCCGAGAGTACGGCACGCATCGGGGTGGCACCTGCCGGAATGTTTTTGTAATGGAAGAGATTGACTTTGCAGTTGGCGTGTCCACGATTCGCAAGTCGCATGGATGTCTTACCGCCATCGGGTGAGAGAATCGCCGGCAGCAGAATGGGACGTACGCCATCGGGTTCACGGAAGCCCAGATTCAACGGTTCGCCGAACTCATCCACGCGGGGGAAACGGTTGAAAGCAATCAGAGTACCGCCGTTTTCCACGTAAGCACGCAATTTTTCCCCGGTGGAACGGAGCACCCAGTCTGATCCGCAATAAAGCATGACTTTTTCCTGCGGGGCATCGGCGGCTTCCGGATTGTAATAACAATAGGTGAACGGAGCGGATTTCAGAGTTTTGAATGTGGATTCAAAGTTGCCGGGATCAATGGTCCGATGGGCTTTGCTGACAAAGAGAGCAAAGTCATTTTTAATCTGACATTTCCAGGGTTCGACCTTCTGATAAAGGGCGATTGCTTCCTGTGTTTTCTTGTAATGAGCGGTGGGCTGTCCCCATTCGTTGACAGGTCCGGCACTCCAGTTATCGCGATTGACCAGCATGTAATAATTCAGGCCTTTGAGCCCGTTCAGCATGGAAAAGAGGGCAATATACCGGTGATGATCGGAGATGCGTGTTGCCATTGTTCCGGCCTGAAATTCCGCAGACCAGGCGTTACCATTGGAGGAGTCCGCAACCTGCTGTTTGATGATATCCACATTGTAACGCCATTGATCCTGAATGCCGTTGTTGGCTTTCCGGAGATATTCGCCGGGGTAAATATCGGAACCGCAAAGGTCAATCACATCGGTCATCGCCTTGAAGTTCTGATAGAGGGGAGACCAGCCGTTGGCAGACAGGGGAACCACGATTCCGTTCTTCCGCAGCCAGGTTGCCACATTACCGACGAGACGCGCTGCATAGTCGCCGATAAAGAGGGTTGTGTCATAATAACGGACTTTATACGGGGTATCCGGGAGAAGACGTTCCGCCATGGGGCGATCCGTATCCACAATTGCTTCATGGAAGAAGAGACAGGGTTCCGCGAAAGATTCGTAATTGGTTTTCCACGCCCGGTTGAGCGCCTGAATGTCGTTGTTGTAACGACGGCGCAGGAAGTCTTTGAAATCGCCATCTTTTTCCAATACGCCGCACGCTTCGCCGCAACGTTCCAGTTCCGGATACGTTTCGTTATCCGCCTGACAGATGATGACCGAACCGCCATTGGTGATCTGGTGGGGGACAATGACTTTTGATACAGCATTGATGTAATCCTGCGCCATTGCCAGGAATTGGGGATCAAGACGGGAGAATTTGCTTGCACGTTCCGGCGGTCCACCGAAAGGCCATTCGGCATAAATGTACGGTCCGGGGCGGATCATGACGTACAGTTCTTTTTTCTTCATGAGAGCAAGGAAGCCATCCAGATTTCTTGCGGGGCGAGTTTCGCCGGTGAAATCGTATACGCTTTCGCTGAGTTCATGAAAATTCCAGGGTACGTATGTTGCAACCATATTCAAGCCCATGGCTTTGATGCGGTCAGCAACCGCTTCCCAGTTATCCGGAGAAATACGCCAGTAATGGAATTCTCCGGACAACAGGGGGATTTGTTTATCTTCGTAATAAAGCACCGCATTTTCAATTCGGATGTAGGAATGTAAATCAGTCATTGCATATCCTTGTCTGTTGATTTTATTCTTGAGAAAATGACCTCAAGAACTGCTTATATTTTGTAATTTCCGGTTACATTACAACAAAAAATGCGTTATTCAAACGGGAAAGAAGAATTTTTTATAAAAAAAGTGTATTTTTTTCTTGACATAAACAAAATAATGGTTATATTAACTTTAGGATGTAGTGTTCAGATTTATAAAAGCTCAACTTACAAACTAAAAATAAGGAGGTTAATTGAAGCGTTTTATCAGTTGTATTAGTAGTTGTTGTTGTATGCAATAATGCTCACCGCATTACAAAAAAAAATGAAAGGATGGTTTGCAATGAATTACAATGAAAGTATTAACGTTAGCCTGAACTCTGATTATCAAATCATGAATAGCGAGATCAGTTTCTTGGCTGATGAATTGCCGGGATCAGCGGATGAAAAATCCGCAGTTACAGTTTACTTGGAGTTTCTGGACAAAGACGCTTGGAATATGAGTGATATTGCGGTCAAAGGAATCGCAGGAACGGTAGATCATCATTATTCTGGTTTCGATATAAATGTTGTATCTGAAAAACCAGCAGACGGAGAGTTTTATACGGTTTATATTGGTTCTGAAGATACTCTGAAAAATTATGCGCAAACTGCTGGGATTGAGTTTAATACTTCGGCTAAAACCGGGGACAAAGCTGCGTTTGCGGTAGTAAGTGATCAGTTGGCTAAAACAATTAAT
The DNA here is from genome assembly GCA_045639325.1 of Victivallales bacterium. Lineage (GTDB taxonomy): Bacteria > Verrucomicrobiota > Lentisphaeria > Victivallales > UBA1829 > RGIG8244. The sequence goes on from JAZUCU010000019.1 coordinate 93,539, forward strand.
GACTTTTACCTGGATCAAAAATTACTCAGCGTTATCGGTAGTCAGATGGCAAGTATTGTAGAAGATCAATGTCCGGGAATAATAAAGTACGGAACTATACCTACTTTCGGTGAAAATTCAGCTGGAGCCGTGCTCATGCCCGGCTCAGGCTCTGCAGTCTCAATAACTGCAACAGACTATGGTAACACCGGTATAATCTATGGTTTTAGAGATGTAACATGGAATGACTTTGAGTATGATACATTCTACCATGGTTACTATTGTACAGATGTAAACTTTATTGATGCTGAAAAAAGCCTGACAAATTTAAAAGATAATTATATGTGTTGGGCTGCAGCGGCATCCAATATACTGTATTACACTAATTGGCTCACCCCTTCTATTACTGTAGAGGATGATGTTTTTGATGTTTTCAGGGATAGTTTTCAGTATGGGGAAACGTTATGTGGAAATAGTGGAGTAGGAATAGAATGGTATTTAACAGGCACATACTTAGCTAATGACATTGTTTCATATGATCAACCATCACAAAACAGTGGAGGCTTCTTTTCTTCCAGCATTACTGATACGTCACCTTACTTGCTATTCGGTTCATTTTATTCAAACCACCCAGAGTTCTTAGCCATATTTTGCAATAATTTGGCGGTTGGTAACGGTGTCTCGATAGGAATATCAGCAATAAAAGACTCTACTCGTATAGGTGGCCATGCCGTAACAATGTGGGGAATTGGTTACGACTCCAATTATACACAAAACGATGTTGAATTTTACAAATCAATAATTATTTCGGACTCCGATGATGATTATAAAAGGACTATTGGAGATCCAAGGACGGCAAATGATGTTCTCAAGGCGATACCAATCACTTGGAACGATGAATTGCAATATTTTCAAGTCTCTCCAGATTACTATCAGCCAGAAGAAGGAGCTGTCTGCATTATTGATAGTGTTACTATTCTCGCACCGGCATCGTTTGTGACGGTTTCCAATGGAAACTATATTATCGCTAGAGGAGCAACATTGCAAAATCAGCAGATTTCCAACGGTTATGTAATGAATGTATCCTCTAATGGACTGGCAATGAATACGGTCATCACAAACGGTGGAATCCAGACGGTTCAAGCAAATGGTGTAACTTTTAATACAACTGTATCTGCAGGTGGCACAATAACCGTATCAGCCGGGGGTAAAATCAGTGGGACACTTACAATCAATGGTGGTTCAGTTAGCGCAGCACAAGGTGCATTAATTGATTTCACCGTCGCAGCGCAAACAACACCCGGCTCAGCGCTGATCAACAATTGGAGTTTGATCAGCGACAGTGGAGCAAGTTACACAATTTCTGTCAATGCAAATCAAGCGGAAGGTATTTACGTACTTGCGAACGGAGCATCCGGGTTCAATAAGACAACAACAGTTCAAAATGAGTTGGGAACAGTTGGAGTACTTTCTATTGGAGGCACATTAAACACAGCAGATAGAATTTACACACTGAACAAGTCAGCAGGCGAACTTTCACTGAAAGTTGATATTTCCGTACAGCAAACAGTAACTGGAGACTTCGGTGTTTTCCAATGGCGTGCGGACAATACCGGCGCAATCCGGACGATGACTGGTCGGACTCTACTTAGCGGGACAGTTGATTCTGCGGCTTGGACACTTCTCGGTGCCGGTGATTTCAATGGAAATGGTCAGGATGGTTTACTTTGGCTCGAAAATGCTACAGGCTACGTCTATATGCAAAACAATATGACCAGTTTTGCTGAAGTAACAAACAAAACGAACTGTCTTGGAATTGTGGGGGCCGGTTACACAATTAAAGCGATTGGTGATTTTACGGGTAATGGTATTTCGGGCGTATTACTCCAAAGTCCTTCTTTCGGTGATCCAACTGTTTCCCTGAACTATGGACTTCCGGTATGGGCTCGAAACGATGATGGTTCAACATTTACAGGTTGGCTCGGTGCTTTGGTAAACACCTGGCAACCCGGAGATGCTTTGGAAGGGAATCTCAATGATCTTGCGGATATCAACGCCAAAAATTATAAGTATGATGTAATCGGAGTCGGCGATTTCAATGGTGACGGAGTCGATGATGTAATGATTCAGAACACAATGCCTGCCAGTGTTAATGGTTGCACAATCACAGGCTCCGGCGATGTTTTAGTATTCCTAACTGGCAGCAAAAATGAAATCATTGCAGGGGCAGATCCGACGGTTTGCTATGCGGGGTGCATAACAGGTGATTGGGAAGTCGTAGGCTTTGGAGATTTCAACAATGACGGTACAGATGATGTTCTTCTCTCGGATGGAGCCGGTTTAGCCGGTTGGCAGATGAATAACGGACAACGTCAGTCTGATTTCTGGTTCGGCAACCTTGCTGAAGGAACAACTTTCGCAGGAATTTCCGACGTCAATGGAGACGGTACAGACGATATTGTAATCCGTACAGCTGCGACAGAAGCGCTTACGGCATGGCAAGTCCAAAATGGAACTGTCTCCGGCACGCTTGCTATTGCATAAAAAAACAAACGCTTAGTTTTGAAACGGACTTCCGCAAAAATTCGGAAGTCCGTTTTTTTGTAAAATATGAAATCCCGGCATAAAAACTCTTCAGGTCTTACGATTTATTTGGATTAGAGATAAAGGATGCTTACGCACTCACGGGCCATTTAAGGGTCTTATAAAATTATTTCATCCGCTTGAAATTCGGAAATATGAGAGTATATTGTCTCTGATTTGTATGGAGGATCATCATTGTGAGTAAAATAAGCAAAAACCCTGAACAGCTGCAGCCGGTCCCTCAACCGGAAACCGATGTCTTGCTGTTCGGCGCAGGGAAAGTCAATTTTGCATGGAATTTCACACGCAAAGTCCCATTCTGGTTTCTCTATTACAATCCGGAACCGGGCGCCTGTCTGAAATTCGATGACTGCACCGTTTACCCCGATGAGAAAATGATGATCCTCATTCCGCCGGATACACAATTCCGCAGCAGCAGTACAAAACCATTCAAACATCTTTATATCCACTTTACCGCCGGACGCCCATTCTCGCTCGTCACACCCGGCGTGATCACCATGCCGCCGGTATGCCCGGAAATTCTGCAAAGTCTGCTGGATCAGCCATCCATGCGCCCTGCCGCAATTTATGCAATCGTATACAGTGCGCTGGCATCCATTCCGCCGGACCGTTTTGTGGAAGATTCGCCGATGGTGGATGACCGTATTCAGCGGGCATTGAGTTTGATCAACCGGGGGATCGACAATCAGAAACTTTGTGCGGCAATCGGGATGTCCACCAGCAATTTTCAGCGTAAATTCAAGCAGGTGACGGGCATGTCACCGCAGCATTATGCCATGCAATTGCGTCTGGAAAAAGCACGGTGTGCCTTATCCGGCAATGGTGATTCCATTGAAAAAATTGCATTGGATTGCGGTTTTGCCGACCGGTATGCATTTTCCAAAGCATTCAAAAAATATACGGGTATCTCTCCGGCAAAATACCGTCAGAAAAAAGAAGATTGAATTTGCGTTTTTCTGACATACAGTTTGGCTGATATTGACATGTTAAATCCGTTTTGCAATGTTATAGTAACGCTGTAATCACAACCAAACCGAAGAGGTGTAAAATGTCAATTTTGAGTTCACAGGAATTTGCCCGCCGCATCGCTGCCGCTCAGGATGCTGTCCGTAAAAACAATCTGGATGCCATTCTCGTATTCTCTACAGAATCCGAACCCGCCGCAGTCCGGTATTTTTCCGATTACTGGCCCAGCTTTGAAACAACCGCCGTTATGGTTCCCGCAGAAGGCGATCCGGCATTGATCATCGGTCCGGAAAGTTTGACATACGCAACCGCCCGTTCCAAAATTCCGGAAATCATTCAGATGATGGACTTCCGTGAATCTTCCCAGCCCAATTACCCCGGATCCACCCTCCCCAACTGGAACGATCTGGTAAAACGCTTCAAGCTGAAAAAAATCGGGATCCATAACTGGTTCCTCTTCCCCTATACCATGATGGTCTCCCTCGCGGAAGCCATGGGCGGTATGCAGAATATCGTCCCCGCCGATGATATGATCCGCCCCATCTTCATGAAAAAGAGTGCCGAAGAAATCGCCTGCATCAAAGCCGCCGCGCTCGCTTCCGAAGCCGGTTTCAAAGCCATTCTGGAAAATATCCGCCCCGGCATGACCGAATCCGAATTGTGCGGGATTGCAACTGCCGCCATGACAGCTGCCGGTGCAGAAGCAACCGGATATCCCGTCTGGTGCTGCTCCGGTCCCAATTCCAATCAGGCAATCAGCCGTCCCACCATGCGTAAAGTCCAGTGCGGCGAAATCATTCACTTCTCCATTGGCGCAAAGGTCGAAGGCTACAGCGCAAGTATCGGCCGTCCGGTTGTCCTCGGCCACTGCCCCGATGAAATCCGTAAATTCCTGCAGGTCGGTCTGGATGCAGCAAATATGACATTCGACGTTATGCAGGCAGGTGTCAAAGCCGCCGATGCCGCAACCAAAGTTCACGATTACATCCGCGCTCAGGGTTACGGCGATGCCATTCTTTACGGACCGGCTCACGGCTGCGGACAGATGGAATGTGAATATCCCTTCCTGGAAACCAACTCCGAATACCTGCTGGAAGCCGATATGACATTCATGCAGGATATGTTCCTCCACCGCAACGGCATGGGCTTCCGCTGGGAAGACGGTCTGTTGGTGAAGGCATCCGGCCCCGCTGAAATGCTTTCCAGCTTCGGCAGACAGATCAACATTCTCTGATAAGGAGAACGCGGACTTATGATTATTGATATTCACGGTCATTTAGGCAATATCAATTTCAGTTCCTTCTGGCAGGCGGATGCCGCCTGCCTCCGCGAATATATGCGGAAATCCAATACAGATAAACTCTGTCTTTCATCTTCCAGAGCAATCATGTATGATATTTTCGAAGGCAATGCGGAACTGGATGCGGTATTGAAAGAATATGATGAATTCTACGGTTATGCTGTCGTCTCCCCGACCTTTGCAAAATCCGCAGATGAAATCCATTACATACAGGATAACCCGAAATTCCGCGGCGTAAAAATCCACCCTGATTATCACGGTTACGACCTCTCTGTGCCCTCCAATTACCGCTTTGTCGATAAAATTGCAGGACAGGTCCCCATGATGCTGTTCCATGTTTCCTGTATGCCCGGCACAGGATTTTCTCCGGCGGAAACGGTGTGTGCCATCGCGAAAGATCATCCGGAAACAAAATTTGTTCTGGCTCATTGCGCAGGTCTGTTCCAGAACGGGAATTATCCTTTCTTCCCGAACATGGATTCATTGGAACGGATTTGTGACAAAGGTCTTCCGGATAACGTCTGGATCGATACCGCCCATTATCTGTTGTATGCGTATAAAGATGTGATGGCGAAAATGGTCCGTCTTGCGGGCAGTGATCACGTTGTATTCGGTACGGATTGCCCGTTGCAAGCGGATATGCAGATGCGTTACACCCAGGAAGCGGTGACCGCGCTTGATATTCCGGAATCGGAAAAATATGCCATTTTGTGCGGCAACGCGAAAAAAATTCTGGGATTACCGGAATAATTGCCATTCCGATAATCCCATGACATTATAAATTTTTTTCCTTTTCGATGGCTTATTACATAAATTTCGATTCCATGGGAGCTTAAAAACAGCTCCGGCTTCATGGTATTTCGCCCCGCCAGGTCATGGACATCGAATTCACATGAGATATTGCCAATTGTACAATCAGCCCTGTAAGGGCGGAAAGAGTCAAACAGCCCAGGGTAAGCGACAGCGCAACCCTGGGGATAAAACATAAAAACCCGCATAATGACAGCCACCGCGTTGACGTCGTTTCGATAGAAACAGACGGCATCGTGGTGGCAATGATGTTTCCGTGACCTCATGGAATCACCGTATACGCCTAATTCCGGGGTTGCGCGGTCTGACAACAAACGCTAAATATTTATATTATTTTTATTATTAAAACAGTTGCAGCTAATCGTTTTTGTGATATAGTAAAACCAAGTTGTTTCCTTAAGATATCAGGAGTAATGTATGGCACAATCATTATCGCATATTTACGTTCATATTATTTTTACAACCTGTAACCGGGAAAAATTACTGGATTCATCTTTAGCTGCCCGTCTATGGGAATATTTAGCGAGTGTGTGTCTGGCATATCAATGTCCGCCTGTAAAGATTGGCGGGACCGATGATCATGTACATGTCTTGTGCGAGCTCTCCACAAAAATTTCGGTTCAGGATTTGGTTAGCAAGTTAAAGATATCGTCATCCAAATGGATAAAAAATGCAGTGCCGGAATTGTATTATTTCCGTTGGCAAGGTGGGTATGGTGCTTTTTCAATCAATCCGGCAGAAATATCAGTTGTTGTTGACTATATAGCCAAGCAAAAAATACATCATAAGAAATTCACATTTCAGGAAGAATATGTCGCGTTCCTGAAAAAGTACGGCATTGATTATGATGAAAAAGTTTTATGGAGTTGATTTTACATTTCTGAGTCTTTGAGGATGTCATTGCCACCACGATGACGCCCGTTTCTATCGAAACGCCCTCAACGCGGTGGCTGTCATTATGTGCGTTCATTAGGCTTTACCCCCAGGGTTGCGCTGCGCTTACCCTGGGCTGTTTGACTCTTGCCGCCCTTACAGGGCTGGTTGCTTAATTTACCTGCGCTTTTACGGACGGCATAGAGTATAAATTTTTCAGTACTAATAAACACTGTCGAAAAGGTAACAATGTTATAATGTCATGGGTTAATCGGAACAGCAATTATTGTTGCGCTACGCTTACACTGGCTTGTCACGGCGTAATGAAATGTAGCCGGAGCTGTTTGACTCTTGCCGCCCTTACAGGGCGTTCAATTTGCAATATCATATAAAAATACGATATCAGAGGCTTATCCGGCATATTACAATAAAGCCGGATAAGGTTCTTTCTGCAACGAATTTGGATCAGAGATCGATCCAGACTCCGTTTTTCTTTTCTGCGAGAATGGAGGTTTCCAGCAATTTTGCAATTTCAATCGTTTCTGCACGGTCAACCGGATTCGGACCGCCTGCAAAGAATGTAAGAATGCCATTCAACAAATTCTGGAATGTATTATTCTGTGTCGGCTGATTGATCATCGGAAAATCACCGCCCATGGCAATGGAAAATCCGAAATTAGGATAGTAATTCAAAACCGCCTGACGTCCATCCGGATACTGAATGTTGACCACATCGCCCTGGACACCATGGGTACGCATCAGTTTCGATGCACCGCAGCCCATAACGGAGACAATCATTTCCAACTGGTGGATAGCGTATTCATCATAAAGTCTGCCGCCGCCGCATGTGATGACCGTATCCGGTTTTACGCCGTTCAATGTCTTGCGTGCTTCGATCAATTCATCACCGAAACGCAATGCGGAAGAAGAGAACATGGGGGTATTGTAAGCATCTGCTAGAGCAAACATGCGTTCTGCAGCAGCTTTGGAAGGAGCAAAGGGTTTGTCGATATAGACCGGTTTGCCGCTTTTCAGGGCAAGTTCGGCGAGACGTTCGTGCACTTCCGGATTGGAGGGTGCAAGCACAAAGATCGCGTCCGATTTTTCCACAACTTCTGCGATGGATGCGGCGGGAATCATACCGAATTCCTTACACCAAGCGGTAAGATCTTTGCCTTCGGGATTTGCCTGTTCTTCGTAGGCATAACCCAATTCAAACTGATCAGCCAGCGGAGATTCCCGAATCCAGCCGGGATAATTGTTGGCATGCCATTCATCAATAAACAAATCAATAAAACCGATTTTTTTCTTGCTCATAATAAGACTCCTGTCGTTGTTTTTTCGTATAATGTATCATCTGTGTGCAATTTTTCAAACAGACATCTTGACTTTTTTGAGAAAATGAAGTATATTGGACAGGAAAATGCGGGGTTTTTATGAGATTACTGACTTTTAATATTGCATACGGAACCGGAAGTGCGCGGAATATGAAGAATAATCTGCTGTCCGCGCATCATTACCTGCGTGCTCCAAAACGGAATATCGAAAAAATCTGCCGTTTTATCCGGGCGCATCAACCCGATATTGTGGCTTTGGTGGAAGTGGATACGGGGTCATTCCGTACCGGCTTCACCGATCAGGCGCGTTTGATTGCGGATAATCTGGATGATGCCTTTTACTGTTCCGAAATCAAATATCATGCCGATTCCATCGGGCGCAAACTTCCGATTCTGCGGAAACAGGCCAATGCCATTCTATGCCGTAACAGTATGCCTATCATAAAATATCATTATCTGCCCGTGGGATTCAAACGGTTGGTGATCGAACTGGATCTGCCGGATTTCAAACTTTATCTGGTACATCTTGCCCTCCAGGCGAAGACAAGACAAAAACAATACGATGCTTTGGCGGAAATGGCAAAAAATGCAGAAAAACCGTGCATCATCACCGGGGATTTCAATACATTCAACGGCAGCGCAGAACTGGCAGATTTGTGTAAGAAATTACGTTTGATCAATGTTAACGATGCCGCCTTGCCCACCTGGCCCGCATGGAAGCCGGAAAAACAATTGGATTTTGTCCTGTGTTCGGAACAACTGCAAATCGATAACTTCCGGATCCCGATCGTCCGCTGTTCCGACCACCTGCCATTAATCCTGGATTTCCATATCTGAAGGCAGAATCAAACGTCTACATTCTTCGGAAACATGCTCAATCGTCACGCGGATGGTTTCCGGCGGGAGAATATCGCTGATCCGTTCCGGCCATTCCAGGAGACAATATGCGTTCTTGTCGTACAGGAATTCATCCACGCCGAATGCCAGAGCCGCATCGGAATTATCAATGCGGTACAAGTCCAGATGATACAGCATGGAACCGTCCGGACAGGGATATTCCTGCACGATTGTGAAAGTAGGGCTGCTCACCGGTTCCGTAATGCCCAGACCTCTGGCAAATCCACGGGAGAAAACCGTTTTACCTGCACCGAGATTACCGAAAAGCGCAAGAACGGATCCTTTTTTCAGCGAACGGGCAATCTTCCCGGCAAGGATCTCTGTTTCTTCGTAAGAATGTGTTTCAATGACTTTCATGAAAATGATCGTATCCTGTTTTAATAATTCCGGCATCAACTCCGGTTACTGTACCGGGCGCACCGTTTTGAAATCTGCCGACCCGGGATAATTTTACATCCGGGAAAGGCCAATTCTGTTCCAGCAGAAGAGCATTCTCCTGCCGGACCGCAAATAATAATTCATAATCTTCCCCTTCCGTCAAGGCACTCGCAAGATCAGCACCTTCCCGCAAAGGAATGTTTTCCGTTTCCAGCACAACTGCCAAACCGGATGCTTCCGCCATCCGCTGTGCGGTCAGATATAAACTGTCCGTAACATCCATCGCCGCATTGGAATAGGTTCCGGCAATGAAACGGCCCTGCTCCACTCTGGGGAGAAAATGGAGATGATGCCCGGAAAGGAAAGAATTTCCATAACATCCGGTTGCATACAGAAAATCCCCATCTTTCGCATTGGCACGGAGACAAAGTTTCTCTTTTTCCACTTTACCGAGAATCGTCAACGAACCGACAAAGCCGTTTTCCGGCAGACCAGCCATATCACCGCCGATGACCGAGACATGATATTTTGCCGCCGTATCCGCCACGCCTTTATGAAATTCCAACATTTTCTGTTCATCAAACGGCTTGACAGCAACCGTCAGAAGAGCATACACGGGAATGCCGCCCATTGCCGCAATATCACTGATATTCCGGTTCACCAGCTTCACTCCGGCATCATAAGGCGACGTCTCCGGGGTGAAATGAACCTTTTCCACGACCTGATCGGCAGCGGCAAGAAAAAGCCATCCGCCAGGCAGACCGAAATCCAACACCGCCGTATCATCGCCAATCCCGTCCAAAACGGACGGATCATCCGTCTTGAACAGTTTTGTCAAAGACTGAACGAACAGATCTTCATTCATCATAACATCAACGTTTTTGGGAAACCGTGCTGATTACGCGTGTACCGGTGATCAATTCTGCGGGAGTGGGCTTTTTGATCAGCAGGAACAACGGATTCAGATAGAACGTAAGAACGGCAATCAGCCAATAAAGGAATGCGCGGAGTTCCAGGACTTCTGTTCTGTAATCTTTTGCATCACTCAGGAAAATCCCGAAATACCACATGCCGATTGTCTGAGCACGAAGCATCAAAGAACCAACCAGCAGGAACAAGCCCAGAAGGATGTAAACAACAATGGTAATGATCGCAGCAGAATTTACCATCGGCAATGTCATCCACACGGCTTTATTTTTCTCGCCGGAAATACAGACAAATGTCCGTTTTGCTGTATTATCAACCCACAGCGTACCGGCATAACATCCTTCGAATGCATCGTCAGTAATGGTGGGAGTGCGGGAGGCATTAAATTTGGGAACTTTCTTTTGGACCGGAGGCGGCTGCGGGAATTTGAGTTTCGGGAGCTCAGGCACCTTATCAAATTCTTCTCTGGTTGCTTTTTCTTTGCGCAATTTGGCAAGCATGGCGTTACGGTCAGCTTTCGCTTTCCGCAGCTGCGCTTTCACAGCGGTCAATTCTTCCTGATAGCGTTCTTCCGCCAGTTTGCGTTTGTGCAAACGTTCTTTAACAAGTCTGCCGCGACGATCTGCGGTACGGTCGGAACGCAATGTCACATTCACATAACTGCCGCCGATACGGAGTGCCCCTTCGTTAATATGACTGCCGACGACACGCAGGATGGCAGTAGAAATACCACAGAGGATAAAGAACAGAATCAGCAGCAAAACGACATCCAGGAACCATGCCTGAATACGGAGCAGCAAACTGCCATGAACAGGGATGAGAGAATTTTCAAAAGAAGTGACCTCTTTCTCCGGATTTTCAACAGCGCCATCATCGCCCCCCTGAGAACCGCGTTTGAAGACTTCCGCCAAAACGGGAATTTCTTTCGCCGTTGTCCAGGTAGGCATCAACGCTTTCCGCACTTGTGTATCTTCCGAAATCAAGCCGGCTTCTGCCATGGCAATCAGTTCAGGTTCGGATACTTTCGGATATTCACCATTATTCTGTCTGACAAAATAATCCATAATTTCGTACTCTCTTTACTGAAATATCATCGGGCAGGATTGCGATAGTTTCCGGTTCCGTAAATTCCAACGATTTCACCATAAATCACGCGGTGATAATCTTTCTGCGGATACCATTCTTCGGCTGTGAACGGCGGGATATAACCGGCCGCTTTCAATTCATCGCCGTAAATCTTTTTACATTCAAAAATCAATTCCGCTTCTGCAAAACCGGGAGCGCCTACCTGATGAGATGCAACCGGAGTCAAACCTGCAGCTGCCGCTTTATCGGCATAATCTCTGCCGGATTTGGAACCGCAGAAAGAAAGGGCATCTTTTTTCGCTGCGGGGAATGCAGAAAGAGTGAATGTGGGGTATTCATCCAGAATCGGCATGGTAAAACGCTGCGGTCTGACCAGGATCATGGCAAACGGTTTGCCCCAGATGACGCCGAAGGAACCCCAGCCGACAGTCATCATGTTATATTTTTTCTCATTCAAGTCACCGGCGCAAAGCAACAGCCAGTCTTTCGCCCACTGGCGGAAAACGGGCATCTGAAAATCTTCCCATGCAATAGCAGAAAGTTCAGGCATAATAATAAATCTCCTTTATGATAAATTTCAATGTTTGGTATACAATACAGTTTTTTTTCGAAAAAACAACCCCGGAATTATAGTTTTTAAAAAGATTTTTCATTTATTTTGCGCTTTTAGCCATTTTCCGTTTGCCATTATACACTTTTGAGTGTAAATTACAGACAGTTCAACTAACAGGCGGAATCCAACCGCCCAATTAACACAGGAGTTTATTTTTATGGCAGCGAAACTTGACCGCGCAAGCTATCTTACCGCCAATACCGGTAACTTCCCCACAGAGATCATTATGGATGGTCGTAAATTCGTAAAAGCATCGGATTTGCGTTACGGTACCAACCCCCATCAGAGTGCAGCTTTCTACCGCCCCGAAGGTCAGAAAGGCGCAATCATGGATATGATCACACTCAAAACCGGTAAAAACGGTCTCTCCCAGACAAACCTGGAAGATATCTCCGGCGCTTTGAACATCGTCAAATATTTCGACCGCTGCGCATGCGCTGTCATGAAACACGTCAACCCCAGCGGTGCCGCTGTCGCTACCGGCAGCGATACCATGTGCGATGTCTACAAAAAAGCTCGTGACTGCGATGCCCGCGCCGCTTTCGGCAGCGTGATCGCTTTCAACCGCACCGTTGATGCAGAAACGGCAAAAGAAATCATGTCCACATTCGCAGAATGCGTTGTTGCTCCCGGATTCGATAAAGAAGCTCTTGAAATCTTCTGCGATCCCGAAGCAAAACTCAACAAACAGCTCCGCGTTCTCCAGTGCGGCCCCATCGAAACTCTCCCCCGTTATGTCGGCGATGATCCGGAAGGTCTTTACAATACCGTGAAAGTCCTTTGCGACGGCTCCCTCGTGATCGCTGCTCCCCTCCTGACTCATGTCCGTTCCATGGATGATATCCCCGCTGCAGAAAGCGAAAACAAAACAGCCGGTCACCAGATCGCTACTGTGGAACCCACAGCACAGCAGTTGGACGACCTGCTCACCGCATGGTACATCAATATCTCCGTCCGCTCCAACGGCGTTGTGATCGTCAAAGACGGTCAGACTCTCGCAGTCGGCACCGGTGAACAGGACCGCGTCGGTGCAGTGGAACAGGCCATCGAAAAATTCCGTCAGAAATACTCCGGCACAGGCACACTGGAAGGCGCAGCAATGTCCAGCGACGGCTTCTTCCCCTTCCCCGATGCCGTGGAAACAGCGGCTGCAGCAGGTATCCGTGCAATCGTTTCTCCCGCAGGCTCTCTGAAAGATGCAGAAGTCATTAAGCGCGCAAATGAACTCGGCGTGGCTCTCCGTCATGCTCCCGAACGCGTCTTCTCTCATCACTGATCACTGCATTATCGGGTAAAATAATATCATGGATGACCGGGTGAATACGAACACTTCAAGCAGTTCTTCCCCGGTCACGCATACCATTGCCGGGGAGATCGAAAAGGTCTTGTATTCCTCCGACGATGCCTCTTATTGCGTAGTCCGGTTCCTCGATGAAGATGGAAATCAGGTCTGCGCCAGGGGTGCGCTCGGTGGAATCGCTCCCGGTCAACATGTGGTCTTCACCGGACGCTGGGAGACTCACAAAGAGTATGGACGCCAGCTGAAGGTGGAAAATTATTCCGTCACTCCCCCTGTCACGGCGGAAGGCATACAGCGTTATCTTGCAAGCGGGGTATTGCCTGGAATCGGGGAAAAAACGGCAAAGCTCATTGTCGATCACTTCGGCAGAGAAACATTACACATTCTTGATACTGCCCCGAAAAAACTCCGGGATATTCCCGGTCTGGGCAAAAAGAAAGTCGATGCCATTCGCAAAGCATGGCAGGAAAACAATGACCGCCGCACCTTACGGCTTCAACTGGAAAGTTTCGGCATTACACCCGCCTATTTCAAGCGGATCACGGAATGTTACGGCGACGAAGCAGCAGAAAAGATCCGGGAAAATCCCTATCGCCTTGCCACCGACGTCAAAGGCATCGGATTTCTGCTAGCTGACCGCATTGCTGAAAAAGCCGGGATCGGCAAAAATGATCCCAAGCGCATGGATGCCGGGATTGCTTATTCATTCAGCCAGATGAAACTTTCCGGTCATATCTGTATGCCGGAAGATGAATTTATTTCTTACATCAGCAACATTCTTTCCGTGGAGCAGCCCGTGGCAGAAAATGCGTTGCGCAATGCTCTGATTGCCGGAAAAGCTGAACGGATCCCCTCCCCGCAATACGGAAACATGATTTATGATCCCGTCATGATGCGGTTGGAAAATGAACTGCCGTTCCGTATTTCCGCACTGCTGCAATGTAAAACACACTGCGCGTTGCCGCTGAAGGACGTGCCCACGCCGCCGGATTCCACTTTCAGTCAGGAACAGATCAATGCAGTAAACTGTACCGGCGAATTTGCATTCTCCATCCTCACCGGGGGACCGGGGGTTGGTAAAACAACGGTCATTTCTGAAATCACCCGTCGCGCCGGAATCGCCAAAGTGCCGGTCACCTTGGCAGCGCCGACAGGGCGTGCGGCAAAGCGAATGGAAGAAACAACCGGCAGAGAAGCGCAAACGATCCACCGTCTGTTGAAATGGGATCCCATCAAAAAAGGATTTGTGCACAACAAACAGAATCCGTTGCCGGTAGGCATTTATATTATCGACGAAACATCCATGCTGGATATTCTTCTGGCAGTGGCATTATTCCGTGCCATCCCGAAAGGGGCATCCGTTCTCCTCGCCGGAGACCCGGATCAGCTCCCGTCCGTCGGCCCCGGCAATGTGCTGAATGACCTGATCGATTCCGGCATCTGCCCCGTATCCCGCCTGACAAAAATCTTCCGTCAGGGCAACGGCAGCGGAATCATCCGGGCAGCCCACGCAGTCAATGCAGGAATCCTCCCCGAACGCCCCAAGGCGAATGAAGGGATCACCGATTTTTACTGGATCGAAAAAGATGATCCGGAGGAAACGGCGGACGTGATCGAACGTCTGATATCCGACCGCATTCCCGCCCGGTTCGGCTTTGATCCGGTGCGTGATATTCAATTATTATGTCCCATGAACCGTGGTGCAGCCGGTACGTTTGCCATGAACACCAGATTGCAGGAACTCCTGAACAACAATCCGGCAAATCAGGGCTTCAGCTCCGGCGAACGCAAATTTCTCTGCGGCGATAAAGTCATGCAGACGGTCAACAATTATGACAAAACCGTATTCAATGGCGATATGGGCTTTCTCCAATCGGTGGAACACGGCGAAAAACGCTTTACCGTCAATTATGACGGACGGGAAGTGGATTACTCCTTTGACGATGCGGACCAGCTCGTACAGGCGTACGCCGTAACCGTACATAAATCCCAGGGCTGCGAATTTCCTGCCGTTATCATGCCCATGCTTTCCCAGCACTATATGATGCTTCAGCGCAACCTGCTTTATACCGGCATCACACGTGCCAAAAAATTAATGATTCTTGTCGGCTCTTATAAAGCCGTTTCCATGGCAGTACGGAATGCCGTCCGTACGCCGCGATACTCTCTTCTTCTGGATAAACTCAAACGCGAGGTCTCTCTATGACATCACCTGTACCTTTCGATCATTCCATCATCCCTTTTGAAGCTCCTTTTGCTCCCATCGGCTTGAAAGATAACGGTTCCGCCGCCGGCAGCTGTTTTGCAGACCGGGTATTCGGGGAACTCCAGCGTTCAAAAGTGATTCGCGGCATGCGCAACCCCAATGGTATCGCCTACAATCCCTATTCCCTGCAGGAAGGTTTGCGCCATCTGGAATGTCCTTACACCCGCACCGATCTGTTTGAGTTCGACGGCATGTTTCATTCCTGGAGTCATCACGGCTATTTCTCCGATGCCGATCCGGAACAGGCATTATCCAAAATGGAAACATTCCGGAAAGACTTCAGAAAAGCATTGCGGAAATCTTCCTTCTTCATGCTCACTCTTTCCAGTGCCTATGTCTATATTCACACAAAATCAAACCGCATCACATCCAATTGCCACCGGGTCCCGGCGTGCGAATTCCAGCGGGAACTGCTCAGCCATGAAACCTGTCGCGCCTCCATCGTTTCCGCACTCAAATGTGTCCGGGAATATGCGCCGGAATGTAAGTTGATCGTGACAGTCTCCCCCATTCTTCATGATCCCGGCGACTTGCGAAAAAACTCCATCAGCAAAGGACGTCTCATCAGTGCCGCACACGATGCCTTGGAAGGATTCGACAACGCCTGTTATTTCCCGGCATACGAAATCATGAACTTTGAATTGCGTTCCTACCGGTATTACACGGAAGATTTGATCCACCCCAACGATACCGCCACAAAAATCATCTTCAACCGGTTCCTTGAAACCTGTTTCACACCTGAAGCGGCTGCCGCATACGAGGCGTTCCTCAAGCAGGAAAAAGCCAACGCTCACATCGAAAGAAAAGGATAATACATCATGTGCGGAATCGCAGGATTTTTTCTGACGGATCACTCTTCCCCATCGGATACCATTCTCCGGAATATGGCTGACGCGATGAAATTGCGCGGACCGGACGGGGAAGGATTCTTCATCGAAAATTCCCTCGCGCTCGCCCATCGACGTCTTGCCATTATCGACCTCTCAACCGGCGATCAGCCCATGTCGGCGCATGACGGCAAATACACCATTGTTTTCAACGGTGAAATTTTCAATTTTCTGGAATTGAAACAGGAATTGGCGGGGCAAGGACACACATTCCGCACGAAATCAGATACCGAAGTCATTCTGGAACTCTACCGGGCATACGGACTCGATGCGTTCCGGCGCATGAACGGATTTTTTGCATTCGCCTTATATGACAAAGCGGAAAACAAGCTGATCATCTGCCGCGACCGGTTGGGTGTCAAACCGCTGTACTATTTCAAAAACAGTAAGACTTTCGCATTCGCCAGCAGTCTCAATGCGTTGAAACAGCATAACGATTTTCCCGCCGCGATGGATATGGAAAGTCTGGCAGAATATATGGCGTATCAATACGTACCCGGCGGCAAAACCATTTTCCGGAATGTGACACTTCTCCCTGCCGCCCATTATCTTGTTTTGGATCTTTCCACCGGCAAAGAGGAATGTAAACGTTACTGGTCACCTGCCGATTTGCCCATGACAAATTGCACTTATGCAGAAGCACAGGAACAGCTCCGGAAACTGACGAAAGATGCCGTACAGCGTCGAATGATTGCCGATGTTCCCCTGGGCGTATTCCTTTCCGGCGGACTCGATTCCGCCATTGTTGCGGCGCAGGCGGCAGAGTTGGCAGAGCAGGAACTGCACTGTTTTTCCATTGCGTTCGAAGACCCGGCATACGATGAAAGTGCATACGCAAAAGACTCTGCGGAATTCATCCGCAAACTCACCGGCAAACAAATTCATCATCACATCAAAACCGTTCAGCCCTGCGATTTTGATCTGCTGAAAAATATCGCCGCAGAATTCGGGGAACCGTATGCCGATGCTTCCATGCTCCCCACTTGTCTGCTCAGTCAATTCACACGCCAATCCGTCACCGTGGCATTGAGCGGCGATGGCGCCGATGAACTGTTCGGCGGTTATGACCGGTATCGTGCCATGAAGATGATGGGACAGCTCCCCCTGCCCCGTGCCATTTGCAATGCAATAAAAAATTGCCTCCCTGCCGGCGGCGAACGTACGTTTTCCGGACGTCTCCGCCGCTTCCTGACAGCTGCCGGGCTGCCTGCCGATGAACGTTACCGTTTCATCATGACCCATGGTGCAGATGCTCTTTCCGCACGTTGCGCCGGGGATGATCTGACATCAGCACTCCGCAAGTCCACCGATTCCATTCAGGGTGGAACCGATCCGGCATGGCGGTATCCGTTCCATGACATGCTCAATTATATGCCGGGCGACGTATTACGGAAAGTAGACGTCTGTTCCATGATGAATTCGCTGGAAGTACGCTCCCCCTTCCTGGATTACCGGATTGCCGAATTTGCGTTGTCACTCCCTGCCCATTGGAAATTACAGGGCAAGAAACGGAAAAAGATTCTTTCTGAAACCTTCCAATCAAAACTTGTTCCAGACCTGGGTGCCAGAAAAAAACGGGGCTTTGGCGTCCCCATCGCCACATGGTTCCGCGGATGCTGGAAAGAACAGCTGCATCATTACATTCTGGAAGGGTTGCCGGAATCTTTATTCAAGCGGCAGGAACTGGAAGCCTTGCTGGCGGAACATGAGAGCGGAAAAGCAGATCACTCCTATTACCTCTTCTCTCTTCTGATGCTCGCCCTCTTTATGGAAAAATAATTACCAAGTGGATTTTTTCTTTTTGCGACTGGGACGGGGTGTGTCTTCCTCTTCCTGCAAAGCCAGGTACAACGTTGTTTTATTACGCAGCCATTCTCTGCCCCGGGGCGAAATCACCAGACAGGGATAATCGGTACCGACACGTTCCAGCAAGCCAGCCGATTCCAATTCTTTCATATATGCCATAATCTTATTTTGCTTTAAGGATTTCAATAATCCGAAACAGGCATTGTCGTCATACCCGCCCTGCACAAAATCGGCAGATCGCTGACCGGCAAGCATTTGACTGAGTTTGCCTCTGCCGAATTTACCATTGAAAGATTTGACCGTCAGAAGAATGATTTCAACCGTTGTAATTTCATGACTGTTCAAAGGCCGTGCCGCAACCGATGTTTCATTGCAATGGTCACACGTGCCGCAAGTCCAGAATTGAGCGTCCTCCCCGAAATAGGAAATCAGATATTTCTGACGGCAGCCTTTTGCATTGACGTAATGAACCATATCATCCAGCCGTCCCATATCCAGATCCAACTTCTGTTCGTATTGCGTATAATCGATTTTCAGCTTGTTTTCTTCCGGCATCAAAAGCCGGATCGTACCGGTCCGCGGACAGGATGTATAAGAGAGTTCCTTGCCATCCAGAGCACGCAGAACCATACGGACATTCGCCTCCGGCAATGCTGCAATCTCAGCCAGGTCACGGACAGAATAACGGTGTACCTCCATGGAATTGCCACGGGCATAGGTAAGAAAACGGTTGATAAAACGGGAACGCTGTGTTTTCTCTTCCACATGCTTTTTCTGTAATTCCTTCCAATCCTCCCGAAACATCAGAGTCACATCTCCGCTGCCCGTGCGGTTATAGCTCCGTTCCACATAACCGTGATGTTCCAATGCAGATAAGGCGGCCGTGACCTGCCCTTCATTTTTCGCTTCCGTGATCTGTTCGCAAAGATCACTGCGCGTGATTTCAATATCCGGCGAACCATTCTTTTTGAAAATGGAAAGAAGACGCCGATAGACTGCCTGAATCACTTCTTTCGGCGGATTGTTCATCTCAATCAGAAATTCCTGCACAAAACGGTCGGCGTAGGATGACAAAAGAATACATTCCGCCGGTTCTCCGTCACGCCCCGCACGCCCGGCTTCCTGATAATACGCTTCCACCGAACCGGGAATATTATAATGGATCACACGCCGCACATCACTGCGGTCGATACCCATACCGAATGCATTGGTTGCCACAAGGACCGGCGTTTTTTCTTCCATAAACCGGTTCTGCGCTTCCGTGCGCTGCTCATCCGTCATGCCGCCATGATAGCCGATGCAACCGAAAAGATCACGAATCTGCTCAACGGCTTTCCGCGTGGAAGTATAGATGATCGTCGTTTTCTCATCCGCCAGCAATTTGGTAAGCTGTCTGTTTTTTGCTTCCGCGCCGGATGCCTCGATGACCGAAAAGGCAAGATTCGGCCGCTTGAATCCGGCAACGCATAATGACATGTTCGGACGATGCAGTTGCGTGATAATGTCGTCCCGGACTTTCTTCGTTGCCGTCGCCGTAAACGCACACACCTGAGGAATGGAAAAGGCATCCGCCACTTCCCCGAGCCGCATATAAGACGGACGGAAATCATGTCCCCATTGACTGATACAGTGCGCTTCATCCACCACCAGAATATGGGGCGGCATCGACCGGAGAAATTCCTGAAATGCCGGTGCCTGAAAACGCTCCGGTGCAACATACAAAAGTTTGATCACGCCCTGCGCCGCCTGCTGGAGAATCTTGTACTGCTCCATGGGCGGCACGGTTGTGTTAATATAGGCGGCAGGGATATTTTTCGCAACCAGGGCATCAACCTGGTCTTTCATCAGAGAAATCAGCGGGGATACAATCAAGCCGTATCCTTCCGACATCAGAACCGGCAGCTGGTAACACAAGGATTTCCCCGCACCGGTAGGCATGACCACGCACAGATCCTCCCCATTGTAAATACGGTCCACCACTTCCTGCTGGTTATCCAGAAAGGAGCGGTAATGAAAAAAGTGATTCAGTGCGGAGAGACTGTCCATAATCAATTCAGAAGCATATAGAAAACACCATACGCCGTTTTCATGATCATCATGCCGAATGTGAATAAATAATGCAAACAGAAAAATGCCGCAAAAATCAGAAAGATCAGGATCCCTTTCAATGTCTCCGAGGATCCATCCGCCATTTTCGGGAAGAGCGCACGTGCCACCGCCCAACTGTCAAGCCCCGGCGCAGGAATCAGATTCAACAGCATCAATACAATATTGTATACGC
Organism: Victivallales bacterium; assembly: GCA_045639325.1. Classification (GTDB taxonomy): domain Bacteria; phylum Verrucomicrobiota; class Lentisphaeria; order Victivallales; family UBA1829; genus RGIG8244. Next base: position 113,849 of record JAZUCU010000019.1, read on the forward strand.
CGAAAAGAAAGAGTAAAAGCAGCAAATTCACCATCGCAGAACCCGGTTTGTCCGGTCCCATAACCTGAAGCACACCGAACAGACAGTATGAAATCAGGGCAAGCATGAAATTCGCAAACGGGCCCGCAAGTGATACCAGCAGCGGTCCGAACGGAGTCTTCGTCCGCAACCGCTGTTCATTCACCGGAACCGCACCCCACGCAATCCCGAGAAAAAGAAACATGATGATCGACATTATCCCCATCTGTTTCAACGGATTCAACGTAAGGTGTCCGCGATCCGCTGCCGTGTTGTCCCCCAGAAGCAATGCCGCATACGCATGACAGAATTCATGCAGGCAGATGGAAAAGACAACGACAAGGACGATCAGGAAAAATTCCTGCGGTGAAGTCCATAATTTAGTGATAAACATTCCCATAGATCATACTCCATTTTTGTCTGCGACAACAATCGGATCAAGCATTTTTGTCGTCTTCAGACGGATCTTTCGCCCGGGGATAACTGCCCAACAGACGCAGGGCGGATGTCAGTTTTTCCAATTCATTCAGCGCAGCACAGACTTTTTCATCCTTGCGGTGACCAATGATGTCGATGAAGAACTGATATTCCCAATTCTTTTCACCGGTAGGACGGCTTTCGATCAGAGACAATGTCAAGCCCTGTTCCTTGAAGGGAAGCAGGCTGTCATAAAGCGCACCGACACGGTCTTTGATAGCAAAACAGATACTGGTTTTGTCCGCACCGGTCGGCGCCGTTTCCCGGCTCTTGGCGGAGATTACAAGGAAGCGGGTTGTATTGCGCGGATTATCTTCGATTGCTTCACGCAGAAGTTCCAGACCGTAGATATCGGCAGCAAGTGCGGGGGCGATGGCTGCAGAATCTTCGTCCTGCGCAGCCAATTCGGCACCGCGTGTATTGGATGCCGTTTCCACAAGCTCAACTCCACGCAGGTTGTCACGGATCCAGCCGCGGCACTGTCCCAGCGTCTGTGCATGGGCATATACTTTGCGGATGCGGGACAAGGGGACTTTGGAAAGCAGGCAATGGTGGATCGGCAGGTTGATTTCTGCACAAATCACCGCATCTTTCCATTCCAGGAACATATCCAATGTGCGGTTGACAACCCCTTCTGTAGAGTTTTCAACGGGCACACAACCATATTCGGCTTCGCCATTGACAACAGCGGCAAAAACTTCGTTCGGGCTGGATTTCGGAATATATCCAACGCTTTTGCCGAATTTACTCATCGCTGCCTGATGAGTAAAGGTTGCTTCCGGACCAAGATAGGAAACACGCAGGGGGAACTCAAGAGAAAGTGCTCCGGACATAATTTCACGGTAGATGGCACGCAAAGTGTGTGCGGACATCGGGCCCTGATTCAAGTCGCAAAGACGGTCAAGAACTGCTTTTTCACGCTCAGGAACATAAACAGCCGCAGTACGGTCCTTCTTCCATGTTCCGATTTCAATCACAGTACGGTACCGGTCATTCAACAAACGAACGATTTCATTGTCGACTGCATCGATTTTCTTTCTCAATTCTGCAAGATCCATTTTCGGAATTCCTTTCTTAACTTTCCGTCCATATATTATCTTTGAATTATTTCAATTTGTTATCGCACAAAGCTCCGCGCACAAGCAACGTGCAAAGTTCAGGCATGGAAATGCCCGCTGTACGCGCTTCTTCCGGAAGCATACTCGTATTCGTCATGCCGGGCAGACCATTGCCTTCCAGCAAATAAACTTTTTTATCACTATTGCGGACAATGAAGTCGATACGGACAAGCTGATCCGCACCCGCTGCCGCCGCAAAACGCAACGCGGCATCCGCAACCTGCGCCTGAATTTCTTCAGAAATGGAAACAGGGGGACAGAAATGACGGCAGCCGGAATCTTCATTATATTTCGCATCATAATCATAAATTTTGCCCGGATACTGCACTTCCATGGCTGGCAGTGCTTTACCGGCAACAACGCCGACCGCACCTTCCACACCCTGAATGTACTCTTCCACCAATACCGATTCATCGTAACGGAATGCCTCGGCAAGCGCTTCGTGCCACTGAGTCATATCTTCCACAAAGGTAACGCCGAATGTGGAACCGTTAGAGTTGGGTTTCACCACCAGCGGAAATTCGAAACCGGCTGGGATATTCTCCCGGGGTTCGCGCAGTTCACAATACTTGGCAGTATTCAAACCGGCATCAAACATCACCTGCTTCGATGCCTTCTTATCCATAATCAAACGGCAGGACGCAGAGCCGGGGCCGACGAATTTCAGCGACGCTTTTTCCAGCAATTCCTGAAGACGTCCGTCTTCCCCATAACCGCCATGAAGAACCGGAAAAATCACATCCGCCCAATGAAGCATGTCATCGGTCAACGCCAATTCCTGAATATCAAATTCCTTAACCGTAAAACCGGCAGTACGCAGCGCATCCGCCACGTTGCCGCCCGAACGCAAGGAAATTTCACGTTCACTGCTAACTCCACCCTTGAGAACAAGGACTTTCAATGCTGCATTTTCCTGATCCTGCATATTGGCAAACCTCACTTCTGTATGTAATAATATCTGTTCTGTTTTCAATACCGTTTCGCGCATCTCGTGCAGAAGCGATGCATAATCCGCACTGCTTCCCGCCGCACCACTCCGGTTCACAACCCAGTTGCCGTGCTCCGTCGCGACTTCAAATGCGCCGGTCTTTCGACCTTTCATACCCGCCGATTCCAGTAATTTACCCGCAATCATTCCCGGCGGATTCCGGAATGTACTCCCTGCACTGCGCCCTCTCGGCGCATTCCTGCGGCGTTCCGATTCTTCACTCCATAAACGATCCTCTTCCGCCACGTCACCATCAGGGAAACGGAAACGCGCCGCAAGAATCATCAAGTCTGATCCCAAGCCGGATGACCGGTACTGCCAGGGCAGTTCTTCCTTGCGGATCACACGAATTTTACCTGTCTGCAAATCCATAACATCCATAGAAATAAGGAAGTCGGAAATACAAACACCTTTCGCCCCGGCATTCATAAATAACGCACCGCCGCAACTGCCGGGAATACCGGACAAGCCGGAAATACCGCAACGGCCTTTCTCTTTGGCAAAAGTCAGAAGACTGCGCAAGGTACAGGCGGCACCGGCATGAATCACGCCATCGGCTTCCTCCTGCAAAAAAAGGAAAACACCGTCTTCCACTTTCAGGAAAACGGTGTTAAGCAATGGCATGTCAGAACCGGCAAAATTGGAACCGCCCCCCAGAGGGATAAGCTGGTATCCATCTGCACGCAATGCGGGCACATAACGTTCCGCATCAGCACAATTCAGGAGCTTCACAAGTGTGAACTCGCCGAGACCTGCGCCAAGAGTTGTACAGCTTCCCCAGGAAGCATGTTCATCAACAATCGCTTCCCCGGGGAGAAAATAGTCAGAAATACTCTTATTTCTTGTAGACTTCTTTGGGATCGAAGATACGCTCACCGACAACATTGAGACTGCCATCACTTTCCAATCTGCGGAAGAAACAGGAGCGGTATCCTTCGTGGCAAGCTGCGCCGCCGATCTGATCCACTTTGAAAATCACAGTGTCTTCATCACAGTCGATGAGGATTTCTTTCACAATCTGACGGTTGCCGGATTCTTCACCCTTCTTCCAGAGTTTATTCCGGGAACGGGACCAGTAAGTCGCTGCGCCCGTTTTCAGTGTTTCATTCCAGGATTCTTCATTGATGTATGCCAACATGAGCACATCACCGGTTTTCCAGTCCTGGGCGATCGCGGGGATCAAGCCGCCGCTCTTCTTAAAGTCGAGTTCAATCATTTTACAATCTTTACCTGTTTTGAGGGGTCTTGTTTTACGGGAGCTTTCAATTCAGCTTCCGCGGCATATTCTTTTTGATCTTTCTGTATCTGTTTCATTTCTGCATTGTTATGGAGAATACCCACAGCAAAACAGAAAGATTTGCAATCTTCAGCAGGCGCAATGTCAGAGAAACGGACAGGGTCGCCCGGCATGATCTCGCGAATCCGCAACGGTGTGTTGTTCTTCAGTTTCATGACTTTACCATTCTTGTCAAACCAGACATAACGGAATGCCACACGATACGGCTTTTCACCTTTGAGCATCCAGGTGAAGAAGGAATACGGTTTCGTTTTGCCATAAATGCGGCCGGAAACCAAACCATCTTCGGTTACGTTGCTTTCCACTTTGCCAACTTCAAAGACTTTGGCAAAATCAGGGCAGATATAAATCATGCCCGGTTTCAGATTATAAGAAACGGCCTGAGAATAATCGCACTGCGCCATCTTCGTCACATCGGAATTCGGTGTCACTACAAATTTTTCATTGACTTTGACTTCTTCAGTCATCGCACAGGCAGCTGTCAGCATGAGAGATGCAGCTGCAGATGCCAATGTAATCATACGTTTCATCATCGTTCATTACCTCCAAATTATACAATATATTTCGGGTTCTGTAAGTAATTTACACCCCTTGACGAAAAAGTCAAGCGTGGCGAAGTGTTTTTCCCACATAAATCTGACGCGGACGGACAATTTTTGTTTCCATACCGATCATTTCACGCCAGTGGGCAATCCAGCCCGGCAGACGTGCCAATGCAAACATCACGGTGAACATGTTTTCCGGAATGCCCAACGCACGGTAAACAATGCCGGAATAGAAGTCCACGTTCGGATACAGATTCCGTTTCACAAAGTATTCGTCGTTCAAAGCTGTCTTTTCCACTTCACGTGCCACTTCAAGCAGCGGATCGTTGATATTCATCTTGTTCAGGAACTTGTGACATTCTTCTTTGATGATCTTTGCACGCGGGTCGAATGTTTTGTACACGCGGTGACCGAAGCCCATCAACTTTGTCGGGTCTTTGGAGTCTTTCACCTTGGCAAAATATTTTTCCGTGCTGCCTTCCCGTTCGATCGTACGCAGCATTTCCACAACCTGCTGGTTTGCACCACCATGCAGCGGGCCGGACAATGCAGAAATACCGGCAGAAATGGTTGCATACAGGTTCACCTGCGCACTGCCGATGGTACGGACCGTTGTCGTAGAACAGTTCTGTTCGTGGTCTGCATGGAGAATCAGCAGGACGTTCAGGATACGAACGGCTTCTTCGCTGATCCGGTAAGGCAGTACCGGAGAATCGAACATCATGTTCAGGAAGTTGGCGCAGTAAGAAAGGTCGATACGCGGGTAAACAACCGGTTCACCGATACTTTTCTTATACGCAAACGCCGCCATTGTACGGACCGTTGAAATCAGACGTGCGGTAGAGAGCTCAATATCTTCTTCCATAGAAAGCTGGTCAACGTTGGGATAGAACACTGCCAGAGCATTGATCATAGTGGAAAGAATATGCATCGGGTGTGCACCACGGGGCAGACGGTCGAAGAAGTGACGCATATCTTCGTGCATCAGAGAGTTGATGTTCAGAAGATGGGAAAAATTTCTCTTGCGTTCCGGATCCGGCAGTTCTCCATGCACAAGCAGATATGCCACATCCGTAAAGGAATGTTTCTGTACCAGTTCTTCCACCGGATATCCACGATAGCGAAGCACCCCGTGTTCCCCGTCAACAAAAGTGATGGAACTCTGACACACTGCGGTGTTCATCAAACTGGGGTCAAGAACGACATAACCGGTTTGCTTTCGGAACTGACCGATTTCGATTGCCTTTTCGCCTTCAGTCCCGACAATGACGGGCAATTCAATATCGTTCCCGCCAACGTGCAGTTTTGCTTTTTCTGTCATTTCCATGTTTTTATTTTTCCGATCTTTAATGTTTTGCATGAATAATCGAAGCGAACTGGTAATATATCCCATTTTTTTGCATTTTCAAGTTTAAATAAGATTTTTTTGTGCATTAACCCTTTAATACGGAGAAGTACGGAGTTTTACGGATGAATACGGAGAGGTACGGAGAAATCCGATATCTCATTTTTGCTGCCGTTGCAATTTTTGTTTCCGTTGTCACGGCATCAAATTACCCCCTCCGTATATCTCCGTAATCCTCCGTATATCTCCGTACAAAACTTCGCTCCGCACCGTCGGACCAGTCTGACAAGTCCGACAAGTCTGACAAAAAAACTCTGCCCAGTCTTACTGCTCCGGCACAAGGGCCAGGCGGAAGCCCAGGTAGTTGAAGAGATTGCGCGGTACCCAGATGCTCCGGTACGCAGAACGGCAGTTCTTCGCGTTGTCGCACCAACTGCCGCCACGGAACACGCGGTAAGAGCCAGTCCGTGGTCCTACGGGATCTGTTACTGCACCATCTCTGTAATCACCATACCAATCCCGACACCATTCCCAGACATTGCCGTGCATATCATATAAACCCCAGTTATTGGGACGCTTTTGTCCCACCGGATGAGTTTGCGCCTTCTCCTTCTTATTCTCAGAATCATCGCAAGAATTATACCAAGCAACTTCTACAAGATCAATACAAATGTCGCCATCCATTAAAATCCTGCCGTTATTCAATGCCGTCATTGTACCCGCGCGACAGGCATATTCCCACTGCGCTTCCGTAGGCAAATCAAACTTATAACCGCATGGCAATTTCCCGGCATAATGTTCGTTGAGCTTATCACAAAATGATTTTGCTTCCTCCCAGCGGACTTTTTCCACTGGACGGTTATCACAATTCTGATATTTCGCAAAATGAGGCGTGTCTAAAATATTACGAAATGATCTATTTCCCTTCCAGCGGATTAATTGTTCCACTGAAAAATCATGACGATTGAATCTAGATGGATTATCCCCCATCACTGCTTCCCATTGTGCTTGTGTTACTTGATACTTGCCAAGCCAATAATCCTGGGGCAATGTCACCTGATGCAATTTTTCATCGGGATATCTTCCCCACTCATCTTCCGGACTACCCATCATAAATGTACCGGCTTTGATCTTTACCATTTCCAGATCAACGCCATTACAGTCAATCTTTATATCAAAATCAGAAGCATCGGCACAAGACAAATCTGTCGGTGGTTCGTCAGAATGATTTTTTCGCATGAATAAAGCAGTATGTTTCATGTTATACTCCAAATTTTTATTCGGGAATATAATAGCATAATTTACTGCATTTTCAAGTCAGGACTTCAAAAAAAGTCATTTCCGCATAAAATAAAACGTGCCGATCAATGCTGCTATCGTGAAAAGAATCACAAAGACGGTCAGAATAATAGAGGTCTTACAGCAGCACTGTTTGTCTTCCGCTTTGAAACGTTTGCGGAAGATCAAATAGAAAATGGTCATGATGCCGCCCTGCACAAATGCAGACAGGATATAAAAACAGCTCCAGGTGTAAAGCAGATCTTTCACCGGGAAATCCATATACGGATCATCAATGCAAGGATGGCGGAAACCGCATACCCCCGAAATCGAAACAAGAAATGTGATAAAGATCAACAGCAGCCAGGAAAATGCAAACGGTTTTCGGCGAAAATAAAAAACTGCTCCGACGGGGAACAGAACCGTAGCGGCAACAAACAGAAAATAAAGAATAGAATACAGAAGACAAAACTTGCCGGGATTCTGTTCCAACAAGTAATTATACGCATTATCCAGAAACAGAAACAGCAATATCATGACACAGGAAACATGAAAAATCCAATTGGAATGTTTTACCAAGCCATCATAAATTGCATTTTTTATCCCATTTTGCGTTGTCATTCTATCACCAAATCAGATTGATTTTTCGACACTCTTGGCTTCATTCCAGAGAGCATCCAATTCTTCCGGGGTCATATCCTGCGGGGCTTTTCCGGCATCGGCAACTTTAGATTCCAGATATTGAAAACGACGCTGGAATTTATCGGATGCCCGCTGCAGCAATTCTTCCGCCGTGGCACGTTTGCGGAAACGGGCAAGATTGACAACGGTAAACATCAGATCGCCCAATTCTTCATCAATGGCATCGTCATTACCGGTTTGGAATGCGGCACAGACTTCCTTGAATTCTTCTTCCAGTTTTGCCCGGACATCCTGCTCTTCTTTCCAGTCGAAAGAAACTTCTGCGGCTTTGCGCTGCATTTTTTCCGCCCGCATCAAGCCGGGCAGAGAATGAGGAATCCGAGCCAGCACGGAAGTAGGGAGCTGACCGTTTTTCTCTTCCTTCTTGACTTTCTGCCATAACGCCTGTACATCATCCGCCGACTCTGCTTTTTTATCGCCGAAGACATGGGGATGACGGCGGATCATTTTTTCCGTAATATCGTGAGCGACGTCTTCGAAATTGAAAGCATTGCGTTCTTCTGCAATAACAGCATGAAGGACTGCCTGCATGAGCAGATCGCCCAACTCTTCCTTCATGTGCGCGTCATCTTTTTCATCAATGGCATCGAGGAATTCCGCTGCTTCTTCAATGAGATTCTTTTTCAGGGAAACATGAGTCTGCACTCTGTCCCACGGACAGCCATCGGGCGCACGGAGACGGCGCATGACCTCAACGAGCCGTTGAATTTCAGACATAATAATACCTTAATCTTCGTAATAGGAAGCGCCGGAAGTGGGAGATTCGCAAACACGGACACGTGCAACTTTTGCAGGGCCCAAATCATTGATAGCGGCTGAAAGTTCTTTATAAATAACCCGTGCCAGATTTTCGCTGGTGGGGTTGACATCCGCAAAACAGGGCAGATCGTTCAAATATTTGTGGTCGAACTGTTCCAGGATCCGGGTCAATTCCCGCTTGAGGACTTTGAAGTCGACTGCGATGCCGATGGAATCCAATTCGGGGGATTTGATAAACACCTGCACCATCCAGTTATGACCATGGAGTGCAGAACAATCGCCATTATATCCGCGCAGAGAATGAGCGGCGGAAAACTCTCTTACAATATCAAGTTCAAACATAAATCACATCCGATTCCGGCTGAAATAAAATCAGCCTTTCTTTTTCAAATATTTTGCTTTTGCATCTTCAAGGATCAACCCTGCCCGATCGGGATCGATAGGATCATATCCTTTGGCTTTAAGAATATCAAGGAACTGCAGCCACCCTGCATGATCCCACATACCATCATGTTCTTTGACGAATGTGGAAGGCACTCTGGATGCGGCAAGTTTCTTCAGATTATCTTCAACGGTCATCACTTTCTTCCGTTTTGCCACCGGCTTGAGCGTTTTTCTGGCAGAACATTTTCTTGTTGTCTTCTTTACTGCGCCAGTTTTTGCTTCTTTCTTCATCATTTCACCTCATAAATCAGCTCTTATACTATAGTCCCTTTTTTGCAAAATTGCAAATTCTGTGGTAAAAAAATCAATCAATTTCGAACTCATAAAAACGGTTCACGCCTTCGCTGGCAATGATCCCCGCATAATATTCTTTCGGAATCATGTCATCACGGAATGTCACGCGGTGTTTGCCGACGGATACACTCATACGGGGGCCGAAAAGTGTAAAATCGACATCGACTTCCATTTCATATTTCCGGTTGGGGGCAAAATCCGCCTTGAAAGCTGCGACTTTTTTCCAGACCTGTTTGCCGTTTTGGAAGGTGTGACGCCATACATTGACGCCTTGATCAAACAGCACGATTTCGAAATGCGTACGGAATTCAGGATATCCATTTTTATCTTTGCCGGGTTTATCTGCAATAACAACAGAAGGAGCCATGCGGTAATCGAAACTCATTTCCGCCTTGATCTCATGATTCCCTCTGAGGGGAACTTTATAAATCATAGCGGCATAAGTTTCGCCGCAACGTTTGGAGAGCATATCTTCTTTCGTTGCATCTTTCGGGCAGATATTGACGATGTGATCCATTTCCTGACGGAAACCATTGATATTTGGCCAACGGGAACTTTTCACGCTGATAAAATCAGCTTTATTCCATTTACCGGGCTTGAATTCACATTCAAACACATCATCAGCAATGACATTCGACGCAAAAACAGACATCAGAAACGGAGCGAACAGAGTGGAATAAAACTTTTTCATTTTTACATTTCTCCTTTCATACGGAATGATGGATACAATACGACGTAATCGACATATCATATCATAGCACGCAAAAATGATTTTTCAAGCAGAGTTTTAAGTTTTTAAAGCAAAAAAACACCCTGCTCGAAAATTTATCCCGCAGCATACCGAATCACTTACCAGTTTTGCCCCAATGCTTTCAAACGTTTCTGCGCATCTTCATCGCCCTGTTCCGCTGCTTTGCGATACCATTTCAAGGCTTCTGTCATGTTCTGAACAACACCACTGCCATTTTCATAACAGGAACCGAGCATACTCTGCGCATCGGCACACCCCTGTTCCGCAGACAAACGATAAAGCTGTGCCGCTTTCACATAATCTGTGGCAACGCCATGACCACGACTATAACAGAGTCCAAGACTGCATTGCGCTTCTGCATGATTCTGTGCGACAGCAGCCTGATACCATTTCACTGCTTCGGCAGGATTTTCGGCAACACCATCCCCATAATTATAGCAATCGCCCAACAAATTCTGCGCATCAGCATCCCCCTGTTCGGCGGCAGCACGATACCATTTTACGGCTTCGGCGTAATCCTGATCCACACCATTGCCGTAATAATAGCAGTTACCAAGTCTTCTCTGTGCTTCGGCATGATTCTGTTCGGCGGCTGAGAAAAACCAGGCTACAGCCTCTTCCTCATCTTCCTCTATGCCGGCTCCGGTGAAATAGCAAATACCAAGGGCACACTGTGCTTTTGCATAGCCTTCATCAGCCGCGGCTTGAAAATAGGCAGCAGCGGCTTCTTCATCTTCCTCGACACCGTTACCATAAAACAAACAATTGCCATATCGATACTGTGCCTCCACATGATCCTGTCCGGCAGCAGCACGATACCATTTTGCGGCTTCTTCTTCATCTTCTTCGACGCCTTGACCGAAATATAAACAATTCCCCCAGGCACATTGTGCGGCGGCATGCCCCTGTTCCGCAGCTTTGCGATACCATTTGGCAGCCATTGCCTCATCTTCGTCGACACCGTACCCCAAGTAATAACAGTCACCAAGTTCGTATTGTGCGTCAGCATATCCTAATTCCGCAGCGGCACGGTAAAGCATTGCGGCTTCCTTGTATTTTTTATCAGCGAAAGCATTATCTGCGTTTTCTTTCAAGATTTGAGCATCGGTCTTCATTGTATTTTTATCCATTCAAAAGTTATTATCACATTTTATCCAACTGTTTCTGAACATCTTTATTGTGTTTCTGTTCGAAACCTTTGATCTGCTTATAAACTTTTGACGGTACACCGGCAGGTTTTTTGGCAATATTTTCCGTTGTTTTTTTGACGGAATCAACTGTTTTTTCTGCGGGGGAAGCTTCTTCACAAGCGGTAAAAAATGCGGTGGCAACAACAGTACAAGCGATCAGCAATACATGTTTCATTTTTCAGACATCCTTTCTTTGATTTTAACGGTTAATGGCATAAGTTACAACAGCAAATAAAAAAATGCAAATAAAAACTTGAGTTTTTTGCGCAATTATACAAAAAAAACTTGAAAAAATGAAAAAATGAGCTACATTTCTTTAATGTATTAATAAAGACATTTTCTGAAAGGAGTCTGAACCATGAACATCCCCTCCAAAGAGGAACTCTATCCCTTCCTGTTTGAACCGTATTACAAAACTGTCCTCTGGGGCGGCACACGCATAAAAACCGTTCTCAACCGCCCTCTGCCCGATGATGCAGATCACGTCGGCGAAGCATGGGATATTTGCGACCGGCCCGGCATGGAAAGCAAAGTCATCAACGGATCTCTTGCAGGCACAACCATTCACCAGTTGATCGAATGGTACGGCGCGGATTTGATCGGTGCCGGATTCAAAGGCGGCCGTTTCCCTCTGATGGTAAAGATCATCGACTCCAACCAGAATCTTTCCCTTCAGGTTCACCCGGATGAAAATTACTGTGCTCAACAGAACGGGACCTGCGAACCGAAAACGGAAATGTGGTACGTTCTCTCCGCCGAAAAAGGTGCAAAAATCTACGTCGGTCTGAAAAGCACAACGACCCGTCAGAAATTCCTGGCACACCTCAACAGTGCCGAAATGGAAAACGATATCCAATCTTTCGACTCCTATCCCGGCGATGCTTACTTCATCAAAGCAGGCAGACCCCACATGATCGGTGCCGGCAACCTGCTTCTGGAAATCCAGCAGAATTCCGATACCACTTACCGCGTTTATGACTGGAACCGTCTGGGCCCCGATGGCAAACCGCGTGAACTTCATCTGGAACAGGCCGTTGCCTGTACAGACTTTATGGACCGCACCGTAGCTCGCATTTCCGGCGTCAGCGGGGAAGTCGGCCATAACCGGAAATATCCCATCATCAACCGTTGTCAGTTCTTCCATTGCGAAGACCTCAAACTGATCAGCGAATGGCGCAGCACAACCGCCGGTCACCCGGGCAGCTGTCACATTCTGACTGCGGTCAATGCCCCCTTCGATGTGGGCAACGAAAAATTCCGGACAGAAGTCCAGCCCGGTACATCCGTTCTGATTCCCGCCTGTTTCGGTGAATATACCATTAAAGTCACCGAAGGAATCACCACATCTATTGTACGTACAACACTCTAACATATAAGGTAACTTGAAACATGAAACTCGATTGTCTTGCCGCGCTCGGCGATTCTCTTGCAGCCGCTCATAACTTGGAACAGGGTACATTCAATGTCCCGTGGGAAGCATGTCCCGCCGGACAGAATGCAGATATCACGGTCAATTGTTTCCGTTTTGCGGGACAGTTGAAAGCGCAGCCGATTGCATTGGCACAGGAAGTGGTGGAAATTCTCCGTCAGCACAAAGATGTGGAAAAAGTGGAATGTGTCAAAGCATTCGTCAACATTTCTCTCACCGCAGAAGCTCTGCACAAAAGTTCCGTTGCTGACATCCCGGCGCTGCTGGCAGATGCAACCGTCGATCCTTCTCAGCGCAGAAGCATTCTGATTGAATATTCCGCACCGAACACCAACAAACCTCAGCACCTGGGTCACGTCCGTAACAACACACTGGGTATGGCAACCGTCTCCCTGCTCAGCCGTGCGGGTCACAAAGTGATTCCGGTAAACCTGATCAACAACCGCGGTATTCACATCTGCAAATCCATGCTGGCCTACAAACGCTGCGGTAACGGCATCACACCGGAACAGGCAGGCATCAAGGGCGACCATTATGTTGGTAACTTCTATGTCAAGTTCAATCAGCTCCTCAGCGAAGAACTCAAAGCATTGAAAGAAGCGCATCCGGAACTGGCGGAGAAAGATAATGACGAACTGTTCCTGGAAACGGAAATCGGCCGTGAAGCACAGGAAATGCTCCGGAAGTGGGAAGCCGGCGATGAAGAAACCGTCAAGCTCTGGGAAATGATGAACTCCTGGGTTTATGCCGGATTCGATCAGACTTACGAACGTATGGGCGTTCATTTCGATAAAACTTATCTGGAAAGCAATACTTACCTGCTGGGAAAAAGCACTGTTATGGAAAATCTGGGAAAAGGCGTTTTCCAGAAACGGGAAGATGGTGCAGTCATCGCCGACCTGGGGAAAACCGGCCAGAAAGTTCTGCTGCGTAAGGACGGCACCAGCGTTTACATCACGCAGGATATCGGCACAACATTGCTGAAGCATGAAGAACACAAACCGGATTCCATGATCTGGGTTGTGGGCGATGAACAGAATCTCCACTTCCGTATGCTGTTTGAAATCCTCAAGCAGATGGGCTGCACCTGGGCAGATAAACTCTATCATCTCTCTTACGGTATGGTCAATCTCCCCTCCGGCAGAATGAAAAGCCGCGAAGGTACCGTTGTCGATGCCGACGACCTGTTTGACGAAATGCACAATCTGGCAAAGACTGCCACATTGGAACGTCTCGGCGAAGGCGAAGCCGCTCCGGCAGATTTGGAAGAACGTTCTGAAACGATCGGTATGGGCGCTTTGAAATTCATGCTGCTCAAATTCAACCCGAAGACAACCATTCTCTTCGACCCCAACGCCTCCCTCAAATTCGAAGGCGATACCGGCCCATATGTTCAGTACGTCTGTGCCCGTATCAACTCCATCGAACGCAAAGCTGCTGACCGTGGCTTGACACTCGATCGCAACAACGTCGACTGGGCATTGCTGAGCAGTCCCTCGGAACGTGAAATTGCGGTGACAGCACTGCGTTATCAGTCCATCATCCGTACAGCATCCGAAAAATTCGATTGCTCTGTATTGGTCTCTTATCTGCTGGATATGGCAAAAGCATTCAACCGCTTCTACCGTGAAAGCCCGGTCCTCAATGCCGATTCCGATGATATCCGTATGGCCCGTCTGGCTCTCTGCTGTGCCGTGCGCGATATTCTGACAGACGGTTTGAAGACTTTGACAATCGGTATTCCCGCAGCAATGTAAGGAGAACAGGCTGACATGTCACGTTTCGGCAGACAATTTTACACGCTTATCGAATTCGGATCGGATAAGATCTGCGTTCTTTACGGCTCCCAGGATGAAGCGGGGAAACCGGAAATATTATCCTTCGCCCAGAAAAGCAGTGCAGGTTGTATCAGTAAAGGTATGATCCTGGATTATAACGCGGTCATGAAAATCCTCAAGCAGGCTTTGAATGAAGCGGATAAAGGCGCACGCATTCCGGAAGACCGCGGCGAAGTTTATTATCTCGTCAACGGCTATCCCTCTTACACCGCACAGGGCGAAGGCTCTGTTCTCCTCGGTGATGCCGGCAAGAAAACCACGCTGGAACATGTCATGACAGCCGTCGAACGTGCAAAAAGTCTGCCCGAACCCGAAGATAAAGTCCGTATCGGCGATTACGATTCCTATTTCGTCATCGACCGCACTTCCCGCTGCAAAGACCCCACCGGACAGCTGGCGGAACAGCTGGATGCTTACGTTCACCTGATTTACACCGAACGTAAACGGGTGGAACGGATCAATGCCATGCTGCGCGAACTGGGCTTTGAACAGGGTGGCGAACCGCTGCCCGCCAGCATCATGCCCGTATTCAGCACCCTCACGGAAGATGAACGCAATCAGGGCGCGCTCCTGATCGATATGGGCGCAGGGGTGACCACTTACGCCGTAATCATGTGGGATGGTGTTCTGATGAGCGGAACCATCCCTGCCGGGCGTGACAATGTTGTGAACGACTTGGCGGTCGGATTGGATATTCCTTACGATTTTGCCAATACCTTCATCAAAGAATCCAAATTGCGCAAGATGCGTGAAAACGGCTTGACCGCGTTAGAATATTCCGACTCCGCCGTTTCCAGAAAACGGAAAATTCCGCTTGATTCTTTTGAAAAAATCATCCAGCTCAGAATGAGAGAAATCTTCTCCCTCATCAAAGAGCAGATCGACAGCAAACAGCTTGCCAATTATATCGGTAACGGCTGCGTCCTCACCGGCGGAGGAGCATTGATTGATTCCTCCGCAACCATTCTGCAGGACGTTATGGGAATTCATGCCCGTACCGGCGAACCGGCTGCAGGTATTGCCGGAGTCGGCGGCGTCTTCCGCTATCCGCCCTGCTGTTACACCGCACTGCTGGGGATGCTGAAATATGTCCACAGCAATTATGGTGAAAATGGCCAGGCACGTGTCAGTGATACTCTGACCAGTATTTTTGATAACGTGGTTTATCAGGTCAAAAAAGCAACAGGAGCATTGAAAATATGAATTCTGCAAATAATGGGAAACGCGTCCTCGCTCTCGGCGTCGGCGGCGCAGGATGTCATATCATCCGTTGTCTGAAAGCAATTGCACCGGAGTCCGGGCTCTATACTGCGGTGATCGACACCGATTCCATGGCATTGAAAGATCATCCCGCCGATTTTCAGCTTGCGGCTTCTTCCGACTGGAATCTGCGCATTGATTCCGGTTGCGGCGGCGATATTATCCGCGGCGAACGTGCGCTGGCAAGAGTACGTAAAAAACTCATCGACCTGCTCAACGGTTATGATATGATTGTCATCACTGCCGGGCTGGGCGGCGGTACTGCCACCGGCGGATTGAGGACCGTTGCCAGTGTTCTGCGCGAACTCGGCACGCCCTCCATTCTGTTGTTGACAATGCCGTTCCTTACGGAAAATTACAGCAGACGCAAAAATGCGGAAGACTGTCTGAACGAATTGATTTGCTTCCCCAATGTCGTCCTGCCGCTCCCCAATGATTTACTTTATACCCGTCTTCCACCCGAAACATCTGCGGCACAGGCCATGACTCTGGCCAATGCAGAAATGGCATCCACCGTTGCAGGGATCGCCAATTTGCTGAAATGTGATGATTTCACGGGCAGCGATTACGGTATCTTCCTTAACGTTCTCAACAAGCACAAAACAACTTGTGCAATCGGGATCGGCAAATCCACGGATCCGGCGGAAACAGACCGTACCGTTTCCGCTTTGCAGAAAGTGATGGATTCCCCCTTCCTCGGCGGTTTGGAAACGATCAAGGAAGCCGATGCCGCACTCGTCATCCTCTCCGGCGGCTCAAAAATGACTCTGGCAGAAATGAAGCGTTCTCTGGAACAATGCACCGCATTATTCCCCCAGGGAACGGAGGTCATGACAGGTATCAACACAAATACCGGCGATCCGGATTTCTTCCAGCTTGCGGTAATCACGATCAAATATGATGAATCGGATCCGAAATCCCTGAAGAAAAAGAAACGCTCTATTGCCTCTTCCAAGCGGGCTGCCGCCCCCACGAATGTGGTTCAGGACAGCGGTTTGCCGCTCTTCCAGGGTGAACTGGGGCTGACCAGTCTTTCCCGTGGAGTGTTTACAAAATTCCCGACGGTCAAATATAAAGATGAAGACCTGGATATTCCCACATTCCAGAGACGCGGACTCCATATTGACAAAGGGGAATAATCGGCTATGAAACGCGGCTTTCGGCATGTTATGTACTCTTTCACAGCAGCCTTGTTTCTGCTCGGCGCGGCTTGCTCTCCGGCATCCGGACCTGCACCCGTAACCGATGCGGCATTGCTGAAAAATCTGGCGGAGGAACATGTCAAACTCGGCAGCCGCTGTTCCGGTTCAGAAGGTGCAGAAAAAGCAGCAAAATGGATTCAGGAGCAATGCAAAAAGATGAATCCGCAGCTGAACGTTTCCCTTCAGAGTTT
This sequence comes from Victivallales bacterium, assembly GCA_045639325.1. Lineage (GTDB taxonomy): Bacteria > Verrucomicrobiota > Lentisphaeria > Victivallales > UBA1829 > RGIG8244. The sequence continues at coordinate 130,975 of JAZUCU010000019.1, forward strand.
TGAAGAACAGACTGTTTCCGGCAAAGTCAAATTCCATAATGTTTTGGCATCATCCGGAAAAGGCAAACGTGATTTCGTACTGATTGCAGCTCACTTCGACACCAAATATTTTCCGCCGGAAGTCCCGTTCCAGGGCGCGAATGACGGTGCATCCGGAGTCGCTGCTCTGCTGGGCATGATGCAGACATTACAAAATAAAAAACTGCCAATGGATGTGGTATTTGCGTTCTTCGATGGAGAGGAAGCCCGTTACGATTATGGAAAAATGGATGGTCTCCACGGCAGCCGTCATCTCGCAGAAAAATGGAAAGCCGACGGAACTCTGAAGCATTGCAAGGCGATGATTCTTCTTGACATGATCGGCGATAAAGATTTGAATATCACTCTTTCCCGGGATACGGATAACCGGCTGCGTCATCTGCTGTTCTCTGCCGCAGAAAAAATGAATTTACGCAAACACGTCGGCGATTTCACAAGTACGATTCTGGACGATCATGTGCCATTCCAGAATAACGGAATTCCCTGCATTGATTTAATTGATTTTCAATACGGACCGGAGAATTCTTACTGGCATACATCCGACGATACCCTGGATAAAATATCCGGAGAAAGCATGAAGATTGCCGCAGACCTTGCATTGGCTCTGTATTGGCAAATTGCAGGAGGTGCATTATGAGCAGCACTACATACTTTAAGAATGGCGCCCTTTCCGGCATTATCACCAATTCCGGCAAACCGCTGATGCCTTCAACGTTCTGCACAGAAGAACTGGATTCCATGTTGAAAAATGGCGTATCTCTGAAAGATTCCCCGACAACGACAGCATCCCTGGTGCGTTTTCCCGGATCGGATACTGAATATTTTCTGAAACGCAATAACAATAAAGGTTTCCGTTTTACATGCCGCTATCTCTTCCGCAAAGCACGGGTTTTTCATGCGGCTAAAGTTGCTGAAATTTTCGAAGAGCTTAAGATCAGAACACCAAAAGTCTACATGGCAGCAGAAAAAAAGACCGGACTTTATCTTCATGCCGGGTATATCCTGACAGAAAAGATCAATGCAACCCCCATCGATAAACTGCTGTTGAATACAGAAGAAAAAGAAGCCGCCATGAAAACATTTCTCCTCTGGGCGGCAAAAACAATTACAAAACTTCATCGGGCGGGCATCGTTCATGGAGATTTAAAGTTGGTTAACTTCTATTGCGATGGCGATTGGAAAGATCCCGATAACAGTTTCGGTATCTGGGATTTGGATTCCGTACGAGTCAGAAAGAAAGCAAAACCGATGGAAGTCGACAGAGAAATTTCCCGCATCTTTTTCTCCATGGGATATTACTTTAACGAACTGGATGATTGCGATAACAAAATCAGAGAAAGATGCAGAGAATTCTGTGCGCTGTATCATGAAGTCGCACCGGATTTGTATCCGCCATCATTAGACAATGTCATGTTTTTCATTAAAAAACGGCTTGCAAGATGGAATAAAGAAATCAGCCGTAAACAGAATAAAGGGCACAGATAATGGCTGAGAAAAAATTCAAATGGATTTTCCCGGAAAATGCCGATTCTCTGCTGCCGGATCCCGATCAGATTCTGACATTCCCGTCAACGGTGATAAAACAGAATCCGGTCCGCTCCGTCTGCAAAGCCACAAATCCCGAAAACGGCGATGTATTTTATATCAAATACGATACTCCGAAATCGTTTCTGAAGAAATGCTGCAATCTGTTTTACAGCAAGAGCAGACAGGAATTCCATGCAGCAGGTTTGCTGCACAAGTTGAATCTCCCCGTGATCCGCTACGAAGCATGCGGCGAACGCGCTTCTGAATCCTGCCTTATCTCCAGAGAAATTAAAAATTATTGCAGCGCTGCTCAATTCTGGTACGCCCTGCCCTCTGATGATTCGGCAAAAAACCAACGCAAGAAATTCATAGCGGCATTGACGGCATTATTAAAAACGTTGAATGAAAATAAAATCCTGCATCCCGATTTCCATCTGGGAAATTTGATGTGTGATCCCGATGATCCGGAAAAACTTCTGCTGCCCGATCCCTATGGTATCCGGAAAGCATGTTTCCGTAACGTTGCTGCATACAATTCCATCGTTGTCACAAACCTTGCCGCAGAAATCCGTGCGGAAGAAGGACAGGAGATTTTGCGTGCCACCGGTGCCGATCCGGCATTGTGGGATAATCTTCTGCTCAAAAATAAAAATATGATCAATGCCCAATGGCAGAGACGGATGAAACAGATTCTTACAGGAAACTCTAAATTTTCCCGTACAGAATCAATCAACGGAGTGGAATATCAAATCCGCAATTCCCGCTGGTTTGCCCCCGTCCCGTTTACGCCAGAAGCATGTAAACAGGTATCCATGCCCAAAGACGAAGCGTTGAAAATCTGGCTGGAATCATTCCGGAAAGAAATGCTGTACGATATCGAGGGACACCCCAAAGCGATATGCATCATGGATAAAGATGCTATTTTGTTTTATTGAGCAAGTTGAATCATTTCTTTTTTGTGCTCAAATCTTTCATCATCCCGGCAAGCTCCGTTACCATCTGCTTTGCGGCAGTTGACATTGCTTCCGCAAAGGCTTCAGAAAAAGCTCCATCTTTTTTCAACGGAACGGTATAATGCAACACACCGGAACGTAAAATGCTGCCGTTATTCTGATCCGTAATTGTATAACGGACACACAACTGAGCCGTCTTTGTTTTGAGATCAGCCTCAAACACCAGCACCGAACCGGAAAGATCGTAGGAAGGCAAACTTTTTTTGCTGTCGACCGGAGCATCATCGGCAAACGCCATGCGGCAGTAACGGGTCAACAGCACCGCCGGAGTTTGTGACCAGCGGTTGAATTCATCATGAAACAATTCAACTCCGGAACGGGTCAGCATCTTGAATTTGGCTGCCGATTCGGAAGTAAATGGTTGAACTGAAACATTGTAGTCCCCGGTCACAACCGATGCCGGAGCAACCAGATCATAGCTGCGCACCGGGGTATAAGAAGGTTCAGAAAAAATCCCGCATCCGCCGCACAGGACGGAAACTGCGAACAAACAACAGGTGAATGGCAGGATTTTCTGTTTCATAGGCAGGATATTACTCCTCGGAATCAGTATCCGCAAGGACATCATCCGCTGTTTTTGCGGTTGCAGTTGCAGCAGGTGTTTTAGTTGCAGCTGCAGGTTTGGCAACATTCTTCTTTGCCGCAGGTGCAGCAGCAGAACGTGCGGGAATACGCAGTTTCATACCCACTCTGATACGGGAAGGATTCGGGCCGATCACAGCACGGTTTGCTGCATGAATGGCTTTGCTGCTGACTTTGTAACGACGGGCAATCGTATTCAATGTTTCACCCGGGCGGATTTCATGAATCACCTCGGAACCATTCGCTGCGGCAGTTGCCTGCTGAGCTTTTGCATTTTTGGCTGCAGGTGCTTTGGCATCAGAAGCTTTGCGGCGCGGAGAGGAAGGATTGGAATAGGCTTTGAGCTGATCGCGCATCTGATTGTTCTGCGCATTGAGTTTCTGATAGTTATCAACCAATTCTTTATATCTTTCCACCAGTTTTGCACTGATTTGTTTCTGCGCGCTGAGCTGGTTCTGCAAAGTTTCCTTTTCATCTTTGCTCATGGGAACCTGACCGGATTCACGCTGATATTTTTCGTAGAATTTCTGCTTCAAGCCATCCACAATGCGGCGGACGTCCTGACGTTCTGCATTGGAGAGTGCGGCATAATCCATATACTTTTCATAGTGATAGATTGCTTTAACGTATTCGTTCAGATAGGAATCATACAATTCTGCCAGTTCACGATGTGCTTTTGCGGATTTCGGACACTGAACCAGAAAACCTTCAAAAGATTCCGCAGATTTCAGATAATTCTGGCTGGTCTTGTAAGATACCGCCTTGGAAAACAACGGATGGGAATTTTCTTTGCCCACATAATCTTTGTTACAGCCGGTAAAACAAAGAATTCCTGCAACGGCAAGGCTCAAGGTAAATGCTTTTTCAAATTTCATTGCTATCTGCTCCTCAGTTTAAATATTATTTTGCACACACACAATATAATCCATCATAGAAAAAAAACAAAATTTTTTTCAACTTTTTTTTCATTTTTTTGCATGCAATACCAGACGGCTGATCAAAAAATCACCCGCAAACGTCAACAAGCCGTCCCGAACCGGATTCGCAAGACGCTTCAAGCCCGCCGCTGTGATCCGATCCCTGCCCGTAAAATAAATCTCCGGCTTCACCCCGCCTGCCGGTATTGTTGCGAATTTCTCCCCGATCACAGGGAGATGCCACACGCCCGTTGATAATTCCGCTTTAACCATGGGGAACATCTGGCCGGAGCCCGCCTGCCCGATCAAAATAAAATCGGTTTCCTTCTTCACCAAAGCACAAAACAATTCTGCTGCGCCGGATGTCCCATTACCAATCAAGAGCGCAACCGGCATTTTTTTGGACTGCAGAAAATCCTGTAACGGTAATACGGATGCATAATCGTCCCCGGAACCGGTACGGAAATCCAGGATCAATGCGGAAATTTTATCCTGCTTCTGCAACACATTCCGGATCGCGGCATGATCCAGCCGGTCGCAACGAATGTAAAACAAACGCTTATCGGACAGAAAACCATAGAAGAATTGGGGTTTGATTTTCTTACGCTTATCCTGCACCGCTTTATATTCGGAATCAGGCATCACGGCAGTATTCATGGCACGGAATATGGCACGTAAAGCCTTTTCGCGGGGCATCGTTTGCAACTGCTGATAGAGTAAAGGAGATTTCTCCCGAATCGCAAGCATGATACGGGAAAAATCATCCTGCAGGGAGGCAGATGTTTTTTCTCCGACGCCCTGTATATCGGTTGCTGTTACTGCCTGCATTGTACTGAAGACAATGAAACAGATCAAGCAAATTAAAATCATAATACACTCCCCCTCGGACGGATATTATTGTTTCTTCCAGAAACAGAGAATATCGAGCCAGCTTTTCTTTGCTGCTTTTTTCTTTTTGTAGTTACCATATTTACGGGTTCCGCGTGTGATACCAATAGCGGTCTGAGTCGTCTTTGTGACAGTTGACACCTTATACTTATCATCGTCGACCTGAGGGATCATTCCTTTCTGAGTCAAACGCACCATTTTCACAGCAGTTGTAGGGACTTCTTCATCAGGAGCAGCAATGTATTCTTCGATAACGAAATCGCTACCGCAAGACAAACATTTACAACGTTCTCCGAGAACATCCCGATCAACTTCGTACACGGTTTGACACCCGGAACAGCGGACATTGATTTTTTCTTCTGCCATAACGCACCTCTCTGTTATGATTTCTTGAATAAGGGTACGGCACAATATAAATTAAAAATTTTAATAATCAAGTGTAAAAAAGATTTTTTTTGCTTTTTTTTTAAGTTTTACATTTGCCTTACGGCATTTTTGATGTATAGTACCAATTATCATCAGATTTTCGATATGGATCCTTAGCTCAGTGGTTAGAGCAGGTGACTCATAATCACTTGGTCGTGGGTTCAAGTCCCTCAGGATCCACCATCCTTCGCTAAAGCTACGGATGGCAAGCCAGTCTTGCCAGTCGTAGATTTTTTTTTGCCTGCAAAAAAGGAGCAACGCGACGGCGAAGGATGTCCTCTGTAGCTTTAGCGAAGGAGGACTTGAACTCCAGCATTACATCATAACCTTAAATACGGAAGATGGCAAGCCAGTCTTGCCAGTCGTAGATTTTTTTTTGCTTGCAAAAAAAGGAGCAATGCGACGGCGAAGGATGTCCTCTGTAGCTTTAGCGAAGGAGGACTTGAACTCCAGCATTACATCAAAAACTTAAATACGGAAGATGACAAGCCAGTCTTGCCAGTCGTAGATTTTTTTTGCCTGCAAAAAAAAGGAGCAACGCGACGGCGAAGGATGTCCTCCATCATTGCATCAAAAACTTAAATGCGGCAAATGGCACCCCACGCAGTACGGCTCAGTTTTTTCCTGATTTTATGGCACGGAGTTTCTTTTTCTGTTTGATTTTGCAGAAAAGACTGTTATATTTTCAAAAAAAATATAAGTAAGTATACAGAGGAGAGTCATCAATGAAACTTTGCGCTATTCAAATACCGTTTACCAATAACGAAACCGATGCAGATATGTCCGTCAAAATGGCAATCGCGGAACTCAATAAGTGCGATGCCTCATGCGATATTATTCTGACGCCGGAATATACCAATGCGCCGGCATCGTTTCCTGTCGGAGCCTGTATTCCTTTCGCGCAGGCTCATACGGAAGAACTCATCACAGCAGCAAAAAATGCAGCAGTACGGTGTAATGCCATCGTGGCAGTCAATTATGTGTGCGAAGCGGAAAAAGGATTGTTCCGTAACACAACGGAAATCTTTGACCGTCAAGGCAACAGCGCAGGACGTTTTTACAAACAGCATTTGCCCCGTGCAGAGAAAAATGTCAATCTCCTTGATGAAGAATATACACGCACGTTCCGGCGTCCGGACATCATTACCGTTGACGGAATCCGGTTCGGTTTTCTGATTTGTTACGACACCTATTTCAGCGAATATGTGGCACATATCGCCCATCGCAATCCGGACGTTGTTCTTGTCTCCTCGTTCCAGCGCGGTGAACGGAAGGACATTCTCCGTATGCAGAATCAGCATCTGGCATTCAACTGCAACTGCTATGTTCTGCGTGCCTCGGTCTCCATGGGCGAACATGCAGAAAACGGGGGAAATGCCATGGTGGTCTCTCCGGAAGGCGTCATTCTCGGCGAATTCGGCAATCAATGCGGCACATTCTGCTGTGAGATTGACGATATCAAGCACAAACACATGCGGTCAAACAGTTTTGGCGGAGCCATGATCCCCAATCAGCAATTCATTGAACAGGCACGTGCCACCTGGGCATATCGTCCTTGCGGAAGTATGACGATCGAAGGTGACAGCAAACTGGATTATCCCCGGGTTTGTGCACATCGAGGATTCAATACCGTTATTCCGGAAAATTCACTTGCGGCATTCGGTGCGGCGATCGCATTGGGTGCGCCGGAAATTGAACTGGATATACGTTTCACCGCGGATGGGATCCCGGTTGTTTCGCACGACAGCAATCTGGAACGGGTATCCAACGGGACCGGCACGGTGGAAGAACACACTCTTGCCGAATTGCGGGAACTGGATTTCGGAATCAAGCACGGAGCCGGATTTGCGGGCATGAAAATCCCGACATTTGAAGAAGTTCTCTGCAAATTTGCCCGTCACGCAATCATCAATCTGCATTTGAAGAGCAGCGAAACCCATGATGCACCGGAATATCCGAAGTGGCAGATGGAAATGATTGCCGATTTGCTGGATAAGTATGATCAGCAGGAACATGTTTACTTTATGGGGGCACCGGATGTAATGGAAAGTGCCATCAAATATGCGCCCCATATTCCCCGCTGCATGGGAGCATTTCCCGATCCTTGGGAAATTATTGACCGTGCGATCAAATACCGGTGTCAGAAAGCGCAGCTGTTTGTGCCTTATTATAATCAGGAGATGATTGACAAAGCCCATGCGCACGGCATCCGCTGTACGTTCTTCTATTGCGATGATCCGGCAGAAGTAAAAACGCTGCTTGATATGGGAGTTGATACAATTCTGACGAACGATTATCTGAAAATTGCACAGGCGGTGGAAACCTATTTGAAGGAAAAGAAAAATTGAACATGAAAAACAACAGAACGACCCGATTCTTTATTCTGTTTCTGGTCATGCAGACCATTGCCATTGCGGCAATGCTGGTTGCCAGCTGGCAGGTTGTGATATTGTCACACAAAATCACACAGCGTGATAATATCCGAACGGCAAAAGCGTTAACGGAAAGTTATGCTTTGACGTTAAAATCGCTCAACGATAATTACAAGCAGACGCAGGAAGTAATTCCCGGATTCTGTGCTACTCTGGCAGAAATAGATGAGACATTACATGATCTGACAAAAATGAAAATCAAACTCGGATCGTTCAAGCTCAAACCGTTTTCCCGCAGCAGCGCAATCAATAAATGCCGGGAGTCGCTGCAGAAAACAATTACTGTTCTGAACTCTTATGAGCAGAAAACACAGCCTGCAATATTAAAAAGTTTACAGGAAACCGAAAAGACATTGCAGAAACTCAATGAGCAGCTGGTGGAGGAAGAGAACGGGCTCCGATATCTGCCATGGTACATTGGCGGAATCCTGCTGTCTATTGTAATTGTATTAATTTTCAATTCCCTGTTCCTGATATTCATATACAAACAGCAACCGGCAAAGGGGTAACTCATGGGGCAACTGAAAGATGGTGCGTTATACGCATTCAAAGGAATACAATATTTTTTGAATCACCGGGAATTATGGAAATATTCCGTCATTCCGGTAGTGTTGCTCATTATCATCTACGCACTTTTGCTCGTTGCCGGATTTTTCATTGCGGGGAGCCTGAACGAAATCGTACAGAAATGGTGCCGTTCAGTCTTTCCCGCCTGGCTCCAATGTTTTTATAAAATCGGGGCATTACTGATTTGTCTCAGCACGTTATTACTGGTATTATTGCTGATCGGGATCACGGCGGGATCAACGTATGAAATTGTGGGAGGCCCGTTTCTGGATGTCATGGTGGAAAAGTTTGAAACAAATCACCTGGCACTGCCCCCGGTGAAAAAAAGTTTATCTTTTACAATATTCTTTGCATGCGCTATGGGAATCTATGGCGTCAAGACGATGCTTCTGACGCTGCTTGTGGCCGTATTGACTTTATTTTTTCCGTACATCACGCTGCTGTTGGGCTTGTATATATTGGGATACCGTTTCGGCACATCGTATCTGGCAATTGCCGGATTCAGCCGAGGAATGACGCTTAAGGAAACCAAGAATTGGGTAAAGAGTCATCCCGCTCTTACCCGCGGATACGGCATGATAATCTATGTATTATTGTGCTTCATCCCGATTCTGGCGCCGGTCATCCTGCCCGGCATTATTCTCGGAGGTACGTTATTATTACATGATTATAAAACAGAAAGGAACAACTGAAAATGACACCGTTTGAAGAAACACTGATCCGCATTATTCTGTGCGTGATTTTCCCGCCTCTTGCGGTTTATGATAAAGGCTGCGGCACAATGCTGTTCGTATCGCTTCTGACTTTGTTCGGATGGCTCCCCGGAACGATTGCCGCTTTGCTGATTTATCTCAGCTCAAGAAGACAATAAAGAACGGTACAACCCGGCATCTTCTGCGGAGAAACAGCAGAAAATCACTCTATTCGGAACATCTTTTTTCCACTGGCGGACAGCAGAAATGGCAATCTGTGCGGCTTCCCGTTTCGGGTAGCCGTAAACACCTGTGCTGATGCAGGGGAATGCCACGGTTTGACATTCCTTCTCGAACGCCAGGCGGAGCGAATTGGTATAACAGGACCACAAAAGATGTTCTTCCTCACCTCTGCCGCCATGCCATACCGGGCCCGGCGTGTGAATTACGTACCGGGCTTTCAAACGGAATCCGGGCGTGATCCGGGCTTCTCCGGTGGGACACCCGTGAAATTCGCGGCAAGCCTTCAACAAATCGGGACCTGCCGCGCGATGAATTGCGCCATCCACGCCGCCACCTCCCAACAGGGAGCAATTGGCGGCATTGACGATGGCATCGACCTCAAGTTTTGTAATATCCCCCTCAAAAACTTCAAGCTGCATAAATAATATTCCGTAAACTCTTATTTACCTGCAGCAGGTGCTGCGGGAGCCTGCGGAGCGGCAGGTGCATGGTGTCCACCATGGTGAGATGCGCCGGGAAAACCTCCGCGTTTTTTCTGGAATTCAGCACGGCGTTTTGCACGCATTTCTTTGTAACGATCCATACATTTGCAATCTTTCATAGGCTTCTGATCGCAATCCGCTTCATTGAAATATTTGCAATCTTTGAAGTGACGGAACTGCCATTTCTTTTTCATCATGGGACGGGGTCCGCCGGGGTGATGCCCCATAGCAGGGCCCTGCTGAATCTGTACCTGCTGATATTTCACGGCACAGAATTCATCTTCATTGAAAAACTTGATCAGTTCCATTGTCATGTGATAAGCAATCACGACGATAACGGATGTGAGCAGAGAGACCAGAAATGTCCGGTTGTCTCCAGTGAGTTTCGCTTTCGGAGCCTGTTCTGCTGCTGCATTTTCTGCGACGGGTGTTTCTGCAGGAGTGTTTTTGTTTTCTTCCATAATGTTTTTTCCTTCCGTGTAAAAGGGTTGATTTTTACTTGTGTCAACCGTATAACGAACAATGGACATCAAAAATTGTCAGACTTTTCATCATTTTTCCAACTATTTCTTGCAGAGAGCCCGGCAAGACGCCCGGAAGCAACGGCAAATTGAATATTGTATCCGCCGCAAGGGCCGGTCAAATCAATCATTTCTCCGGCAAAATAAAGCCCCGGAACAAGACGGCTTTCCATGGTCTGCGGTTTGATTTCACGCCAGGAAACACCGCCGGACATAGCCATTGCCCGTTCCATCGGACAAAGTCGTGCAATGGTCAGCGGGCAGGATGTCAGCAGGGAAACGAGCTGATCCCGTTCCACATCTTTCAAGGTTTGATTTTTCCGTTCTTCCCAGCCCAGATGTTTGCAAATCGCAAAAGCCAATGATTTCGGCAGGAATGTACTTAAACTTGACCGCAGGAATTTATTACTTTCCTGTTTCCGGAACATGTCAATGCTGGAGCGCCAATCAACGGTTGTATCAAAATTCAATTTCAATTCGAATTTCGCCCGGGCATCCTCATCCTGCCAGACACGATAGGCATCATTGGAAAGATTCAACGCCGCAGGACCGGAAACACCATCGTGTGTGAACAACATTTCGCCGGTCGTTTTGCCGTGATTTCTGCCGGAGGAATATTGAAGCTGGACGTGTTTCAAAGAGACACCGCTCAATTCTTTCAGCCAATCTTCCTGCAGATACAGGGGCGCCATGGCGGGCAGCGGCTGCACAATCTTGTGTCCCAACTGTTCCGCAACGCGGAGTCCCGCAGCCGTGCCGCCCAATGCAGACATGGCTGTGCCGCCACAGGCAAGAATCACCGCTTTCGCCGGATAAAACATTTCATCACCCTGAGAGGAATAACGGACGCGGACGCCGCACACAGCACCATCGTCATCCAGACATACGGCAGTGACAGCCCGGCGTGTTTGATAATCCACTTCCGACTGTCTGAAAGAATCCATAATATCCAAAGCATCACCGGATTTCGGAAAATAATGGAATCCGTCAACCGCTTCCACATCCACATTATGTTTGCGCAAATGCTCACAGAACCAGTCACGTCCGCCGCAACGGAGCGCATCGGTCATAAACCGCCCTGCTCTGCCGAATGCATTCATGAACGGGACATCATCCAGCACATTGGAAAAATTACATTTTCCGTTACCGGAATAAGGCAATTTACCGCCGATTCGATCCTGTTTCTCCAATACTTTCACCGATGCACCGGTTTCCGCTGCGGCATCAGCAGCCGCCAGACCTGCGGGACCGGATCCGCATACAATCACATCACTGTAATCATTTTCCATCGTCAACACTCCGGGAATAATATACCTCAAAAAATTCTTTTAATGCCGTTTCTTCAGGGGTGGCAGGCTTTTTCGTCTGCAAATATTCAAAAGTCTGCCCGGATGGCAGATGCAGGAACATCATATCCACCGTTTTGGCAAAAGCGAAATCTTTTCCGCTCCGCAAATCATGCCCCATAAAGGAATCGGGCTTGCGGATTCCGAGAAGCCCCAGAAGCGTGGGGGCAAGGTCAATCTGGGAACCATAACGGTGCGTTTCCGGGAATTCCTGTTTCAGCCAGTTGTTCCGCGTAATCAGAATCAACGGAATACGTGCGGGGAAGAAGGTCTTGCGTTTCGTATAATTCACCCCGAATGTGGCACTGTGATCCGCTGTAATCACGATCAGGGTATGATCATCAAACATGGGATCCGCCATCATTTTCTCCACAAAATCCTGAATATTCCGGTCCGTCGCACGCAAGGAATCCAGGAATTTGTTGCCAGTGGATTTTATTTCTGCCGCCGGGCCGCTGACTGTGTAGGGATCGTGCAGGTCAATGGTGCTGATGACGCTGAAAAATTTATTGTCCTTCTGCTCCTGCAAAAGCTGCGGAACAATAGAGAATAACTGCTGATCGCTCAAGCCCCAGTAATGGACACCCTTATGTCCGAACCGTTTGAATATCTGTTCCTGGAACCAGGCATGCTGCATCCGGAACAAAGCGCCATAATCTCTGCCCTGATTAAAACACAATTCCGTTGTCGGGGAGAAATAAAACGTATTCCAACCTTTTTCCTGCAGCACATTGCAAATGGAAACAGGCTTCTTTTTGCAGTTCAAATCCGCCTCGTAATCCATGCGGGAAAGAAAAATGGAATCCAAACCCCAGGAAGTCGGCTGGGATGCCGTAAAATAATTGGAGAAAGACACATATTCCCGGCACATCCGATCCAGAAACGGCGTGAGATTTTCCGGCATATCCCCATTGTATGTCCGCAGATAATCCAAGTTGAAGGACTCTGCCGCAATTACAATGATCCGCCGGATATCATACGTCTTTCCATTGACAGCCGGACGGCGGAACGGGAGCATTCCCCATTGTTTCAACAGCCGGGCAGATTCTCCGGAAACATGTTCCGGCTCAAAACCGCAACGGATAACCGATTCTTTTTGCACATACTGCTTGGTCGCACGGGAATAATCGTGGATAAAATCAGCAACTTGAACTATCGCAGGGCGTACCAGAAATTCCCGGCGAAAATAAGACTTACCGATCATTTCACTGTTCCGTGTATAATACCAGTTTGCAAAAAGACTTGCCAGCAATAAAACAAGCAATTCGGCTTTGGTATATTGGGCTTTCAATGCCATTTTATCATAATTGCGGAAATAACGTATTCCGCTGAAAATCAATAATCCCGGCAACAGACAGATTACGAACAATACCCCCGCTGCTTTCAAATACCACAGGGAACCGAAAAGAATCCGGAGCGTCTCAAAATTCGTATGAGTCCACAGCAGCGAACAGTTGGCAAAAGTCAGAATTTCCATAATCCGGCTGTAAAGAATAATATTCGCCGTTTTCAGAATCATCACGAAACTGAATGAAAGCGAAAACAGAATCAGCCAAATCCGCCGGTTATGGAACAGCATCATAAGCAGCAGAACAAGGGGCAATGCCAGATCGGATAACAATGCAATCCACGGGTAGGACCACGGTGTTTCATCAAGCATAAGGTGGCGGAACAGCAGATTTTCTGCAGTCAGACACAAAGCCAATGCAATGCAGAAAAATGGAAAGAATTTCTTCATAACGTACAAACTTTCTTATTACTTCAATTCCTGTGCAGGCTTCTTCTTGCCGCGAATCAATGCAGAGGGATCATCATCCAACATCTGAACCAGTTCCGTCAGAGCATCAACAGCGGAATTAATCCGGCTCATAGTTTCCTTGAATTGAGAACTGGTACTGCGAATGGAATCCAGCGTCGACTGACCTTTGTCAGAAAGCTGTTTCAGATCCGCCTCTTTCAGTTCTTTTTCAACCGCAACCGAAAGCTGACGTACGGCATCCATCGTTGCCTTGCTGTGCTGGAGCAAATCCCGCACCCGTTCCGGGGTCAGAGTCTTACGCAAAGCGGCCATGGTGCCATCCAATTCTCCGGATGCCTTATCCAATTTTTGGAGAATAGAATAAATTTTCGGATCGGTCAACAATTTATTGGCATGCGCAAGGGTCTGCTCCGCTTTCTGCATCAATGCCTGATAATCCAACGCTTCCAGTTTGGCAAGGATGTTGACGACGGACGTGCGCAAGTCTTTGAAGAGAGAGGGAACACTGGGAATATAAAATGCATCGGGATCATCCAACAAACCGGGCGGCAATTTGATAGCTTTTTCATAAGCACTTGCCACATAATCCAGTTCAATATATTTCATACCGGTAATGCCTGCGGGTTCCAACTTACAGCACAGCCCTCTGTCACGTACACTTTTCGCCAGACGCTGATAAAACAGTTCCCGGCTGATTGAAATATAACGCCCCGGCTGAGCTGCATCCGGAACCCGGATTTTGGAAAGATTGATTTCCATATCTATGCGGATCAGACGGCTTTCCATTTCGATGGAAATATCTTTCACCGAGCCGATCGGGACCCCCTGATACTTGACTTCCGAGCCGGGCGTCAAGCCCTGTACCGATTCCGAAAGGAACGTCACAAGATGTCCTTTGGCCTGGAACCGATCCAATGAACCGAGGAAAATCAGAACGGCGATTAACAGAATAATCGTACCGCAAACAAAAAGCCCCAACTTGTACCGACTGTTGTTCTTCATGATATATCAACTCCTTTCCGGCGCGTGCCGGTTCATAAAATCCCACACAAATTGATTCTTTGAATTCTTTAATTCTTCCGGTGTACCATCCGCCAATATGCCGCCCGCATTGGAACCAAGCATGATCACACGATCCGCAATGGTAAAAATACTTGCCAGTTCATGCGTCACCACCAGAATCGTCGCCCCAGTCTCTTTGCGGATGGATAAAATCAGACTGTCAAGGGATGCCGAACTGACCGGGTCAAGCCCTGCCGACGGCTCATCGAAAAACAAAATCGCCGGTTCCAATGCCATCGCCCGGGCAAAGGCGACGCGTTTCACCATACCGCCGGAAAGATCGCCGGGCATATAATTTTCAAATCCGGCAAGCCCCACCTGCCCTAACTTGGCAGAAACGATTTCCCGGATTTTTTCTTCCGGATAATCCGTATATTCCTGCAGCGGCAAAGCAATATTTTCATACACGGTCATCGACCGGAACAACGCCCCGCTCTGATAAGCAACGCCGAAACAGCGCATCAATTTCCGTTTCGCTTCCCCCTGCGCCTGAACAATACTCTGTCCCAGCAATTCCACATCACCGGAAACCGGAGTATTCAACCCGATCAAATGTTTCAACAAGGTACTTTTTCCGCATCCGGAACCGCCGAGGATGCAGACGATCTGACTGCGTGGAACTGAAAAATTCAAATCCGGCTGAATAATCCGTTTATCATAGCCCATGGTCAAATTTCGTACGGTTATGGCTGGAGTCTCATTCATGCATCACCCCATAAGCCCATACAAAACAGAAAAGATTTTGCCCATAATCGCATCCGCAATCACAATCAACAGAATGCTCAGCACAACGGAACGGGTCGTAGCACGCCCGACACCAACCGAATCACCACTGGTCACGAATCCGCACCAACAGCCGGCAAGAGTAATCAACCAGGCAAAAATAAAGGATTTGAACACACCTTCAAAAAAATAAGAAACTTTCACATACCGCTGCGTCATCTGCAAATAACTCTGCACACTCAAATCGAATTCCAACACGCCAACCAGAAATCCGCCAAGCACGCCGACTAAATCACCTATGATTGATAACAAAGGCAGCATGCACAACATTGCCAGCATTTTCGGAATCACCAGAAAACGGATGGGGGAAATACCCATCGTCTCAAGGGCAGAAAGTTCTTCGGAAACTTTCATGGATGCAATCTCAGCAGCAAAGGCAGAACCGCATCGGCCGGTAGCCACCATGGCAACCATCAGAGGCCCGAGTTCGCGGACAATCGTACATCCAATCAGAACAGGGAGAAAGACTTGTGCGCCATACTTTTCCATCTGGATGGCAGATTGATAGGCAAGAATAACACCCATCAGGAAACAAATCAGAACCGTAATCAACATACCATCCGGACCGCATTGATCCATGCACCGGAACGTATCACGCCAGCGAATCCGGCGGGGATGAGAAATGGCATCCCAACCGGCAGCCGTCACACCGCCAAGGAAAGCAATAAACGACTTTGTGTCAGAAACAAATTCTGCCGTTTCATCGCCAACCCGGTGTATGACCTGCTCCGTAATATCTGCCATGATGTCTCCGCAATATTAATTCAGCAGGACAATGTTTTTCGCACATTCACCACGGGTGTTTCTGCCAACTTCATACTCAACGTCGTCACCGCACTGCAATTCATTAAAGTCGCAATCCACCAGGTCTTCCCAGAAGAAGAACAGATTCTTTACAGAATTTTCCGGTGCAATAAAGCCGTAACCATTTTTCAGCTGTACAATTCTGCCGCTGAAACGCGGTGCGCCACTGTTGGAAACAGGTGCAGGCCCCACAGGTTCCGTATTTTCTCCGCCAGAAGAATAAGTGGAGGCATTCTCTTCAACATGTTTTTCGCCCGGAGCCGGAGCCGTTTCCAATTCTTCCGGATACTCATCGGAATAATCATTGACATCATACTCCGTTTCCCGGGGCTCATGGAACTGTTCCGTGTATTGCACCTGGGGGACAAACAACTGATCGACGGGGACGCGGTCAATGACGATCTTACCATCAATGATCTGATCCATCTGCAGCGGATAGGAAACTTCCCCGAGCAGTTTCTGGGAAGTACCGGTATAACGCAGATTGCCGTTATCATCCATATATTCAAAATCCCAGGCGAGGACCATAACGCGAATACCAAGCGAGTTGAGTTTTCTCACCAACGGCACATAATCCCCGTCACTGGCAATCAGAACGACTACGTTAAAGTGTTTGAAAATGGATAATTCCAAAGCTTCCAAAGCAAGGGAAACATCCACGCCTTTTTCCGTTCCGCGGGGCATGGGCAGATAATGAGTCACCACACCTTCGCGCATGAGAATATCATCAAACACACGTTCATTCAGAAGAATCTTACGCTGATTTGCCTCCATAGCAGGCAGGCGGCCGCGGAAATAGTGACAGTCGACAATCTGACAAAGGCGTTCATTGACTTTTTCCTTATCGGAAATCATTTTTTTCACAAAGTCATGAATACCGGGAATACTCAAACGTGCCCGGCGCGGGTGAGCGTAACAATAATAATTGCTTACATGATAAAAATAGTTTCCATCATAAAAAATACCGATACGCAACAATCTTGAACCATGATCCATAATCTTTTTCCTGTTTTGTTATTACTACATTAATGATAATACCACCGGCTGATCTTAATACCGGAGTAAGATAAAACTTCCCTGTAATATACTCTCAAAATCCGGACGTTTCAAATAAATTCCAGATTTTGTTCCCTTTTTTTATGCGTATAAATGTCAACCGATACACATCCCCCGCATGATAATCAGGATGAATGATTCTCTTTCAACAACGCAAATTCCGCTTCCCGGAACGTGCGGATGCGCATTTCATTATAACGTGCCATACGCAGCTGAACCTTGATCCAGGGTTTCGGATCCAGGTCTTCCAATCCCGCATAAGCAAGGATAAACTTCATGGGATCATCAATATTGCGTTCCCGCGCTTTGGAGTCAATCCAGTCAACAAACTGCAACACCGCAGTTTCAAACTGATAATCCGGCGGAACCTGTTCATAATGATGATACAGAATCGGTTTCCAGACCGACTCGGGGAAGCCCCAGCTTTCCAGCAGAATCGCTCCCGCTTCCGAATGGGTCATGTGGATAATCGATTCTTCCATACGGTGACGGGCAATTCCTTTGCTTTCAGAACGGGCCGCTTCTTCAATCATGCCGAACCGTTTCGGAACCAGCACACGGAAAACATTGTGTCCGATGTCATGGAATCGGGCGGCAGCGACAAGGTGCGGCATATTCAGATCGTTGATACGCAAAAGGTGTTCCATCAGAATTCGGCAGGATGAGGCATGTTCCCATTCCTCGTGTTCGCTATCCTGCAGAGAATCCACCACGGGCAACTCCTGCATGATTCCACAAATCAAATCGGCGGGGAGCAGTTCAAGTGCCTGCGCCGGATTCGGTACATAATTCGGGTCTTCCAGCATATCATCAAGAAATATCCGGCGGAGGATCTGCGCAAAAAGCACAAATCCATGGTCAAATGCCATCGCAGCTTCACGATCATTGATCTTACCGGATTTGAGCAGTGTACGGAATGCCACCAGGTTTTTGACCGGTAACGGCAGTTCCTGCAGCTGGCGGATCCTGTGAGTCAAGGTTTTACGTTCAAAATCGTTCATCGTCTACCTCCATTTCAGATTTACTTTCTGAATATTTGATCCAATGTCAGGGTTGAAACTTTACCAAATTCTTTCAGCGACTCCTTGTTGATTTGCTTCAAATCACCCACAATGACCAACAAAGTCGGCCGCTTCCGGATCCGTTTTTCCCATTCGGCTGCAAATTTCTCCGGCGTATAACTGCGCAATTCACGATAGACCGTATCGGATGGATATTCCTTGAGATTCCGACGCTGCATATCCTGATAGATTCCATACAGATTTTCCGGATGAATACGGTTGTTGCGAATCCGGCTCTGAATATTGAAGACCGAAGTCCGGAACACCGCCGGGTCAATTTTCCCAAGGTCAAGCTGTTCCTTCATCGCAAGAATTCCATTGCGCAATTTATCCGCCTGCGTCATGAGATAGACAGAAGTGGAAGAATAGTCTTTCAGCATGATCGTCGGATTCGTATAGTATCCCCCCGCCGAATAAGCCAGCGCACGCCGTTCACGCAATTCCGTCCAGAACACGCGACGGGCATATTCGCCGAAGAAGGTCTCGAATGTCAACGGTTTCGGATCCGTCACCGAATCAAGCCGGGTCATGAATACCAGCATCTGGGCCGCCGGGTAATCAATCAACACCACACGGTCTTCTTTCTGCGGAACCGAACAGAAATTCACCGATTTCTCCCGCTTCTTGTCGACCTTCACACTCTTGCTGCCGGGGAACGGACGGAAGATTTTTGCGCCGTCTTTCCGGGGATCAAGAGGTCCGTAATAGACAATATCCGGCTGGCTTCTTTCCGGCAATGCCGCAAGATGTTTCAGGAGTTCATCCGCCTTGATTGCACACAATTCTTTTTCCGGCAGATAATGATTGACCAGGCTGTTCAAACCGCCGTAAAGCGCATAACGGGCTCCGCGGCTGAAGACACTGCTCAGATTCTTGCAATCATTTTCACGGCTCTTCAGAATGGATGCCGTCAACTTCTTCAACGCATTTTCATCCGCTTTATACGCAGAAAATGCAGGCAGCAGATTCATGATTTTATCAAAATTACGCTGCAAGCCGGTCACCGTAACGGTCGAGGTAAAATAATCGGAAGAATAAGAAATATTCCCCGCCAATTTATACAATTCCTCATTGAGCGCAGCAACCGAATACCGGTCCGTACCCAGATAATCCAACAGAGATAACGCCAGCGGATTACGCAGGTCATACAGAGAGCCGCTTTCCGGGAACACATAACTCAGGCGGAAACGTTCGTTAATCTTATTCGCGGAGGCATAATGTTTGCCATTGCGGTACAAATCTTTTTTGAAATCCGGAAATACAGGTTCCGGCTCCGGCATGGAGCGCATGGACTGCAATTCGCGGGCAAATACGGAACTTTCCCGGGGCATGGGCACCGGTGTGATCGGCGGCTTGACCGCACGGAATTTTTCCGAAGGCTTGCCGGTCCGCTTGTATACGATCACATAATTATCCGCAAAATGTTTTGCGGCAAAAGACTGAATCTCTTTCTTCGTCACTTGCGCCGTCGTCTCTGCCTGATTCAGCACATCCGTCAACGGGTAATCCTGAATAAAGGAATCCAGAAACACATGGGCTGCCACACCGGGATCTTCCGATGCCGTCACAAGCGCAAGGCGCATATTATTGACCACCGCTTCCGGCAGCCAGTCGGGGAAATCACCCTTCCGCAATTTTGCAATTTCATTCTGAATCAGATCCCGAACCTGTTCCAGTGTCTGCCCTTTCTGCGGACGGGCTACAATCAGATAATAATAGAAGTCCCGGAGGTGACCGGCTCCATGTTGCAGGCTCAAAACTTTCTGCGGCAGAAGAATGTTTTTGTCGAACAATCCGCATTTGCCGTTCCCCAGAATTTCACTGAGCAGATCCAACATGATCCGGTTGCGTTTCGTCGGCTCAAAACGATAAAACATCACCAGCTGTTCCGCCTGATGTCCCGTAATCTCAGCCGAACGGACTTTTTTCAGCGGAGCTCCGGCAAGCGCTTTGCGTTTCGCACGATCCGTCACAACCGACTTCCGGGCAGGAATCTGACCGAAATATTTTTCCGCCAGCTGAACCGTTTTTTCATAATCCAGACTGCCGACCAGAATCAATGCCATATTATCCGGAGCATACCGTTCCCGGAAAAATGTCTTGATGTCACGCATGGAAGGCGCTTTAATATGTTCCGGCAGACCAATCACATGGCGTCCGTAGGGGTGTTTTTCGAACAGCATTTCCAACGCTTTGAAATACGCCTGACGGGAATCCTGATCCTGGCCCATATTGAATTCTTCGTACACGGCTTCCAATTCCGTATGGAAACGACGCAGGGCGATGGATTGAAAACGGACGGCTTCCAATTTCAGAAACTTTTCTAGGTTGACGGCGGGAATATCATTCACATACACTGTTTCATCGAAGGATGTCCAGGCATTGGTCCCCGTCGCTCCGAGCTGACGGACAATCTGCCAATATTCATCGTTGGAATATTGGGCGGCTTTCTGGGAAACGGCATCGATTTTTTTATAAATTGCCGCACGCCCGGCGGCTGACGTTTCTTTGCGGTGATCTTCAAAAAGCTGTTCCAATTCTTCCAGCAAGGGAGCTTCTTTCGCCCAATTCAAGGAAGCAATCTTCTCATTGCCTTTGAACATCATGTGCTCAAAATAGTGAGCCAGACCGGTAGATTTTTCCGGGTCATCCGCAGAACCGGCGCGGACTGCGATATAAGTGCTGATCCGGGGCTTGCGGTCATTGCGGGATAAATACACTTTCATCCCGTTGGAAAGAGTATAGATTCTGCCGGCAAAGGGGTCACCGGGGATACAAACGTATTCCCTTCCGTTGGAATCCTTTGCCGTTTGAGTTTCGAATGCGGCAAAAACGGAACAAAGGCAGAAAAACAGAAGCAATGCAGGGAGAATCTTACTCTTCATGGTATCACTTATTCCTTCTTGTCATCATCTTTTTTCGTTGTCCATTCATCCAGTTTCCGTGCGGCAAAATCACGTCCGCCGATACCGAATGCTATAGCAGTTGCCAAAGCCATGGAACCAAGCAGGATGGTGAATGCGGTCTGAACGATCGGCGCACCGATATCCGCTGTATGCAGGGCTATGGAGCCGGCAAAGAACAGAATGATCAGGCGCAAGGCAAAACCGAACAGTGCAGACTCGAATCCTCTTTCACGAATGGCGGATGTCGCAATATTGGCAAGGTAAATACCGGTCAGGAACACGACCACAGCAATAATGATTCTGCCAAGGAACGGGACGAAACTGCGGAGCAATTTTGCCAATTCCATAAAGTTGAGCATTTCAAATACACCAATCACGGCAAACAGCATGATGCCGCAGAATACCAGTTTGCCCACAACACCGGAAGGTGTAACGTCAGACTCCGATTCTTTTTTGCGGAATCCCAGTGTGATGAACAACTGATTGAATCCGAAGCCTTCCAGCAGCTGTACCAGCAAGCCAGCAACAAACTTTCCGGAAATATAGGCGGCAAAAATCAACAGCAATGCACCGAAGAGATTACCCGCAGCCGTCAGAATCGTCTGGAACAAGCCGGAAACAGATTTTGTCAATGCGTCGATCTTCAATGCGGAGAGCGATGCAATCACAACCGGAATTGCAATCAAAGCATAAACTGCCACACCGCAGAGTTTTGCAAATTTATTACGGGCTGCGGCAGGCTCACTGTCTTTCGCCAGAGGCAGAAAACCGATGTTCATGCTTTCAATGAACTTGCTGACCACTTTACGGACCAGTCCGGCAAAGAACAAGCCGAAAAAGGCAACCGCTGCCGCCGCCGCAAGATTCGGCAGATACACAAATACTTTATTCAGCATGGATTGCAGTGCATCCGTAATCCCGCCGATCCGCAATGCGGAGAGAATCGCAGGTGCAAAGCACAGATAGACCAGCCAATACAGAATGGAGGCGATGGAGAAAGAAAGATGGCTTTCTTCCCCGTTGGTATCAAGATGCTGTTCCACTTTTTCATCCAGACGGAACGCAGACATGGCAGTCAGAGACACATATTTCAGACCGGTTGCAACGATCCACGCCAGGAACACAAGCAGAATACCGGCAAACAGACGGGGCAGATAACCGATCACATCATTCAGGAAGTTCTTGATCGGTGCCGCCGCATCGGTCAGATTCAACTGCGTCATAGCGGCAAGGATCGTCAGCAGGAACAGGAACCAGAAAAGAATGCCGGAAAGCAAACGTTCCATATCCAGCCGTTTTTCTCCGGGCTCTTCTTCCGGCAGACACAGGGACAAACGCCGGTTCAATTGCAATTTTTTCAGCAGGGAGTGCAGCACTTTTTTACCAATCAATGCCACGATCCAGCCCGCAAGCAGAAGCAATAATGCCCAGATGACGTTCAGGACATTGCTTTCGACAAGCATTTTCCAGACTTTTTCAATAAATTCGTTCATAACGTTTCCTTTCGATGTTATGGTTCATGTTCTCCGGTCACCCGGCCGTATATTCACACACCAGTGCTTTAAATCGTTCGCCACGTTCCTTGTAACTGCGGAACATATCCATACTCGCACAGGCAGGTGATAACATTACATAATTTCCGTTTTCCGCATCGGCACAGGCTGAGCGGACGGCGTCTTCAAAACTCTCATATCGTTCCAGCGGCACAACACCCGTCAGAACCGAACAGATCCGGTCGGCAGAAGAGCCGATGACATAAACTTTACGCACATTCCCAAGATAAGGTATCAATTCCGTAAAGTCCATCGCTTTATCCAAGCCGCCGAGAATCAAGTTGACTTTGCTCTCCGGCGGCAAAGATTTCAACGCCGCATTGACGGCATGAGGATTCGTCGCTTTCGAATCATCCACATACGTTACACCGTTTTTCTGCAGAAACACTTCCTGACGGTGGGCGGATGGCTTGAAATTGCGCAAGGCTTCGTGCACGGCAGCGTTCTTCAACACATCTTCGCCGCAAACTTCTACCAAAAGGGCAAGTGCCGCCTGCACATTTTCGCAGTTATGATATCCTTTCAATGCCATGGTAGAATAATCGAACACTTTGCTGTTCTGATAGCGAATCCAGCATCCGTCAAAAGTCAGATCGGCACCGGCGGCATCGCAAGAGAATGTACAAAGCTGCGTCCCCGCTGGCAAATATTTTTCGCCGTAAGAAATCGTATTTTTGTTCAGAATCGCCTTGCTCCGGCTGGACGGAAACAGGCGGAGTTTAGTTGCCGCGTATTCTTCCAGCGTTGCGTGACGGTCGATATGATCCGATGCGATATTCAGCAAAGCGGCAGCCGCAGGACGCGGGAATGCGGTCATGGTTTCCAGCTGAAATGAACTGATTTCGATAACCGCCAATTCCAACGCTGTTTCCCGCGCATGAATCACGGCCTCACTCAACGCCGCACCGATATTCCCCGCCGCTTCCGCTTTCACGCCCGCCGCACAAAACAGGGCAGTCGTCAATTCGGTAACGGTGGTCTTTCCATTCGTCCCGGTGATACCCACGTAAGGACATGGCAGGTGACGCAGAGCAAATTCTAATTCGCCATAGCAGCTCGCGGATGATTTTTCCAATGCGGTACGGAACGGAGTCCCTTTACGGATTCCGGGGCTTAACACGATTTCCACGCCAGAGGGGAGTTCCATGGAATCATTCCAGCCGAAAAAAGTTCCGGCGGGTGCAGGATTGAGAGATGCGGCAAAGGCTTGCAGTTCCGGCGTATTATTTTCATCCGCCAGATAATAAGTCAAATTCAGATACGCAGCCAATCTTGCTGCTGCCTTGCCGCTGACGCCGCACCCTGCAATCAAATATGCCGTTTCTGCCATGGATTCCGTTCTTTCCTTATGAGTCTATACTTCGTATAGTGGTAAGATACATCATCCATTACATCATTCAAGCGAAAAAATAATTTTTTTTGAAAAATTTTGCGGCAAAAAAAAAGAAGGAGATCATCCGGACCGGGACAATCTCCATTCCATTCGGAAATTTATTTCCGTTTCAGCGTTGCCGAAACATCCGAAATTTTCATATTGTATTTGACCATAAACAATATCCGGAATGCCATCGGTGTCCGCTTGACCGCTTTCCCTTTTGGCGGAATGACAATGGTCGCCGTATACTTTTTCGGCTGATCCGTCAGATACACCGTTTTGTTTGCACGCCCGCCGGCTCCGTTTCCGTGCCAGTGAAGCAATACCGTCTCACAATAAACCGGCCCTTTCCCCGATGCCGTAAATGTGACAGTGATTTCATCGCCCGGCTGACAGGAAAACATTTGATTCCAATAAACTGACGCCCAGTGTTTTATATCTTTGTTTACATTCTCCACACTCAAGACTTTGCCGTCAAACGCCGTCTTCGGATTGGAATGTACACTGACAAGGGCCTTCCAATTCTGCGGGAGCGTTCCGGTATTCCCTTTCAACGTGACAGGCAATACTCCGTCAGTCGGCATGATCTGGAAATAAAGCGGTGCCAGACGATACAGATTTTCCTTGTACAAATCAGTAAAAATAGTACTCCACATATAAGTGGATATCTCACCGCCAACCCGTCTGGTACGGAACAAATTGGAGTAAATCCGGGCATCCGGGGCAATTTTTTTGGAGAACAGTCCATCCAACGGCAAAGCGAATTTCAATGTCCAACCGTCCTGAACCACGTCAGAAATTACTGTGCAGGGAATCACTTCTTTCTTGCGAAATTTCTGCACGCCGGAAATGGTGACGGATTCAAAAATTTCGCACTGACCTTTGGGGTTGATTACGACTTGTACATAATCGGATTCTCTTTTTTCCGCTAAAAAGAATTCGATGCAGTTTTCCCAGATATTCTGCTCCATATTCTTCATGGCATAGGTATCTTTTTCCTTGAAATACACGTACAGATACCTGGAGTCGTACATCATCGCCATTTCCGCTGGAACGGGGGATGGTTTGTTATCACGCATGGTCCACGTCTGAATCCGGTCGGCTTTGGAGAAATCGAGTTTTTCCAACTGGTTATCGCCATTCGCAATGGCGCGCACCGTCAATTCCGGATAAGGAACCGCACGGGCTTTTTCCCGGGTATCGAATTTCTGACGTCCTTCCATTGCCTGTTTCCAGATCTGATCCATAAAACGCTGCATCCGTCGTTTTTCCAACGGCGTTTCCGCTTTCTGCTGAGCGGAACGGACCAGGTTATCCAATTTGGAAAGAATGGTGCGGTTGCCGAGATGCCAGTTATCCCGGTCGGTATGCAAGCCATAAACAAAAGAATTGTACTTTGTTATACTGCGCACACGGGGAGAATAATTTTTGATGTCCCACACGTGTTTTTCCAATGTTTCATAAAAATCCTGCATATCCTTACCGGCGGCACCGTAATACATGCGGAAGTATTCGGAGAGCAGTTGTTTCGGATCCAGTGAGCTATCATAGGAAAGTTTACAGGCTATATAGGCTTCCAGCGCATGCCGGCTGAAGTCGATCTCGCCGAACCATCCGGAAATCCCGTCATTCAAAAATTCTTTGAAATATTGTCCGGCATGTTGCGGATAAAGAACGGGGAAAAACTTGTTGTACTTGTAAATGTGTATCGCTTCATGTGCCGGATTCAGCATATAAAGCCACAGAAGCAGCGGGCGGTTTTTACCTTCCGCCTTCACCCAGTCTTTGTAAATACCATGCTGATATTTATAGATTTGCGGATGATACCAGGACTGGATGGAATGACACATCTGCACCGACACATTTTTCTCAAGACGCAGATTTTTCGGCCGCTGCAGAGATTGCGAATAAGCCAAAGTGGCAATCCCGATATCTTTATTCTTTGCCGCAACCGATTTCGCCAGATCATTTACAAACTTGAAGTGGGAATAGGAATAAGGTACATTCTTTCTTTTCGCAGAACAGGCATCACATTCACACCAGAAACTGTCATCGTCTTCCTGAAACGGATAATAGAACGGCTGTCCCGCAACCCGTGGCGTATTGGCAAAACCGCCCAAAATCTTTTTCCCGGCATAAACCTGCAGAGCTTCTTCTGTAAAATATTTCAACACATCCGGTTGAGAATAACACAATTGAGACGGCGGCGGATTGTTTTTATCGAACCAGCGATACACGGCAGAGGGATGTTTCCGGGAGCCGGGCTTCCGCACAGCAAACAATTCCGGACGTTTTTCCCGGAACACCGGCTGAAGCATTTTAAACGTGGCACGATCCCAATAACGGGGATAAATACTGTAGATGCTGTGATTGGCAAGCCCGTACATGGCATTCACACGCCAACGCAGAAGCATCAGATGATTTTCCCGCGGAGGAACGTTCATCTTTTTTAACACATTCTGAATGTGGGGATAACGCGCCGCCTCCATGGTTGGCATCCGGCGATATCCTTCTCCGGCAATTTCCAATGTTTTCCGGGGCGTATAACACACCCCTTCCTCACCATAAGTATAGAAGCGGACGCCGCAGAATTTTTCCAGAAAGTCATACACGGCGTAGGTGGTGGAACGGTAATAATAAAGGATTTCAGGGAACGTCTTGTAATTCTGATAATCAACCTTGCCGTAATCGGGGGCATCATTCCCTGCCAGAATCCAATCATTTCCTTTGAATGCGATCTGATATTCTTCCTTCCGGAAAGGTGCAATGCCGAACTTCTTTGAGTGCTCATTAAGACCGACAATCAGGCGTACCTGATCCCCGTTCTGCGGAACTGCTCGAATAGGCAATTGAGCACCGGTGATTTTAGAAATCCAATACTGCAATTCCAATGCCGCAAATTGTGCAGCTCTGGTCGGACGGCTCCCCAAGATAATCGCGCCCTGAGGTTTGCCGTCTTTAACAAGAACCGTTGCGGCAGAAAGAGCGGAAACAAAGAGGAATACAAACGCAAACAGCAAACGTTTCATTTTTCTCTCCGCAGATTAATTGTAGTCGTAATAATCACCCTTGAACAAATCATCCCATCCCCACTGCAGCGGCGGGGGAACAGATGCAAAATTCGGATTCGGTTTCTTATGGATGGCAGAAAGATCCCAATACAACACGTTGGGAGATTTATCATGGGGGAACATTCCGGCTTTGGTGATGTTTGCAATCGGATCATCATAAATCATTGCAAAATTCCGGTTGGCGGTCAGACGGCGCAGATCCGGTCGTTTTGCGTCAGAAGTATAAGCATTGATACCCTTGGCAACATTCGTAAAACGGAAAGTACGGTTGCGCCATCCGCCTTCATAACGATACGAACCGTAAGCATTTCCACTGTTGATATCATGATCCGCTGCAGAGCGGATATTCATACTGATAGTCACATCTTTCAAAGGCTTGCACATGAAGGTGCTGAAATCGCCTAAATAACCGTGATGAACCAGACGAGCCAGTCCGACATATTGTCCGGCTTTTTTCAAGCGGGATGTGGAACCGGAAAAAATCAAATAATCACTGGGGTCGACACCATCTTCCAACACTTTATCGCTGGCAGACGGCACAAAATCCTTGTTATCGGCAGCATAAGTGGCAATGGATGTTCCATTCTGTTTCATGTTATTGAGGCAGGCCGCTGTTTGCGCTGTCTGTTTGGTTTTGCTCAATGCGGGTAAAAGCATTCCTGCCAGAATTGCAATAATGGCAATGACAACGAGAAGTTCAATAAGGGTGAAAGATTGCCTGCTTTTCATGGAAATATAATCCTTTCTTTTACTGATGTTTATAAGACATTGTCCCTAATGTAGCATATATTCCACACTTTTCAATAATAACATTGCAAAAAATATAACAGAATCAGAAAAAATGATTCATTTTGTTGCAAAATATTTTGAATTTTTACTCCATCAACCGCTTGACATCTTTTACTTGTATGATATGTTTTATAAAGTTTATAACACAGGAGACAACAGTATGCAGAAAGTTACCTACGGCCTTTTTTTCGACAATCACACCCATATTGAAAATCCCGACGTCGGAAAAAATTTCGACCCGGAAGTTTTTTCCGATAACCTGAAAAAATGTAAGGTCAACTTTCTCGGGTTTCATGCAAGATGTAATGCAGGTTTGGCTTACTATGATACAAAAATCGGCATCAAGCACCCTGCCCTGACGTATGACCTCTTCGGCGAAGTGACCAGGTGCTGTCAGAAAAAAGATATCGCCGTCATCGCTTACCTGAACGGAGGCATCAGCACGCAGGAAGGTTTGGCGCATCGGGATTGGACAACTGTATATAAGCCGGGCAAAGGTTCGTTCTGGCGCGTCTCTCCTTACGCAATCACCATGTGTTACAACTCACCCTGGCGCGATCACCTGATTGCCATGGTTCGGGAAATCGTAAGCAACTATCCCGTAGAAGGCGTCTTTATCGACTGTCTGGCACCTTACACCTGTGTTTGCCCGAATTGTATCAAAATGATGCAGGAAGCAAAGGTCGATTATAACGATGACAATGCCGTTCTGGAATTCTCCCGTCAGTCCGTCGTCCGACTCTGTCAGGATATTACAAAAGCCGTCAAGGAAATCAAAAACGATCCCATGCTGTTCTTCAACGGGCCCTTATTCGATACGGTCAAAGACTGCGACACTTACTTTGACTTCGAATGTCTGCCCACTGCCGGTTGGGGATACGAATGTCTCCCGGAAATGGCACACGCCATCCGCAATATCGACGAAAGCAAGCAGGTTCTCAATATGACCGGACGTTTCTACAACTGGGGAGATTTCGGCGGATTGCGCACCGCGCCCAGTCTGCTCTTCGACCTGCAATATGGGCTGGCACACGGCATGCGTCCCAATGTGGGCGGACACGTTCATCCCCGCGGCGACCGGGATCAGGCGGTGTTTGACCGGATCGCACAGGTCTACGGCGAACTGCAGAAATATGAAGACTGGTACACCGGAGCAAAAAACATGGCGGATATTGCCGTGATTTATCCGCAGCAGGATGTCAATTTCCAGAGCAAGACCATGCGCAGTTGCGTGCGGATGCTGGATGAATTGAAGATGCAGTTCGATATCATCTTCAGCGATTGCGAAAAATCCTGGGCAAATTACAAACTCCTGATTCTGCCCGAAAATGTGGAAATCAATGATGTCATGATCGAAAAGATCAACGCCCACCTTGCAAACAATGGCAAACTCATCGCATTCGGTAAAGTTGCGGCAGAAAAACTGGGCGCACAATTGGGTATTCAATACGTGGGAGACAGCCTGCTGGATCCGGTTTACTTCCAGATGAATGGCGAATACAATGATAAACTGGAAGATATGTATTTGTCACTCTATGCCCCTGCCTGCCATGCAAAACTTGCCGGAGCGACCGGCGCATCCCGTTTGGTCAAACCGTATTACAACTACGGATGGAACGGCGTCTCTGCCATGTTCTACGCACCCCCGCAGGAAGAAACCGAAATGCCCTTTATCACAAGAAAAGAAAATTGCATCTGGTGTGCCGGGGATCTCTTTACCGGCTATTCCAACCGCGGCGCCATTCACCTGCGAGACATTTTCAAAAATCTCATCTCTGCCCTGCACAAGGAACCGCTGGTCAAAGTGGAAAAAATGCCTTCCTATTCCAGAGTGATTCTCACCGAACAGCCGGGGCGGATCAATGCCCATATTATTGTTTATGCGCCGGAAAAAAGAAGCGACTGCACCGTGGTGGAAGAAGCGGCGGCAATCGTCAACGGCAAATTCAGCATTTATACCGGCGGCAGAAAAGTCAAAGCTGCGTATTATGCTCCCACCGGTGAACCGGCTGAAATCGAAACCAACGACAACTACGCCACCATCAAATTACCTGCGGTTGAGGGATTTGCATTGATCTCGCTCGACGTGGAATAAGTTCATTCCGTATTCCGGAAAACAAATTACAAAAAGGGGCTGTTGCAAAACCTAATGTTTCGTAGCAGCCTCTTTTCTTTGTAGTTTTTTTTATAATTTTCTCCATCTTGGGAGTTTTGGGGAGTTCTGCTTCAAGCCCGTCATGAGCAATCCAATAATCAATTTTTCCTTTACCGACAATCAATGTAAAAAGTTTGCGAATATTGTATCCCAAACAAACCAGCATACATTCACAACTGACATTTTCCAAGCCTTTTCGACGAACCCGCTCATAGTCCATGTCTTGTTTGATTACCCCAAAAGCTCCTTCCACTTGAGATGACCGATTGATCCGCATTTCAATTCCTTTAGGAGATAACAAATTCTCTATTGCTTGATTTCTTAAAGCATAAAGATCATAGCACACCTCAAAAAATCGGTTCTTCGACGGTTTGTGCCAAAACACGCAGGAAAAGTAGAAAAAAGAGAAAGACGGAATTGAAAAAACGTCGATGAGGCGAAAAGAGTCTACTGATCGGATATATAATCACGCAAATCGGAAGATCAGCCCAAAGGGCGGAAAGACTCAAACAGCCCAGGGTAAGCGTAGCGCAACCCTGGGGATCAGCCATTAGAATTTGCATAATGACAGCCACCGCGTTGACGGCGTTTCGGTAGAAACGGACGGCATCGTGGTGGCAATGACATCCCAAAAACTCATGGCATCACCGTATGAGCCATTCCTTGCGCAACGCCTCACACGGCGATGCCTGTCTTTCAATCCAATTTGATCCGATGCCCCCAGGGTTGCGCTGACGCTTCACCCTAGCTTGTCACGGCGTAATGCAATGAAGACGGAGCTTTACTGTACCGCGCCGCTGGCGCTGGTTCTTAATTTACCAATGTCTTTACGGACAGGACGTTTTAATTTATGTTATAGAACGAAAATTCAAGCACAAAAGAGATTTGATTTTATGGAACAAAACGTCGAAGAGGCAAGAAGGTTCTTCGACGGTTTGTGCCAAAACACGCAGAAAAATAGAAAAAAGAGAAAGACGGAATTGAAAAAGACCGGAATTGCACCTATTGTTTAATAGCCCAAAAAACAGTAGGAGGTATGCAATGCCGGTCAATTTATACTAT
>JAZUCU010000020.1:0-2423 GCA_045639325.1 Victivallales bacterium
CAATCATTTCCTTAACCCTCCTTGAAATAACGGTTCCATTTTGCCTCAATATTTTTAGCGATATTATATGCGTAAATTCCCTTGTTTTTGAGATGTCTCAAAACTAATATCTTGCCAAATAATCCGGAAGAAAGTCCGTGCAAGCGTTGAAAATTAAGGCGCTTGCATTTTATAAATATTTCATAAAACACTTGATAAATTCAGAAATTTGTGATATCATTGAGATATTCGAATTATTGAATTTTCAGGAGGTTTTATGACATATTTTAATTTAAATGAAATCCCTCTCCCGGATGGTGCCCGTCCGGATGGTAATCGCGTGTATGTGTTCCAGGACGCCGGTGGCGGAGAACGGATTAAGGTCTATATCGGAGTATTCGCCAATAAGGTGGACGGAACATTCTATCCAAATGATGCATTTCGGCTGTCCTTTCCGGATCTGTGGGCTCAGCATTATGGAAGTGCTCAGCTAACTCCCTATTACCTGGAGCTGGGTCTGCATCTGGTGATTCTCCTGATCAGTCACCGGAATGGAATCTATCCTATTCTTCACAAGGTATTCGGCCCGCAAAACGGAAACGCATTAATGGACTTTGCGACGTATTCCATCAAGGATCGACAGAATGTTGCCTGCTTGTTTCAACCTGC
This sequence comes from Victivallales bacterium, assembly GCA_045639325.1. Taxonomy (GTDB): domain Bacteria; phylum Verrucomicrobiota; class Lentisphaeria; order Victivallales; family UBA1829; genus RGIG8244. The sequence continues at coordinate 649 of JAZUCU010000020.1, forward strand.
GATGTCGCGAAGCGTTCTGTTTTCAAAAGACCGGTTTGATGATGACTTTCTGACAAAGCTTTTCAACAAGGAACTTTCCCGGGAAAAAATCATCGAATTCAAGCTTGCATGGCTGCAGGCGTGTAAAGAGAGAGGCATTACGGAAGTATGGCTGACAGTGGATGGAAGCAATAACAATTGTGAAATTGATTCACCTCTGGCCCAGGAAGGAAAGGCAAAAAGCGGAAAACATATAACCATCGTCAGCTATATCTGGGCTGTCAGCGCCGGGGACGGAACGCCGATAACCTACTTCCTTAATGAAGGCGGAACGATGGATGCCAAGGCCATAGCTGAGGTTACGGCTTATCTCACAGAAAACGGCCTAAAAGTCAGAGGGATCATTCTTGACCGGGCCTTCGTATCACATGATGTACTGGACGGTATTGCAGGGAAATTCGAATATATCCTCAAGTTGAAATCAGATACCTATGCTCATGTGAACATGGTAAATGCATATGGGCACAAGATTTACTGGAATATCAATTATCTGGTTGGAGAAGATGCTCTGTTCGGGATCACCGAAGGGCCATGGAAATTATTTGAGAAGTATGACAACAAAGCCTATATCAGCCTGTACTTTGATGGAAAGAACGGTTCAGAACGAAAGGTTGCGCTCTATAACAAGATTTATCAGGCAAGACAGAAAGCATTGGCAGTGGCAGAGTGCGGAGAGCAGCCGGAGATCGGCCCACAGATGGACCAATACCTGAGGGCAGTCAAACTCGGCTCTGATTCTTCTGCGACGGAAGAGAATCCGAAATATCGATATGTTGTTTTGCCGGCAAAAGGCGCATCGGATCTCATATTCCAGAAAGGGTTTGACAGCATAGCCAGTTCACAGAGAACGGAACCAGCGGAAGCCAACAGGATCTACCATTTGCGGGATGCGTCTGAAAAGCAATTCATGGTCAGCAAAAGTATGCTCGGAAGCGATGTATACCGATCTCATTCAACAGAAGGAATCGAGAGTCGGGAGCTTGCTGTGTTCCTGGCGGCGATTCTGCGATGCAGCCTGATGAATGCCTGTAAAAGAATAGAATTTGATCTGGACCGAATGATAGGTGAGCTGGACGCAAAACTGTTTCTGATCCAGATGGGAAATGGAATTTACACCCTGATAAACAAGAGCGGAAAGAAGATGCAGCAATTGTTGAAATACTACGGCTGCACAGATGATGATCTTCAGGTTCTTACCGGCGATGTTACGGAACGGGAAAAGAATCATGGGATTGGGGTATCTCAGTTCCACGATCTGCCGGATACCATTCGTAAGAGGAATGAAAAGCGCCGTAAGCAGGCTGCCTGGAAAGGCCAGAGTGAAGAACAGGGGAAGAATTCAGAATTAAAAAAGTCCCCTCAGCCAACTCGCAAACGCGGACGGCCAAAGGGCAGTAAGAACAGGAAAACGATTGAAAAAGAAGCGCTTCAAGCCGCTTCCGGTATAATCCCAGTCAAACGAGCTCCAGGACGTCCAAAGGGCAGAAAGAACAACAGCACATTAGTCCGGGAAGCTGCGCAGGCGGCGATGATACCGCCGGAAGTTAAGACGAGAAAGCGTGGACGACCTGCCGGATCGAAAGATACGCACCCGCGAACGAGACGTACTAAGGCAGAGATGAACATGACGCGAAAGGAATCAAACTGACGGTTTTATAATTCGGAGAATATTGGTCAAATCTCAAAATCGAGGGAATTCACGTTTATACCAATAATTCTACCATCTAATTCAAATC
>JAZUCU010000021.1:0-32570 GCA_045639325.1 Victivallales bacterium
CAGCTGCCCCAGGAGAGTCCGACAAAAGCGGTTTTATCCGGGTTGACATTGGGCAGAGAGCGCAGAAGAGAATGACAGAGAATCATATTCGCAACGTTTGCAACGTGATCCTGAATCTTGCCGCCGGCAAGGGGGATCTGTGCTTTGATTTTAGACTGGGTGGTGCCTTTGAAGGTGGGACGCTGATTATACCAGTCAAGCGCAATCACGGCATAGCCTTTGCGGATCCATCTGCGGATATAGCGCGGATATGCTGTTCCGCCGCCGCCGTGAATCAGTACGATTCCGGGGAATCCACCTTTGGGGGCGGGCCCGTCGGGGAAACCGATATAAGCAAAGAAATCGCCGCGTGTGCGTGTGGACAGGGGATCGGGAGAGGTAGAGCCGATATTTTTCTGCCCGGGGCGTCTCTTGTAGCCGCGAATGAGAACGGCTTGAAGCCCATCGGCATCGCTGTCGGCGAAATTGGATTTTTTATACTTGGGAATTTCGGCAAGGAGTCCGGGGACATCCCAATATTTTTCCGGCGGTTCCTGTTTGAATTCTGCGGCAACGGCAGAAAGAGCGGTTGTTGTTCCTAATGCAATCAATGCTTTCTTATTCATGGGAAGCAATCCTTATATGGTTAATACAAAACGCACTGCAATAATTTATAGTTACCGGGAGTAATATCAAGTTGAAATTGAAAAAAAGTTGAAAAAAAAGCAAAAATTAATGGCAAAAAGCAGATTATTATGCTATATTCCCGAAAATACAAATTTGAGGATTTCAACTATGATTAAAAAAATCAGTTTTTTCTGCGCTGCTTTTGCATTGCTTTTCCTTTTCACGGCCTGTGAATTTTATACCAGAGAAGAACAGCTTTCCATGCTGCGGCTGGAATCTTATTCCCCGCAAACTTATAAATCGGATCTCAGCGTGCAGCAGCTGATTCAGGCCATGCAGCGCAAAAACGATCCCAATAAAAAGTTTATGAATGCAAAAAATTATATCCTCAAACAGAAAACCGTGTCGGAAATTGAAGTCGAACGCAAACGTACTTCTCAGGAATATGTTACGGAAATCAAATTCAGTAAGCCGGATAATATCCGCTGGACACATTCCCGTAATGGCCAGGCATTCAAAATCAATATCTGCCGCAGCGGCTCTGTGTGGGAAATTGACCCGCTGTCAAAGAAATCCACAAAAGTCCCCGAAGGTTTCGGGCTGGATTTGTTCCGCACAATGATTGCATTGCTTAATCCCTCTAAAACATATCTCGATATTTTCCAGAATGTTACAATTGATAAAGTTTTGGAGGATGGTACCCCGTGTTACCGTCTGGTCTGTCAGGCATACAATCAGGATATTGCCCCGTACGTGATTTATGTCAATGAAAAAACATTCCTTACAATGAAAGTGGAAACCATTCAATTCAAAGATGATGGCTCCCAGACTCTTTATGTTTCCGTCCCGCAGGAATATACCTGGTTCGGTGATGTGTTGATGCCCCGGGTTACGACTGTGACTCTTTCCGGACAGAAAAACATCAGTACTGTGCTTGAATTTATGGTCGATACGGAAATTCCGGAAGAAGAATTCAAAGAACCGAAACGTTTCCAGATTAAATTGTAATGGCGGGACGCAGATTATAATTCCTGCTGCAACCGGGCGATTTCCGCTGCGAGTTTCTCAATAACCCTTTGTTTGTACACGTATACGCTGCTTTCTGCCAAATCAAGCCGTTTTGCGATTTCCGGTACGGAAAGACCGTTGGAGAAGAGGGTAAAGGCTTTAATCGTCTTTTTATCCAGGGTTTCGGAAATGTTTTTCAAGGCCAGTTCCGGCAGATACCGTTCCCATTCTTCACGCGCCAAAGCTTCCACTTCCGGCTCAACGGAATAATCCAGCATGTCATCCCCATCCCATTCCCCGGAGGATAAGGAGATGGGGACGGGGCCTTTATCGCGGACAAAATTTTTTGCTGTATTGCCTGCGATCCGGCAGATCCAGCCGCGGAATCTGCCTTTGGATGGCGCATATTCAAACGATGGCATGGCATTCCAGATTTTCAGCAGCGTGAGCTGAACTACTTCATCCGCATCATGATGAGCCAATCCCATACGGCGGACAATGTTATAAATATATTTCCGGTAATAGGAGACGAATTCTGCCCACGCCCGGTCATCCGATTGATCTTTCGCTTTGCCGATCAGAGAGACGCGAGTGATCATGGAATCCGTGCTGCATTCCTTTTTGTTTCCATCGTCATTCATATCGTCTCTCCCGGATATAAAAACGCCGTCCTGTTTCAGACGGCGTTTATAATTCAGTTTTGAACAGATTACTTATGCAATTGCAGAGAATCCGTTGATCGTGCCATTTTCGACAAACCATGTGGAGAGTTCGCCGCTGATACTGTTGTGAATCAGGATGTCATCTGTGCCATCACCATTGAAGTCGCCGACATCGACAATGCTCTGATTGGGATCAAGATTGCCGAACCACATGTTGTCAACGCGCTGACCATTTGCCATCTTCCAACCGGCAATACTTGTGCCGTCGGACAGGAGAACATCGTCAATGCCGTCACCGTCGAAGTCGCCCGTGCAGATGATATTCCAGCCATCGGTTGCACAACCGGCATAAGCAACTGTGGGAGCTTCACCGGCTTTGACTGCATCAATGTCACCGGTCAGGAATGTGAAGACGTCACCGGAACCTGTAATTGCTACGCCGTCAACGGTTCCGGGCATAACGTTCTGCAACATGACATCATCCACGCCGTCGCCATTAAAGTCACCGACTGCGACAACTTCGTATGCATAGTTTTTCGCGTTGATGTCAGCGAGGTCGTTGATATCACCTTTGAGTGCGTCGCCTTCCTGCCATGTGTTGACCAGAGCACCGAGCCAGCCTGCAAATGTTGTTCCATCGGCTTCACGTCCCCAAACCGGGAGACCGTAGTTGAGGGAAACAGAAGCATCACCGAATGCGGGGCCCTGCATGATCAGACCATCCATACCTGTACCGGTGAAATCGCCGGTTCCCAGGATCGTATAACCGTCACCGAGAACGCCGAGGCAGTTGCTCTTGTTGTTGATTTCGTTGAAATTCAGGGCATTGTTCTGCATGTAAACATAGCCTGTGGCATTTTCCAGCCAAAGCATGCCGTCGTTGCCGTCACCATCGAAATCACCGACGTCAAGGAATGTCCATTCGGCTGCATTGATGGAACCCTGTACGTCATTTACGCCGGCGACACTGCGGATTACTGCAGTTCCGTCATTCCGTGTTTCAAACACGCAGCTGACACCGTTAATTTTGCCGATGGTGTATTCCACAGCATATTTATCCAGTTCGCCTGCAGCGTCTACAGAGAGGATCAGATTGCCGTTTTCTTCCACCAGTGTATAACTTGTGTCATTGAGTTTCAGAGTATTGTTTTCAAGAGTACCCAAATACTTGGATTCGTTGTCGTACAATTCAACAGAACCTGTGAAGTTGAGTACGCCGGATGCAATGATGTAATCGCCAACGGTAAATGTATTGATCTTCAGCGCATAAGTTGCACCTGTCATGAAAGAGAGGTTTTCAATCAGCGGTGCGCCGGCATTGCTGTCATCCGTCAGGTCAATGGTGATTGTTGCACCAAGACATGTGACGGTGCCTTCGAGAGTGAGCAAGCCGTCCACTGTGATACTGCCTTCGACGATTGCACCGGCTGCCAGTGTGAGCTGTGCGCCATCCTGAATGTTGACACTTGCGATGCGGGCTGCATTCTGTACGTATACGTTACCGCCGTTTTCAATATTGACGTTTGCAGCGGAGCCCATATAATCGACATAAAGCAAACCGTTATTGCCGATTGTGGTGTTGGATGCAGTACCGCCATTGCGAACATTAAGACGTCCGCCATTTTCCAGAACAAAGCCATTTGCAACACCGTTGCTCATATACATGGAAGCAGAATCGCGGGTCGCTTCGAAAACGGTCTTGGAATCGTTACCGTAAACGTCGGCAGAAAGGATCGCATTCTGTTCCAGCGTGATCTTTGTTGCAGTACCGCCGGAAGAAAGAACCAGTTTACCGCCTTCAACAACCGTTGTCTTTTCTGCAGAACCGCCGCTGTGAATGTTCAGGTATGCGCCGGAAGAAATAACAAAGTTGGTGGCAATTCCGTTATCCAGACCGAAAATCTGTTTTACACCGTTGGAATCCGTACGGCTGCCGGTGACGGATGTCAATGCGCCTGATTGGTAAACATCCAAGCTGATTTTACCGCCGGCAGACTGGTTCAGATCCCATGCGGAACCGTTGTAACCGACGCGGACTTCACCGCCTGCGTTGATGGTTGTTCTATTGACAAGACCGCCGGAACCGACGCTCTGTACACCGCCGTTGTAAAGTTTCTGGCCATCGACTGCATAACCGTGACCGATACCGAGTTCGAAATTATAGAGGTTGGTCAAGCCGGAAATCGCACCATCCTGAATGGAGAAACTCATTCTCATATCAGAACTGTAACCGGTAATATCGGCACCCATGGCAGCGGACAAAACTCCGCCTTGTGCAACGGTCAGGTTGCGTGCGGAACCGCCGGATGTAATTACCAGGTTCTGACCTGTGTAAACCACAAAATTGGAGGCAACGCCGTTGATATAAGAGAACGTACCTTTTTCATTCTTACCGGTAACATAAGTTTTTGAATCGCCGCTGCCGATGACCATATCAAGATAACCACGGTTTGTCAAATCGACAGAAACTGCAGAACCGCCGGAGACAATATTCAGATGTCCACCCGCTGCAACGGCAACGTTTTGTGCAGTTGCACCGCTCTGAACAGTGAGTGTACCAGCAGAAGCAATGGAAACGGTATTTGCTTTTGCACCGGCGTTCAATGTGATTTTACCATCTGCTGCGGCTGTAAGAGCGGTTGCGGCTGCGCCGGTAAGAATGTTGACATCACCGGTTGCATTCAAATTCGCGATCGTGCCGCCGACACCATTGTTATTGATCATTCCGATTGTAGCAGCAGATGTTCCGACCTGCTGGAAATCAAGAGCCTTTGCACCATTTGCAAGTGTAACATTTGTTGCAGAGCCGCCAGCCTGAATACGCAGATATGCTCCATCGCATACTGTGATCCCATTACCGGCTGCACCGTTCTGAATCGCTGCGGAACCTGCGCTGATAACCAAACCTTCAACCTTTGCGCCGGATGCGAGGAAAAATACTCCGTCCGCAACAGTAATATTTGTCATGGTCACACCCTTACCGACATTCATTGTGCCTTCGAACACAATGTTGGAAGCGTTGCCGGTGATGGTGTTACCTGTCATTTTCGTGATAGTTGCGGCTGTGTTTCCGATATGGGTGAAGTTGTTAACTGTACCGCCTGCATAAATAGTGATTCCGTCTGCAACGGCTGTCCCGGTGAGGAGCAATGTACCGCCGGATGTGATGCATGTGCTGCTGACAGTGACGTCTGCAGAATTTGCTTTCAATACGCCGGAATTGGCAATTGTCAAGCCGCTGGCAGTACCGCCCATGAACTGGATTGTGCCGGATGCAAATGTACCGCCGGAAATCACTGCACCTTTCACAGCAGAAATATTACCCGTTGCATTCAAACCGGTAACGGTTCCGGCAATGGCATTGCCATTCATTGCAGCAATCGCAGCAACACCGCTGATCTGTGTGAAGCCGCCAATGGTACCGCCGGCTGAGAGTGTGATTGCAGCGGCACTTGCGCCCTGGGTCATTTTCAGTGCGCCGTTGGTGGAAATCTGTACGCCGGAAGCATAACCGCCGGATGAAACAGCAAGAACACCATCAAGCACATTGACATTGTTGGCTTTCCCTGCAGAACGCACATTCATATTGGCATCATCCGTCAGAATGGTATTGTTTGCCAAACCGCCGGAAAGAACGTTGACAAGACCGCCGGCTGCATTGATCGTATTCATCACACCGCCGCCGAGGACGGTTGCATTACCCATATTTTGAACAGCGACTTCGCTTGCCGCGCCGCCATTAACGATCAACTGACCGCCACCCTGCACATAAACCGGTCCGGCAGAGTTCCCGGCAGACAATGTCATACTGCTGCCTGATTCCACAATAAGATTTGCCATATTCAGCTCTCCTGTAATTTTTCGGACTTATATATATTTAATAAGCCCGGAGCATTTTTTAAGTAATATATTCCAATAAGAATATAGCACTTGCCGCCACATTGTCAAATTTTTTTTTGCCTTTTTTGTAAAAAAATCATAATTTCGACTGGTAATTATCACTTTACCGGATATATTTTACTGGTAACTGCGAGAAAACTTAACAGATGGAGTTTGGATATAACGTGAATGATGATATGTTTCAAATCCTTTCGGATAAAATTTGTTTGGAAGCGGTGAGTGAGTCCGCTGTCATGGCAGCTTTTACACCGCCTGCCGATCTTGCTCCTTTCAATGGGCATTTTCCCGGTAATCCCATCCTCCCCGGTGTCGGGCAGATTTCTCTCATTACTGAAATTTTGAAAAAGGCTTACCGGCGCAATTTTACTCTTGTTACCGTCAAGCGCATTAAATTCATGGCGCCGATCCTGCCGGAAATGCCTCTCTCTGTTTCTGTCAAAAACGATAACGGAAGCGTCAATGCCGATATCGTTTCCGGCGAAAACAAAATCTCTAATTTGAAACTGATTTATGAATGCGGGGAGGCGTTATGAGAAAAAAAGGCCGCTCCGATACTTTCTTTCCACGCATCGAAGGCGCACCCCCGCCTGTCACCGCAGTCATTGAACGACGCGTCCGTTTTCATGAACTGGATCCGATGACCGTTGTCTGGCACGGGCGTTACCCGGAATATTTTGAAGAAGCCCAGATTGCTGTGGCGGAAAAATGCGGTTTCTCTTATCCCATTCTCCGTGATTTGGGAATTATGACTCCGATCCATACCTTCCATCTGGAATACAAGCAATCCTTATTCGATGGCGAACGCTTTCAGGTCGAGGCTTCCATGATCTGGAGCGATGCCGCACGGATCAATATGGAATACATTATCCGGAAGGAAAACGGTACGATTGCTTCCACCGGTTATACTATTCAGATGTTTGTGGATGCCGCAACGCAGGAAGTCCTGTGGTTCCCCCCGCCGTTCTGGGAAAAATGTTGTGAGCGTTGGCGGAATGGAGAATTTGCATGAGTTGTCCGGCAGTTGATCCCGCAGTAGTTGTAGACTGCGATAGTTTTACCGTATTCGGCGGCGGCATCGATGCCGCATGGAAGCCGTTGCTGGCAGGTGTACACGGTTTTACCCCCTGCCGCCGGTTTCATAATCCCTGTTTCGAAAATATGTACGGCGCATTTGCTCCGGCTCTTGCGGAGGAAAAAGATATTCCCGGATTCTTCCTTGATTATCTTGCACCGGTCGCAAAGAAATATCCCGGTACGGCGGAAGTTTTTCTTGCCGCAACCGTCGGGGAAATCGAACAGGTGGAAAATCCGCTCGACCTTTGTACTTGTGATTCCCTTCTTCAAAGAACGCTTTCCGTCTTTGGCAAGCAATCCGGCAGAGTCATTTCTGCCGCCTGTGCTTCCTCCAATGCCGCCATTGCCAGAGCGGAACGGTTATTGCAGCAGAATCTTCTGGATTACGCGATCGTGCTGGCGACGGATTACATTTCTGAATTCGTCTTCTCCGGTTTCGCTTCCATCCACGCCATGTCTGAATCGTCTCTTGTCAGACCTTACGACAAAAACAGAAACGGCTTGCTTCTCGGGGATGCCGCCGGGATTGCAGTTCTGACCCGCAAGTCCCTTGCTGAAAAAGAACATCTGCCCATTCTGGCAACCATCAGCGGCAGCGGAATGTCAAGCGATGCTGTTCACATAACCGCACCAGACCCCGAAGGAAAGGCATTGCAGAGTGCCATCCGGAAAGCTTTGAAACGTGCCGGACGGACGATTGATGATGTCGGCGCGGTGATTGGGCATGGTACCGGGACCATGTATAATGATGCGATGGAGATTCATGCGCTTCAGGCATTGGGGAATCCTGCGGTTCCCCTGTTATCCGTCAAAGGTTCCTCGGGGCATACTCTTGCCGGAGCCGGATTGATTCAGCTTGCGGCGGCGGTGAAGATGTTGGAAGAACAGGTGATTCCCCCGCAGACTTCACTGGAAACACCGGAAGACGGTGGAGAATTGATGTTGTCGAAAGAGATTCGCCCGCTGCAGAAAACGTGTATTCTTTCCATGAATTCCGGTTTTGGCGGAATGAATACGGTTCTGCTTCTGGAAGGCGGTGAAAAATGATGAAAGAATATCCCTTTACCCTTGCCGGAGCTTCCATTGTTTCTGATGAGTTTCTTGCGCAGATTGTTGGTAAAAAACAGAACATTCAGGCGGATTCCTGGCAGTCGCTTCTGGCAAAAATCAGAGAATTACCGGAACTCCCGGATGCGGTACTCGATAATTACCGTCGTGCTGATCACAAAGCAAAAGCTTACATGCTTGCCGGCTGGCTTGCCGCGTACGATGCCGGAATTCCCGCCGGCGGTGAACCGGCGGTGATTGATATTTCCCGCGTGGGGTGTCACGAACAGAATAAACTTTATTACAGCGATTTTGTGGAATTCGGCAAACAATTGGGACGTGGACATCTCTTTGTCGGTACGCTTCCCTCCACGCCGCTGTGTGAAGCGTTGCTGACTTTGAATTTTCACGGTCCGTCTTTTTATATGGATACCCTGGATGATTTTCAGCCTTTCTGGCAGGAAATTGCGTTGTTGCTTACCGATGATGATTGCGGCGGCGTTCTGGCGTTTTATTATGTCCCCGGCAGAACCATTGCCATGTATTTTGCACCGGGAAAGATGATCCTTGATTCAGTATCTTCTCCGGAAACATTGTTGGGTCTCTCCTTATGAAAATTCTGTTGATTTCTGCCAATATGACCCGTGACCCGTTCCCCGTTTATCCGTTGGGAGCGGCGACCATTGCTGCTGCTTTGCAGGAGCAGGGCCATGAAACAGTGATTTATGATCCCATGGCAGAACAGGAAAAATCACCTTATCCCGGATTGGAAAAAATTCTCCGTTCCTTTCAGCCCGGTCTGATCGGGCTTGCTATCCGGAATGTTGACAGCATCAACCGTCTTTCCGATGATACCAACATGCTTGCTCCGGCGATGGAACTTTCGGCCATCTGCAAACGTCTTGCTCCGGATATCCCGCTGGTTCTCGGTGGCGGCGGCTTTACGCTCGCTGCCGCGCCGTTGATGAAGTTGTGTCGTGCCGATTACGGTATTACCGGACCCGGTGAATATGTTTTGCCTGCTTTGATTCGGGATTTGGAACAAGGCAAGGTTGTCCCCTGTGGATTGCTCCATGGCAATGCGCCGGAAAGTGTGCCCCGGTCTGCGGATTATCCGGAGGAATTGATTCGTTTTTATAACAACGAAACACACATGATTCCGGTTCAGACAAAACGGGGCTGTCCGTTTCAATGCGTCTATTGTTCCTATCCTGCGCTGGAAGGCCGTTGTATGCGGTTCCGTGCTCCGGCCGAGGTGGCGGCGGAAATGAAACGGATCGGGGAGAAATGCCCCGGCGTGATGGTTTTCATTACCGATTCCATATTCAATGACCCAGCAGGTGAATATGAAAAATTGTTGGATGAATTGGATGGTTCTGTGCCCTTTGCTGCATTTCTGACTCCATACCGTCTGACCCGCTCTTTGATCCGGAAGTTGGCAGAAAAAGGCATGATCAGTGCCGAATTGGGTGTCGATGGTGCTTGCGACCGCACCTTGCAGGGCTTAGGGAAGAATTTTACATTCCGGGAAGCGGCGGAGGCGGCGGAGGAATTGCAGTCAGCAGGGATTTCTGTCACTGCCAATTTTCTTTTCGGCGGGCCCGGCGAAACTATGGAGACCGTGGAAGAAGGAATTGCAAATATACAGTCTCTGGGGCGGAAGAATATGACAAGTGTGATTTTTTCCGGTGTCCGTATTCTCCCCCATACCCCGCTGTATTCTCTTGCAGAAAAATATCAGATGATTCCGGAAAACTGGGATCCTTCGGATGAATTATATTATCTGGAACCGGGGCTGGATCCGGCGGCTTTGGATCAGCGTCTTAACGATGCATTTGCGTCAGATGCCCATTGCATTTATCCGCCGCACAGCCGTCGTGATGCATTGGCGAAGATACATAAATTCGGATTTGCGAAATTGAAGAAATTGTTTCCGGCAGGGAGTGAATAAAATATGAAAACTTATTGTGTAGTTCTGCCAGTCTATAATAATGCCGCAACCGTCGGCGATGTCATAAAAAGAATCCTGATCCAGACCCGCGATTTGCTGGTTGTGGATGACGGATCAACGGATATTGATCTGCCTGCACTCTGCAAAAGTCTGGGTGTCGAATGTGCGCATCATGAAGTCAACCGGGGGAAGGGTGCTGCCTTGCGGACTGCCATCCATATCCTCAAAGATCGTCCTTATGATTACATGATTGCATTGGATGCAGATGGACAGCATTATCCGGAAGACATTCCCTCTTTTCTGCCGTTGATGGAGCAGGAAGGTGCATTGATTATCGGATGCCGTGATTTCAATGACCCCAATGTGCCGGATTCCAGCCGGTTCGGCAGAAAACTTTCCAACTTCTGGATGAAACTGGAAACCGGAATCACAGTGGATGATTGTCAGAGCGGATTCCGGGCGTATCCGTTGAAGTATATTGTGCAGCTGCCCTGTATTACGGATCATTATAATTTTGAAACGGAAATCCTGACACGCGCTGCCTGGGCGAATCTGCCGTTGGTGAATCTGCCGGTACATTCCTATTATCCGCCCCGTGGGGAACGGGTGTCCCATTTTCACCCCTGGCGGGATAATTTCCGGATATCCATGATTCATGCGCATCTGGTGGTTCTGCGTCTGCTGCCGTTCCCGAAGAAGAAACTCATCAAGCCTGAAAAGTTTGATTTTTCCATTTTCAAGCCCCGCAAATTCATCCGGTATTTATTGCAGGAAAATGCCACGCCCGGAGGATTGGCAGCCGCTGCATTTGCAGGAACACTTCTGGCGGTTCTGCCGTTGATCGGGTGTCACAGCATTGTGATTCTTTACGTTGCGGCGAAACTGCATCTGAATAAATTAATGGCGTTCAATATTCAGCATCTTTTCATGCCGCCCATTGCCCCGGCATTGTGTATCGAAGCCGGATATTTTCTGATGCATGGGCGTTTTCTGACCGAATTCACCCTGGAAACATTGTGGAAACAATTGGATCAGCGGTTCCTGGAATGGCTGCTGGGCAGTTTGATTCTGGCTCCCCTTTTTGCCGTTATCACCGCAGTGATTGTTTATTTTATTGCGCTGCTTTGCCGTCGTGCCCGAAACCCTGAAGAAGCTCAAGGCGAATGACCGCTTCCCCTGGGAAAACTTTGCCGTCTACTCCGGTTCGTCCGTAATTGCGCCGCAGATCCATGAACAATCCGGCTGCTTCCAGTTCACCGGAAGGCAGTCCGCTTTCAATTCGGATCCGGTACATGCCATCGGTAGATGGGAATCCAGTGGGAATTCGTATATTCCGCATGGCGGCGGATTTACCCGGTTCCGGACCATCGAGAGGTACCTGGATTTCTTCTCCGTCATTGATTCGGCATTGGAGGATGCAGGTCTGAAATACAACAACGCGCAGTTCTAAAATTGTCCCATTCACCATTTTTTGCTGTGGTAAAATGAATTGTTTCTGGATTTCCATTCCGTTTTTCAATGGCAGTAATTCCCAGCCGAGAGGCAGTTGTGGACCATGATCAAAGACAATGGACCGCTTTTGTTTTACGTCCTCTAAACATACCCCGGATGGACGTAACGTGCGCATGACGGCCGGTTCATATGCGTATGCATAGGATTCATAAGCGGTGTACACAATGACCGTTGCCAGTAACAGCGGTGTGATCCGGTAAAAGAGTAAACGCCGGTAATCTTTCTTTTTCCATTCTGCAATGAACACCGGTAACAGCAATCCGCCCTGTATGCAAAGCAATCCCACCGCCGGAACCCGGAAGCGTGCAAGAATGTAAAACGCAGCCGTTGCCAACGCATACAGCAATGGAAACAGCAGAAAAACCAATAATGGAATCTGCCGGAAGGAGCGGCGCAGGAAAATGAAAAAGGATGCAATTGCAAGTACCAGAATAATTCCCGTCGGAATCAATGGCAAATGAGTCAGCAGCGAACTTTTTGAGATGCTGTGCGATATGGAAATATTGTTGGGAATTTCGCTGTGATCCCAGAAAAGAAGAAATTTTCTGCATTGAAATTCCAAAAAATCAAATGGCGTATCCAGAAACCAATGTATGATCTTTTTCGGTACAGATTGACTGTCCATCCAGACATCATATCCACGGGGATAGACCAGGTCCAAGCCCCCGGGCGGTGCTTCCGGATTGTTACCCAATGCGAGGACTGCCGGACCCGCGCTGGAGGGCCCGGTCAATGTACCGAAATGTGCAGTATTTTTGATGATGAACGGCATTTGTGGAAGAATCAGACACAGTAGAAAAATGCCGAGCCGGAGCAGAAGTTTTTTGACCGGATATTGAAACCGCTTCCGGGCATACACAAATGCAAGAATCAATGCCGGCAGAAAACACAACGCATTCCCGCGGGAAAGAATGGCCGCACTTAAAACCAAACCTGTACCGCACCAGTGCCACAGACAATCTTTTTTCATCAGCCGGATGGTGAAATATGCCAGAAGGGTAAAGTAAAAACATTGTTGTATTTCCAGCAATACATATGGCGTGTAAACGGTCAGAACCAGTGAAAACGCCGCAAGAAATCCGGCAAACAGCCCCGCACGTCTGCCTTTGAGCATGGCGGCTGTCAAACTACCAAACCAGATAATACCGCCGCCGCATAAAATCTGAAACAGTGCCGGACCCCATAACCGGGAGCCTGTCAAAAGTTTTGCAAGAGGAAGAAATACCGTATAATAGAATGGTTGATAATAAAAGAATTCCGGAAAATTCCCCCGGCATATTTCATCGGATAACTTATGATAGGTCGCAATATCCGTCACCTTTGGCGGTGCAAATGCGAATGAATCATTTTTCAGTAATTGAAAGGAGACGATCAGGCGCAGCACCATACCGAGTAATGTCAGTATGCCCAAGATCATGTAAAACTTTTTCCGTCTGTCCGATTTCATCCCGTTCGTCTCCTTTGATTTCTGAAAAAAAAGGCAGGACATGTGGCTGTTTTACCGCTTGTCCTGCCGTTATTCTTGCTTACAATATCGTCAGATTATTGATGATATTCCTGCAGGGATTTCAGTGAAGTATTCTTGTGATTCAGAACCGCTTCGATACCGATTGCTGTTGCATTTGCTGCGGCAATGGTTGTCATGTACGGAATCTGATTCTGAATAGCCATAGTACGGATGTAACTGTCATCCGTCTTGCCTTCACGTCCGATCGGAGTGTTGAAGATCATCTGAATTTCGCCGTTCTTGATCATGTCGCAGATATTCGGGCGGCCTTCGCTGAGTTTCTTCACTTCTGTATTCGGGATGTTGTTTTCATCCAGGAATCTTGCAGTACCTTCGGTTGCGACGATCTGGAAGCCCAGTTCGTGGATCTTCTTGGCAATCGGCAACAGATATTTGCGGTCATGACGGCGGATTGTCATCAGAACCGTACCGGAGAGCGGCAGTTTGCAGCCGGCTGCTTCTTCTGCCTTGTAGAAGGCAAGACCGAAGTTTTCAGCGATACCCATAACTTCACCGGTTGCACGCATTTCCGGACCGAGAACCGGGTCGACTTCCGGGAACATGTTGAACGGGAAGACCGCTTCTTTGACGGCGGAGAAGTCGATCGCACGGCCCAGCGGCATGTCGGACAGCTTCTTGCCGAGCATCAATTCGGTTGCGATACGTGCCAACGGTACGCCGGTAACTTTGGAGATGACCGGTACGGTACGGGATGCACGCGGGTTGGCTTCGATGATATAAACTTCATCTTCGCAGATCGCATACTGCACGTTCATGATACCGTCAACTTTGAAGTCTCTGGCGATGGCGGCGGTATGTTCTTCGATAACTTTACGATGTTTTTCCGGAATGGTCACAGGCGGAATGGTACAGGCAGAGTCACCGGAGTGAATACCGGCAAGCTCAATGTGTTCCATGATGGATGCAACATAGGTCTGTTCGCCGTCGGAAACAGCGTCAACTTCACATTCGATTGCGTTGTCCAGGAAGCGGTCGATCAACATCGGGTATTCCGGGCTGACCTGGAGAGATTCCACCGCATAACGGCGCAACGTCTTTTCGTCATAAATCACTTCCATACCGCGTCCGCCGAGAACGAAGGACGGGCGGACCATCACAGGATAACCGATACGGGTTGCAATTGCCACAGCTTCTTCCAGAGAGGTCGCAGTGGCACTCAGCGGCTGACGGATACCGAGTGCAATCATGCGTTCACGGAAGTATTCGCGGTCTTCGGCAAGACGGATACCTTCCGGCTGGGTACCGAGAATATTGACGCCGTTATCTTTCAATTCCTGTGCGATATTCAGCGGAGTCTGACCACCGAACTGAACGATGACACCTTCCGGTTTTTCCTTATCGTAGATGGTCAATACATCTTCCAGTGTCAGCGGTTCAAAGTACAGCTTGTTGCTGGTGTCGTAGTCGGTGGAAACAGTTTCCGGGTTGCAGTTGACCATGATGGATTCGAAACCGTTGTCACGCAGAGCAAATGCAGCATGTACGCAGGTGTAGTCGAATTCAATACCCTGACCGATACGGTTCGGGCCGCCGCCGAGGATCATGATCTTCTTATTGGCGGAGACGGGAACAACGTCTTTTTCTCCGCAGTATGTGGAGTAGTAGTAAGCAGCATCTTTCACGCCGCTGACGGGCAATGCCTGATAGGTTGCGATGGTGCCGAGTTTGATACGGCGTTCGCGGACCATGCGTTCCGGCACGCTGAAGAGTTTTGCCAGGTATTTATCAGAGAAGCCCTGTTTTTTGGCTTCGATAAGCATCGCATCGGGCAGAGCCAGGAAGCTGTGTTTTTCCAGTTCTTTTTCGAAGTCTGCCAGTTCTTTCATCTGTTCGATGAAGTAAGATGTAATACCGGAAAGTTTAACGATTTCCGCCACGCTCCAGCCGCGGTACAAAGCTTCGTAGATGGCAAAGAAACGTTTGGAGTTACCGCGGGAAATCAGATCGCGCAGAGTTTCTTCCGGCAATGCCTGAATTTTCGGATCCTGGCCCAGACCGGATTTGCCGATTTCCAGAGAGCGGATGGCTTTCTGATAGGCTTCTTTGAAGTTTTTACCGATGGACATGACTTCGCCGACAGCACGCATCTGTGTGCCCAGGTGGTCTTTGGCTTTCGGGAATTTTTCAAATGCCCAACGTGCAAATTTCACCACAACATAGTCGCCGGAGGGTGTGTATTTTTCCAGAGAACCATCGCGCCAGTACGGGATTTCATCCAATGTGATACCGGCTGCCAACTGTGTGGAAACATGAGCAATCGGGAAACCGGTTGCTTTGGATGCCAGAGCGGAAGAACGGGATGTACGGGGGTTGATTTCGATGACGATCACACGGTCATCTTTCCGGTTGTGTGCAAACTGAACGTTGCAGCCACCGGTCACGCCGATGGCATCAAGAATGCGGTATGCATAATCCTGAAGGCGTTCCTGCAGAGCTTTGGGAACAGTCAGCATCGGAGCCACGCAGAAGGAGTCACCAGTGTGAACACCCATCGGGTCAACGTTTTCAATGTAGCAGACAGTGATTTTCTGACCTTTTTCGTCGCGGACAACTTCCAATTCCAATTCTTCCCAGCCGATCACGCACTGTTCCACAAGAACCTGACCGATCAAACTGGCGGAGAGACCGCGCACCATGACTTCGCGCAATTCTTCAATGTTATATACGATACCGCTGCCGGTACCGCCCATGGTGTATGCGGGGCGCAGAACGACCGGATAGCCGATGCGGGCTGCGATTTTTTCTGCTTCTTCAACAGAGTGAGCCGGTTCGGATTCGCAAACGGGAACACCGAGACGTGCCATTGTGGCTTTGAATTCAATACGGTCTTCCCCACGTTTGATGGCATCCAGGTCAACACCGATCACCTGTACATTGTATTTCGCAAGAATACCTTTTTCAGCAAGGCTGGATGACAGGTTCAACGCTGTCTGACCACCCAGGTTCGGCAGCAAAGCATCCGGACGTTCCTTTGCAATGATCTTTTCCAGACTTTCCGGTGTCAACGGTTCAATGTAGGTGTGATCCGCTGTTCCCGGGTCTGTCATGATCGTTGCCGGGTTGGAGTTGACAAGTACGACTTCGTACCCAAGGGATTTCAGTGCTTTACATGCCTGTGTCCCGGAGTAGTCAAACTCACATGCCTGTCCGATGATGATGGGGCCTGATCCAATGATCAGAATCTTCTTGATGTCCTCACGCTTCGCCATAAAGTTTTTCTCCTGCTCGCTCGTTATATATGATATTCGTAAAAATTATCTCAAATCAGGGGCGGATTCATACATCCGTCTAAATCCGCTATAATATCATGTCAAAACCGTATTTTTCAAGTTTTTTTCTGATTTTTTTTCGTTTTTTTTTGCATTTTAAAAATTTTTTCAATTTTTTTTCAATTCGCACTTGACAATTAAAATTTATGTGGTATATTAATGGCATCAAGAGAAAATCAAGTCCCTATCGTCTAGAGGCCTAGGACATCAGGTTTTCATCCTGGTAACCCGGGTTCGAATCCCGGTGGGGATGCCACTTCAATTTCGGCATCAGAGAATCGGGTAAATGACCGGTTCTTTTTTTATCTCTCTTGAAAAGAAAATCGAGTCCCTATCGTCTAGAGGCCTAGGACATCAGGTTTTCATCCTGGTAACCCGGGTTCGAATCCCGGTGGGGATGCCACTTCAAATGGTATCTATGGAATCGGAATAATCTTCCGGTTCCTTTTTTTTATCCTCATTTTTAAAGATTTCATTTGCATTTTTTCAAAAGGGATATATATTACATATTGAATTTTAAAAGAACAGCAGAATGATTGCGGATACGCAGGATGCAAGTTTCTTTTATCTCTCCGTGGAATTCGGACGCTATCAGCTCCCGGGTGCAGGCTTTCTGATCCGGAATCTGATACCGCGATTCCGCATAACGAGGGGTCGTTGAACGCATCCGGCGCAATACGGTCGTACATTCGGTATGATCTTCCGATTCTTTCTGCAAATCAAGAAAAGGAGGCATCATCATGCCTGAAACAACTGTAACAATCAACATCGGCGGCGACAGAACCATGTCTATCTCCGCCGGCAAACTCGCCCATCTCGCAAATGGCGCTTGTACTGTACGTCTCGGCGACACTGTCGTGTTCTCCGCAGCATGTTCCGGAAGCGCAAAAAAAGGTCAGGACTTCTTCCCGCTGCAGGTCGACTACCGTGAAAAATTCTCCGCAGCAGGTCGTTTTCCCGGCGGTTACATCAAACGCGAAGGTAGACCTTCTGACAAAGAAATCTTGATCTGCCGTATGGCTGACCGCCCGATCCGCCCCCTCTTCCCCGAAGGTTTCTTCGATGAAGTTCAGGTTTGCGGTCTCCTCCTCGCTGCTGACGGCGTAAACGATGGCGACGTGCTGTCCATGCTCGGTGCATCCTGCGCGCTCTGTCTTTCCGATCTCCCGTTCCAGGGCCCGATCGGTGCTGTCCGCGTCGGTAAAGTCAACGGTCAGTTGATTGCTAACCCGACAGTCCAGGAAATGGAAGAAAGCACAATGGAACTGGTTTATGCCGGTCTTCCTGACAAAGTGATCATGATCGAAGGGGAAGCGAAAGAATGTACGGAAGCTGAACTGGAAGAAGCCATGCGTTTCGCCAACGAAATCGTGAAGAATCAGTGTGCTGCCCAAATCGAACTCATGGAAAAAGCCGGCCGTCCGAAAAAGACTCCGACTCTCCATGTCACTCCCGATGATATGAAAGCGGCTATGGAAAAAGCAGTCGGCGACAGAATGGAAGCTGCCTGCCTGATCCCCGGTAAAGAAGATCGCATGAATGCACTTACTGCTCTGCAGGAAGAATGCATCGCTGCAATCAAAGACGAATTCGAACCCGTCTATGGCGAAGAAGACTTCATGTTCTATCTCAAGATGGAATTTGATAAGATGACACGTACCACCATTCGTAAAGCCATCCTCGAAAAAGGATACCGCCCCGATGGCCGTGGTGTCACACAGCTCCGTCCCCTCTCTGCTGAAGTTGACGTCCTCCCGGTCGTTCACGGCAGCGCGATCTTCCAGCGTGGTGAAACACAGGCTCTGGTTATTGCAACACTGGGTGGTCCCCAGGATGCACAGGAAACCGACCTGATCACCGGCGGAACATCCACAAAGAAATTCTATTTGCACTACAACTTCCCCAACTACAGTACTGGTGAATGTGGCCGTATTGCAGGTCCGGGCCGTCGTGAAATCGGACACGGTAACCTTGCGGAACGTTCTGTTCTCCAGGTTGTTCCGAAAGATTTCCCGTACACAATCCGTTGCGTATCTGAAATCATGGCATCCAACGGTTCCACATCCATGGCGAGCGTATGCGGTGCAACTCTTGCATTGATGGATGCCGGTGTGCCCATCAAGAGCCCGGTTGTTGGTATCTCCTGCGGTCTTGTTACCGATGATACCGGCAAAGAACTGCTTCTGACTGACATTATCGGTGCAGAAGACCATTACGGCGATATGGACTTCAAGGTTTGCGGTACCCGTGACGGTATCACAGGTTTCCAGCTTGACCTGAAGCTCCCCGGCATCTCCATCGACCTCCTTGCACGTGCCATGCAGCAGAATAAAGCAGCCCGTGAAGAAATTCACAAAGTTGTGACCGACTGCATCGCCGCTCCGCGTGAACAGGTCAGCCCGCGTGCACCTCAGATGGAAGTTGTCAAGATCAATCCTGACAAGATCGGTGCATTGATCGGTACTGGCGGTAAAAACATCAAAGAAATTACTGAATCTACTCAGTCTCAGGTTGATATTGCAGAAGACGGTTCCGTCAGCATTTTGGCGAAAAACCGTCAGGTTCTGGAAGAAGTCAAACGCAAAATCCAGTTCTACACTGCAGAAGCGGAAATTGGCAAAGTCTACCGTGGTTTGGTCAAATCTGTCCGTGATTTCGGCGCTTTTGTTGAAATCCTCCCCGGACAGGAAGGCTTGCTCCACATTTCCGAAATGGCGAACTACCGCGTGAATACAGTTACTGACATCTGCAAAGAAGGCGATTATGTTGCTGTAAAGGTCATCGAAATCGATGAACGTTCCGGTAAGATCCGTCTGAGCCGCAAAGCTGCTTTGGACGCTGTGGAAAAGTAATCTATCATTCAAATTAAACAACAACAAACAGTTCCGGTATATCTGAGTACATTTGGGTAAGATATGCCGGGCTGAACAGTTTCTCCGGATTTTAATTTATTCTGTATGCAGATTTTTGCAGCAGGGAATCCGGATCCTGTTCATTTTTTCTTCGAAAGTGGTTTCTCTGGTTGCAAATTTGATGATTTGAAATTACTTTCGATCCGGAAACAAAAAACAAAAGGTCTTTAAAAAAAATGAAAAAGTACGTCTATCTTTTTGGTAAGGGCATGACAGATGGTAATGCCTCCATGAAAGAACTCCTCGGCGGTAAAGGTGCAAACCTCGCTGAAATGGCTAACCTGGGTCTTCCTGTTCCCGCCGGTTTCACAATCACTACCGAATGCTGCGTGGAATATTTCAAAAACAATGGTAAAAACCCCGATGGCCTCGCAGAACAGATTGCAGAAGCTCTCAGCGCTGTCGAAAATCACATGGGTATGATTTACGGCGATAAGGAAAACCCGCTGCTCGTTTCCTGCCGTTCCGGCGCAAGAAGCTCCATGCCCGGTATGATGGAAACCGTTCTCAACGTCGGTCTCTCTTCTGTTACAATCCCCGGCCTGGTCAAACGCACAAACAACGAACGTTTCGTTTATGACGCATACCGCCGTTTGATCATGATGTATTCCGACGTCGTTATGGAAAAAGCAGAAAACATCGAACCGGCTGATGGTCAGGGTATCCGCAAACAGCTCGATGCCATTCTGGAAGAATACAAAGAATCCAAAAATTACGCAGCTGATACCGATCTCAATGTCGACGACCTCAAATATCTCTGCGATGTCTTCAAAAAGAAAATCGTCGAAGTCCTCGGCAAAGAATTCCCCGATGATGCAACCGCTCAGTTGAATGGTGCTATCGGTGCTGTCTTCAAAAGCTGGAACGGTAAAAAAGCTGTTTCCTATCGCCGCATCGAAGGTATTCCGGACGACTGGGGTACTGCGGTCAATGTTCAGAGTATGATCTTCGGTAACATGGGCGACAGCTCCGCTACCGGTGTTGCATTCACACGTAACCCCGCTACCGGCGATAACAAATTCTACGGTGAATGGCTGGTCAATGCCCAGGGTGAAGACGTGGTTGCCGGTACCCGTACACCGAACCCGCTGAACGATGAAACAAAGAACGAACAGAACAAACACCTTGCATCCATGCAGGAAATTCTGCCCGATATCTACGAAGAACTCGTCGGCATCCGTAACGCTCTCGAAAATCATTTCCGTGACATGCTGGATATTGAATTCACCATTCAGGAAAAGAAACTCTATATGCTCCAGTGCCGCGTTGGCAAACGTACCGGTACTGCCGCTCTGACCATGGCTATGGACATGCTCGAAGAAGGCCGGATCACAGAAGCCGAAGCCATCATGCGCATTTCTCCCAACCAGCTCGATGAACTGCTCCATCCCATTCTTGACCCCGCTGCTGAAAAAGCAATGGCTTCCAAGAAATTCGTGGAAGGTCTCCCCGCAGGTCCCGGTGGTGCTGTCGGTAAGATCGTCTTCACATCCGAAGAAGCAGTCAAATGCCAGGAACAGAAAATCTCCTGCATCCTCGTCCGCGAAGAAACCAATCCGGAAGACGTGGAAGGTATGCGTGCAGCCAACGGTATTCTCACCGCTCGCGGCGGTATGACCAGCCATGCAGCTCTTGTCTGCCGCGGCTGGGGTAAATGCTGTATCGTCGGTGCCGGTGCTCTGAAGATCAACGAAACTGCAAAAACTGTTATCGCTCCCAATGGTACCACTTACAAAGAAGGCGATATTATCAGCTTGAACGGTACACGCGGTTATGCATACGAAGGCGCAGTTGCTACCATCGATGCAAGCGAAAATCCGCGCTTCCAGAAGTTCATGGCTTTGCTGGATAAATACCGTGCTCTCGGCGTACGCGCCAATGCTGATACACCCGCTGACGCAATTCAGGCTGCAAAATTCGGCGCTGAAGGTATCGGTCTCTTCCGTACAGAACACATGTTCTACGGTACCGGTGCTGAAAAGCCCCTCTTTGCTCTGCGTAAGATGATCCTTTCCTCCACAGTTGAAGAACGTATCGCTGCTGTCAACGATCTGTTCCCCTTCGTGAAAAAGGATATCAAAGCTACATTGAAAGCAATGGCTGGCAAACCGGTCACGATCCGCTTCCTCGACCCGCCGCTGCATGAATTCATCCCCCACACAAAAGAACAGCAGCAGGAACTTGCCAATGCGATCGGCATCACTCTGGAAGATCTCCAGAAACGTGCTGAACTCCTGAAGGAAAGCAACCCGATGATGGGTCACCGCGGTGTCCGTCTCGGTATCACCTATCCGGAAATCTCTGCAATGCAGGCTCGTGCTATCCTGGAATCTGTTGTGGAACTCCGCGAAGAAGGTCTCTACTGCCCGGCAGAAATGATGATCCCTGTTGTTTGCGATCCCAACGAATTGAAACATCAGAAAGCCATCATCTCCAAAGTCGCAGAAGAAGTCAAAGCAAAATACGATGTTATGGATCTCGACTACATGGTCGGTACCATGATCGAAATCCCCCGTGCAGCCATCCGCGCAGGTTACATCGCTGAAGAAGCTGAATTCTTCTCCTTCGGTACTAACGACCTGACACAGATGACATTCGGTTTCAGCCGTGACGACATCGGCGGCTTCATTGGTGACTACCTCCGTAAGAGCGTTCTCGATGCTGACCCGTTCCAGACCATCGATAAAGACGGTGTGGGCTGGCTCATCGACCATGCTGTTACCGAAGGCCGCAAGACACGTGCAAAACTCAAAGCCGGTATCTGCGGTGAACAGGGCGGCGAACCCAAGAGCGTTGCATTCTGCCACAAAGTCGGCTTGAACTACGTCTCCTGCAGCCCGTTCCGTGTACCCATCGCCCGTCTTGCCGCTGCACAGGCAGCAATCATGCTGGGTAAATAATCAACTTCCTGAAAGGTAAGGAATTCGCATGAATACAGAAAATACCAAGTCTCAACGCCACATCTGGCTGATTGCCGGTGAATCGTCCGGTGACCTCTATGGTGCCAGAATTGCTGAAGAATTACGCCGGATTGAACCCGGTGTGAAAGTTTCCGGTATGGGTGGTGTGAAGATGAAAGAAGCCGGAGTGAATATTCTGGTCGATTCATCCGAACTGGGCGTCATTGGTATCGTTGAGGTTCTTGAAAATATTTTCAAGTTCATCAAAATCATGCTGTTCCTTACCCGGGAAGCAATCAAACAGAGACCGGATGCTGTCATCCTCATTGACTACCCCGGATTCAATATCCGTTTTGCTAAACGGATGTGGAAAGCGGGCATTCCGGTCATCTGGTATATCAGCCCTCAAGTGTGGGTATGGCGCAAGTCCAATATCCCCAAATACGTCAAGTATTGTAAAAAAATGATCGTCATTTTCCCCTTCGAAGAAGAATTCTGGGCTGGAACGGGGATGGATGCCTCCTTTGCCGGACATCCTCTGATTGATCTTGTAAAAGAACGCACCGATCCCTCCATTGAACGGGATCCCAAACAGGTTGTGCTTCTGCCAGGCAGTCGGAAAGGCGAAACAAGCCGTCTGCTTTATCCCTTTATGGAAACCGCTGCGATTTTGAGACAGCGTCATCCGGATTGGAAATTTGCAATTTCTGCACCGCGTCAGCGGACCTATGATGATATTCAGAATATGCTGGATAACTTCAAGCGTTCCAATCCTTCCCTGAATTGGCCCGAAGTAGAACTGACAACCGGCAAAACTGCCTACTGGATGCAGCGTGCATCGGCCGGTCTTGCAGCTTCCGGTACTGTTACGGTGGAAGCGGCAATTGCCAATCTGCCTTTGACCGTTGCCTATCGTTTGAACCCCATCACATTCATGCTGGCACGTCTGATCATCCGCAAATTGTTCCGCGGATTTTTCACCATGCCGGATATTATTCTGAACCGTTGCGTCTTTGAAGAATTCCTGCAGCACCAGGTTGTGCCGGAAGTCCTTGCGGATTCAGTGGAAAAGATTATGCCGTCCGGTGAACGTCACGAAGAAGTTCAGCAGGGCATGGAAGATTTACGCAATGCGTTATCTCTGGGACATGTGAATGCGGCAGCCAATGCGGCACGTATCATTCTTGATACGGTGAGTAAATAATTTTTTTCTTTCCCTTTTTCAGTTTGCCCCCTGCATCATCCAGCCTTGCGGATGATGTAGAACCAGCCGTATACCATAAAGAGTATTGTCGGCAGTGTGCCCGCCAGAATCGGGGGTAAATAGCCATTCTTCCCCGCAATCAGCATCAATTCGGTCAGCAGCTGATAGACTACGACAACTGCCAGACCGTTGACAATGGCTGTGAAAATCCCCGCACGTTCATTCTTCGCTGCCAACGGCAATGCAAGGAAGGAACACAGGAAACAGATCCAGGGGAATGCCAAACGGTAATAAAATAAGGTTTCATACACATTTCGCAGTGTCGCTGCCATTTTCTTGTTGGTGCGCAGAATATGGAAGAGTTCTGAAGTGGGCAAATCCTGCGGAAGTACAATGGTCTTTTCAATTGTTGCCGGATCTTCCGGAGCTTCTTTCTTTGAGATGAAATAAGGTTTCGTACCGGGTGTCTGCCGAGTCGTTCTGGAAGGCAGACCGTCAAGGAATTCCACCTTTGTATAATCATCAAACTCCCAGCCTTTACCGGGCAGATGTTTAGCAGTTTTCGCTTCAATCATCCACAAGGGGATCTTTTTGGAAGTCGGATCGTTTTTATCTTCCAGTTCGAAGAATTTCACTTTTACATTGCGCTGTGTTCCGTCATTATCAAATCTGCCGAAGAACCAGCTGCGCTCTTTATCAGGAGAATGGTACTGCAGTTTGGAATTCAGATTTTCTTCATACGCTTCGCCCTTTTTGGCGAATTGCTGAATGAATTCCGCTTCCCGGTTGCATTGGGGAATTACGGATTCATTGAACCAGTAACTGACCAGCATCACCAGAAATGCCATAATATAAATGGTGCCGCCACAACGGAACAGGGAGATGCCCGACGCACGCATGGCGGTAATTTCCCGGTGACGCCCGAAGTTGGCAATGGTATACATGCAGGAAAGCAATACTGTCATCGGGAGAATGAACTGAATGTTGCCCGGAATTTTCAATAAGAAATAGCGAATGCCGACGGATAACGTAGATGTCTTGGAATCCAGAAAGTCGCTCAAGTCGTCAAACAAATCGCCGAGGAGAAAGAGGAGAAGGAATGCAAAGATGAGAATCGAAAAAGGGGTCATAAACTCCCGGAGAACATAAAGGTCGATACGCGGAAGCCACACAAAGGTTCTTTGTGCGTTGTAATGGTCAATGACTTTTTTTCGTTCTGTCTTGTTCACTTTGATCCCGTTTATATATTAATGAATGTTTATAATAGAATACAACGCAAAACATAACGTTTTGCCGCCATGTTCTGCGTTGCTGCGAAACTGCCGGAAATTCATCCGGCAGTCTATTTCAGATGCTGAAATCATCAGCCTCTGCGACGCTGGGTGCGACGTTTAATTTCGCTGGGCTTTTCGTAATGTCTTCTGTTACGAAGTTCTTTGAGCGTGCCTTCCTTGTCCAGTTTCTTTTTCAGTCTGCGGAGTGCGCGATCAACCGGTTCGCCTTTCTTCAAACGTACTTCTGTTGCTTCCATTGTAGATTCACCCCCTTTCGATCGTTGTGACACCGGAATTTCTTCCGTTGCCGGGGTGAATATTTTTACGGGTGAAATTATTCATTTGCAAAACCTGCCTCATCTGCCAGAAGGGAACGCAGTTTTGTCAACGCCTGATTCTGAATCTGGCGGACACGTTCACGGGTGCGGCCGATTTCCTGACTTACTTCTTCCAATGTTTTCGGACGTTTACCATCCAGTCCGAAACGCATCTGCAGGATCATACGTTCACGAATATCCAATTCACTCAAAAGAGAAATCAAACGGCCAACGGATTCCACGTCAGAGAGCAGACGGTCCGGTGTCATTGTCCCGCGGTCCGGGATGATATCCTGAAATTCGCCGTCTTCACCCTGCTGAATCGGGTCCTGAAGGGAGAACGTACGCAGATCTGCCAGACGCAAGCCGGCAACGGTACGTTCGCTGTATGCCAGATGATCCGCAATTTCCGCGTCAGTCGGTTCACGTCCCAACTTTTCAGTCAGTTTCATTCTCACAGATTTGATCTTGTTGATCTTGCCTGCGGACTGAACCGGAATACGGATGGTACGGCTCTGGTTTGCCAAAGCACGGCGCATGGATTGCTTGATCCACCAGGCGGCGTAAGAACTGAACTTGGCGCCTTTGCCCGGGTCGAATTTTTCCACCGCACGCATCAAACCAATGTTGCCTTCCGAAATCAAGTCGAGAAGGGGCAAACCCAATCCCTTGAAGTCGTGAGCAATTTTAACCACAAGACGCAAGTTTGCCTTGATCAATGTGGTACGGGCGGCTTCATGAGCCATATTATCTTCACCATGAATTGCTGCGGCAAGGTCAACTTCCTCGTCTTTAGTCACCAGTTCGATCTGACCGATGTCATGCATGTACACTTTCATGGTGTCATTCTTGCTGACAGTTCCCTGTTTTGCAACAACTTTTGCGTTTTTCTTGTCCAGGGAGAGGTCTCTGACTCCATCCAGTTCCGGAATATCCAGATTGTCCGGAATATCTTCCAGCTGATCCGGGGGAGCATTTTCTTCTTCCTGCAAACGTTCCAGTTCCGCTTTCAGCTGCGCTTTGGTTTTACGTTTCGGCAACTGGGGTTCATCCTGCATCGCAAAAGGCGCAGGTGAGGGACCGAAGAAATCATCATCATCATCTGCGGGAAGCGGACCCTGTTTCGGAGCCGCCGGTTTCTTGGCAACTTCCGCTTTAGCCGGAGCTTTTTTCACTTCCGGAGCCGGGGCAGGAGCAGCGGCCGGTTTCGGGGTTTCCACAACCTTTTTCGCTTCAACCGGAGCTTTTTTTACTTCCGGAGCCGGGGCAGCCGGAACGGCAGCTTTGACTGCTTCTTTTTTCACGGGTTCCGCTTTAGCGGGTGCTTTCGCAACGGGGGCAGGAGCAGCGGCCGGTTTCGGGGCTTCAGCAACAGTATTTTTTGTACTGGTCTTTTTCGCTTCAACTTCTGCTTTCTTTACGGGTTCCGCTTTAGCCGGAGCTTCTGCTTTTTTGGCAGTTTCCTTTTTCACCGGTTCCGCTTTAGCCGGAGCTTTTTTCGCAACTTCTGCTTTTGCAGGTGCTTTAGCCGCAGGGACAGCGACTTTTTTAGCCGGTTCTTCTTTGGCTGCCGGAGCTTTCTTTGCGGGGGCTTCTGCTTTTTTCGTAACTTCTGCTTTCTTTGCAACTTCTGCCTTTGCGGGAGCTTTTTTTACTTCCGGAGCAGCAGCTTTGACCGCTTCTTTCTTGACGGCTTCTGCTTTTTTTGCGGGAACTTCCGCCTTTTTCACAGACTCGGATTTTGTCTGAGCTTTGACAGCGGGAGCAGCTTTTTTTGCGGGAGCTTTTTTTACTTCCGGAGCAGCAGTTTTTACGGGAGTTTTTGCTTCTTTTCCCGGTTCAGCCTTTTTTACAGCGGCAGCCGGGGCCTTTTTCGCAGGCGCTGCAGGGACAACAACTTTCTTTGCTGCAGCTTTCTTTTCTTCCTGCACCGGTGCTTTTTTTGTTGTCTTTGCAACAGTCACGGGTGCAATTTCTTTCTGTTTTTTGCCAGTCTGATTTTTGGACTTTGTTTCTTTCAACATAGGCTCCTGTTGTTTTGACTTCAAACCTGCTGCAGGTGCGGGTGTTGCAGATACAGTTTTTTTAGCGGCAATCTTCTGGTTTTCGTTAACCTTTGACGCGGGTAACTGCTGCGTCTTTTCAATTTTTTTGCCTTTTGAACTCATCTTGATGCATCATCCTGATTGTTTAATCTGCAGTTTCCGGTTATTCATCCTATTTTTTTGTATCCCGGAAAATAGTCCCGAGGCGCAAAAAAATAATATTTATATATAATATAACATAAAATTTAAAAAAGTCAAGACCTTAAGCCCGAAAACACCAAAAAAGTTTTAAAAATAAGCTAATGTGACTTTCGGCTATAGTTTCATGCATAAATCTATTCGTGTTTTCTCGAATATTAAAAATACAATGCAGGTATTTTTTTATTTAAAAATTTGAAAAATTTATATTTTATGCTAACTTATAATCTCATTTGATAGGAACCTGTAACCCCGGAATGTGATCGTGCAAAGAAAATCTTTTGAATATAATTATTTCCTGATGCTGGTGGTGGTTTATTTTCTTGCATTGCAATTCCGCCCCGTCTTTTCTCCCATCGAAGTGAAATGCGCTGAGATTATCCGGGAAATGGTCATGTCCGGCGATTTGTTTTCCCTGCAGTTGAATTCCGAAGTCTGTAAAGATGGCGTACTGCCCGGATTGCAGCTCAGTGCTCTGCTTGCAAAAATGATTGCCCCATGGCGATTTGTGCTCCGATTGTTGTCGTTCGGTTCCGTCTGCTGTTGCGCCTGGTTGATGTATTACTTCTTCCGGATCAAATGTTATTCCCGATTGACGGCGCAATTTGCTGTTTGCATTTTTCTGACGATGCCCGCTGTATTTATCGCCGGGACATCGGTCATGCCGGATATGTTGTTTGTTCTGTTGACCATCTTGAGTTATGGGGTTTTGTATTCGTGTCAGGAGCGTCCCGCCCGAATTTATTCATCCGTTCTGGTGTATCTGTTCAGTGGCGTGATTGCCGGTTTTGCCTGCTGTATGAAAGATTTCAGCGGCTTTTTTCTCCCGTTAATATCCTTTATGGTTTTCCTGATTACATCAAAGCGGTGGAAAGATTTGTTGTTGTTTCCGGGAATCATGTTTATCGAAAGTCTGATGATTCTGCTGCTGTGGAATTTGTTGAATCCCCATGTGGAATATGTGCATTTTCTTTCTGATTTGACAGCCGTTCATACGCATTTCAGCATCCGTTTCTGTTCGTTGAAAAGTTTGTTGGGCTTGATCGGCGGCGGGATTTTCTGGCTGCCTTTCTTTGTTGCATCCTGCATCGGATTGGGGAAGAATCTGTGGCGTAATAACATGCTCCGGATGTCCTTGATATTCCTGCTGGTTGCTCTGTTCCGTTTTATTCTGTTTGATTCCTCTGTTGCTGCGATTCTGTTTATCTTGTTCCCGATGACGGTGTTGACGGCAGCCGGAATGCGCAGTTTCCTGATTCGGCACTGGGGAAAACGTCTGCTTTATATTGTTGCCGGTTCTCTGCTGTTTTTCAATCTTGCGACGGTGAGTTTATTTTTTATCGGATTTTTTGAAAATGTGCCGTCTCTTACGGTATTTTATAAGGACGAAGCCTGGTTGTGGATGCTGGCGATCGTCTTTTTGATTTCTTCCGCAGTAGGAGTTGTTTTTCTTTTTGCAGAACGGAGTTTATGTCAGAAACTCCGGTGCCTGCTTTTTGCCTTCTTTCCGTTCTTCCTGATTCTGATGTGCGTTTATCCCAGAGCGGTGGCAGGAGAGATTGCCCCGGCATCCTTGTTGAAAAATATGCCGGAAATATCTCATGATACTATGATTGCAACGGTGTCCGAATTTTTGCCCGATGTCTGCTGGGGATTGAAACGCAGCGATATTGTTCTGTTGGATTCGGGGGATGCAGCGGCAGAATGGGTGCAGCGGCTGGGAAATAAAAAATTTGCTTCTGTGCTGCTTATTTTGAAAGCGCATGATTATGAACGCGGCAAGCGGTATGGAATTTTTCCCGATAATGCGGTCTGGCATAAAAAGTGGAATCGGGATGTGCCTTGTGTCCTTGTAAAATATCAATATAATACGAAAGATTTGAAGAGATGAGTACAGACTGTTTGTCCGGTAAAATAAATTTTCATACACATACCTATCGTTGCAAACATGCCGTAGGAACCGTGCGGGAAATGTGTCAGGCTGCAATGGAACAAGGCATAACAACTCTCGGATTTTCCGAGCATATCCCTTTTCTTTCCGCTGAAATGAATATGCGTTACAGCCGTATTGCGCCGGAGGAATTGGAACTGTATCGTCAGGAGATCCGCGAGGCGCAGAAGGAATTTCCACAGCTGCGTATTTTTGCCGGTATGGAATTGGAATATCAGGAAGATTATTTTTCCGGATATTATCCCGAATTGCGGGAACGTCTGGAGCTTGATTATGTGATCGGCGGAACTCATTATTTTTACAGACCAAATGGCGAATTCGTGCCTGCCTGGATCGATACCGCTATTCTCGATATGAATGATTACCGGCGTTGTATGGAAGGTAATGTGAAATTGATGGAATCCGGAATGCTGCTTTATTTGGCACATCCGGATTTGTTTACAAAGTTCTTCCCCCGCTGGACAAAAGAAATCGAAGCCATCACCAGAGACATGTTTGCCTGTGCCGAGGACTTGCAAATTCCGCTGGAACTTAATGCCAACGGTTGGCGTAAGAAAGACCGGGTTTACCCCGATGGTACAAGCCGGAAGCTTTATCCGTGGCTGCCGTTCTGGGAATTGGCGACAGAATACAAAATCAAGTGCGTCGTCGGTTCCGACGCACATTGTCCGGCAGATGCATGGGGGAATACATCCGATATGGTAGCATTTGCACAGGATTTGGGATTGCCTGTTGTCAACCGTGACCTTGCAGCAGGTCTTGCATCTTCCTTATGAGAAGAATCCGGCAGCAAACAGGAATGTGATCAACACCAGGATCGGTGATATAAACGCCACGAAGAAAATCCAGGAATTGACCGCTATCTGACGGGTCATTATTACTTTGAATTTTTCCGTCATTGTCAATGCCGTCATGTTGACATCCGGTGCCTGTTTATACAATTCTTTGGCAGCTTGGCTTGCGCCCCAGATCCAGCCTGCAAAGATTGCAGAAGCCAATCCGTTCAGCGGCAGCATCCAGTTGGAGCAGATATAATCCAACTGATCCATGAAGCTGCCCTTGACGGATCCGAATGCTCCGACAAAGGCATTTTTAAGCCAGAGCAGAGAATTCCAGGAGATATTGCTGTAAGAACTCAGCAGGGAGAGGATTGTGATTATTGCGGTCAAAATGATGACCGACTTTTTACGGCTCCAACCCCATTGGGACATGGTACTGGAAATGCCGACTTCCAACAAACTCATACCGCTTGTCAATGCGGCAAGAAGCATCAGGATAAAGAACAGAGTATTCCACAAAACGGAGAGGTTCCCCGGGATCGCCTGGAATGTTACAGGCAGAATATTGAAAATCAAACCGGGACCTGCGCCGGGGTTGATTCCCACCGCAAACACGGCAGGGAAAATGGCAAGACCGGCAAGCAACGCAATCGAGGTGTCAAGAACAATGACCCAGACCGCAGATTTCAGAATATTCTGTTTTTGGGAGAGATAACTGCCGTATGTGACAACAATACCCATACCCAGACTCAAGGTAAAGAAGGAATGTCCCATTGCTTCCAGTACACCATGTGTGGAGAGCTTGCTGAAATCGGGAGCCAGCAGGAATTTAATCCCGGCGGATGCACCATCCAAAGTGATCCCGCGGATTGCCAGAATCAGGATCAGGACAAAGAGGGCAGGCATCATGATTTTTGATGCTGTTTCCAAACCTTTCTGAACGCCGAACCAGCAAACCACGGCACAGCAAACCAGGAACAGAACGGTAAAGGAGGCAGTCAATGTGCCGTTACCG
This sequence comes from Victivallales bacterium, assembly GCA_045639325.1. Classification (GTDB taxonomy): domain Bacteria; phylum Verrucomicrobiota; class Lentisphaeria; order Victivallales; family UBA1829; genus RGIG8244. The sequence continues at coordinate 31,153 of JAZUCU010000021.1, forward strand.
GCAACGGAGACGAATACGGCTTCCGCCTGTTGAACGTTGGCAAAATGGAGTTGTCCGGAGAGTGCTTTCCAGGCATACAGGAAGAACCAGCCGCCGATCATGGCATAATAAGACAGAATCAGTAATGCGACGAGTGACCCCGAGAAACCGGCAAATGTCCATCCGTATATCATAAACAAAATAGAGATGATCGCAATGACAATGCTGAGTCCGTAGCTACCGTGGAATGCCAGCATCGTGGCAAGACCGAGACCGTATCCACCGATAAAACGGGGGAGCAGGGAGCCTTTACCGAAATGTTTGAATGCACCGACAACGTCACTCTGGGAAGCTCTACCCATTGCCATTTCTGCCAGCATGACAGGCAGACCGACGGTGACGATACACAGCAGATAAACCAAAACAAATGCTCCACCGCCGTTCATGCCGGTGACATAAGGGAATTTCCATACGTTGCCAAGTCCGATGGCTGATCCGGCAGATGCCATAATAAATCCGAATGTCCCGCCCCAATGTTCCCGATTGCTGCTCATAATCTTCTTTGTTTCCTTGTAATTATATTATTGATTGTTCTGCTTTGTCTCTGAACGGCGATGTTTCTTGCGTTCTTTTCGTTCCTGATATTTTCGTGCCAGTTTCAGGCTGAGCCAGTAGCCCGGAACAGCCGAGATGACTGCAAAAAATATTCCGCCCACAAAAAACGGAATGATAATTGACCAGCTCATTGTTTGAAATACAGCAAAGGCATCCGCAAACGTCTCAATGGTTGCCAATGCTTCAAGGTCTTTCTGAAGACGTGAAAATGTCAACGGGCGGAAAATCAGATAACTTCCGATCCAGCACTGTACCGGATAGATGAAGAATACAGATGCCGGATTGGTGACACAGGTAAAAGTCCAGGAAAGAAATTTATTGGCTTTGAAGATTACGGCAAGTACAAGGGCCGGAACAGTTTGCAATCCAATGGGGATGATGAGCCCACAGCACAAGCCGATTGCCACACCTTTGGCAATGCTTTCCGGTGTGCCTTCTGCTTTTGCAACTTTCATATAAAGTGAACGGAAATACCGTTTTACATTCATCATCAGCTTCTTTTCCTTCATTTTTTGACGATCCTTATACTTTAGCACAGATTTTGATTTTTTCAAGTGATGGTCCTGTATTTTCAATTCTTATGCTCTCTTTATATAGATTTGATTCGCAGATATCTCATATAATCCCCACAAAAAATATGTAATATGAAATTATCCCGTCCGTAACAGCATTGATAAACCGGAAAATCAGCCCAAAGGGCGGAAAGAGTCAAACAGCCCAGGGTAAGCGTAGCGCAACCCTGGGACATATCGCATAAAATTTGGGGTAAAGACTGGCATCGCCGTTTGGGGCGTTCCGCAAGGAATGGCACATACGGTGATGCC
>JAZUCU010000022.1:0-107274 GCA_045639325.1 Victivallales bacterium
CCGTGCCGTTGGCGCTGGTCTTTGGTTAATCTCTGCGTTTACGGACGGGCTTGCTTTATGTTCTTCATCGAACTTTTTCAAATTCATCTTCCCATTTTTTAAGTTTTTACATTCACTTATGGCATAAAACGTCGAAGAACCCTTTTTTTCAGCCTGATACGGCAAAATACCCCGCTCATCATCAAAAATATGCCAATATTCCTTATTTTTGACAGGAAATGAGCATTTTTGCTATTTACAAGTGGAAAAATCCTGCTATATTAAGTCTTATTGATATGTTCTGCATAAAATAAAACCTTAATATAGAGGAGATAAAAATGAGAGTGAAAACATTCCTTACTGTCTGCGGACTTCTGCCGCTGTGCCTTGCGGCATCACAAATGCCGGAATTATACTTCGATCCGCCTCCGCGGGTCATCAAATTGGATCAGAAAAATGCCATTACCCTGACCGGTAAAAATTTTGAGATCGTTATCCCCGACGAATCCGGTTTGCCTGCAAAATTTGCCGGTAAGGAATTGCAAACGTTTTTGAATCAAGTCCTTTCCGCTCAGATCCCGTTGCGCAATGCCCGTTCAAAAAATGTGGAATATGCAATCATTCTCGGTGACAATGCATTGAGCCGGAAAGTCGGAATCAAAGTCGATAAACTCACCCGTGACGGCTTTATTATGAAGACGGTCGGCAAAGAAATTTATATTGCCGGACGGGATGACAAAGCCAGTGATACGGAAAAATTATTGAATGACCGCAGCTGGAAAACAACTCCCATTCATCATCATCGTGCCACCTTGTTCGGCGTGTATGATTTTCTGGAACGTTTTGCCGGTGTCCGTTTCTATTTTGTCGGCCCGGTTGGTACCATTGTTCCGCAGAAAAATGCGCTGAAAGTTCCGGCTCTGAATATCTTTGACCGTCCGGATAATACAGTCCGCCGTTATACGGTCCCCCGTTTCCGGAAAGAAAACTGGTATCAGGATGAAAATCCGGTCTACGGCAGTAACCTCAACCGTTATCGTGTGCGTATGGGTACGTGGGATATTCCGAACTGTCACGGGATCGCTTATCTGGGATATATTCCCCGCTTTGGCGCATCCAATCCGGAATTCTTTGCTTTGAAAAAAGATGGTACCCGTTACAATACCTGGAACGATGATTTCCCGGGGCAGATCTGCCTGACCAATCCCGGTTTCCGTAACGAATTGTTCAAAGATGCTGTTTCTGCGCTGAAAGGGGAGCCGCCGACAAAACGCGGTGTGAGATTTGCTTACAAGAACAACAAAGAAGGCCATTCCATGTGGTCACCCTGTGTTTATGCTCCCGGCTTTTTTAATGTGCATCTGCAGGATGGATGTCAGCCCTGCCTTTGCGACAATTGTCAGAAACAGTTGAGACCTTACAAAAACGGTCAGCCTTCCGGTGAATGGGTTTGGGATATGACCGCTGACATTGCCAACCGGGTAAAAAAAGCCGGATTCAAAGCCTATGTCACCCAGATGGCTTATCATTTCTACCGGGAAGTTCCGAAAACCGAGCTGCCGGATAACGTTCTGGTGCAGGTTGCCACGGCAGGCCCCTGGGCATCCAATTCAAAAGCAATGGATTCCAAAGACCGGGAACTCTTGAAAGCCTGGAATAAAAAACTGGGTAAAAAGGTCTGGTTGTGGAATTATGTCATCAACGGACGCAATCCTGTGTCCCGTTACAATTCTGCCGGTTCGCCTCATTATTCGCCCAAAGCAACCGGACGTTATTATCAGGCTCGCCGTGACGAAATTTCCGGCGTATTCATGGAAGGTTCCCGCGACAACAATTTTGCGCAGGAAGCCATGAACTATTACGTTGCCATGAAAGTTCTGTGGAACACCGATCTGGATGTGGATGCGTTGATGGCGGAATATTATCAATTCATGTTCAAATCTGCTGCCCCGGAAATGCAGAAATTCTTTGAAGAACTGGAAGAATTGTGGATCAAGAAGATGCGCGGGCAGTACATCGACACCGACCTGGGCCCCGTTTCCGTCAAACCCACCGAATACGAAACATGGAAACAGATTTATACCCCTGCAAAACTGAAAGAATGGGAAGGTCTTTTCAAGAAAGCAGAAAAGAAAGTCGCAAAGGATAAAGATACCCTTACACGTATCCGGTTCATGCAGAAAAACTTCCTTGTTCCCATGCAGGAATTCTCCAAAAACTTCCTGAAGAAAGAAAACCGTGCCAGTCAGCTGGTCGCATACGCTGCACCCGCCGGACAGGAAAAGGTGTATTATCTTTCCCGCATGAATGGCGGATCAACGGATATCAAAGTCGGCGTTTCCATTCAGAATGCAGGCGATGCGTTTATCTTCAAATTCCGTGCGGATGACCCCAAGACCGGGGAATTGGTGTACAATCCCAAAAAAGGCGATCTGAAAGACTTTTTCTACGGCGCAACCTTTGAAATCTTTCTGAATCCCACCAACGATCGCAAAAACGTCCTGCAGATTGCAATTGCTCCTGCCGGTACCGTTAATGCCATCCATCAGCCCGGTGTCCGCAAATTCAAAGATGATCGTATTACGACGGATGCAAAAATTGCCGCCGACCACTGGACGGTCACGGTTCGCGTTCCTTTCGCTCTGATGCCGGAAATGAACCGCAACGGTATTCTTGCCAACTTCAGCTATAACCGCCAGCGGAAAAATACAAAAAACTGCTCTGAACTCTATACCTGGAGTCCCTGGATCCAGAGAAGTTTTCTGGAAGCGGATAATTACGGTCAAATCTCTCTGGTCAAGCCGGCAAACCGGAATCTGGTCAAAGATTTTGATTTTGAAGGATTGACGAAGAAAGGCAGTCTCATCGGCAAAGAATGGCGTACTTCCATCTCCAAAAATCAGAACGATTTCCTCGGTCTTGCTCCCGAATCCTTTATTTCCGGCGGGCAGAGCCTGAAAATTGTGGGCGATACCGCAAAATCTGTCGGAAGATTGGAGCAGAACATCAAAATCGGTGTCCAGCCCAATACAAAATACCGCTTCAGCTATTATACCCGGTATGATCTGGATAAAAATGCCATCGCACGCGGTCGGGTCTGGCTCGGTGGAAATTACTTCTATCCCGCCAAAGGTATTCGCGGCAAACAGGATGGCTGGGTACTGGTCAATGGTGAATTCAAGACTGGCAACTTGACGCCGGATCAAATTAAAAAGTCACACATCGGTTTTTCTCTCAACGGGAAAGGCACGATTTATTTCGATCACATCGTTCTTGAGAAAGTGGATTGAGAGAAGCGGCAGGAGTTTATTCCGTGAATAAAGTATATTGTCTGGAAAATGAGTTTTTTATACTGGAATTGACTTCCGCCGGAGCCGTGACCCTGACTGTTAAACGGAGTCAGGCGCGGTTTCATACGGAGCAGGCTTTCCTTTTCAACTACGGGGGATGTTACTGTTTCAATCTTGCGAAACATGCACAGATGCGCGTGACGCAGAAAGAACAGAAACTTGCCATTACGTTTTCAAAACTGGATTGGAAGGCACGTTTTCCGGAACACACTTACCGGAAACCGGACCCGGGACCCAATCTGCATTTTTCCTTTTCCATGGAATTGCAGGGGGAAGATGTGCTCTTTGAATGTGGCAAAATCCGGGGAATGGATGAGGAGGAATGCCGTCTGCACTTTCCGAACCGGCTGTTATCCTGGAATTGCGAAGAAGAAGCACAGGCGATTATCTCTCTGGGCTATGGCATGATGATTGAATATCCCCGTTACAAGGAAAATTTCAATGCGGACTGGGGGTATTTCGGTGCGGCTCTTTACGGTTTCCTGGGGAAAAAGAAAGATGGCTTTGCGGTGCGGGAACTGACGCCCTGTGATTCCACGCATCATTATTATAATACCGATGATAAGGCATCCATTCACAGTTCATTCATTTACAACAAACGTTTTGCCAATTATCCGCGTCAGCTTCTCTGGCATTGTATGCCTGCCGGAAGTACGTTTTTTGAACTGGCAAAATGGTATCGGAAATGCCGGATGGATGAAGGTGCTTTTGTGTCTCTCCGGGAAAAAATCGAACAGCATCCCGATGTGGAGAAACTGGTCGGCGCTGTCATTTGGAAACATTCCGTTTATTCCCGGAAAAACATGAAAAAACTGCCGGAAAAAGGGTACAGTCTTTATGCCGTAACGCCCGATGTTGCATTGGTGGAAGGCAAGCCTGATTCCTGGAACGCTTACGAGCTTTTTGATAAAGCCCATGCCATGGGGTTTGACCGGCTTTGCGTTTATAATGCCGGGTGGAATTACGGCGGATACGATTCCGGCTATCCCACCCGATTCCCCGTGAACAGCGAACGGGGAACAGAGAAAGAGTTCCGCGCCGCGGCAGAATATGCCAGAAGTCTCTCGCCCGATTACATTTATTCGGTGCATGATAATTATACGGATGTATACAAAAATTCTCTGGAAGATCTTGCTCCGTCGTTACGGATCACCCGGGATGGCTGCCCGGCGAAAGGTTTTATCTGGCGCGGCGGAAGATCTTATCTGCAATGCACGGAAAAATCCCTGGAATATGCAAAACGGGATCTGCCCCGGATCGCCCGGATGTTGGGAAAAGGCAGTATTTATATTGATGTGATGGGCAGTTCCGGTCTTACGGAATGTTACAGCGAAACTCACGGAGCAAGCCGTCGGAAGGATTTGATAAACCGCAGAAAATTCATGACTTATACCCGTAAAATCATGGGCTCCATGGCATCGGAAGCGATCCCCTGTGATGCAACGGTCGATCTGGTCGATCTCGGTGCCTATCTTGGAGGAAATCTGGAAGCTCCGTTCCTGCCCCCCGGTGCAAAAAAAGCGGTATCGATTCCCCTGTGGCAGTTGATTTATCACGACAGCATCCTCGGTTTTACCAATGCATACAGCCGCCGGAGTGCGGAAAATTATCATGCACTTTGCGCACTTTTCGGACTCCTCCCCGGCAATCTGGATGAGGTCAGTTTGCAGCTTTCCAAAGAATTGCGTTCCGCTTACACGGCGGAAATGACCCGGTTCAAAATCCTGAGTGATAAACGGGAGAACTGGTTCTATGTGGCGGAATCCGAATTCGCTGATGGTACCGTTGTTACCGCGAATACATCGGACGACGATTTTGTGTTGGAAGACGGTTCCGTTCTCCCGGCACACCAATTCCGTATCAAACACAAATAAAAGTTATATGGAGCAGTTTTTCTATGAATGACCGTTTGTTGATGCCTTCTGTAGTTCACGGCACAGTCGGGGAGGAAATGAATCTTTACTTTGCCAATTTGTTTACCGTGTTGAATCCTGCCAATTACGCATTTCAGTTTTATTGTGAAAAAGGCGCATGCTGTGAGGAACGGTGGCATTTCACACCCGGTAAGGACGATGTCGGCACCTTTGAAGCATCTCTCGAAATTTATGACGATAACGGGCTTGTTGCTTCCGGAAAATGCTCCATCATCATTCACGATCCGGCAGCTGCCGCGGGCAAAAAACTGCGTCTTCTGATGATCGGTGACAGCCTGACGGATCAGTCCCATTATCCGGCACACATTCATACCTTATGCAAACGGTATGGACTTGATCTTGAAATGCTTGGCACGAATATACCGGAAATGTTGTACAATCAGCCCGGACAGCTGATTAAATATCCGGATCCGGAACTGCTCCGTGGTGTGCGGCATGAAGGTTACGGCGGCTGGACGGCCGGCGGATTTCTGACCCGCAAGAACGCCGACAAGGTGGAAGTGTATCGCCATTGGAATTGTGCGTCTCCGTTTATCAATGGGGATGGGGAGTTTGATTTTGCAGGATACATCGAAAAACATTGCGGCGGAAAAGCACCGGATGTTATCACCATCGGCTTGATCACCAATGACTTGTTCGGCGTGACGGATGCTACTCATAGGGAGTTGATCGACAAATACGTGGAAAATATGTCACTTCTCTATGAAAAATTACATCAGGCGGCACCGGAATCGGTGATTTGCATTGCGTTCAACCCCTATTGTGCACAGACTCAGACGGCATTCGGTAATAAGTATGGCAGTAAATTCTTCCGTTGGGGGATGCGGCGCTATTACGCTATGGCTTTCCGGGAACTGGAAAAACGTTTCCGGGAACAACATTGTGAAGCCCCATTCATCGCCCTTTATCCGGCGATCGACCCGGTATACGGTTACCCGATGGAGGAATCGGAAGCCTTTGCGGGGAGTGGTATTATGATCAAACGTCAGACGGATGGCGTTCATCCGGCACCGGCAGGTTACCGGCAGATGGCGGTTGCAGCTTTCAGTTCTCTGCTGGATCTTTTGGAAAAACGTTGATATTTTTTATAATAATATAAAAATCCACTTGACGAAATGCATTCCGCGGTATAAATTACCGGATGTAGAAAAATATCGTCAACAAGGATACGGAAATTATGGGCATATATCAAGAACAGGAACCACGCAGACGCACACTGCTTCTGTTTGCATTGTTCATTTTCCTTTTGTCCTATCCCCTGTGGCATCTCGGGGAGCGGGAGTTGTTCTGGAGCGAAGGGAAGTACGCCTGTATTGCCAGCGAAACAGTAGCATTTCCACCGGTGATGACGCCCCATGATCAATTTGATGCCAAAGTTTATCCGTTGTATCCCATTCTGGTCAAAGCCGTTTCCCAATGCGGTTTCAGCATGGAATTTTCTTTGCGCGCGGTTTCTCTCCTCTCGTTGTTTCTGCTGACTTTAGTCATTTACTTTGCGTGCAGTCGAGCCGGTGGCCCTCAAGCGGGAGCTGCCGGGGCGATCGCCGCATTTACCTCTCTGCTGTGCGCAGAAAAGGCCGTCGAGGGGTATCCGACGATGTTGACTGCCTTGATTTTGTACAGCGGATGGCTTTTGTGGTTTGAATTTTCCATGTCAAAGTTCAATTGGAATTATGCCTGGTTGACAGCGGGTATTTTCGGCTCATTAGCGTATTATTCTGCCGGCCCCACCGGTTTGATTCTGTTCCTGCTGCCGTTGTTGTTCCAGCAGAGACCGTTGAACGTCTGGACAAAATTACGTTACAGTGGATTTTATATTGCGATTATTCTGGTTGCCGCGACCATTCTTTTTTATTATGCCCCCCAATGGGAACTGCAGAAGCCGTCGCAAACCGTGGAATCCTTGAGTTTTTCTTCCTGGCTGGAACATTTTCTGATGTTCCCGGTTGACCTGGTCATTCGTTTCCTCCCCTGGTCGTTGCTGTTATGGGCTCCGTTCTGTGCGGCGTTGATTCCGTTGGAACGCAATCCCTTGTTCGGGAAATATCATCGGATGCTGTTTTGTGTAACACTGTTGTTTCTCTGGTTGAAGCCCGGAACCGGCAGAGAGATGCTGTATCTGATGCCGTTGATTGCAACCATGGCAGGGATGAACTATTGGATCATTGTCCGGCGTTATGGCTGGAAGATTTTGCGGATGTATCGTCTTTACGGCTGGATCCTGTTGGTTTTGTGTGCTTTGGCATGCGGATTCCTGTTCTGTCCGGAAGGCTGGCTGCGGTATCTGCAGCCGGTATTTGATGCGGAAGCTTATCGGAAAATATTGCAGCCTGCCCCGATTCTGGCCGCACAGCTGGCGGTTGGTGCGGTTTTGATCTCTGTCGGCTTGTATTTGAGTCGGCATCATACAAAAATCTGGCAGATCGCGGCATTGTTTTTCTGCGGTATGATGTTCCTTTTCTGGGCGATGGTTTACCCGTTCCGGACGGCGGAGCATGAAAAGCGGGATTTTGGTACCCGTTTCCGCAAAGTGCTGGATGGCGAAAAGGATTTCAAGAACAGAAAAACGGCGATATTGTATAAAGATGCCGCCATTTCCGGGTTGTACGGTGAGTGCTATTATATCGGTGTCCCTGTGCGAACAGTGGATATCCGGATGAATTTCCCGGAACAGGAAGAATTTGTTTATGTATTATCGACCGGCGTGCCGTCTTCCTCGGAACGCGGCTGGGTCCGGTTGTACGATATGGTTTATAAAGATGCGCACCTTTATCTCTACAAAGGTCAGCTCAGAAAGGATGAATATGATGACTACGGAGACGAATGAGAAGAAACAATTTCTTGCCTCCGCCGCCCCTGCTGCGATTGAAGAATTTGTGAAAAAGACCGGTGAAAGTGCTTTCCGGACAAAGCAGATCCTGGAATGGATCCGCCGCCGCCGGACTGCAGATCCGTCAAAAATGACGAACCTTTCCAACAATCTGCGGAAGGCTCTTGAGCAGGAATTTATTTGTAATTCCGTCAAAATTGCCGAAACCTACCCTGCATCTGACGGATCATGCAAGTATCTTTTGACGCTGCATGACGGACAGGAAGTGGAATGTGCCACCATTCCGGCGGAAGACGGACGTGTTACATTCTGTCTCAGCACGCAGGTCGGCTGCCCCGTCGGCTGTGCATTCTGTTCCAGCGGAGCCAACGGGCTTGTGCGGAACCTGGCAGCCGGTGAAATTGTGGAAGAATTTTTCACCCTCTGCTCTGTCATCGGCGGCATGCCCGATAATGTGGTGATCATGGGTGTCGGTGAGCCGATGCTTAACGTTCAGAACCTGATTGCAGCTCTCGACATTATCTGCGATCCGGATGGTGTTGGTCTGGCACAGCGCCGTATTACGATTTCCACCAGCGGCTGGACGCCGGGTATCCGTGCTCTGATCGAGCATGGCAAGCAGTGGAATCTGGCAATTTCTCTCCATGCGCCGGATGACAAGACCCGTGCTTTGCTGATTCCCGATAAATTCCGCAAACCGATCCGGGAAATCCTGACGGTATGCGAAAAACACCGGGAAGCAACCGGCCGTCTTCTGACTTTGGAATATGTAATGCTTGCCGGCATTAACGATTCTGTCCGTCAGGCGCAGGCCTTGGCAGAATTGGCACTTGCCGCCCGCGCAAAAGTCAACCTGATTCCGTACAATAAAGCCCGCGGTGCATTCGAACGTCCTTCCCGCGAAGCAATCAAGGCGTTTGAAAATATGTTGAAGACCCGCCGCGTACCGGTTACTGTCCGCGTGGAAAAGGGCTCCGACTCCCAGGCTGCCTGCGGTCAGCTCCGCGCTGCCCGTCTGGATAAAAAGAAAGGAATGTAATGTTATGAGACACAACAATAAAAAATCCGCCGCGAATCTTAACAATCATTTTTTACGGCTGTGTCTTGTACTTTCTGCTGTGGCAGGTACTCTGTTTTCTGCGGCATGTGCGGCGTTGCCCGTCGGAAATCAGAGTCAGCTTGAATTGATCGAAACGATCCGGAATCCCCGCAGAACCGACTTTGCGGCTGTGCTTGCGCGGACATCCGGCTTGAACTTTGTGGATGAATCCGGTAAAACCCCGTTGATGTATGCGGTGGAACGGAGCAATGCCGCTCAGATCAAAGCATTGATCAAACACGGAGCGGACCCTGCTATTCCCGATACAAAAGGTTATACCGCACTCCATTATGCCGCCGTGATGCCCGGCAGTGATTCCCTGAAAGCGATTCTGGAAACCGGTGCAAAGGCAGATGTTCCCGGCGGTGAGAGAATTCAGAAAAAAACACCGTTGATGGAAGCGGCACGTTTGGGCGAAGTCCGGAACGTCGAATTGCTGTTGAAACATGGGGCCGATCCGAAAATTTGTGATGCGCGTAAACGCACGCCTTTGATGTTTGCGGCTTCTGCTCCGAAATATTCCGCACGTATTGTGAAAATGCTGCTGGCGAAAGGTGCAGAACGTCTTAAGGCGGATGAGGACGGCAACACGGCATTGTTCATGGCAATCAAGGCGAAAAATCAGGAGACTGCCCTGTATTTGTTGTCACTCTTCCCCAATTTCAACAAAAAAGATGCCAATGCACTGGTTGGTCTTGCGGCGATGAAATATGCCATTGATGCCGGAAATCTGGAGCTTGTGAAAGCCATTCTGGCAAAAAGACTGCCCGTAAATATGGATTTGTCTGTGATTTATCGCTCTCTCCGGTTTGCAACGCTGGAAGGATGGTATGAAATCCTTGCGGAAAACGGTGTGATCGAAGATGGCAAGACACCTCTTTTCTGGGCCGCGGCGAAAGATCAGCTGGCAATCGTCAAATATCTTCTTGAAAACGGTGCCGATCCTGCGGCAAGAGACCATGCCGGTACTTCTCCGGAAGATTATGCACGTAAACGGGAAACCGTCCGTCTCATCAAAGATGCTGCAAAGAAGAAAAGAGAAGAACAGCTCCGTCAACTGGAAAAAAGAAGCCAAATTTAAGCTGAGTCATTCCCATGCCGGAGTCTAATTGTATTCTGCTGCGTTTGACGCCATTCCGGGAAAACACGGTTATTGCCGCTTCCCTTTCCCCCACATTCGGCAGACTGGATCTGTTTCTCCCCGGTGTCAAAAAGACGGGTAAGAAACAGTTTCCATCGGTTGGGCTTTTCCGGGAGCTGTCTGTGGATTTCCGGCTCCCGAAAGACAGCTCCACCCTTTGCACGCCGCGAATGATCGACGTCGTCCGGATCCATGATTCGCTGGTGGAGAATACCCGGAATTATATGGCAGTCTGCTCCCTTGCGGCTTTCCTTTTACGCAATTCCCGTTTTATGGTGGAGCTGCCCCAGACCTATCAGGCGTTATCCGTTCTGCTGGAAAAATGTGCGGCGGCAAAGGATGATTTGACGTCCTTCTTTCCTTATGTGAAACTGGTTTTTCTCCATGAAAACGGCTTTGTTTCTGTCCCGCCTGAAAAACAGAAAACATTGGATGTGATTTTTGCTTTTGCCCTGGGTATGACCCCTGATCCGCCCGATTTCAGTACATCCTATTACGGCAGACTGGTGCAATGGATCGATGCCTTGGTTCATCTCCATTGCAATCAGGAAGTATAATCGGGATAAATTCTTGACTTTTCTTAAATATGTGATATATTACTCTGCACTGACTATGCACTAATCAATAATTTAAAATACCACGGAAAGGACATTATCATGCGTAAAATATTTACGTGTTCTCTTCTCTGTCTGCTGACTGCCGTTCTGGCTGCTGCGGATACTTTTTCACCGAAAAAGACAAGCGTTGCTGCCGCTTATGCAAAGAAAGCTCCGGCAGTTGATGGCATTATCGGGGAAAATGAATATGCTGGCGGCTTCCAGCAATTCGGTTTTCTGAAACACAACAGCGGGTATTTGTCATCCCGCCAGGGAACTTTTTACGCTGCTTTGACAAAGGATTATCTTTATTTGGCCTGTCGGAGTGAAGTACCTGACGCCGATTCCAAAGTCAAATTGAAAAAACGGTATAAAAAGCGTGACAGTGCGATTTTCCTTGATGACTCCGTGGAATTCCTCATCATGCCTCCCAATGGCGGCGCATTGTATCACATGATCATCAACCCTGCGGATAAGACTTATGATGTGCAATATCCGGTGGTCAACGGCGGCGTCAGCGTCCGTGTCAGAAAAGATTGGAATCCTGCCGTTGTTGCAAAGTCCAAAATTACCGGTAAATATTGGGACTTGGAAGTCCGTATCCCCTTGAAAGATATGGATATGAAAAAGCCGGTCAAAGACGGTGCTTCCTGGCTGTTCCAGTTCGCCCGCAGCTGGAGATTTCCGTCTCAGCAGTGTGCGTTCAATCAGGTCGGCGTCTTTGCCAATCCGGATGAAATGACCCCTGTCCGTTTCTACAAAAATACGCCGGTTGTCCGCTTTACCGGACTTGGTGAGGATTACGCAAAAGGTCAGAATCAGATTACATTCGTGGTGGATAATCCGACGAATAAAGCGCATCGAATCAGCTGCCGTGTTGCCGTGACATCAGAAGCTGCGCCGCGTCAGGTGGAACGTGAATTCACTGTTCAGCCCGGCAAGCGGGAAAAAGTGGAACTGAATTATACGGAACGTTCCAAAGTGACCAATGACATCCGGATCCTTTTCACCGATGCTGACAAAGGAAATATTCTGCTCAAACGTAATTTCTCCTGGAGTTATCCGATTGAAAAACGCTGGATCGCGCCCGATGTCCGTGTCGGCGTCCAGTTGGAATTCGGAGTCTATCCTTATCATAATAAAGTATGCGTCCGCCTGGGCAATCAGGGGAACCCGCTGCATCTTGCAAAAGTTGCTTCCGCCCGGATGTATCTGACCGATGCCAAAGGTGCGATGAAAGGTAACGCTGTCACCCCGGTGAAAGTGGAAGGTGCCGGTTTTACAGCGGAACTGCCTTTGAACCTTACGGCGAAAGGCGATTATTATATTGTTGCAGAAGTGAAAGGCAAAGATGGCAAAGTTCAGACTTACAAAGAAAAATTCAAGTTTGAACGTTTTGCCTGGGAACACAATCAGATCGGTCTCGACCGTATTGTGGTCAAGCCCTATACCAATCTGATTTACAAAGGCAATTCTGTCAAAACATTGATGGCGGAATATACCTTGAACAACGGCTTTTTCTCTGCTGTTTCTGCTGGCAAGGCGGGCAAACTTCTTGCCGCCCCTGTGACGCTCAAAATCAACGGAAAAACTCCGGTTCAGCAGTCCGAAAAATGGATTGAAAAATCCAACGATCTGGGTATTCATGAAACTGCTCTCAAACTGGATGATTTGCAGTTGAAAGTCCGCAACGAGCTGGAATTCGATAACTTTGTGAAGACCACTGTCACATTCACTCCGGAAAAGGCTTACAAGTTCCGTAATATGACATTGGAAATTCCGCTGAATACGGCATTTGCCCGTCAGATCCACTCCACCTGCAATACCATGAAATACAACATTGCCGCAACCTTGCCCGATAAGGACGGCGAATTGTGGAACAGCAAGCAGGGTAAAATCCATACCGCCGTTTCCAATGCGTTCCGCCCCTATATCTGGCTGGGCAATATGGCGGAAGGTCTTTCCTTCTTTACGGAAAGCGATAAAGACTGGAGCCGGAAAGATAATACCCCCATGGCATCCGTTGTGCGGAAAGGCAATGTGACTTACCTGCGTATTTACCTGATGAATCAGCCCTGTGTACGCAGCAAACCCTTTACTTTGACTTTCGGCTTCCAGGCATCTCCCTGTCGCCCGAAACTCAATGCGGGACGTCAATTGACGGAACGTTTCTCCGCTCCCAACTCTCTGACTATGTCTCTCCTTGCGGGCGGCGGCTGCTGGGCATGCAACGGTTACGACTTCTGGCCGATGAATCGCGATTATTCCTTCCTGAATTATCTGGATATGGCACAGAAAGGCAAACTGACCAAAGAGCAGCAGGCAAAGATTGCGCAGGATCATGTCAAAAAGCATTTCACTTCCTTCCCGAAAGACCGTCAGGCATTCTTCCAGCGGCATTTCGACCGCGGCTTTGCCTATGCCCGCTCCAGCAAACTTCTTGTGCCGTACCTCAATCCCCGTGCAACTCACCTGCGGTGGCCCGAATATCAGGTCTTCATGGATGAATGGTTCTGCTCCGAATACCGGGCGAATAATGAAGACGACTACAATAATACGCCCACAAAGAGTTATCAGGACTTCCTCCTTGCCTGTTGCGAAAAACTCGTGGATGAAGGTCTGGACGGCATTTATTATGACAACATCCGCGACTGGCACAACCCCAATCAGGTTGTCGGCCCTGCATACACCATGAAAAACGGTAAAGTACAGCCCTATTTTGACATCTTTGATATGCGTGCGCTGATTAAGCGTACCGCCATCATGCTGAGCAAAAAAGGTCATACCATTTTCGATGGCAGACCGATGCTGGTTCTCCACATGACCAATACCAACCTTCTGCCGTTCACCAGTCTCGGCTCCGTCTGCCTTGACCTGGAAGATAAATACGGCAGCATGGATTTCCAGGAACGTTTCACAGAAGATTATCTGACCATCTGCACCAGTGGGCTCCAGTCCGGTGCCATTCCGGAAGTCCTTGTACAGATCACTGGGAAAAAGATGGCTGATGTCACCCGTACCTTCCTGGCAGTCACCATGGCATTCGATCTCCCGATGGTGCTCAATGCCGGCGGCGTGACCAATGTCTGGTTTGTTACATGGCGTAAACTGAAAAACTTCGGTTACGGCACGGATAAAGTGAAAACCTTCCCGTCTTATCAGCCGTCCGGATTTGTCACAACCGATGCGCCGAAAGTGCGTATTACGGAATACCGCCATGCGAATGGGGAAACCGTTCTTGCAGTCTGCAGTTTCGGCTATGCAGGAAAAGTCACGCTCAAGTTCAACAACGCAGTCAAAGAAATCGTGGATTATGAAAATAACAAAGTCCTCAGCAAGCCGGTCATCGACTTGAAAAAGAACGATTTCAGATTGATCAAAGTAAAATAAGGAAAGTGAGATATAACCTATGAAAAAACTTTTTGCAGCAATAATCCTTTCTGGTATCGCAGCGGTACTCTCCGCCGGCAGCCCCCTCTTTGAAAAAGATGTGGTGTTCCATATTTCTTTTGATGATGAAACGGTGGAAGCCGATATTACCGAAGGCTCTGAAAAACCGCAGACGAAATTCGGGAAAGTCTCTTTTGCCGACGGCATTTCCGGAAAAGCTCTCCGTTGCGGAAAAGGCGGCGCAAAGGTCCGGTATAACCGGGTGGATAATTTGAATTTCGACCGCCCCGGTACCATTGTATTCTTCTACAAAGGTGTGGGTTGGAAAACATTTGGCAAAGGTTCCCGCGTCCTTTTCTGGGCAATCGAATCTTCCGCCGGATATATCGGTCAGCAGCTTGCCAACGACCCGAAAACATTGTGTCCCTGTCAGCGTCAGCTTTTCACCATGTATCTTTACGGGAAAAAGATTCCGAACAAGAGTTTTTACACCAAACTTCCCGGTGGCGAAGCCGGCTGTGAAAAATGGCACATGCTGGCGTTCTCCTGGGCACCGGGTCAGATTCGCGTGAACGCGGATAATGAACCGGGCAAGACTTATCCGCTGCCTTTTGATGTGACCGATAAGGATTTTCCGAATCAGACATTCTCCATTGGCAACAGTTCCGACTGGCCTTATCTGCTGGATGAATTCACCATTTACAATCGTCGTCTTTCCGATGCGGAATTGCTGGATATCTACAACAAAACCATGGGCGTGAAAAAATAATTCACACTCCTGCGGAACGGCAAGAAAAAGCCCCGGTATGCGTCTGAAACGTATACCGGGGCTTATGCTTTTCTGTGAAACGGATTATTTCTTACCGCCGTACCAGAAGAAGGAAGGCGGACTGCTGTCTTTGTTATCGACCTGATTCAATGTCCATGCTTCCACATGGCAATCAAAGAACATGGTATTGAAGAATTTATTGTTATGACGGGGATCAAACCAGGCGGCACTGCTGGCGGCAGGCTGTTTGTTGTAAAGGTTGTAAGCAACGTTATAACCGGTGGGGTTGGCATGGTTCGGAGGATTCCTTGTTTCGGTCAGATAAAAGCATCTTGACGGGGTGGAAATTTCTGCGAATTTCTTTGTGCTTGCCCATGTGGCTTCTGTAGTGATGAGCTTTGATTTCATTGTGTTTGCGGCATAGGAATACGGAGCCATGTCTTCGTTGGAGAATTTTTCCTTCGGGACGCGGGGGCACATGTAAGGACGCATGTGACGGCTGCCGTCCATGAGGATTGCCGGATAACTGATTTTCAGATCAGCCAGAACCTGCATCCAGTATTTTGATTTGTAAGGACCGGCATAGTTACCGCTTCCGAAGTGGATCGGCATGATATAGTCGTTATAAGAATCTGCGTACATGCGTACAGACACAGCGGCAGTTTTCAGATTGTTTTTACAGGCGGAATCTTTACTGGTTTCTTTTACTTTGCCCAGAGCCGGGAGAAGCATGGCTGCGAGGATGGCAATAATTGCAATAACGACCAGCAATTCGATCAGTGTGAATGGAGTTTTGTGTTTCATAGTTATCGCTTTCTATTGGTTTAATTTTAATTAGTGCACAGTTAGTTCAATAACAGACGCATAATATACACCATATTTTAGAAATGTCAAGATTTATTTCTTTGAAAATAAAACAATCATGCTGTCTTTGGTAATCGGTTTGATTGTGCAGAATCCCTGTTGCGCAAGAGCAAAAAAGGCGTTCCGTACCGGCTGATACTGCTTGAGCATTTCCGGCAGAAGGTCCGGATTATTTACCGGCAAACGCAAATAAACAGTCCGGATATCATGGTTCCGGATTTCCTGCAAAACGGCTTCCGGAGTGAATTGCAGATCCCGGAAATATTTTCCCTGAAAGAGCGGCGTACCGATTTCCGTTCCGGCGGGCAGGTACAGGGTGCGTTCTTCAAAGAGGAGCAGGATTTTACCATTGTTTGCGACAGCTTTCAGCCATTCACAGGCGGGGAGATAATCGTCACCCGTTCTGCCGTACAAAAGATCCAGTTCCGATTGTTTTGTCCCGATTGTGAGCTGCTTCCAATTCAGTGTGCAGCTGCGGAGAATCTTTCCGGAAGCGTGAAGATTGAAACCGATTCCGGCAATCAGAATCAGATAAAATACGGTTCGCTGTTTTTTTGTAAGGAAGCGCAGGGCATGGCAGAACACAAAAATGGTCAGCACCGGCAGAATCAGCAGAAAACGTGCCTGCGGGGAGGTCAGAAGCCACACGAGATAGAACAGGGCAGGCAGACTGTACAAGACTGCAATGTTCTTATATTTCTTCTTCCGTACCAGCAGGAACAGATAATAGAAAAATGGAAGTCCGAGAAGCAGAAAAGTCAACCCGTATGACCCGTCGAACAATTTTTCTCTGCCGGGCAGTGAAAGATCCCGGAAAGAATAAATCAGGCTTTTCAGCGGATTGTCATACCCGAACCGGTCAAGGCCCAACGCATGGTGAAAGTCGGACATCCGCCCTTGTGCAGGGGCAAAATAACGGCAGAGATAGGGGTAGCATGGATTTCCGGTCGCGATCCACGGGCGCAGGTAAAAACATAAGGCGAAAAGACCAGCTGACGGGAGAACCGTCATACAGAAAATCTTCCGTTTCTCCGCCGGAATTTTTATAAAACAGGCGGCGAGCAAACAGAATGCAGAGAGGCATCCGGTGAGTTTGACTGCTGTCATAGCGGCGGCAAATATTCCGCAAAGCAGGAATGTTGCGGCAGAAAACGGCTTCTGATTCCGCAACAACAGTAAACCGGCAGTCAGATTCAAAGCAATAAAGACTTCGGCATAAACATCCCGGAATCCGGCAAGGACAATGGGGGCAGTCATGAATGAGAGAAGAATCAGAATCCGTCCGGTGTGGGGAACACCTTTTGTCAGACGCATCAACCCGGCGAGAAACACTGCCTGACAAATTCCGTAAAAGAGTTTGACCGCCAATGTGCCGCCATCGGAAAGCAGCGGTACATACAGAATTTGCGGCAGGGAGGGGAATCCGGAATAAGGCAGATCGGTCATAACGGGTAATGCGCCGAGTCTCATCCACCGTAACGGCACCGCCAGCTGATAGACACATTCATCCCACGCCTGTGCCTGTGCCGTGAAAAAGGTGCCCAGGAAAAGGAAAAACATTCCGGGCACGATCCAGGCTTTCCAATCCCGTTCCAAACGGAATATCGGGACTCTTGCATAACAAAGTGCGGCGATGGTCAGAACCGCCAGAATCCCTTGGGAAACGGCAAGGATTTTCCCGCCCGGAAAGAGAGACAACATTGCCAGCAGCAGCAATGCAATGACATCGATCCCCAACACAAAAGCGCATAAATGATCCGCACGGAGTTTCAGCAATTTCATGATTGCTCTGCCGAGACTCCATGCGGCGATGACCATGGCAAAAGCGGCGGAAATGGTAAAACCGCCGCCGTTGCCGATTGTATTCAGGATTTCAGTCATGTGTTTTCTGTGAGAAGATTACGGATAAACAAATCCGTCCACATCCTGCAGATCGAACTTGGTCCAGGGCATGCCTTTTTCGCATTTCATAAAGGCTTCTGAAATGGAATCGGCAACAACCGGAGTGGTGAGTTCATCAAAGGGCGGGATGTGTTTTGCATTATCGAACAAGGTCAGCTTGACCGGCCCCTGAACACAATAGGGTTTGACCGCTGCAAGATTTTTCACTGCACTGCAAACACCGTCATAGATTTTCTGACAGGATGTTGCGGGGATCAGAGAGCATGCCTGATAGGGGGAAAGTGCTTCTTTCGTGATAACGGATGTGATGTCCGGAATCTTTTCTGTCATTTCCGCAATGATCTTGTTATCGCCGGATGCAAACACGGTGGGGATGTCCATATCACCGGCGATTGCTGCTGCCATAGAGGCTTCGCTCATATAAATGGCACCATCGTTGACCTGCCACAAAGAATGAGGGGTAATGGCGCAGGGAGTTCCGCCCATGGCATGGATTCCGACCAGTACCATGGCATCGCTGCCTTCCAGCATGGGGAGCCAATGGGGACCGGTGCAGTTTCTGCCGTGAATGATGCGGCAGCGGGGATCCAGGTCTTCAAAAATGATGTTGTATCCGGTGCCGTGACTGTCGTTGACGATCACTTCATCAGCGCCTGCATCGAATGCGGCTTTGACTGCGCTGTTGACTTCGTTCGTGAGGAGTCGGCGCATTCTCTGTCTGTGATTGAAGTTTTCGACGGACTGATCGGCTCTGTTTTCAAAGAAACAGAATCCGGCAATCCCCTCAATGTCCGTTTGAATATAAATTTTCATGGGAATGAATCCTCAATAGATACAGGGGGTGATTTTTTCCAGCGGAATGGGCATGGTCTGCTTGAACTCGATGGATTCAATGGCTTTCTGTGCAAGATATGTTGCGCGGAAACCGGCAATTTCATCGCAGGGAGATTCGGTATCGTTGAGAATTGCCTGCACAAAGTTATCCAGCATGCTGCGATGACCTTTATCCACGGTCAGCGGAGCTGTATTTTCCTGAATCTTGGAATTGGTGCTGCCGGCAACATTGGCATGATATTTTTCCATGAAAGCATCGAGACCGTCACCTTTTTCCGGATACGGATCGCTCTGGAGAGTGAACGTTTCTTTTCCGCTGTCCGGCATACCGTAATACTGGTTTTCCACAAAGTGGAGAGAACGGAACAATGCGGCATGGTGGGTCAATTCAAACTGTTCCTTCGGATAATCAAACGTTCCGGAGCAGGAGAAGTCAAGAGTCATGCTTGCGCCGCCATCGAACTTCAGGTAGATACCGTGAGACAGGCGGGAGGAACCCCAGGCTGTGATTTCGATAGGCAGCTGAGGAGCAAAGAACCAACATGCCAGGTCAAGCCAGTGCACACTTTCTCCGATGATTTCGCCGCCGCCGATCAGCGGGTCAAGATGCTGAAGTCCGTAGGAGGAACTTTCATCCTGAATACGGATATTGAGGTGGGGCAGGTTTTCTTCCGGCAGCGGTTTACGCACCGTTTCCACATACTGCCAGGGATTGTGTACGGGATTGGCGCAGTGTTCCTGCCATCTCTTGCGGAGTGCATGCATGGCGGGAGACATACGGCGGTTCAGGTCAACGCACAGCTTGATGCCGCCGCGCCGGACTGCACGGATGATTTTATAGGCTTCTTCGGAGACCATTGCCATGGGTTTTTCGCAGAAAACGTGCTTGCCGGCTTTAGCTGCAGCTTCGATGATCGGCAGATGGGCTTCGTGGGATGTGGCAATTTTGATGAAATCCACTTCCGGATCGTTGATCACTTCCATGAAATCAGTCGTGACACAGGGAACATTGAATTGTGCCGCGGCTTTTTCCGCATTTTCACGGTTGACGTCACATGCCCATTTCAGGCGGATGCCGGGGTGCGTTGTCATGTTGGGAAAATCCTGGCTCCAGGCAAATTTACCGCATCCGATTTGTGCGGCTGTCAAGATTCTGTCCATAGCAGAAACCTCCTTATAAAAATTAATGATAAAATACGTTGATCCATAAATATATCCCAAAAATCAGAAAATAATATCCGTTTAGTTGGTAAAATTATACGATTTCGCCCGATTCATTCATTTCTCCCGATTGAATCGCTGTCCGGTATTCTCTGGGGGACATGCCTTGCATCAATTTGAAAAAACTGGAAAAGTGGAACTGGTTGGAATAGCCCAGATCTTTGGCGATTTCTCCCACCGATTTTCTGGAGTGACATAACAGGCGTTTCGCATATTCAAAGCGTCGCTTCCGGAGAAATTCCTTTGCTGACATGCCGGTCGCTTTCCGGATGATCAGCGAGAAATGATTCCGGGAGTAATGACACGCTTCCGCCGCATCTGCCACGGAAAACAACGCCCGGGGCTGACGGTTGAGATAATCCCGGATGGCATAGGGCAGCGCCGGATAATCCTGTTCCCGGCGGCAGACATCCAGCACCCCGGCAATAAAATATTCCATGACTGTCTGATAATGATCGTTCGGCATGATGACTGCACCGAGCGGATTGCCGAAGAACCGGGGCGGGAATGTGGTTTCCAAAATGGTTTTTGCCGCTTGAATGATGCCTTTTGTGAAATCACTTGCCGGGAGATGGAGGACCGGCGGGATATCCGGAATATCGGCATAGAATTTGCAGGAATAAGAAAGATGCGCTTCCGGATAACTGATGTCATGCCGCACTCCCGGGGAGAGGATGATGATATCATTTTCCTTGATATCGAAATCGCCATTGGAAGTCTGAAACCGGCAGCTTCCGGAGAGGGAGAAATTCGCCTGATAATATTCGTGGGCATGTTCTTTGACGTAAGTGGTCGGTTCGCCTTCCGCATAACCCCAGTAACAGATCCGTATCCGGAATGTTTCTTTGATTTCAGTGTTGTTATATTCCATGTGTAAATCCTTGGGGTATCGGGTGTGACAATTGCGTGTAATGTATATGCATATTCCGGGAAAATCAAATCAGAATGAGTAAAAAGTTTTATAAAATCGGGAAAATCAGCCCAAAGGGCGACAGAAACAGTGTGCTACGGAGTTGTACGCCGTGGGTAAAGGGTGGCAGGAAATGCAAAATTGTGTACGCTGAGCGTACATTTTTTCAGAAGAGCAGATTTTATACGCAGTGCAGAGACTTTTTCTTTTGAGCAAATTGTCTCCGCAGTGCAGAGACAATTAAGTGATATCGGTCTCAGGTGTGATCCTCCGTACCTCTCCGTACAACTCCGTATTTCTCCGTACTAAATCCTCAATCCGTAAAAATACGGGATATTTGCAATATTTTCCGGAAAAAATTATAATGTTTTCTTGCATTTATGATACAGGAAGATATATTGTCAAAATATCAGATTTTACTTGAGGAGTCAGAATATGGAAAAGATCAAAATTGCCCAGATTGGCGTTACACATGAACATGCCAGCGGAAAATTCGCAACGTTGAAAAGATTGTCCGATGTTTACGAAATCGTCGGCGTTTATAACGATATGGGAATCGCTACGACTCCCAACTTCCCGGTAGCGAACATGGATATGTATCAGGGCGTCAACTGGATGTCCATTGATGAGATCCTGAATTACCCCGGCCTTCAGGCTGTTGCAGTGGAAGTTCCGAACAATGAACTGGTTCCGATTGCATTACGTTGTGCCGAAAAAGGATTGGCGATGCACATGGATAAACCGGCAGGGGAAGAAATGGCACCGTTCAAACAGCTGCTGGATGTCTGCAAAGCAAAAAATCTGCCCTTCCAGATGGGATTTATGTTCCGCGGCAATCCGGCATTTCAGTTCTGCATCGAAGCAATTCAGAATAAACTGATTGGTGATGTGGTGGAAATCATTGCCGACATGAATCATTGTTACGGCGGAGAAACGTATCAGGAGTATATCAGCAGTTTCCATGGCGGAATCATGTTCAATCTCGGATGCCATTTGATCGACTTTGTTGTCGCCGCCATGGGCAGACCGACTGCCGTCACTCCCTTCATCGGTGCCGCTCCCGGCTATGGTCCCGGATATAAAAACAATTGTTCCGCCGTTCTGAAATATCCCGGCGCACTCGTTTATCTGCGCAGCTGCAGCAAAGATCCCACCTGCGAAAGATCCATGAAAATTGCCGGAACAAAAGGTTCCATTTCGTTCCGCCCGCTGGAACGTTTTGACAACGCTCCGATGGAAATCGAAGTCCGCCTGAATGAAAAATCCAACGGTGTTCCGCGCGGAACGCATACTTTCCGTTTCCCGATGGATACAGACCGGTACCGTCCCCAGCTGTTGGAATTGGCGGATGTGATTCGCGGTGAACGGAAAAGTACGTATTCTTATGAACATGATTATATGGTGCATGAAGTTGTTCTTACAGCTTCCGGCATTTATGATTTGTAATTTGCAAACTGAGGAGAAACTACAATGTATGCAATGATCCTTGACGAAGAAAGAAATTTCAAATGGAGCGAAATGCCGGACCCCGTCCGCAAAGAAGGCGAAGTTCTGATCGAAGTTCATGCCGCAGCAATCAACCGTGCCGACTTGATGCAGAAAGACGGCTGTTATTCCTCTCCGCCGGATTGGCCCCAGTGGTGCGGTCTGGAAGTTTCCGGTATTGTTCTGGAAGCTCCGGCGGATGCTGACGTGAAAGTCGGCGATAAAGTTTGTGCTCTGGTGGGTGGTGGCGGATATTCCGAAAAGATTGCCGTGCCTGCGGGTATGGTTGTGCCGATTCCGGATGGCATGTCACTGGTCGAAGCAGCGGGTATTCCGGAAGTCTGGTGTACCGCATATCTGAATTTGAATCTGGAAGCCGGCGGCATGAAGCCGGGCGATGTATTCTACATGCAGGCAGGAGCATCCGGCGTCGGGTTGGCGGCAATCCAGCTTGCAAAAGCAATGGGCGCAAAAGTTGTGACGACGATCGGTTCTGCGGAAAAGGCGGAATTCGTAAAAAAACTCGGCGCCGATGTCATCCTCAATCATCACACCGATGACGTTCTGGCGGCATTGAAAGCCAATCCTCCGACGGTTGCTCTGGACTGTATCGGCGGCAAGCTGATGGGCGAATGTTTGAAAGAAATGACATTCGGCGGACGCTGGATCATGATCGCTTCCATGGCGGGTGGTGAGACAGCCATCAATCTGGAAACCATCTGGCGGAAACGCATTCGTCTGATCGGCAGCACATTGCGGAGTCGTACAAGTGAAGAAAAATGCCGTATTATGCAGGCGTTGAAAAACGAATTGTGGCCGCTCTTCTCATCCGGAAAGCTCATCAACCACATTCATGCGGTATTCCCCATTGCGGAAGTGGAAGCTGCACAGGGTGTTCTGCGCCGTGCGGAAAATACCGGCAAAGTGGTCTTGACTTTCAAATGATGAAATACTGTCGTACCGTGATTCGGAGAACGGGATCACGGTACGAAAAGCCGCGAAAATATCTGCAAAAGAGAGGAATCTTTTAAAAAAAATAGAAGTTTTTCTTGAAATTCGCTAGAATGTGTGCTATAATAAGCGTGTATCATGTTTTTATCTGATACGGGTTGATGTATTTTAAACAAAAATAATAATTTAAAACAGGATGGAAAAATTATGCTTTCTGCTCTCAGTGTAATCCTTTACGGCGTTGCAGTGCTTGTGTCTCTGCTTCTTATCGCTCTGGTCTTGATTCAGCCCTCTAAAAGCGGCGGTTTCGGTTCTGCTTTCGGCGGTCTCGGCGAAAGTGTCTTCGGTGCACAGGCGATGAGTCATCTTTCAAAACTGACAGTGATCTTCATTACTGTTTTCTTTGTAGTGACTTTGCTCCTTGCAGTAGTGGCTGGCCATGCGAAAACGGAAACCACAACATCCGTTTTGACCGAAGAAAAAACAGCGATGGCTCCGGATGTTTCCGCAAAGGATGTGAAAGCACCGGCTGCAAAAGCGGAAGCCAAGCCGGTAGAAAAGCCCGCTGCAAAAAAATGAGATTTTTTGTCGGAAAAGTTTCGAAAAGTTGAAAAAATCTTCAGTTAGGCTGAAAAAATCGCTATTTTTTTAATATTTTTTCTCTTTCAGACTTGAAAGTACGGCAATCACACTGTATTGTCTAATGTATATTTTTAATAACGCGCAATAACAACAGGCGGTAGGCTATGAAAAAGTTCAGTTTTGTTCTGTCTATGACAGTTCTTTTCCTGTTTGCTGGAATGATTTCCGCACAGGATCGCACTCCCGTGTTGCAGCAGACC
The DNA here is from genome assembly GCA_045639325.1 of Victivallales bacterium. GTDB lineage: Bacteria > Verrucomicrobiota > Lentisphaeria > Victivallales > UBA1829 > RGIG8244. The sequence continues at coordinate 24,098 of JAZUCU010000022.1, forward strand.
AAGAGTTCTGATTACGGTATCGTTACCATGCTCTCCAAAGTTGCTGCCAATGAGGATGATGACGAAATTCATCAGAAATATGCAAACAAAATCAGTGCTGATAAAAGTTATTCCGATTGGGGTTTTGTTGATGTGAAATTCCCCGTTCAGACTTCCAAAGCTAATGACCCCTGGGGTGTCTGGGTGGATGATTTGTCTGTCCGTCTGGAAATCATTGGCAATTCTAGAAGTAAGAGCGGAAATACTCCGGTTGTTCTGGAGTTCACGCAGCCTTTGAATCCGGTGCTTGCTGACGGCAAAGTGCACCATGTCCGCTTCTTTATTCCGCCGTACGTTCTTTATCGTTATATTGCTCCGACAAAAAATAAAAACGAAGTTCGGAAACGTATGTCTCAGATGTACGTCCTCGCCACTGTTTTGTGGAGAGGTAATCCGATCAGTTATATTACCTCAACCGGTAAAAATGCTCCTTCCAGACGCAGTGTTATTGATAACATGCAGAAACTGCGTGATCGTCGGAGTAACTATTTGGAAAATACCTTGCTTCCTGCTGAATATACTCCCTGGGCAGGACGCAGTTTTGACCGGTTTGAAAGTATGAAGATCAACACGCAGCAGAGGAGACGTTGATTGCTATGGCGAAAGTTCCGGATTTAATTCTTTGTATTGATATTGGCAGTGCCTGTATTAAAGCATCCCAATTCTTCTCCGCTCCAAATGGTGATTTGGTGCTGGAGAAATTTGCGTATCAGGATTATACGGTTGAAGGCGAAGATTCTGACGATGTCGAATCCATGCTCGATGCGTTGTCTGATCTCATCGTAAGCAACAACTTCGATGCGAAAAAAACATATATCTCTGTCTCCGGACAGAGTTCTTTCACACGCTTTATCAAAGTACCTGCTGTTTCCACTGACAAAAATAAAAGCCGTGAAATCATCGGTTATGAAGCCAGACAGGCAATCCCGTTCCCCCTGGATGAAGTTGTTTGGGATTCTCAGATTATCCCCGCAAAAGATGGTGCGGATGTCTCGGAATATGATGTGCTTCTCGCTATCCTGAAAAATGAAGTTGCTTACCCCCTCATCGACCGTATCGAAGCACTCGGTAATGAAGTCAAGGGTATCGAAGTTTCTGCCACAGCCGCTTATAACGCTGCACGTGCTAACAATGTCGGCAGCGAACAGTGCGAAATGATTCTTAATATTGGCGGCAAGTTCTCCTCTCTGATCTTTGTCGATGGTTCCAATATCTTTATCCGCAGTATTCCGATCGCCGGTACAACTATTACACAGCAGATTGCCAAGGAATTCAATATTCCCATGGCTGAAGCGGAAGAATTGAAGAGACGTCACGGCTTTGTGGCTCTCGGCGGTGCTTATGAAGAGCCGGACTCTGAAGTTGCAGCAACGATTTCCAAAATCGTCCGTAACGTCATGACTCGTCTGCATGCGGAAATCAACCGTTCCATCAACATTTACCGTGCTTCTCAGGGCGGTAATAAACCGGAAAAACTTTACTTGAGCGGCGGCAGCTCCATTCTTGCATTTACTCCCCGCTTCTTCTCTGAAAAACTCCGCATTCCGGTGGAATATTTCAACCCCTTCCAGGTTGTGACCCTTGACGAAAACATTGACCAGGAACTGTTGCGTGACACTGCGCATCTCTTCTCTGAAATGATCGGGCTTGCTTTGACTCATATCGGACATACTCCGCTTTCCATTTCTCTGATTCCGGAACCGGTCCGTAAACAGCAGGCTTTCAAATTGAAACGTCCATATTTCTATGCAACCTGTATTGCGTTGCTTGTTTATCTGGGTATCAGCTATTGGACACTGGTCAATCAGGCAGGCGATCTCCGTTTGAAACAGCAGAAGATCGAACGCGAACTTTCTGCCAAACGCCAGGTGAACAGCTCTGTTCAGAATTCGTTCAATAACTTCAAGAATCAGGAGTCGGAATACAACAAGATCACAGATATGTTGAAATATCGTGAAAACTGGCTGTTGTTCTTTGACCGCTTCCAGCGTCTTGTTCCGGAAAATATCTGGTTCTCCCGCATTTCAATCGATGCCAAACCCAATGTGGAAAAAGCAACGATTGCAAAGAAAAAAGCAGATGCAGAACCGAGTCCGGAAGAAATGAACCGTGGTTTCAGTTTCGAACCTGTTGTTCCCACTCAGAAAAAAGAAGAAATTGTACCGCCGAAAAAATGGCTCAATATGGAAGGCTACGTTTTCATTGCGGACGGACGTGATGTGAAGCTGCAGGAAGCCAACAGTGCAGCCGGTAAATTCTCCAGTGCATTGCAGACTTCCAAACTCTTCATTGAAACGGATCCGAACTTGATTCAGGACGACTCAATTTATGAGTATAATATCACAGAATTCCGCTATTCCATTGAATTGGAAAAAGCGATCAACTCCAAAGCCTTCACTGACTTGATTCGCAGCAGGATCAATGGCAATAAAGCACAAAATGAGAAGAAGGACTGAGCCGACTATGAAAATGCCCAACGTTATCCGTAAAAATAAATCTCTTGCGATTGTGGTTCTTGTGACCATCCTGGCAGCTTTGTTCCTCATCTTTGAATGTTTCATGGTTCGTTCCAAAATTCAGGATGGAATGGCAGCAATTGAAAAAGCTGACCGTGAAATTCAGAATATCAACCAACGCAAAAATCCGAATCCTGTCAGAGCCAGTTCTGTGATCATCAACAAGAACAGTGCTGAATTGCGCAAGAAAGTGGAAGAAATGTATAAACGGTTCGGCAGACCCTACCGTGCCAATCTTGCTACTTTCATCAAGGATTTGACTGCCAAGACCGGCAAAGTTGAATTGAATTTCGACGAAGATAAGATTATCAAACTTTTCCATGAAACATGGGAAGAATATTACAGAGAAAACAACCGCGAAACGGATCCCAATGATAAACGTGCAATCGTTGCCGAAAGAGACCAGATTTTTGCGAATTTCGTCAAGGCGGTGACAACTCCTGATGTGCAGATTCCTTTCAATGATGACAAGGAAAAGGCCGATTGGGTGAAGACTGCTGAAAATGTGTTCAACAAAGCATTGGCACGTTTCCGCGCAGATTTACAGAAGACTTCTCTGGAAGGTGACAAGATTACAGAAGATGATGCCAAACACATTCTGATGCAGAGTTTCGGACTTCCGCGTACCATGACCAGTCAGCAGTGTAAAGTGTTTGTTGATGATATCCAGTTGAATTTGTCCCGTAATCCTCAAGTGATCCCCGGTTTGAAATATGTAACGGATAATACCGGCAGAAAAATTACGGCGACCCGCAGTCAGATTAATGCAAAAATTGCTGAATTCACGTATAACCACAGAAATACGCTTCCTCCTCCCGGAAACGTGGAAAATATCTTGAATCATTACCTGATTATTGAAGACTTGTTCCATCGTATGAACAAGAGCGGTATTCAGACATTGATTTATCTTGGATCTCCCTTCAGTTCCAAGCCGAGCGGATCTCCTGCCGGTGATGTGATCCGTTACACGGATTCCGAACAGGATATGGATAATACATTCAAGAAGTATGTGTATGAAATCCGTGTGAAATCTTCCGTTGATCAGGTACGCAGCTTTGTCAACGAATTGCACACTGCTTATAAAGAAAACCGGGTATACGAAATTGAAGAAATGAGTTTCCATCGTGATCCGTCCGTCAATGACATTAAAGCCGTCAATGACAAACTGGTTGCAGAGAGATTGGAAAGAGAGAAAAACGCAGAGAAACCTTCTGGTGACGCAGATGACACCGAAAACGTTAATGTGCGCAAGAAACGTAAATTCTCTCAAAGTGAAAAAGATTTGATCTATTCTGATGATAATTATGGTAAGACTGTAATTGGTGCCGGCAAAGGCAAAGGTGAAATTATCGCCTATATCAAAGTCAATTACATTGTATATACCGGCAATATTATTGAAAAGAAGTAAGTGCAACTGTTAGGAAAAGGATTTGATTATGAATTTTTTCAGTACACATTATGAGAAAGTGATTCTTCTCTCTTTCCTCATATTATTTATTATCCTGCTTCTGCTTCAAGTTAATTTCGTGCAGGATGTGCAGAATCAGAAAATCAATGCCATCATGCAGAAGGCGGAACCGAAAACGGACCAGGTTGCGGTTGATTTTTCTACCGATAACTACAAGCTTGACAACGTTTTCAACAGCGTTGCAGTCTGGAATAAGGACTTGGCCAGAATGGACAAAAGCAAAACTGATTTGCTCAGCTGCTTTGAATTGGCTGTTTGCCCCTTCTGTAACGATTTGATTCGTGCGGATGAATTCCCCACCAATGAAAATCCGGTTAAAAAAGCATGTTCCATCTGTAAAGAAGAACTGAAAATTAAACAGGCTCGCAGCGAAAAAACGGTTGCTGTTCCGGAAGGTCCGGATCCGGCAAAAGCGGATAAGAATAACAACTCTGTTCCTGACCAATGGGAACTTACACACAGATTGTATTCCAGCTCTGCGGATGATATTGACCGTGACCATGACAATGACGGTTTCACAACCTGGGAAGAATTCAAGCTCGGTACAAATCCCCGCAATGCAAAATCCCACGCGCCATATATCGATTGCATTTCATTCGAGCGTTTGAATGTCAATATCTTTAATGATTTGCAGTTCTACGGTGTTTATGACAGCAGAGGGGAAGATGTGAAGCAGTGGAAACTGCGTATGGCACATCGTCACCTCAAAGACAGAAGAAGACGTTTCTCTGACCTTACCATTGGTTCCGAATTCAAACATGGCAACGAAACTTTTGAGCTTGTTGAATGTCATCCCAATGACTTGCGTCGTCCGGATAACAAGAGCACTTACGTGGTTATCCGCCGGAAAGGAACGAAAGAAAATATTCGTTGTGACTACCAGAAGCCGGTTGAAGACCCGATTAAGACTGTTACATTCAAAAATTCTCATCCGAAAGGTACATTCAATTGCAAAGTTGGAGATACCTTCACATTGGGTAACAGCAGTTCCGGAATTGAAAGATACAAACTTGTTTCAGCTACACAGAGTCAGGCAGTGGTCATGAATATGAAGACCAAGAAACAGATTACTGTTAATACGGTTCAGAAACTGCGTGATGTGGAAGCCAGACCCGGCTCAAATAACGGCAATGCTGCTGAAGTCGAAAAAGCTCCTGAAAATAATGAGTTTGCTCCGATTTCATCGGATGACAAAGCACCGCGCCGTCCTGCATCCCGCAGACGCCGTGGCACAAGAAGATGAGGTTTAATAAATGAATATAAAAGATATAACAGTGAATGAGGATAATGCAATGAAAAAGTATCCAGTACAGTCACGACAGACATGTTTTGTAAGAATCATGCCTGTGTTAGCCGTTCTCAGCATAGCTTTTTCTGCTGATCTTACAGCGAAAGATGCCGGGGTGAAGAAAGAATCAACATCAATGCAGTCCGAGGTGGAGAAAGAGCTTTCTGCTCAGGAGCTTTACGCCTCCAAGTCTCTTATCATGGCGAATAAAGCCATGATGAGCAAACAGTATGATGATGCATTGAATATTCTTGATATTGCGGAGCAGGTTCTGAATTATTTTGCGCAGAACAGACAGTATACCATGACTGCTTCTCTCAAGCAGCTTTGGGATGAACTTTTTATTCAGATGAGTGCCCGTGAATATGATAAATGCAAAGAGATTCTCAAGAAGATTGACAAGCTCACAGCAAATGCCCCCAAAAGCAATCTTGTTTCCTGGAAAATTGCAGATTTGCAGTTGAAATGGAAGGTTTTCAAACGTAACTGCATTGAATCTTATGCTCAAGATTTGTACAAACAATGCCGCGATCAGTTCGTCAATGTTCTTTCCCAGAAAGATGCTGCAAAAGCTGCGGATGATGCTACTAAGATCCGTTCTACGTTGAACGTTGCTCTCTGTATGCATTATCTCGGTGCAAAATTTGGTGAAGAACAGGCATTGCGTAAAGCCATTTCCACTGGCAATCAGGACTTTTACAACAAAGTTCTGGCCATTCAGAAACAGTGCAGCAAAGTCGTGAACTACAAAGATTTTGTGGATAAAACAAGTCTGGAAACACACGACCCTGCATACGGTGACAATCAGAAACAGATTCACAAGCTTTACCGTCAGGGTGAAACTCTTTACCGTAAACGCAAATTCACAGAAGCCAGAGATAAAATGGAACAGATTCTGGTTCTGGATCCCTACAATGACAAAGCTATTCAGCTGCTTACACGTATCTACCGCAAGTTGTACATTGTTGCTGACATGCGTATTTATAATGACTTGCTTCAGGAACAGGCTTTGATTGAATGGCGCTGGGTGGAAAGTGTTCCCCCGAAAGCTGCTGAACAGGAAAAAGCTCCCCGCGAATATGTGGGATCTGATTCTCCGCTCAGAAAGAAAATCAAAGATATTACAATTGATTCCATCAGCTTTGAACAGTATACTGTCCGCGAAGCGATCGAAGAATTGAAAAAGAAGAGTCAGCAGCACGACCCGGATGGTACCGGTGTCAACTTTGCTGCAAAAGACTCCAAATCCGGTGCAAGTCTTTTCGATAAAGAAATTTCTTTCTCCCTTGAAAAGATTCCGCTTCATGATGCTATCCGCTACCTGTGCCTTATTTCCGGTTTGGGCTTCCGCATTGATGATAAAGATCAGATGATTTATATCGGTGATCCGGCTGACATTATGCAGGGTGTTACTTTTGAACACCGTGAATTCCCGATTCGCCGCGTAACAGTTGACCGCATGATTGATGCGAAGACAACCGCAGGTGGCGAAGAAACCAGCAAGAAATCTGATGATAAAGAATTCAGCATTGACAATGCTTTTGAAGATGATAAAGTGGAAGACACCTTCAAGTCCGGTGCAGGTGCAAAGAGTATTGATATTCCTGACTACAGTCCGAGACTGAAACAGTATCTGATCAATCTGGGCTTCAACTTCCCGGAAGGTACTGCTGTCGGTTACGATATCAACACCAGCCGTTTGACACTCAAGCACATGCCGGAAGTTCTCGATAAAATCGAGCTGCTTCTGCGTGAAATTGATATTGACCGTCCTCTGGTTTTGATGGAAGCCAAGATGATGGAAATTTCCATGACTGACTTGGAAGAATTGGGTTTTGACTGGACTCTTACCCACGAAAACACAAACGAACGCTGGTCATTCGCCATTGGTTCTCCGGTTCGCAAGCCGTTGAATGCAAGCAACAGTATTTTGATCAACAATATGAACATTCTGCCGAACTTTGGTGGTGATAACGTATGGAACCTGTTCCTGACGGTCTATGCTCTTGACCAGACAAGCCGTGCAGAAGTGCTTTCTACGCCGAAGATTATTTCCGGTGACGGTTCTCCCGGCGTGATCAAAATGGTTCGAGAAATGTACTTCCCTGATGATTGGGATGAACCGGAAATCGGTACCAGCTGCGGTAACTCTGTTACTTTGGAACCGTCTGTTCCCAACTTCGGTGAAAAAACAGACGTTGGTATTATCTTCAAAGCGACCCCGCAGGTCAGCCCGAACAACTATACGATCGACCTGAATTTCCAGCCGGAAGTCATTGACCTGGTTGGATGGTCTGACTACAGTTATGACATTGTGTTCGGTAAATTCGGCAGCCCTGCCGCCGGTCAGGTTGACACCAACACAGGTGGAACAACCGGTGCAATTCATGCGACATTGAAGATGCCTGAACTTTCCAGACGTTCTGTTGTCACTAACGTCAAAGTCTATGACGGTCAGACTGTGATGGTTGGCGGTATGCTGGTTGACCATCAGTCACATCGTGACGACCAGTGGCCGATTCTCGGGGATATTCCTCTGCTTGGCAGACTGTTCACCATGGACAGTTTCTCCGGCAAAAAACATAACCTGTTGATTTCCGTTACCTCCCGTTTGATTGGCGGGGATGGATCGCCGTTGCGTTCCAATCCGACACCCGGGTTGCCGGACTTCCGTCGTTAATGGTAAGGAGGAATACAGAATATGAAAAAGAAAAATATTACATATTGCAAGGAGACAGCCATGTTTCTTCCTACCCGTCAAACGCTTATTTCGTTGTTATCTTCAGCGTTGCTCGTTGGTGGATTCACACTTACCGGAGCTGAAGAAACAGCCACATTGAAGAAGAAAGCATCTTCTTCTGATGCGGTTGCCAAAAAGAAAGCTGAATTGGCTCAGATTGATCAGGCCCGCATGATGGCAGAGGCTGCGGTCACGAAGTCGGAACGTAAGAGCACCATTGATTATCTTCATGTTGAAGCTTCCAATGCTTATCAGAAGGGTAATTATGCCAAAGCCATTGAATTTGGCTTGCAGGCAAGTGAAATGCTTTGCGGCAAAGATGGTTCTGCTGTGCTTTCTGCAGAAGAGCAGGATCAGTTGGAAAAGATTCGTACCTTGCTTGGTAAAGCATACTACAATATTGCTCTTGATTTGTTCCACAAGGCGGAAAAATCTGCCAGTGACGGAGATTATGACAAAGCACTTCATTACAGTGATGAAGCGATTGCCAACTATCCTCCCTGTAAAGAAATCATGCTGCAGATGAAGCACAAATATGAGAAGCTCAAAGAAACTGCTCAGAAACTCAAAACTTCATCCAAGCATTCTGTGGACGTCATGGAAATGACTGAAAATTCTGATGAAGAAAAGCGTGATTTGACGATTGCGCGTGAATTGCGTATTGGTCAGAATTTCTACAAGACCAAACAGTGGGCAAAAGCACGTGACCATTTCAACGCTGTATTGCGCCAGGATCCTTACAATGAAGCAGCGATTGATTATCTGCGCAAATGTTATGAAAAACTTTACGAAGCAGGTTCCAGAAGAAGAAACGTTATGAGTCTGGAACGTGTCGCAGAAGTTGCATGGTCCAGCGTATCTCCTGTTTTGACAACGGTTGATGATAATTTCAATCCGCAGGAACAGTTCAAGCCGCAGGAAAAGATCAATGCGACCAAGAGCATTGAAACAAAGCTCCGTCAGATTATCATTCCTTCTTTGGAATTTGATGGAACTGCTCTGCCGGATGTCATTAAGAAATTGCGTGATCTTTCCCGCGAACATGACAGTGACAAGAACGGTGTGAATATTCTTCTTCTTCTGAACGAAGGTGGTACCAAAAAAGCAGCTGCCAAGAAAGATGAAAATGCGGAAGAAGGGGAAGAACTTCTTGAAGAAGACAGCAACGCAGGTGACAAAGATTCTGCTGGAGCCGATGGTGGTGAAATTCCTGCTGCCAAACGTGTTATTGACCGTTTGAAAGTTGAAAATCAGGATTTGTATACCATTCTTCAGCTGGTAAAGAAACTTTCCCGCCTGAAATTGTATATCGAACCCAATGCTGTGATCTTTGCTGATCCCTCTGTTCCCTTTGAAGATTATGATTTGAAGGTCTTCATTGTTGAAAAACAGGCTTTGGAAAACATGCTTACTTCTGCCGGCGGCGGAGGTGGCGGTGGCGCTGCAGCCGGTGGTGGTGAAAATGCTGATGCAAAGGGCGGTGCTGCTGGTAATTCTTCAGCAAATGACGAAAAAGTCAAACGTTACTTTGAGCAGAACGTGGGGATTCCGTTCCCTGCCGGTACCGCAGTACGTGTGGAACAGGGTGTCAGCCGTATTATCGTGAAGAACACGGCTGAAAACCTTGCCATGATTGAAAAGAAAATTGATCAGTTGAATGCAACCGAAACCACCCAGGTATTGACCCAGGTCAAATTCGTTGAAGTTGCCATGAACGACTTGGAAGAATTGGGCTTTGAATACGTTCTTGCCCGTACCAACGATGGTTCTCATACGATTGCTTATGAACCGATCAATACCAACTATCAGACTGTTGTTGACCCGGCAACGGGTAATGTTTCTACCGAAAACGTGCCCTACGTTGCGGATGAATCTTTCACCCTGGTTTACAAGCCGACATACAGCTCTTCTTCTACAACTGTTCTCAACGGTGTGGAAGTTACAAACAAGCTGCCGTCCAGCGGTTCAACCAAGACTGAAGTGATTGAAAAAGGTGCCAAGTATACAATTCCCACAGATGGTGTATACTACAAGGCTCCGCTGAACCTGACAAGCATTTACGGCAGTTCTGTGACATTCGGTGCGAACAATTCTCTTGTTCGTAATGCTCAGACATCCACCTCTGCATTCTCACCCTCCGGTGTTGTGACGAACGACACTGTTGTGTCCTGGTCACATTCCAACAAGAAGGGTTATGACATGAGTGCCAAGATGCACGCATTGGATCAGGCGGACTCCACAGACATTCTTTCTGCACCGCGTCTGACAACCATTTCCGGTTCTCCTGCGGTGATCAAGATGGTTACCGAAAAGTACTACCCGGATGAATGGGATGAAGCTGAATTGGAAACAGTTTCCGGTGAAGGCGACAACGATGATATTCCTGTCTTCCAGCCGTCTATCCCGACATTCGGTGATGCAACGGAAGAAGGTATTGTTCTCTCCATCCAGCCGACTGTGGAAGACAACTACACAATCACGATTCCCATGACCCCGACCATTCAGGAATTTGTGGGTTGGACAGACTATTCCTATGACATTCCGCTGGAAGCGAACAATGAAACCCGTTACTATCCGAACACGTTGAAAATGCCGATCATCGAATCCCGTTCCATCAACACAGTGGTTGTCAGCTACGACGGTGAAACTGTTGTGATGGGTGGTGTGATCCGTGACCGTATTGCAATTGTGGAAGACCAGTATCCGATTCTGGGCGATCTGCCGCTTGTGGGCCGTCTCTTCCAGTCCAAGGGCAGAGGTTCTGAAAAGGTCAGTCTCCTGATCTTCCTGAACAACCGTTTGATTAAACCTGACGGTTCCCCGATCCGTGAAAACCAGGAACGTGGCGTTCCCTCATTCCGTTATTGATACAGCAGCATTTTAGAGAAAGGCAAAAATATGATTCCGTTTATTGACTTGAAAACACAGTACAACCTGATTCGTGAGGATGTAATCTCCGGTATTGACCGTGTACTTGAATCTGGACAGTATATTCTCGGGGCAGAAGTACATGAGTTGGATCGTCAGCTTGCGGAATATGTCGGTGTCCGCTACGCACTCAGCTGCTCCAGCGGAACCGATGCACTTTCCATGGCTTTGATGGCGTTGGAAATCGGCCCCGGTGATGCAGTTTTCACGACACCGTTCACATTCTTTGCAACGCCTGAAACCATTGCACTTACCGGTGCAACTCCTGTATTTGCTGATATTGACGAAAAGACTTACAATCTTGATCCGGTCAAATTGGAAGAAGCCATTGAAAAAGTGATCAAAGAAGGTAAGCTCAAACCGAAATGCATCATGCCGGTTGACCTGTTCGGACAGTGTGCAGATTATGCCGCAATCCGTGCCATTGCAGACAAATATTCCATGAAGATTGTTCAGGATGCCTGCCAGAGCTTCGGCGCAAAAGATCCTTCCGGCAAAGTTTCTCCCTCTCATGGTGACATCGGCTGCACCAGTTTCTTCCCTGCAAAACCGCTGGGATGCTATGGTGACGGCGGTGCGGTCTTCACAGATGATGAAGATCTCTACAAGAAAATGTATTCTATTCTTGTCCATGGCCGCAGTGCTGAAGACAAGTATGACAACGAACGCATTGGTCTGAATGCACGTCTTGATACGATTCAGGCAGCGGTTCTGCTTGCAAAATTGAAATTGTTCCCGGGTGAAGTGGAAAAACGTCAGGTGGTTGCCCAGGCTTATATGGAAGAATTGGCCGGTCTGGTTACATTGCCGACAATTGAGCCCGGCAATCTTTCCGTCTTTGCCCAGTTCTGTCCGCGTTCTCCGAAATTTGCAGAGATCCAGGAAGCATTGAAACAGAATGACATCCCGTCAGCCCGTTATTATCCGATTCCCATGCACTTGTTGAAAGCGATGAAATATCTGGGATACAAGGAAGGTGACTTCCCGGTAACGGAAGCCTGTGCGAAAGACATTTTTGCATTGCCGATGCATCCCTATCTGGAACGTGATGTGATCCACAAGATTGCAGAAGTAGTTGCTTCTGTGGTTCGCTGACGGATCATTTGAGTAGATGATTCAACCCGGTCATTGACCGGGTTTTTTGTTTTTAAACGTGTTGTATTATCATAAGTTTTGAAAAAAGATAAAAAAGTTTCTGGAAAAGCAAAAAAAGTATGCTATATTATAAGTCATGTTGATTTCAGATAGTGAGAAATCTATCGATGATAATGAACGAATCTAACATCTCATACACAGGAGAACTACAATGTCTAAAAAAGTCTTGATTCCCACAAAATTGGACGGTGTGGTGAAAGCCATTCTTTCTGAAAACGGCTTTACAGCAGTTCAGGAACCCGAAACACCCGTATTGGATTTGGCGAAAGCAAATTCCGATGCTTCAGCGATCATTGTCCGCAGTGAAAAAGTGACTCCTGAAGTGATGGATGCTCTCCCTGAATTGAAACTGGTTGTCCGCGCAGGTGCCGGTTTTGATAACATCGATATCCGTTATGCCCGCAGCAAAGGCATTGACGTGATGAATACTCCGGGTGCCAACTCCAACGCAGTTGCAGAAGAAGTCGTTGCTATGGTTCTTGCGGCTTACCGTAAAGTGATTCCCGCCGACACAACCACACGTGCAGGTCTCTGGGAAAAGAAAAACTACATGGGTCGTGAAATCACCGGCAAAACAGTTGGTATTCTTGGTCTCGGCAACATTGGCCGTCTGTTGGTGAAACGTCTTTCCGGTTTCGAAGTGAAAGTTCTGGGTTTTGACCCGATGCTGAATGAAGAACAGGCAGCTGCAATGGGTGTCAAACTCTGCACAGTGGAAGAAATCTTTGCGCAGGCAGACATCATTTCTCTCCACATTCCGGAAAATGATAAAACACGCGGCATGGTCAATACCGCTCTGGTCAGCTCCATGAAAAAAGGTGCTGTCCTTGTCAACTGTGCACGTGCCGGTATCATTGACGAAGATGCGATCCGCGCATTGAAGGCAGAAAAAGAATTGCTGTTCTGCAACGACGTTTATCCGAAAGATGCAGCCGGCGATAAGAGCGTGAAAGATATTGCTGACGTTATGCTCCCGCACCTGGGCGCAAATACAAAAGAAGCAAACTTCCAGGCAGCAAAACGCGCAGCAGAAGAAACCGTTGCTTACTTCCTCAACGGCGATACATCCTGCGTTGTCAATAAATAATGTCCTCTGACCTGACAGAGTCAAAGATTGCCCCTCTCTGCGTAATTGCATTGGGGGGTAATACAGGAAATACAGCCGCCACTTTTTTACGGTCGGCTGAATTGTTGAAACACGGCGGCTTTACGGTTCGTCGTGTTTCTTCGTCTATTGTGACCGAGCCGGAAGGAATGGCACCGGGAACGCCGCCGTTTCTGAATGCGGTACTTTCCGGTTATTGGAGTGGAACGCCGGAAGAACTTCTGGCATTGTGCCGCCGGATTGAGGAAGAGTGCGGGCGGCCCAACGATCACATTCCATATACAGACCGTACCCTTGATCTTGATATTATTCTGTTCGGTGATTTACGAATGGAGACGGAGCGATTGACGATACCCCATCCCCGGGCACACTTGCGATCCTTTGTCATGGATCCGTTGGAAGAGATCGAGCCGGATTTGAAACGCTGTTTCTTCGAGAAGCAATAAAAAAAAGCCGTCAGAAAAAAACTGACGGTTTTTTGCATTTCAGGATTTATACCGGAAGGTTATTCGGTGTAACCGGGGAACATGACTTCATGACTGACGCGTGCATCATCGTGAAGGGGGACGTTGTGACTCTTGAACGGGATAAGGAGGATGGTCCAGTTGATATATTGAGCCTGTGCATTAAGACCGGCAAAACATTCGACCGGTTTCATGGTTTTCGCCTCGATGATATTGAAATAGAATCTGCCGTAAGCGGATCGGCATATGCGGCGGTAGAGGGGGATTTCGGGAACAACGATAGAGATATCGGTATTGGGCAGGGGGATGGGAAGCGGGGGTGTACCGAGGAGCATTTTATCGATATCGGTAGCGAGGACACCGCAAGCGACCTGGACGATATAATCGGGTTTCTGCGCGGGTGATTTGGAAACGATGACACCTTCGCAAGCGAGATGCATTTCGGTATAAGCCATAATGAGGTTTTTATCGACCTGGGGAGCGAGATTGGAATAATCGAGCTGGACGGTTTTGCCTTTATAGCGTGCGAATTCGGCTTTGGAGATACCGCGTTCAATCGTCGCGCAGAGGAGGAGCTGTTCGACAGCGGAACGTGAGGTATTGGTGATAAAGGGTTCGGAACATGCAGTTATCATCATGGCAACTGCGAGAGCGGAAAAAAGGACGGCTGTTTTTTTGAACATGATTTTTATCCTCTGTGTATATTGTTTTATAAAACGGGTTCTTGTTAATATAGCATAAAAATTGGTATTTTTCAATATCGAAAGATAAAAAAAAGATGATTCGGAACAATATTGTGGTATGATTTCTGTACAAAGGACTTTAAAAAGCGAATATATTTGCAAAAAATATTTGCAATTTAAAAATAAGGTGCTATATTAAAGGACTTTGAGAATAAAATTCAGAGCCTTGATCCGGAAACGGGTCCGATTTTCTTCCGCATGAAGAGAGGCCATAAGGTTCACTTGACACAACATACTGCAATGGTATGGAAACGAGACGCAAGATATGCGAATAAGTGTCAGTTTATCGAATGGCATCGACATCACGCGAGAGGGAAAACGGTGGCGTCAGCCGGTTGAGACTTTGTTTTTTATGGAAAAACAATTAACAAAGCAACCGGAGATCAGTCAGTTATGGAAGGGAATGCCCGAGACATCAGACTTTACAGCGGAACCTCGAATCGTCCGCTGGCCGAATCAATTGCACGTTTTCTTGGCCAGGAGCTTGGTCATGTAAATGTGGAACGGTTTCCTGACGGGGAAGTATTTGCCCAGTACAAAGATAATCTGCGCAATGCCGATGCGTTCATCATTCAGTCCACATGCAATCCGACGAATGAAAATTTGATGGAATTGCTTGTTATGCTGGATGCAGCGAGACGTGCCTCTGCCGCCCGTATTACGGCAGTTATCCCCTATTTCGGGTATGCGCGTCAGGACCGCAAAGACCGTCCGCGCGTGCCGATCACAGCGAAACTTGTGGCAAATCTTCTGACAACAGCAGGAGCGAACCGCATTTTGACATTGGATTTGCATTCTCAGCAGATCCAGGGCTTTTTCGATATTCCCGTAGACCATCTGTATGGTACACCGGTCATGATTCCGTACCTGCGCACAAAAATCGACCAGAATGCGGTAATTGTTTCTCCGGACTCCGGCAGTGTGAAACGCGCTGCAAGTCTTGCAGACCGTATGGGTTGCGGTTTTGCGGTCGTTGCAAAACGCCGTGTTGACGCTACAACGGTTGCATCTTCTCACCTGGTTGGTGATGTCAAAGGCAGAGTTTGCGTGATTACGGACGATATGACCAGCACCGCCGGCACCCTGTGTGCAGCAGCAGAATTGCTGAAAAAAGAAGGTGCTACAAAGATTTATGCTACAGTGTCCCACTTCCTGACGAACGAAAAAGCGTTCACAAAGCTGGCAGGCGGCGATATTGAAGAATTGATCACAACGAACTCGATCCCCAACCCGATCGTTCACTCTAAAGTTCACACAATTGACATTGCTCCGCTGCTGGCAAAAGCGATCCGCCGCATCCACGATGGTGAAAGCGTATCCAGCCTGTTCGATCCGGCGCAGCATGATATTTTCAATTAATAATTATCGGTTCATTTTCAACATAACAAGAAGGTAGAAAAATGGCAAAAACGAAACATGTGGTAAACGTGAAACTTCGTTCCGCAGAAGGCAGTGCCAATGCACGCCGTCTCCGTCGCGAAGGATTGATCCCGGCTGTTGTTTACGGCTGCGGAACAGAAAGCAAAAGCGTAACTGTTTGCGCTCAGGAATGGGAAATGCTTTCCATCTTCGAACAGGATGCGCTGACTCTCAAAATGGAAGATGGTTCTGAAACACAGGTCATTGTGAAAGAAATTCAGACCAACTTCATCACCCTCCAGACTGCACACATTGACTTTGTCGCTGTAGCAGCTACTGAAGAATAAGGTGGTGCAGAAGAATTAACGAAAACGACTGCTGCGGAAACAAAGCAGTTATGCGGTTGAGAAACCGCAAGGAGAATAAACAATGGCACAACAGGGAACACAAATCCGATTGATCGTCGGACTTGGCAATCCGGGAAAAGAATATGTTGGAACACGGCATAATCTTGGATTTGCGATTGTGGAACGCCTGTTGGAAAAACTGCCGAAAAGTTTTGAACGTTCCCATGGTTATACATCCTATTATTGGAGTGGGAATTATGCAGGCAGTAAATTGTTTGTTCAGATGCCGCAAACGTATATGAACCTCAGCGGAGAAGCGGTGATGCCCCTTGCGAAAGCAAACGGGATATTGCCGGAAGAGATCCTTGTAATCTATGATGACATGGATCTGCCGATGGGGAAGCTCCGGATCCGCAATAATGGCGGGGCCGGTGGACATAACGGAATGAAATCGATCATATCGGCATTAAATACGGAGAAATTCGGCCGTATGCGTATCGGGATCGGGCGTGGAGCCTCCGGTGCGGGGATGGCGGACTTTGTATTATCCGGTATGACTCCGGAAGAGAAAACGGTATTTGACCGTGTCTCAGAAGGTGCATCGGATGCAGTGATTTTAGCATTGCGCCGTGGCCTTGGGATGGCGGCGAACCGTTACAACGGAGAAGATTTCGCGGTATTGAAAGAAGAAAAAACAGTAGAAGAACAAGTTCATACAAAGATAACAAAACAACACCTGGAGGTGCAGGCTTGAAAAAGTATGAAGCAATATTCATTCTCGACATGAGAAAAGTTGAGGATGACGGAAAGGCCTTCTCTGAAGAATTTGCAAAATTGATTCAGAGCTGGGGCGGAGTCGTAAACGAAACGAATCTTATGGGTCGCAAACAGTTTGCCCGCGAAATCAAGAAACGCAAAGCTGGCGTTTATCTGAATTTCGTGTTTGAATTGGATGCCGAAAAGGAAACACAGATCCGCGAACAGTATCGTTTGGATGAACGCGTTTTGCGCATCATGATCATCCTGTTCGATCGTCCGGACAACGTGCGTTCGACCCTTGCAGCGATTGACGTTGCTGAGTGACGAAACCTTTTTTGAGGAAAGGAGCGGTTTTTCATGGCATCATTTAATAAAGTTCTTCTGATGGGTAATCTGACACGCGAACCGGAATTGCGTTATACATCCGGAAACAGCGTGGCAGTTTGTGAATTCGGGATTGCGATCAACCGTCGTTTTACACAGGGTGATGGTCAGGCAAAAGATGAAACATGCTTTGTCGATATCGTCGTCTGGGGTAAGCAGGGTGAAAGCTGTCAGAGATTTTTGAAGAAGGGCGCAAGTGTGTTCATTGAAGGCCGTCTTGTCTATGAACAGTGGGCAGAAAGAGATACCCAGAAACGTCGTTCCAGACTGCGCGTAACAGCGGAACGTGTTCAGTTTCTTTCCGCCCGTGCGGATGGCGCTATGGGTGGCGAAGTTGCGATGCCGGAAGAAGACCCGATGCAGGGTGGTTATGCGGCACCGCGTCAGCCGATGCAGTATGGTGGTGGAATGATGCAGCAGCCGATGCAGCGTCAGGCTCCCATGCAGCAGCAGGCACCGCGTCAGCCTTATGCCCGTCAGCAGTATGATACGCCTCCTCCGCAGCAGCAGGTATACCGGAGCAACATGCAGCAGCAGCCTATGATGCCGCAGTCGATGCCGGAACCTGAAATGCCGGAAGAAGATCCGCTTGAAAACGTAGACGATATTCCTTTTTGAAAAATAAACAAACCTTACAGATAAGGAGAAAAGATACCAATGGCAATGCAGGGTAACAATCGGAAACGGCGCATGAAACGCCGTGCTGCGAAACCGAAAATTTGCAGACTGTGCGAAAACAAAGTGAATTATGTTGATTTCAAAGATGCTGAAATGCTGAAGAAATTCCAGACTGAAAAAGGCCGGATTCTTCCCCGTCGTATTACCGGCACCTGTCTGAATCATCAGAAAATGCTGGGAATCGCCATCAAGCGCGCCAGAATTGTAAGTCTGGTTCTCTGACCGCCGGTAAATACTTTACCTGGTCATTAACAACGAACATTATCAAGGAAGGAAAGGCTCTATCATGGCCTCTACAAAACTGATTCTTTTGCAGGACGTGGAAGATCTCGGACTTGCCGGTGAAGAAGTCAATGTGGCTCCCGGTTATGCACGGAACTATCTGATTCCCCGTGGTCTTGCAAGCGTAGCCTCCAAGGCTGCTCTCCGTCAGCTCGCTGCTCACAAGGAAAAAATCGAAGCAAAACGTAAAGCAGATACAGAAGCAGCACGTGAACTCGTTGCTAAAATTCAGTCTGCTGAAATCAACATTGCAATGCAGGCATCTGACGATAATCACCTGTTCGGTTCTGTAACTGAACGTATTATCGCTGAAACTCTCGCAGCAATGGGCATCAAAGTCGATGTTCACAAAATCCACCTGGATTCCCAGATCCGTATGCTCGGCGAATTCAATGTGGAAATCCGTATTCTCCGGGATATCACTGCAACGGCGAAGATCAACGTCGTCCGCGCATAATTGATTCCTATGAACGGATACAGCAGAGAATATAATAATTCTGCGGTCACTGCCCCTGGTGGCGGTGACCAAAATCAAGCACCCGCCTCCCGGCAATCAAGTGTCCCCGATTTCGCGGACATAAAAACCGAGCAGGCGGTGCTTGCTGCTATACTTTCGGAACCTTCCAGTCTCAATACTGTGGTATCGATTCTGGGTGGCGTATCCGACCCGGATGGGGCGATGAAAAAAGTCCGCACTGCCCCGGGTGATGGGCAGAACAGTTATTTTCAGCGTGCATCGCGGATGTTGTTCCGTGACCCCAAGCACGCCTTGATTTATGAAGCCATTCTTGAATTGCAAGCCAAACAGAATGGTGTGGATGCTCTGACGCTGAGTGAACATTTGCAGCGTGCGGGCAAATTGGAAATGATAGGGGGCATGAATGCGCTCCTTGAATTGCAGGATACGGTTGCTTCTGTAGCAAACTTGGAATCCTGGTGTGAAATTCTCCGTGATTATGCCATGCTGCGGGAAATGCTCCGGGCATGCCGTAATGCCGAAGAAATGTGCAGAAATCCTGCCAGTGATGTTAAAACGCTCCTTGATGAAGTGGAGCAGAGTCTTTTTCGTGTCCGTAACAGTTTCCAGAAATCAGAGATCAAAGATATCAAGACTCTGATGAAGGAGACTTTTGAATTTTTCATGCGTTTGTGCAATCGTGAGATCGAGCCCGGTATTCCGACCGGTTTTCCTGATCTGGACAATCTGATTGGCGGCGGACTGAAAAAGCAGGAAATGTTTGTATTGGCGGCCCGTCCTTCCATTGGTAAGACGGCGCTTGCCTTGAATATTGTGCGTAATATTGCGATGAAAGAAGTACCGGGACAGCCCCGCAAAAAGGTCATGTTCTTCAGCTTGGAAATGAGTGCGGAACAGGTGGCACAGCGTATGCTTTCCACGGAATCCGGTGTTCCTCTTTCTTCGATTATGGATGGATCGTTCAACTCTCACAGTGAAGTCGGCAAACTGACGGCTGCGGTGAGTGTGCTTTCCAAAACGAAACTTGTCATTGACCCGACCGGTGGTATTTCCATTTACGAATTGCGTGCGAAAGCGCGTAAGGAAAAAGATCAGAACGGTCTGGATTTGATTGTGATTGACTACCTGCAGTTGATGAAAGCCTCCGAAGCGGCGAAAGATGGCCGTCAGGTGGAAGTTGCTGCGATTTCCGGCGGTTTGAAAAAGTTGGCGAAGGACCTGGATGTGCCGGTGCTTGTTTTGGCACAGCTGAACCGTGAAACGGAAAAAGGTCAGGGTAAAAATACACGTCCGAAACTGAGCAACCTGCGTGAATCAGGGGCCATTGAGCAGGACGCGGACGTTGTGGTGTTCCTGCATCGTGACCGTGACGAAGCGAAAGAAAAAGCGAATCCGGAGCAGAACAAAGGCCCGATCAAAGCGGAATTGATTGTAGAAAAGAATCGTAACGGTAAGACCGGGATTGCGGAAATGGAATTTGTGCCCAGTCTCATGGTATTCCGTCCGTTGCTTCATGCATATCCCAAATCATTCGTACCCGGTCAGGAAGGTGCTGCGGCAACGGAAGGTGAAAAGGGCAAATAATGAAAAAACTCACATTGATATCTGTTTTGTTTTTCGCATTCCTGATGCAGATTTTTGCGCAGGAAATCGGAAAAGTCGAATTCCGTCAGGAAGGGAATTTCACGTTCCCGGATGCAGTTCTGCGGGATAACGTTCAGACAAAAAAAGGTTTGATGTTTTCGGAACGGATACTCAATGATGACGTTCGCCGTCTTTATGCGTTGGGTGTTTTTGCTGACGTGGTTTCTATTGTGGAAACGCTTCCGGACGGCAAAAAATCTGTCATATTCCGTGTCTCCGCCAAGCCGGTTGTTACTGCTGTTGTTTTTGAAGGCAACCGCAAGTATTCGGAAAAGAAACTGCGTGAACTGGTGAAGATTTACCCGGGGTCCCCGCTGAATGAAAAAAGCTTGAGTGAATCGGCGGCTGCACTCCGTACCTTTTACGATGAAGAAGGCTTGAAAGATGCCAAAATATTCCCGTTGCAGCTGGCAGACGGATCCGGAGTGAAAGTGGTTTTCCGCATTACGGAAAATC
This sequence comes from Victivallales bacterium, assembly GCA_045639325.1. Classification (GTDB taxonomy): domain Bacteria; phylum Verrucomicrobiota; class Lentisphaeria; order Victivallales; family UBA1829; genus RGIG8244. The sequence goes on from JAZUCU010000022.1 coordinate 44,931, forward strand.
TGCGCCGGCGCGTTCATGATGTAAAATTCAAGGGTGCGACTGTTTATACGGAAAAAGAATTGCGTGAGGCATTGGAGACCCGCTATACGTTTTTGAGCGTGAACTGGCTTTCCTGGCTCCCGATTATGAAAGGTGCCGGTCTGGTTGATACCAATGCAGTGGAACGGGATAAAATGCGTTTGCGTGAGTTGTATTGGCGCAAAGGTTATCTGGATTTCAAGATCAAGGGAATTGAATACAAGGAAGCGGAAAACAATCCGGAATTGATTGATATTCACTTTGATGTGGAAGAAGGGGAACCTTATTTTGTGGGTGACATCCGTCTTCGCGGCAATACCCGTTTCCCGGAATCGGAATTGCGTGAAATGATCACGCTGCAGAAGGATAATGTCTACAGCAGTCTGAAGGATGATGCTTTTATGAAATCTCTGGAGGAGAAATATCTGCCTCTGGGGTATGCGGATTTTGCAGTCCGTGTACGGAAAATTCCGAACTTTGAAACCCATACGGTCGATTTGGAATATACCTTGCGGGAAGGTCCGCCGTATACCATCGGGGAAGTTTACATTTCCGGCAATAAGTGGACGAAAGACCATGTTATCCGTCGTGAACTGTTATTTACTCCGGATGATCCGGTTGACAAAAATCTGATTGATCTTACCAAGAACCGTTTGTTGGGTATGGGTTATTTTGAGCAGGTATCTGAATCCAATAAGGGTGTGGATATTGTTACCGCCAATTCCCCGGATGCACCGGGCAAGAAAGATGTATTCATCAATGTGAAGGAACGTCGTTTTATCGACGGTAAAATCGGAGTGGGCTGGAGTGACAGCGACAGTTTTGCCGGTATGCTTGAATTGACTCACAGCAACGTGGATATTCTTGATCCGAAACATTGGTTTACCGGCGGTGGACAGCGTTTCCGTCTGAGAGGTCTTGCCGGTTTGGAACACATGGGATTTGAAGCGGACTTTACGGAGCCGTGGCTTTTCGGTATTCCGCTGCGTCTGGATATTTCCGGCTATTGGCGCACGGTAACTTATGATGATTGGGATGAGCGCCGTATCGGGTTCAGTGTGACGTTGACAAAGCGTATTTTTGACGACTTTACCACGCTTTCCGGCGGATATCTTTTTGAACATGTAAAAGTGGAAGATATGTCCCATCACATGTCGGAGAAATTCACAAAATGGAAAGGCGGCGATCTTGTCGGCCGTTTGTTCCTGACATTGGAACGTGATACCAGAAACAGCACAACGAATCCGACGGACGGCTATTATGTCAGTGCCTTCGGTTCTATTTCGAGCCGTGGCTTGGGTGGATCCCATGATTATTACAAATTTGAGTTGAAGGGGATCAATTATTTCTCCTTCTTCAATAACTGGTTTGTTCTTTCCACCGGGTTCAAGATTGGCAGCACGGGTGGATTCCACGGTGATGATGAAGTGCCGCTTTATGACCGTTACTTCCTGGGTGGCGGTGATTCTGTCCGCGGATTCCCGTACCGTTCTATCGGGCCGCAGGATTATCGTGGTGACAATTATGGCGGACAGTTCATGTATCTGTTTACGGCAGAGCTTTCCCACCCGATTTGGAGCGACATGCTGCGTGGTGCAATCTTTGTTGATGTGGGTTCTGCGACTTCCGGATCGTTTGGTCCGATCAACGAACCGAATGTTGGTATTGGTTATGGTCTGCGCATCAAATTGCCGAATGTAAATATGCCGATCCGTTTGGATTTTGCCTATCCGGTCTATTCCAGTGTGGATGACTTGAAGAAACGTCTCCGTTTCCACTTCAATGTCGGCTTCTCATTTATGTAATATTTTTTCTGTTTTCTCCTTGCATTTTTTGTGTTATGGTGCTACATTGCATTTGAAACTCAAAAAAACGAAAGGAGATTGGTATGAAATCTAAATTCAATCTGTTGACACTCGTCCTCTTTGCCGTGTCTGTCTTGCTTTTTACAGCCGGTTGTGAGACACATCATCATCACCACCGCAGACCGGGTCCCCCGCCGCCTCCGCCGCATCGCAGACCTTTGCCTCCGCCTCCTCCGCGCAAGCCTGCACCGCCGAGACCGGCCCCGCGGAAACCTGCTCCGAGAAAGCCTGCACCCCGCAAGCCTGCACCGCGGAAACCGGCTCCGAAGAAGCCTGCACCCGGCAAACCTGCACCCGGCAAACCTGCACCTGGCCCGCAGAGATAATTTTAAGATTTATCTTACAAAAAAAAGACCTGAAAAAGGTCTTTTTTTGTTTTAAAGGGGTGCAGAATGGCATAAAAGTCAAAAATTATTTAAAATAATATAAAATACGCATACGCGTGCGCTTGCGTATGCGCGAAAGAGGGTGTATATTACGCTAAAAATAAGAACTCTAAAAAAAACAAATCATAAGGAAGAAAAACATCATGTCAGATGCGATTCAGAAACACGATGTGACTGTCAATATTGAAGACATCATGCACACCGCATATCTTCAGTATTCGCTCAGTGTGAACGTGGGGCGTGCGATTCCGGACGTCCGTGACGGTTTGAAACCCTGTAACCGCCGTGTGCTTTTTGCCATGCGTCAGATGGGTTTGACCAAATCTCATTCCACTGTCAAGTGTGCTAAAGTGGTCGGGGAAGTGCTCGGTAATTATCACCCTCATGGTGACTCCTCAGTATATGACACACTGGTTCGTATGGCGCAGGACTTCTCCATGCGTCTGCCGCTGATTGAAGGTCAGGGTAACTTCGGTAGTATCGACGGTGACCCGCCGGCTGCTTACCGTTATACTGAGTGCCGTATGGAACGTATCACGGAAGAATTGCTTGCGGATATTGATAAAGACACGGTCCACATGATTCCGACCTTCGACGAACAGACATTGGAACCGGAAGTATTGCCTTCCAAGTTCCCGAACCTGCTGGTCAACGGTTCTGTCGGTATCGGGGTTGGTATGGCAACCAACATTCCCACACACAACCTGGGTGAAGTGATTGATGCTACTGTTCACCTGATGGATAATCCCACTGCTACACCCCGTGATCTGATGCAGTTCCTGCCGGGTCCTGACTTCCCGACCGGTGCTATCATCTGCGGTCTGGATGAAATCCGCAGTCTGTATGAAACGGGCCATGGTGTTCTGAAGCTGCGTGCGAAATGCGAAATTGTGGAAAACGACGGCAAAGAACAGATCATTGTCCGCGAAATTCCCTACGCATTGAATAAGGAATTGCTTGTCAAGAAGATTGCTGAAGTGGTGAATGACAAGATCATCACCGGTATTTCCAACCTCCGCGACGAATCCAACAAAAAAGGTATCAAGATCGTGATCGACATCAAGCGCGGTGCCATGGCAAGCGTTGTGTTGAATCAGCTTTATTCTCATACACAGCTGGAATCTGTGATCGGGTTCAATATGCTGGTGGTTGACCACAACCGTCCGCGTGTGATGAATCTTGTTCAGGTTCTTCAGGCATATCTTGACCATCGTTTTGATGTTGTGACCCGCCGTGCTCAGTATGAATTGAAGAAAGCGGAAGCCAAAGCCCACATTCTCGAAGGCTTGCTGACCGCAGTCCGCAACATTGACGAAGTGGTCCGTATCATCCGCGAATCCCGCACCCGTGAATTGGCAGCGGAAGCCTTGATTGCCCGCTTCAGCTTCACCAAGATTCAGGTCAACGCCATTCTGGATATGCGCCTGCATCAGTTGACCGGTCTTGCAATTGAAGATCTGGAAAAAGAATACAACGAAATCATGGCAGAAATCAGTTATTTGAAAGAATTGCTGGCAAGCCGTGAAAAACGCATGAATCTGATCAAGGAAGAATTGCTGGCTGTCAAAGAACGTTATGCTGACCGCCGCCGTACCGAGATCACTTATGCGGAAGGCGATTTGAACTATGCAGACTTGATTCCGCGTCATGCCTGCGTTATCACGGTTTCCGATACCGGTTACATCAAACGTGTTCCGGCGGATACCTACAAGACTCAGCATCGTGGCGGTACCGGTATCATCGGTATGGAAACAAAAGAAGAAGACCATGTGGCACACCTGTTCAATGCAGACAGCCACGACATTATCTTCTTCATCACGAACCGCGGCTTCATGTACTGGCTGAATGTGTATGATATTCCGGAAGGTGCCCGTACCGGAAAAGGTAAAGCGATTGTGAACCTGATCCGTATCGAACAGGGTGAACAGATCTGTGCCATGCTGACTTTGAACAAAGCCATGTTTGACATGCCCGGACATTCTATTGTGATGGCGACCCGTATGGGCGTGATCAAGAAAACGGCATTGTCTGAATTCCGTAATCTGCGTAAAGTCGGTCTGCGTGCCCTCATTATTGAAGAAGGCGACGATCTGATCGGTGCCGGTATTGCAGATGGCAACAGTGAAATTATTCTTGCATCGGAAAAAGGTATGGCATGCCGCTTCCCGGAAACAAACGTCCGTACCATGGGCCGTGCCGCCCGCGGCGTAACCGGTATCAAATTCAAACTGGCAGACGACTGTGTGGTCAGTATGGAAATCGTACCCTCTGCTGTTCCGCTGATGGAAGAAGTTGAAATTCCGGAAGGCGAAGAAGCAGGTTCCGTGGTTGAAGACAACACACCGGATGTGGAAGAAGCCGAAGAAACCGTCGAAAACGAAGCCGAAGAAACCGAAGAACTGGTGGACGATGGCCGCCCGCAGCTCCTGGTTGTCACCAGCGGCGGTATGGGTAAACGCAGTTTCGTGGAATATTACCGTTTGACAAAACGCGGTGCCAAGGGTGTGAAGAACGTGAACCTGGCTCCGGGTGAAACCGTAGTGGCGGCAATCCGCGTATCCCACGGCGACGAAATTCTGATGACAACGGAACGCGGTCAGGTTGTCCGTACCAGAGTGGATGAAATCCGTCTGGTTGGCCGTAATTCCAAAGGCGTCCGCATCATGAATCTGCGTAAAGGCGACCGCATCACCAGCGTATCCCGTCTGGTTGAAGTGGAAGCGCAGGAAGCGAAAGAAGTGACCCCTGATCAGCTGATTGCGGCAGCGGGTACCGGCAATGATCCGGAATACAAAGGCGAAGATTATGAAATGCCGGAAACCGGAGATGCCGTTGCAGAAAATTCCGAAACAGCAGATGGTGATACCCCTGCGGAGGAATAAATGAAGTTTCTTGCGGCACATGGCGTGGAATTCCGCTGTGACAGCCGGAAGGCGCCCGGATTAGTCGGGATATTGAACCTTTCGGCTGATTCCTTCAGCGGTGACGGCAGAATGGATATGAAAGACCGTTTTGCCGCAATCCTGGAGGCGGATGTATCCTTTGTGGATGTGGGTGCAGAATCTACGCGCCCCGGATCCCAGCCGGTGCCGGAGGAGATGGAAATGGCATTGATCCGTGAGGCTTTGCGCTATATCCGGTCTGTCAGCACCATTCCGGTGAGTGTGGACACGCGCAAAAGTGCCGTTGCTGAGATGGCGTTATGCGAAGGAGCGGACATTATCAACGATGTCAGCGGCCTGCAATACGATCCGGCAATGGCGGATGTGATCGCGGCGCATAAAGCGGGTTTGATTCTGATGCACAGCCGTGGAACGCCGGAAACGATGCAGACAGAGGAATATCTGCAATATGATGATGTTTGCGAAGACATCACTGCATTTTTCCGCAAACAAATCTGTTATGCGGAAAGTCACGGAATCGACAGGGAACATATCATGCTGGACCCGGGAATCGGATTTGCCAAGACGCTGGAACAGAATCTGGCATTGATCCGTTACGGTGTTGAATTGAAAAAGATTTTTGATCTGCCGGTATTCTACGGTGTTTCCCGGAAACGGTTCCTTGGAGAATTGACAGGGCGATCGGAAGCTTCTGAGCGGGATTTTGCGACGGTCGGTGTGCTGACTTATCTGTTGGTGCATGGCGGTGCGGATTTCTTCCGGGTGCATCATCCCCGCGGAATGAATGACATGCTGAAAACATACAATATACTTTCTCACAATGTAATCGGGAAGGAGTAAAATACAGATGTTGACATTTTTTACGACAATTGATTATATCGGAGTACTCCGTCTGCTTATTGATTTTACAGTGCTTGCCTCACTGATTTATTGGCTGCTGTATTTTCTGCGCGGAACAAAGAGTGCCAATATTCTGATTGGTGTCATCTGTCTTTTCTGTGTAATCGGTATTCTTGCCGACTGGCTGCAATTGCAGGTATTGCGTTATCTGCTGGCACGCATCTGGACGATTCTCGGGGTTGCGATTGTGATTATTTTTCAGCCGGAATTGCGGCGTGCGTTTGCGCAGGCGGGCAGTATTTTCATGCGGAATGAAGTGAGCAGTCAGATGATTGACGAAGTGGTGATTGCGGCAATTCAGATGGCGGAAACCAAAACGGGTGCGATTATTGTATTCGAGCAGAATATCGGTTTGGCGGGGATCATCAACTCGTCCGTTGTTCTGGATGCAAAAGTCAACTCTCTGCTGCTGCAGACGATCTTCTTCAAGAATTCACCGCTGCATGACTGTGCGGTGATCATACGTAAAAACAAAATTGTTGCTGCACATGCCGTTTTGCCTTTGATGCAGGAAGATGATATTGCCAACATGCGCCGGTTGGGAACCCGTCACCGTGCGGCAATCGGGATTACGGAGGAAACGGATGCGGTTGTGCTGGTTGTTTCCGAAGAAAACGGTAAAATCTCCATCGCGCACAAAGGCCGTATTGTCCGTGGCTTCTCAGCGGAGGAACTTTCTATTCAGTTGAAGCAGCTTTTGTTTGAGGATAAACAAGCTGAAAAAACATATTTCCGCAAGTGGCTGTCCCGTATTCTGCCCGGCAGAAAACAGGATGGCAAGGAGACGTCCCCGCAGGATGATTTGTTCAGTTATCAAAACAAACCGGAGGCAAAGTGATGAAAGAATCGACACGCAAGAAAATTGCAGCCAGTATACCTGCCTGGATACGAAAAAATTATATTCGCAAGCTCACTGCCATTTTTATAGCCATTGTGGTTTTGATCGCAGTAAAAAATCAGGGCCAGCCCCAGGAAAGTACGATCCGGGATGTCCGTGTCCGTTTTGAATTGCCGGAAAAGGTCAGCTTCCAGGGAAATACGGAGCCGAAAGTGCTTGTTCGCGTTACCGTCAAGGGCAAATCTTCCATGTTGAACCGCCTTTCTCCGGATCGTTTCCAGCTCCCCGTGAAAGTGACGGAGGATGATGTCCGTATCGGCCGCATCAGTCTGAATCCGGAAGATGTGATATTTGACCGTGGCTTTTTCTATGATGATGTGGAAATCATTAATGTACAGCCTTCGACTTATAATCTGAAACTGGATACGATTGTGGAACGGAAAATTCCCATTCACATTGTACACAGTAAAAATGACCTGCCTGCCGGTTACCTGTTGGAAGAAATACGGGTTCCCGGCGATCAGGAATATGTCACGGTCAAAGGCCCGGAACGGATTGTCGGTAATATCAATAAGATCGATACCGACCTTGTTCAGTTGAAGCAGAGCAGACAGGATTTCAGTGTAACGGTTCCGTTGATCTGCCCTGACCCGGATGTGACGTTATCTTTTGATAAAGTAGTGGTGGTCGGGAAAATTGCGGACCAGGTGATTCGTGAAATGTCAGACGTCCCTGTCAGTCTTCTGCTTGCTCACTCCTTCAATTTGAGAAACATTAATGAATACGAATTGCAGCCGGAAAAAGTGAAAATCATCTATCAGGAGCCGCGCCGCCGTGACAGCATGGAAAATGCGGTAAAAGCGTCTTTCCTTGCTATGGTGGATATTACCGGCTTGAATTCCGGAGCAAAAGAATGTCAGATCTTCTACCGGTGCGAACGGCCCGATGTAAAAATTATTGAGGTCATTCCTGCCAGAGTTACTGTTACCGTGAAAAGTATTCAGCCCAACGGGAAAACAAAATGAGTCCGGAACCCATTCTTGAAATTAAAGATTTAACAAAATCCTTCGGGGCTGTTTCCGTTTTGACGGGGGTAAGTTTCTCCCTGAACGGCGGAACGATTCTTGGGTTGGCCGGTGAAAACGGTGCAGGGAAATCCACTCTTGCCCGTTGTATCCGCGGCGATCACAAAGCAACTTCCGGAACGGTCAAAGTCAACGGATCCTGTTATGTGATTCCCCAGGAATTTACATTGATTCCCGAATTGAAAGTGTATGAAAATATCTTCCTCGGCAGAGAACGTACCAAGTCCGGTATCCTGTTGAAAAAAAGCATGCGGGAAACGGCTGCCGAATTGTTGAAACGGGTGGATTGCAATGTCTCCCCGGATGCCATTACGGAAACGCTCGGTGTCGCCGAAAAACAGAAGATCGAAATCGCAAAAGCATTCCTTTTTGAATGTAATCTGCTGATTATGGATGAGCCGACAACGGTTCTCAACCGGCAGGAAACGGAAACGCTTTTCCGTATCATGCGTGAGTTCCGTGACAATGGCGGCGCAATTATTTATGTTTCTCATAAACTGGAAGAAGTCAGAGAGATTTGTGACCGGATCGCCATTCTCCGCGACGGTGTCCTGGTGGATGATCAACCTGCTGATAAACTGACTGCAGAAGATATTGCCAAGCGCATGGTCGGGCGTAATTTCAGCCGGGTATTCCCCCCGAAAAAAACTTTGCCGCCGGATGCGGAAGAAGTTTTGCGTACGGAACATCTTGCTGCCGGGAAAATGGTGCGTGATGTTTCATTCACCTTGCATCGGGGTGAAATCCTCGGGTTTGCCGGACTTGCCGGTGCCGGAAGAACGGAAATGGCGGAAGCCGTTTGTGCCTTGCGGAAACGGACCGGCGGAAAAGTATATCTGCATGGGAAGGAAGTCGCATTTTCAACGCCCCGTCAGGCAAAAGCGGCGGGCCTTTCCTATTTGCCGGAAGACCGTCAGCGGACTGCCGTGCTGCCCCGTTTTTCCCTGACCGATAATATTGTACTGGGCTCGTTATACAAGTATCTGCGTTACGGATTGCTGAAAAAGGATTTGTGCCGGAAAGCGGCGGAAACCTATATTGAACGTTTTCATATCCGTACCGAATCACCGGAAACGGAATTGCGTAATCTTTCCGGCGGAAATCAGCAGAAGGCTGTCATTGCCAAAGGGCTGGATTCCAATCCGGAGATTTTTATATTTGATGAACCGACCCGTGGCGTGGATGTGGGTGCCCGTGGAGAAATCTACGAATTCATCCATTCTCTGGCGGCGGAAGGTGTGAGCTGTATTCTGATTTCTTCCGACCTGGAGGAAGTCATTGGCAATTGTTCCCGCGTGATTGTCATGCGGGAGGGTGAAGTGCGCGGCGAATTGACCGGCGACGCTGTCACCGAAGAAGAAATCATGTATCTGGCAACCGGAGTAAAATAAAATGACTACACTTACACAAGACCGGATGGTGAAGATCCGGAAAATCGCATCCAAACTGTCAGGCCCGTATGCGGCTCTGCTGGTATTGTTCATTGTCTGTTCCGTCAGCAGTGATGTCTTTCTCAGCGCGGATAACCTGTTGAATATTCTGCGTCAGGTTTCCTACAGCGGGCTGATTGCGCTGGGTATGACCTTTGTCATTGTTGCCGGGGGGATTGATCTTTCCGTCGGCTCCCTGTTTGCATTCTGCGGTGTCTGTTCCATTCTGGCGATCCGCAAATTCACGCCGGAAACGCCGGTCATGGGAATTTCGCCAGATGTCTGCGGATTTCTCGTTGCGGCAGTCTGTTGTATCGCTGCCGGCTTATTGGGTGGTGCAGTCAACGGAACTGTGATTATTTTCGGGAAAATTCCGCCATTTATTGCAACGTTGGGTGCTTATTCCATTTTCCGTTCTCTGGCTTTATTCCTTGCGGATTCCGGGACTCTTTCCACAAACAATCAGACATTGTGCCGGATCGGGGAAGCGGAAATCGGCCCGATCTCTCTTCCTGCCTTGCTGCTGTTCCTGCTGACTGCCTTGCTTGGACTTCTGTTATCCGCTACCTCATTCGGGAAACATGTCTGCGCTGTCGGTTCCAGTGAACGGGTGGCAAAATTTGCGGGCATTCCCACCGGACGGGTGCAGTTCATGACCTATCTGATTATTGGCGGCTGTGTCGGGATTGCGGCGTTGCTGTTTGCCGGAAGATTGGGCTCCGTTTCGTCTTCCAATGCCGGGTTATTCTATGAATTGGATGCCATTGCAGCCGTGATTATCGGTGGTGCGGCAATGTCCGGCGGACGCGGCACGCTGCACGGAACGCTGGCGGGGATTCTGATTCTGGGGCTTGTCTCCAACATTCTGGATATGTGGGGAATCGCCGCCACATTGCAGGGACTTGTGAAAGGTTTAGTCATTATAATATCTGTTTTAATTCAGAGAAAGGATCGTCAATCATGAAAATCAACGTATTAACAGCAGCATTGTTTGCCGTTGCAATGGCATTCCTCCCCGGATGCGGAAAAGGCAAAACCGCAAGCAAAAAAGTCATCGGCATCTCCATTCCGGCGGCTGACCACGGTTGGACCGGTGGTGTGGTATACTGGGCGGAACAGGCAAAGAAAGATATCGAAAAAGCGAATCCGGATATCGAAGTGCGGATTGCTACTGCCATGTCCTCCGGCGAACAGGTGGACAAAATCGAAAACCTGATGATCCGCGGCATGAATGTGCTGGTCGTCCTGCCCAATGAACCTGCACCGTTGACCAATGTCTGTACAAAAGCGACAAAGAAAGGTGTGAAACTGATCGTTGTCGACCGCAATCTGACTCAGAGTGTGGAAGACCTTCATGTTGCCGGTGACAACGCCGGATTCGGCAAAGCCTGCGGCGAAGTCATTGCAAAAGAACTCAAAGGCAAAGGTACGGTTGTTGTGATGGAAGGTATTCCCTGTCAGGTCAATACCGACCGTGTGAATGCGTTTATGGAAGTGATGAAAAAATATCCGGGCATCAAAATCCTGGAATCCCAGACATCCAACTGGCAGACGGAACGCGGTTTGACGCTGATGGAAAACTTCCTCCAGAAATACAAGCAGATCGATGCTGTCTGGGCGGGTGACGATGACGTTCTCCTCGGCGCATTGAAGGCTTATCAGGAATCCAAACGCAAAGATGTGAAAATGTTCCTGGGCGGCGGCGGCAATAAAGTAGTCGTCAAACGCATTCTTGACGGCGATCCGCTGGTCCGTCAAACCGTCACTTATCCGCCGAAAATGATTTATACTGCTGCGTTCGAAGCAGTTAAAATTCTCTCCGGTGAACCCGTCAAAAATAAGATCAAAATCGTTCCGGCGGACGTAATCACTCCTGCCAATGCGAAAGATCATTATTATCCGGATTCCGCTTATTAAGCACGTCAGACAAGAAAGAACGGTATCATGACAGAACCTGTGGCCCCCGGGGGACAGGGAGGGATTGCTCCTCATAAAATCATAACCATGGCGGGAAATGCGCTTGAAATTCTGAAGAATTCTTTAGAAGTACTTCAGACCAGCGGGCTTCCGGCGGATGTTCAGTTGCGGAAAGTTTTCCGCGAAAATCGTAAATTCGGTTCCCGTGACCGCCATTTCATTACCAGCGCGCTGTTTGCCTATTACCGTTGGTGCGGATGGCTGGAGAAAGTCTTTCCGCCGGAAACAGATATGCGTTTATTGCTGCTGGGAGCGTTTGCCGCGCAGGGCGATTTGCCTGTCACCTGGCAGCTTTGGTGTGAGGAATTGGAACTGGATCCGGAGAAGGTCGCCGCAATCTTCCAGCTGCCCCGCGCGGAAGACAGACTTGCTGCTCTCGCTGAATCCGATGTCATTTGCTGCAATGAAGATATGCTTGCCGATTGGATGTGTAAAAATCTGGCTTCCGGCGGCAAAGAACGGTATCTGCCTGCCTTGCGGAGCCGTCCGCCGGTCTGGATTCGTATTCAGAAAAACACTGATCAGGTTTTGCGGGAACTGGATCAGAACCGCGTCGAATGGAAAAAAAATGACCGCCTGCCGGATGCCTATTGTCTCCACTCCCATGCCAACGTGAATTTATGCCTGTTGGAGTGTTATAAGCGGGGCTGTTTTGAGATTCAGGATTTTGCCTCCCAGTGCATCGGTTACTCTTCCATGGCGCAAACCGGCGAACAGTGGTGGGATGCCTGTGCCGGCGGCGGCGGTAAAACTTTGCTGCTTGCTACCCTCCTGAAAGAGGGCGGACAGGTCTTTGCCAGTGACATCCGGGAGAAGAAGTTGGAAGAAATCAAGATCCGTGCCCAACGGGCTTCCTACAACAATATCCGTTATTTAAAATGGAATGACGCGCACAAAATGCAATTTGACGGAGTATTGACGGATGTCCCGTGCAGCTCTTCCGGCAGATGGCGGCGTAACCCGGAAATGCATTTGGTATGCTCCGAAAATTGGTTGGAACAGTTGACGCAGACCCAATATGAAATTCTGGATAAAGCGGCTGACGCCGTCAAACCGGGCGGACTTCTGGTTTATGGCACATGTTCTGTTTTTGATCAGGAAAATAACGGCGTGACGGATCGGTTCCTGGAAGCGCATCCGGAATTTGAGCCGGCTCCCTTTACCCTCGGCGGTACGACTCAATGGCGACTGCAGGTCTTCCCGGAAGATGCCAACTGTGACGGTACCTTCTGTGCCAGATTCCGTCGGAAAGCATAAGGAAATTCTTTCATGCTCTGTGATGCCCATACCCATTGGAAAGAAAAAATGACGGACGACGGCGTCATTCGTGTCGTCTCTCTCCTAACTCCTGAAATACCAGAAAACTATAACGGATTATACAGCGTTGGTGTACACCCCATGTTTGCCGCATCCTCCGTCATTCCGTCAGAATATGACGGATTGTTTTCCGGCAAAAACTGCTGTGCAATCGGGGAGTGCGGGCTTGACCGCCGGGCGAAGCTGCCGATGCAGGATCAGATGAAACTGTTTCTTGCCCACGCGGAGGCGTCGGAACGTTATGGCAAGCCGTTGGTGATCCATTGTGTCCGGGCGCAGAATGAGCTTTTGAAACTGTATCGGGATTTTCGCCCCGGGCTGCCGTGGATTATTCATGGCTGCCGTGGAAAACGGGAAAAAGTGTTGGAATTGGCAGATGCCGGATTTTATCTGTCTTTCGGGGAAGGACTTCTGCTTTCCGCCGGGAATATGGAAGACTTTTTCCCGCAACTGCCCCTTGACCGGATTCTTCTGGAAACGGATGAGGCGGATGTGACGCTGGATGTGTTGGCGGCGACCGGGGCGCAGATGATGCGCCGGAATGTCCGGGAATTTCAGGCGCAGGTTTGGCAGAATTTCAAAAAGGTGTTTTCTTATGAGTGCAGCTGATTGGAGCAGCCGGACTTCTCTTATTCTCGGGGAAGCGGCTTGTTTGAAATTGCAGAATGCCCACGTTCTTGTTGCCGGAGCAGGCGGTGTCGGCGGAATCGCCATCGAAATGCTTGCCCGTGCGGGGGTGGGGGAAATGACGATTCTTGATGGCGACCGGGTGGATGTGACGAACCGGAACCGTCAGCTGGTTGCATTGACCAGTACCGTCGGCCGATATAAGACCGAGGCCTGGGCGGATCGTTTGCGTGACATCAATCCGGAAATCAAGCTTCACCTGCACAGTCATTATTTCACAGCCGAAGATATGGAGCAGATACTTGCTGTCGCTTCTTACGATTGCGTATTGGATGCCATTGATACGGTTGCCCCGAAAACCGCATTGCTGGCGGCGTGTGTCCGGAATCATATCCCGGCGGTCAGCTGCATGGGGGCAGGCGCAAAAATGGATCCGGAAGCCGTGAAAAGCGATGATATCAGCAAGACCATCATGTGTCCTCTTGCCCGAGTCATCCGGACCAATCTGAAAAAGCTGGGTATCACCCGTGGAATCCGGGCCGTTTATTCTACCGAAAAAGCATTGGAGCATGCCGTGATTCCGTCGGATGACTGCGGACAGAACAAGAAGTCCATCACGGGTACAATTTCTTTCATGCCGAACATCTTCGGGTGCCACTGTGCGTCTGAAGTGATCAAACTTCTGACGAAAGACGTTTATTGATTTTCCCAGTTACGCAACGCCTTGCAGGTTGTCTTGAATTGACAATGGGTGCAATGCTCTGTTTCTGTGGTACAGGGGAAATCCCGGCAATCCACATTTGCATCGTCCCGGATGAGTGACAACATTTCAGCGGAACTTTTCCGGATCATGGAGCGGATACCGGTTGCCGGTTTGACGGTTGTCATGGAGCTGCCTTTTTCATCGAAAACAAAAACTGTAGATGTCGTCTTACGGAAATTCCATTTGGATTGTACGTAAAGATCGAACAATGCGGCGGTGACTTTTTCACCGGATGTATCATTTCCCCCGGGCGCAGGAACTTGAGCCAGCAGAGAGTGAAATTCTCCTTTATCATACCACACAATCCCGGGGGCGAACCAGATGGGCCACTGTTCAAACTGGAACGAGAGGAATGGGTCATCCAGCCGGAGCGCGGTAAAATTCAATGCCAGAATGGACTTGAAGATTTCCGCTTTCATCAGTGCTCCATAAGCGGAACTGAATGAGTCGACCGCCTGTTGTTTCATTTCAAGGAGAGCGGCAGACTGGTCAGGAGCGCGTAGAAATTCCAGAATGGCAGGCTTTTTGGGATCATCGGCATATTCGCGGTTTTCCAGAGAGAATTGGAGATCGGAGACAGCCCTGCCCAGGTATCGCAGACAGGCGGCAGTAAAAGTTTTCTCCCGCTTAGACAGAGGCTGAACGGCAGCCTGCCGGAATGCACTCTGCATGGCCAGGTGGAAGGTTCTTGCAAGCCAGATATGGAAAGACATTCTGTACTTTTCGATATATGCACTTCTGACGATGGGACTGGCGTACATATCCCATCCGCCCTGTGCGAGATAATAGCGGATGAAATATGCTTTTTTGCAGCGACGGAAGAGTATTTCTCTGGCATGAGACCAGGAGAATCTGGAAGCACGGCGAATGCCATTGAATTCTGCGGCAGATAAAATATCTTTCTCAAAATCCGGCTTGTTCATAAGTATACGAATCCTTTATTGATTAACAGGCAGATAATAGGCTTTTCCGGGGGTGAGTTGGAAACTGCTGCTGCCGGGCAAATCGACTTTGACACTGGGTTTGCCGACAGATGTACTGAATTCCAGCAACATATCCATAAAGTCCGTCTGTGGCTTCATGAGTACGACTTTGGCTGAACCGGGAGCGACTTTGCCCAGTATTTCCGCTTCCTGTACGGCATCATCAAAATATCCGTTCCTGTCGACCAGTCCGGCGGCGAGAGCCTGCTTTCCGTCAAGAATTCTGCCGTCTGTGAGGGGTGAATTGACTAATTTTTCGTAAGGAATCTTTCTGCCATCGGCAACGACCTTGAGGAATTCACGATAAGAACTCATGACCAGTTCCTGTACAATATTCTTTTCTTCATCCGAAGTTTTTTTGCCGCCGTGCAGCATCGCTTTCATCTTGCCGGACGTATAGGTCTGCGGTTCGATACCCAGACGGTTGATCAATACATGATAATTCCATGTTTCAATGATCACGCCGATGCTGCCGGTGAGCGTGGTACGGTGTGCCACAATCTTATCTGCGCCGGATGCAATATAATATCCGCCGCTGGCAGCCATGGAACCCATATAAGCGACGACGGGTTTTTTTGCTTTTTTCACGGCATTCCAGATTTCGTCGGAAGCTGTGACTTCGCCGCCGGGGGTATCGAGATACAACAGAATAGCGGCAACATGGGGCTCCCGGTCGGCAATGCGGATCAGTTTACAAATCTTGGCGGAATTGGCATTGTCATAAGAACTTTTCGTATCGGAAAGAATGATACCTTTAACATTGATAACGGCTACCATCTTTTCAGCATTGGAAGGGCCTTGCAAATGTTTTGCATTTTCCAGGATGTCATATTCATTTTCCGTATCTACGCTTTTCATGGCGGCTTCGATCCCTTCCCCGATCAGAGTGAACAGACCGCATGTTGTCAGTGTCAGCATCAGCACGATTGCGACACAGACGACGGAGCAGCAGCTCCAGATGTTCATGCGGCGTTTTTCCGGTTTCGGTTCGTTTACAATCGTGGGGCGGACCGGTTCTGTTTCTTTACGGTAATCAGAGTATTCGTTGTTTTCCATGTTAACACCTTTTTGTTTAATTTTAGAGAAAACTTTTTGCTGTGGTACAATCGAACGTGGCAGGATCTTCTGTCAGACAGTTTGCACTGGCAGCTGCCAAACCGCAACGGAATGCTTCCCGGAGTGATGTGCCGGAAACAATTTCGGAAAGCATAACACCGGAACAGGTATCGCCGGACCCGATGGGATTGACCGGATTTTCGACAATGGGCACGGGCAGAGAGTCGATTTCTTTTCCATTTTCGGAAATGAAAGCCGGGTTTTTCCCGTCTGTGACCGCGAGTGCGCCGACTTTGAATTTGTTGAAACAGGCACGGAAAGCCTTTTCCACATCACGTTCTCCGGTGAGAGCCGTCAATTCATCCAGATTGATTTTCAGGAGATCCACGCCGTTTTGCAGAATTTTTTCGATTCCGATAAAGGCATCCACAAAGAGATAGGAATGATGCTTTTTTGCGGCAGCGGCAAGGCGTGCATAGAAATCATCGGGAATACCGGGGGGATAAGTGCCGCACAATGCCAGCGCATCGGCATCGGGCAACGCACGGTCAAACATGTCAAACAGATCCTGTACGGATTCATCGGGCACTTTTGCGGAAGGCTCAATCAGTTCTGTCATGGTGTGAGCGGTGCGGTCGAGTACCGTGGTGCAGCAGCGCGTATTGCCGGGGATTGTCAATGTCTGGTGAGGCAATCCTTCTTCGTTGAGATAAGCAACCAGGCGTTCCCCGTTTGCACCGCCTGCGACCTGGAAGACAGTGGCATCGGCTTTACCCCAGTTGATGGCGGCACGGACGGTATTGATCCCTTTTCCGGATGCCATTTCTTTGATTGCGGCGGCGCGGTTGACGGCTCCGGGATTAAATTGTTTGAAAGAAAGCGTTTTCTGCCATGCCGGATTCAGCCCGGCAACTGCGAGTAAAGGTTTTTTCATCTTATCGGGTCTCCTGTAAAGAGGGGTGAAATTCTCTTTCATTCGGCTGATTCAGCCGATTTATCTGCAATTGATTTTCCAGTATCAGACGTATATTTCTCAAGGCTTCCAGATAGCCCCGTTCTTCCGCCGGGAGGGCATCGTATGTTTTCAGAATGCTGTCAATGCGCTGAATACAGGGTTCCGGTTCGACAGAGAAAAAGACGCGCAAGTCGGGCAATTGTTCCGGTCCGGGCAGATCATTGCTGCTGTATCCCACATCGGCGAGCAGGGAACGCAAATCTTTGCGGAAGGATTCGATGAGGCGCGACATGATTCTGTTTTTCAGGTATGTCATATAACTTTCCTGCAAAGAGAACGGGAGCATACTGACATATTTTTCTGCTTTTTCAGGTGCGGAACTACAGGTTATACCAATATTCCATAATGCCCGTGCAGATTCGGAAATTTCCTTGATTCCGCTGATGACAAAGTCCTGTTCTTCCGGTGTGAGATCATGAATTGTAAAGGGATTGCCCTCATGTCCATGCAGATAAACGTAAGGTTGTTCCACTTTCATAATTTTCAAATTATTCTGTCTGCTCCATGACTCAAAAGGTTCTTTACGGAAGATATATTTACACTCCAAATTGATAAGTATCCGGTTGGATTCTGCAAATTTCTCCGGGATCTGCATACATTCATTCAAAATAATTTTGACCGCATCGTCGATACTGGGATTTTCATTATTTTTATACCATTCCATGGCTTTTGCATAATTTCCGGCGGCAAGATAAGGAATCACATTTTTTTCAAGATATTCCTGATTTTTCTTTTGCTGTTTGCTGTAATCCTCTGCCAATTTCCGGATCTTGGCGATCCGTATTTCACATTCGTTGCGAATTTCTTTGTGCAGCGGATTGGTCCGGTCTTCATAAACGGCAAGTGCGGAATGATAATCCTGTTTCTCGCAATATTGCTGCGCATCCCGATCCAGACCTTTCATCATCTTGCTGACCTCTTTCACCGATGCCGAATGTAATTGATTCAACAGAAATTTTGCTTCTTTTTTGCGTGCCGGGTCTTCATCATTTTCAAATGCTTTCAAGTTCAGAATGGCATCGGAAAACCCGACTTTCTTCTGCAATGCTTCTTTTGCCTTTTTGCGGGTCGATTCCCAGATGTCTGTACGGTTTATCACAAGATAAGAGCCGGTCAATTGCTGTATATTCTGTTTCGCGTTTTCCCCGTGATTGCGTTCCCATAACAGCCAGATGGTGGCGAGTGTCAGAAGCACAATGGCTGCAATTTCTGTCATCCGGAACCAGTTCCAGTTACGATATTTCCCGAGTCGGAACCAGAATAATTTGCCGTTGTTCCGGATCAGAATCTCTTTTCCGGCAGGAATGTGTGTGCCGTAGGATTTGCCCCTGCTTACAAGGGTATTATCGTTGGCAGAAGGCAGGGGCAGACCATCCATGAACGCATCCAGATCGGTGAGCAGTTCATCCGGCGTCTGATAACGTTCTGTTTTCTTTTTCCGCAGACAGAGCATCACGATATATTCGAGATCGTTTGGAATATCGGCACGGTAGATACTGGGAATTTTCGGTTCGACTTCAAAATGTCGCCGCCGTAATTCGTTGCGGTCGTTCGTTTCAAAAGGCAGATGTCCGCTGAGTATTTGATACATGGAGACGCCGAGAGAATAAATATCCGCCCGGATGTCACAGTGATTTGCATCGATGGACTGTTCCGGCGCCATATATTCCGGCGTGCCGAGAGAGATCAGTTCCAGGGTTTCTTCCTTGTTGTTGTCGACGCCATTCCGTTTTTCTTCCACTTCCGCACAACTTTTTGCCAAGCCGGGATTTGCCAGTTTGTATCCGCCGTTGGAAGTAATCATGATATTATCCGGCCGGATGTCCCGGTAAACAATTCCGTTTTTCTGTGCCGCGGTCAATGCGGAACAGACTGCAATGGCGATTTCGGCTGTTTTTTCCGGAGAGAGAACGCCGGACCGGTTCAGTAAATCCTGTACGGTTCCGCCGGCAACATATTCCATGGCAAGATAAAGATGTCCGTTTTCATCCATGCCTGCACCGAAGATTTTGGCGATATTCGGATGATCTATCGCGGCGGCAATTCGTGACGATTCTTCAAAGCGTTTACGGAAAATCTTATTTGCCGCATATTCCCGGGAGAGAATTTTGACCGCCACCGGGACATCAAGTTCCGGATGTTTGCCTTTGTATACTCTGCCCATACTGCCTTTGCCGAGAAAACGTTCAATCCGATACGGCCCGATCTTTTCCGGATGGGGTGGATCGATTTTGGAATAATCACGCAAAACCGTGGCATCATCAAGCGTGAACAGGGTATCGCATGCCGTGCATTTTACATGCCTGCCCCGCTCCTTGTGTTCCTGTTCTTTCTCTTTTTTACAGTGTGGACAACAAATAATCATAAAAACGTCTCAATCAATCAGAAACCGTCAAAAAGATTCGGCTGGTAAGAGCCCTGCGGATCCTGATCTTCGGACAGTTGAGCTGCTCCGCTGCGCTTTCTGCCTCCGCGGCCTTTGGTTTCCCGGATCGCCTGAACCACGGCAGGCTGCCCTGCATCGGCAATCGCATTGGCTTCCAGATTGTCCAGAATAATTTTTGCACGTTCGATTACATCTTCCGGCAATCCTGCCAGTTTTGCTACGTGGATACCGTAACTTTTATCTGCCGCGCCGGGTACAATCTGACGCAGGAAGATGATCTGATCACCATATTCACGGACTGCGATATTGTAATTCTTCACGCCGCTTCTGGTCAATGCCAGTTCCGTCAGTTCATGATAATGGGTCGCAAACTGGGTCCGTGCTTTGCAATCCGGGTGATCCAGCAGATATTCTGCCACCGCCCAGGCAATAGAGAGACCGTCAAACGTACTGGTTCCGCGCCCGATTTCATCCAGAATCACCAGACTGCGGGAGGTCGCATGATTGAGAATGTTTGCTGTTTCCACCATTTCCACCATGAATGTACTCTGACCGCGTGCAATATCATCCATCGCACCCACACGGGTGAAAATCTGGTCCGCGATCCCGATCCAGGCTTCGTCCGCCGGGATGAAGGAACCCATCTGCGCCATAATGACCAGCAATGCCGTCTGGCGGATGTAGGTGGATTTCCCAGCCATGTTCGGACCGGTAATGATCATCATACGGTTATCCGCGCCGTCCAGCATGGTATCGTTGGGGACGAACCGTTCGCCTTCCATCTGGGCATCCAGCACCGGGTGTCTGCCGCCGGAAATCTGAAGAATATCGCCATCGGAAACATGGGGTCTGCAATACTGATAAGAAACGGCGCAATCTGCCAGGGCACAGAGAACGTCCAGAATGGCGATGGCGTTTGCGGATTCCTGAATTTGAACCGTATAAGCACCTGCGGCTTTTTTCAATTCTTCGAACAGCTGCAGTTCCAATGCCTTTGATTTTTCTTCCGCACCGAGGATCTTGCTTTCAAACTCTTTCAGTTCGGGCGTGATAAAACGTTCCCCGTTGGTCAAAGTTTGCTTGCGGATATAATCCTCCGGCGTATGTGCCAGATTCGCTTTGGAAATCTCAATGTAATAACCGAACACTTTATTGAAGTGGACTTTCAGCGATTTGATACCGGTCCGTTCCTGTTCTTTCGCCTGCAGTTCCGCAACCCATTTCTTCCCGTCCGTTGCCGCAAGACGCAATTCATCCAGCTCGGCATTGTATCCCTGACGGATAAAACCGCCATCGGTGAGGACGCCCGGCGGATCTTCGGCGATCCCGCGGAAAAGCAGTTCCGTCAATTCCGGTAATTCCGCAATTTGATTCCGCAGCCGTTCCAGTAACGGCAGGTCATAAGAAACCAGCAGTGCCCGTAAGCCGGGGAGCATATCCAGACTGCATGCCAGAGCCAGAAGATCGCGGGCATTCAGATTACCGGCATTGAGTTTGGCAATCAAACGTTCCATATCCTTGACGGCGGAGAGACATTCCCGGAATTCGGTCAATGTCATGGGATCATCCCGGAAAATGCCGATAACGTCCTGACGTTCTATGATTTTTTCCACATCGCAAAGCGGTTTCAGGATCCAGTCCCGCATCATACGGCTGCCCATGGCAGTTTTTGTACGGTCAAGAAGCCGCAGCAAGGTTCCGTCTTTGCTGCCGCGGAGATTTTCCACCAGTTCCAGATTGCGCTGACAGATGGGGTCGAGTCCCAGATAATCACTGCAGATATTCAAGCGGACAGAGCGGATATGACCGGTATTGTGCCGCAAGTTTTCCGATGCATAATGGAACACGGCGCCAGCCGCACGGATCGCAGTTTCCCGGTCACGCAGACCGAATCCATCAAGGGTTGCCACGTGGAATTGACGGCGGAGGACTTCCCCCGCATGATCGGTGGAGAAAATCCAGTTTTCCAGCGGTGTCCACAGGGGCGGTTTCCGCATATAGGGAAAATTCTTTTCCTGTGTCCATTCTTCGTGAAGAGTCAGAGGAATCAGACATTCTTTCGGTTGGATCCGTTGCAGTTCACTTTCCAGTTCTCCCCGGTTCACAGGCTCACTTGTCACAAATTCGCCGGTACTGATATCCAGCCATGCGAGCCCGAACGAATCTTTGGGGCCGGAGCAGACGGAGCAGAGGAAGTTGTTATTTTCCGGTTTGAGGAATGTGGAATCCAGAATGGCGCCGGGAGTGATCACGCGGGTAATGGCGCGCTGCACAATACCTTTTGCCAGTTTCGGATCTTCCATCTGTTCGGCGATGGCGACTTTCACGCCTGCATCCAGCAGTTTCGGCAGATAACTTTCCACTGCATGATAGGGCACACCGCACATGGGATAACCAGCCCGGCGGGTCAGTACAACGTCCAGAATCGGGGCGGCGCGGACGGCATCATCAAAGAACATTTCGTAGAAGTCACCCAGGCGGAAAAGCAGGATCGCGCCATCCGGTACTTCCGATTTCACCTGAAGATATTGCTTCATCATCGGGGTCATATTCACATCTTCTGCCATAACTGAATTGCTCCTGCTCTATAAAAAATTAACGTGCCGTATTCGCCTATATAAAAAATAATATAAGCGAATATAGCACGTTGTAATAAAAATGCAAATTC
The DNA here is from genome assembly GCA_045639325.1 of Victivallales bacterium. Taxonomy (GTDB): domain Bacteria; phylum Verrucomicrobiota; class Lentisphaeria; order Victivallales; family UBA1829; genus RGIG8244. Next base: position 67,148 of record JAZUCU010000022.1, read on the forward strand.
TTACTGCATTTTTTATTTGATTTTAATGATGACGATCCGGTCGCAAATCACTTTGTCCTTCTTGCCCGCATCTTCCGGGTAATACGTCGGACCTTCAAATTTCAGTGAGGCGTAAATGCAGACCTTGTTCAAAGAGCCCATTTCGTACGCTTCCCCGAGGTTCGCCCGGAGCTCTGTCCAGCTGTCTGACCCGATCATCAGGGTGCAGTCCGGAGAAATGGTCAGACCGGAATGAAGCTTGTAGAATTTGTATTTTCCTTTCGGCCCGAGATGCTGTTTCCGGATCCAGGAGATAGACGGGTGATATTTCTTGTTTGCAATGTCATACATATTGACCTGCAAAGGTAAGGTCGGCTTCGGCTTATCCATCAGGACGGCTGCCACACCCCATGCGGCATCCGGATCTTTGACCCAGTCTCTGCCGTTGACTTTCGGCATGGTCTGAATGATTTGATCGGGATCGACTCCTTTGGCGATGGATTCCGGCAGGTTGTTATCGGTCTTGCCTGCCTGAATCAATGCCATCTTGATCCGTTCATTCAGGGATTTGAGAGAAGTTTTTGCGCGGAATGTGAAACTCTTGCCGTAATAATCGTCAATCGTTTTCTGGAAGCGTGCAAGAACGGTTTTTGCCAATGCTTCCGGCTTTACGGGGAAGTCCGGATATTTTTTCAGCAGAACGTTATAACGCATCAGAATCACATATTCCAGATTGAGGCGGACCCGGTTTACATTGTTCAAGCGTTCCGGATCATCTTTCAAAATCTTTTCCATTTCCAGGAAGTAGTTGTACCAGCGCATCATATTTTCTGCGGTCAGGTAAGTATAGGCATTGAGCGTGGGATTCCATGCCAGGCGGAGTTTGTTTTTCTCTGCGGCGTCTTCCAGTTCGGCAAGATATTTACGCATGACGGGTGCGGCTTTTCCGTATTCAAATGCCATGAATTCATCAATGAGTTTTTCCGCATCCTGATTGACATCTTTGAACAGCTGAAGAATCAGAAAACTCTGCAGTTCTGTGAACCCGATCATGTTGCAAACGCCCACGTTGTGTTCGAATGCGGACATGTACATGTTGGATTTCACCATTTTCCGGATATCATACACCAGACGGCGGATATTGCCCAGCGGCGGCGTGATATCACCGGAATACGGATTCGGGTAATACCAGACGTTTACTTTGGATGCCAGTTTACCCCATGTTTCCAAATCTTTGCAAGTTTCTTCGTTATTCTTATGTGCCCAGGATTTCCCGAAGTCGTCATCAATCGGCGCAAAAATCGGAATCAGGTTATCCGGCAGCTTTTTCAGATTGGTCGGCGGCTTCTGGGTCTGATTTTTACGGTAGACAAGGAAGGAAATGCTGTTGGCAGGATATTGCTTTTTCAGAATTTTGCTGAGTTCCAGCAGATAATCATAGTACGGACCGCCGATGGATCCATATTTCTTTTCCATTGCCAGACAGGGTTTGCAATGGCAGAAACGCCCCGGTGAGTCGTGGGCAGATAAACTGAAAATACGGTTCTGCGGTTCCCGTTTCATGTTCTCAAGAACGTTCTTCGTCAACTCCTTACGCAACTCGACGTTGGTGAAACACAGGTGTCCGCCGCCGGATCGTTTGCCATTGGGGAGCATACCGAAAAATTCCGGATTGGTTTTCCAGTAATTCTTGTCTTTCAGCCAGGGAAACGGTTTGTAAACGTTCCGGTTTGCTGTCCCGGGAATGTAAGAGGGAATCGTATGAGTCCCGTAAGAACTGTTGATTTCGATTTCCGGAATGAAAATCTTTTTGTCACGCAGAAAACGGGTGATCAATGCCCCGTTCTGACGGTTCCGCAAGAAGAATAAATGGGCGTAGGGACGATGATAGATCCAATATCCGGTGGCACTGCGGAAGGGAATGGAGAAAGCGGTTTTTCTATCCAGCTTTTTCCACGGCAGATTATGGCAATCCGGCACTTTCATACCGCCTCGGGCATCATACCAGCGGTAACCGAGAACGTTTTCCAGATAATCATAAACAGCCCACATTTCGCCCCAGGTGCCCTGACCATACAGAAACAAATCGGTGCCGATGGTCTGCACAACATGTTCCTGCTGTTTCAGGTTGTTCCGGGGATCGTTTTTCAGAATCTTCAATGCGGCGGTGGAAATGCCCAGAAAGATCCGGTTCTTTGCCGGAGCCTGCGAGGATTTTACAATGGGGAAATCTGCGCCTGAGGCCTTTTTCAGGAAGGTCTGCAATTCCTGAGAGGCAAACGTCACACCCGTATCTTCCTGATCCGGAATGACGATCACATACGATGTTTTGCCGTCACGGATAAAATCCCCGGCGGTCAGCCCGGCAAACAGCAGCAATCCCGCGAGAATGAAATATAACTTATTCATGTTTCAAGTTTTCTTTCTGTATCAGTTGGAAAAACGTTCCTGGGCAGTGATGGACCATTTGTAGTTCCAGAGGTCGTTGTAATAACAGTTGCCGCAACGGAAGAATGATTGTGCTTCGCTGGCGGCACCGTTGAGGTAAATGGCATTCATCCCTTTCCGGTGTGCTTTGTGCATGCCTACGTCAAACTTATTGCCAAGTCCGACTTTATGAACGGTCGTGCCTGTCATGTCATAATAACGCCAGTAATCTGCAAACACCATGGTTTTATTCATGTGCTGATTCTTTTGGAATGTACGGGAGAAGAATGTGGTACAGGCGCTGTGCGGTGTGCTCTGATACTGTCCGGTCTTCCAGCCGAAATAACGGTTGTAGCCGTAAGAAGTTGTTTCAATTTTGAGGTTGGCATTGGTTCCCTTCTTTGTGGTATCAGAGGGGCATGCCATCAAGTTTTTGAATGTGGAAGGCAGACGGTTTGTGGCAACGGTGAAGTTGAAGAAGTCATTCAGCATTGCTTCGTGCCAGTATTTTCCGAAATTGACGGGAACCTGATTGTAGTAATGCAAGACCCAGTCATTGTTATTGCTGCCGTAAAGATTCCAGTAATTGTACAGCTGACGCAGGTTATTGAGGCAGGATGCCTTTTTGACGGATTCTTTTGTCTGACCCAATGCGGGCAGCAGCATTACCGCAAGAATGGCAATGATGGCGATGACAACGAGCAATTCAATCAGGGTGAATTTGCCGGATCTTGATGATCGATGGTTTCTCATTTTTTCACATCTCCTATTATTCTGTGATAGTTTTATCGCGTACCGGTGAGTTGAATCTTTACGTTGGTGATCGCAATGAATTTGCCCGGGAATACGTCCGGACTGTCACCGCTGAACTGCAACACAAGACTTGCCGCCTGTGCCGGAATTTTTCCAGTGTAAGTGTAGTTCTTGAATGTCTTTGTGGAACCGTTGAAGATGACAGGGTGGGTTTCGATCAGTTTTCCGCTGATGTCATAGAAGCCGACATAACTGCGGGAGCCGCGTTTGGCTTTTCCATAATCTGCAGTCCAGTAATTGGCGTACAGATCGAAAGAGATGCGGTACTGTGCAGCACCGTTGATATCGATCTTCTTTGTTGTAACGCAAAATGCGGTATCCATTCTTTTCCCGGAATCGTTGCTGATGACCAATGCCGGTTTGCCATCCATGGTTTTCCGTTCGATTTTCAATGCATTCTTATAATTTTTGAATGCTTCCCAGGCGCCGGAATCTTTGCTGAAATCATCGGAAAGAACTTCTTTTGCTCCGTCCGCAGCATCCCAGGAGGGCAGAGCATCAACCACGCGGATTTTCAGATCGGCAATGGCAATGTAATGACCGGGGCGGATATCCGGGACATCGGAACCGAATGCCATGGAAATATATTTTGTTCCGGCGGGAGCTTTGCCGGTGATCACATTTTCTTTATAACCTTTTCTCACAGAAGAATAACGGAATTTTTCCGCTTTGATCAATTTCTTGTTGGCATCCAGAAACTCGATCCGGTTCTGACTTTTCATCTTGCTCCCGATGCAGCCTTCTGTTGCAAAAGTGGCAGAGGAAGAGAACGTAATGGAATACTGCTGCGGTTCGGAAACTTGCAGCGGCTCAACAATCAAATCAAAGGCGGTATCCATGGCTTTGCCGATACCATTGGTGACGACTAATGCCTGTTTGCCTTCAAGCTGTTTCCGTTCGATTTTAAGACGGTTCTGATAATTGGTGAACTTCCAGCTGCTGTCTTTCGCGGTTTTGAAATCGTCGGCAAACAGAACCCGTGCGGAGGTGGATGTTTTTGCGCTGTCCTGCGTCACGGACTGAGCGGAAAGCAATCCGCACAGTACAACGGCACCAAGGGTTAATACTGATTTCATAAGTTTTGCTCCTCTTGTTGTTATCTTTTATGTTCTATAATTTGAAATCAATCCTGCAACAGCATGAACGCATTGGAGAATAATTTTTCATCCCAGCGGTCTCGTGCTGTCACGCGTAAAAATACATGTTTTGCTTTGTCTTCTTCGGGAATTTCCATACAGAATTCCGTGCCTGTAATCATGTCGTCAACGACGCCCTGCGCGGAAATGATCTGGAACCCGACTTTTTTATTGCATTTCGCGCGCAAATAACGGCCGTCGTATGAGATTTCTTCAAAACGCAATCCGTTATCCGTAATCATGCCGTAAAAACGCCCCTGACGCAAGGCGCGCAAACAGGATTCCGCAGTCGGTTCTTCCGCCAGAATCATGATCTTGCCTTCCCACTTCTTATCCAATGTCGGATGATCCTGCACAAAGAAACCGTAGCATTGACGGTTGGAGGAGAGGATGGCATCCCACAGAGAATCGCTGAAATCACTGAAGTCTTCCCGGCTGTTGTGGTTGTATACTTCAATCCCCAGAACACGCGGGTCACTGTCCAGCATTTCTTCCAAATCCCGGATCGGCAGATGCGACCAGGTGGGGTGTGCGATCACGATTCCGCCGCCATCGGGAATCATCAACTGATTGAAAATTTCTTCAAAGCCTTTCCGCCAGGGGAGCGGTGCGCCGAGGGGAACGCCGCCTTTTTCCTTTATGCCGAATTTACCCTGAATATCGAACGAACCGGAGACGGCAAGGGATCCGGGCGCAGTCACATGCAGATAGACACTGTAATCAGAAAACCAATGATGTTCCGCATTGGGTGCTTCCAGCAGATTTTCCGGGACTTCCGGGAATAAACGTTTGCCTTCTTCGAAAGGAATCTGCGCCTGTTCCTCGGCTCCGAGCTCTGATTTCCAACTTTCCAGCATCCCGGCAACATCCAGCGGTTCATGATGCCATACGCCATCGCGGATATAACCGTTCTGTTTCCGCTTGAATGTATTTTCGCAAATCGAACGCAGCGGGTAATAGGGGGCGGATGGATAATAATTGGAGAACATGGCAAGTTCCAGGCCCATGCTCACATAACGCTCCAGAATATCCTGCGAGACACAATGCATGTGTGTGGTACTGCGGATTGGATGTACATTGTTCCAATCGACATTTTTATACGGATTGGCATTTCTTTTCTCGTTCATTTTAACAAATCTCCTGCCGTTGCTTCCACAATCAAAGGTTCGTGCCGGATTGAGGGATCCAGAACTTTTGAAATCAAACCTTCTGCGATTTTTTCATAACATGGATCAAAGGACGGTATCCCCAATGCCGCAAATAACGGGTTGGCATCGCCGCCGCATAATAACGTATTGATTCCGCCGTGATGAAGACGGTCGAGTAACACCGCTGCATGGTCGCCGTCATCCACATACAGAAAATCCGGGCGGTTGGGCAGAACCATCTGCTCATACGCGGAATTGATGTGCTGACGGATGGCGGCTTTATCATCCAGACCTTCTTCGTATTCATGAATATAATTCATATCCACTTCCAATCCGTTGGCTGCCATGGCGGCTTGGAATTCGCTCCATAACATCCGCTCTGTCTGCCAGATACGGTTCCCCATCAGCATCCCGATTTTGCGGCAGCCTCTTTCCCGGGCGGCGGCAATCATCTGCGTCAAGGCATTCACGCGGCAGGTTGTAACGAAGGAATTGCTTTCCACATCCGGCTTTTCCACATAGACCATATCTTTGGCGTTTTCAAAACGGTTGCGGAAATCGTCTTTCATTGCCGGATAATCGTGTGCCGCACAGATGACGCCGGAGACGCCGTAACGATGAAACATCCGGTAACTGTCTTCCAGATTCTGCAGATTTTCGTGGGTGAAACTGGTGAGAATACGGATGCCGCGTTCCGCACAGGCTTTTTCGATGGCGCACAAGAGACATTGATACCGGAAGCTGTACCCGGAATCCAGCAGAATACCGATCAGACGTGATGCCCCGCCCGCTAGAATGGATGCCGCCATATTGGGAACATAGTCCAATTCTCTGGCAGCCTGCAAAATACGCAGCCGTGCAGATTCGCCTACCCGTATGGTATCGCTGCCGCCGTTCAAGACTTTTCCGGCAGCGGAACAGGAGACTTTTGCCCGTCTTGCGACGTCTGCCAATGTGGTTTCGTTCCGGCTTGTCATATTTTAACCTTTTGATTTGCAGTTGATATTGCGCTATATCAAAAGCTACTATACATCCGTTTCGAAAAAATGTCAAATCTTTTTCCGTATTTTTTGCCGGATTTATGAATTGATCAGCCGATCTGGTACATGTATTGAGGTTGATAGATCCCCAGCCAGAGACGGTAATCCCCCGCCGATAAGGCCGGCGCACAATCCTGCGTCATCTTCCCGTTCAAGTGCAGATTGCGCCCGAAAGCAATCCGGAATGTGGAGGGATCGGATGTGAAAAGGTGATAGGGAACACGGAATGTGACATGCCAGCACTCGGCACTTTCTTCCGTGATTTCAAAGGTGCTTCCTGTTCGATTCGGGTAAAAAGAACCATTCCGGTTCAGGTCAAGCAGGAGCAGACGGGAATAACTGTTTTCCCGGAGCGTGACCATCAACTGATCGGAATCTGTTTTGCCGTGGAGCGTGACTTTGATCTGCAGGGCATCCTGACCATGTTCCAAACTCCAACGGAATGTTTCCGCTTGATGTTCTCCGGTTCCGTCACCGGCGGCGACCAGGGTGGTACAGGGGTGTGCCGGTGTGGCCAGTTCCTGTTCCAGCATAAGGGCGCGAGCTTCCAGTTTTTCCGGGAAATATTTATAGTTTTCCGCTTCGGAATGAAATCCGATCCGGGAATCCTTCCGGCAGAGTTCCGCCATTTCCCTGGAGACTGCAATTTCCCGCCGGAGAATGTCCTGCATAACCGGTGTGATACTGCAATTTTGACTCCGTTCGCTGTAGAATTTGAAAATATCATATCCGGCAATAAAGTGGAGTTCCAGCACGTGGAGCAGATCAATATCCCGCAGTCGTTCCGGATTGTGGGAAAATTGCTGTTTCAACGGCTGAATTTTTGCAACTGCATCGCTCCAGATTGTGCTCAATCGGCGGGCAAGTTCCGTGACTTCTTCCAATGTATGATTGTCCAGAGATTCGCCGATGGTATCCCCGCTGACCGGATAATTCGTCAGCCAGGTGGGGCACAGCGGCAAATTCTGTTCGTTGCAGTATAAAGGCCAGACCACACCGTCATGGAATGGACCATAGTATTGCATGGTGTTGGAAAGAGGATAATTGTTATATGCTTCACTGCATTGCTGATAAACTTCTGCAACCGGATCTGCATATTTCCCCCAGGCGGGACGCAGCAATTCGGTCAGGAATGTGCGCTCATCGGTGGAGAAATCTTCAAAACTCAGCATCCCTGCCGCTTTGTTCATGATGCCCGGGTAATTGCCGAAATACCAGCATTGCATGACCGTATCCACACCCAATTCATGCATCGCACGGTATTTGCGGTAAAGCAGTCCCGGTACCGGAATATAAGGCACGGTGGCAAGTTCGTGGGAACAGCCAACCTGCAGTTTCGCGCCCGGTTTTGTTCCCGGCGGACATTGTGCGGAAAATCGGCGGAACCGTTCCGATGGGCCCACATAAGAAAGCCAGTAATCGCCGCCGGTCCGTTTCTTTCCCAACTGTTCGGTTGAGCCGCCGGATTCAAAATTCCACATAGGCGTGGCACCTTCCGGCATTTTGCTCAAGGTATAAATCCAGTCACGCTGTTCAAGCGCGTTGGGGATGTAGTTCCAGCTGATGAATTCTGCATCCGGGGATGCCGCACGCATGCCGGCGGTCATGGCGGAAACGGAATTGTAAATGATTTCATTATGCGGGAGTTTGCCGCAGCGGGGACATCGGACTGTGGTTCCTTCTTTTTGCGACCATTCGATTTCCGTATGAAGAGAACTCAAACAGGTGGTACTGCGTTCGCCGAGGGAAATGTTGATCATCCCGCCCAGTTTCGGGACAGCGGAAAAAATATAATTCACCGACTCATAAAGGTATCGCTGCGCTGTTTCGGAGGATGGACAGAAACAGTAGCGGCTGCCCGGGAGTTTCGCACCTGCCAGTTCCGGAAATTTTTTGATGACCGGATCATCAAACGCCCAGCTTTCCGGCTCAATGGTGAAAATATAAGTCTTGATTCCGTAACGCAGACATTGTTCCACCGTGCGGCGCAGTTTTGCCAGCCGTTTGGGCGCATCCGTGCCATAATGCGGCGTGAACGACGTGCGGCAGAGATCTTTGAATGTGACGGTGAGCCAAAGTCCGTTGATCCCTTCGTGTGCCAACCGGTTGAGATAGGCATCGGGATAATAATCGTACTCATCCAGCAGTTCATCCCGGTTATGGGGCGGGCGGCGGATGGGGCCGAAAAAGCAGCGGGAAATACGGTTTTTTACCCATGCTTTTTTACGGATGATTCCGGCTGATAACACCGCCGCACCATTGCCGAGAATAAGGTCTTCCAGATAACAGATACCCCGCCGGATCCCTTCCGGATTGGAGCCGTAAATGATGCAGTGTTCCGCTGTGACTTCGATTTCAAACGAATCAAATGGTCCGCAGTCTTTGATACGGAATATAATCGGATATTCACCGGCCGGGATCCCGACTTCCTGAAAAAAGGATTCCAGATCATCAAACGCGGTGCGGAGAACATCTTCCGGATCGGAAACTTCTTTGAGGATTTTCACACCCCCGGCAAGCGAAACGGGATTTTTGATACTTTTTCCTGCGATGGAAAAGGTACGTTTCTCCGCTTTTTTCAATTCGTCGACAAAAAGCCAGCTATCCTGAGAAGGCAGCGGCACGGGTGTGATGATATCCTGCATAAGAACTACCGAAACTTATGTTTTGCAAAAATCAGAGATTACCGACCAGGTACTGATCCCAGTATCCGGATGGCATTTTACTGAGTAATTCAGAGATTCCAACGAAGTGAGCCCAGAAATAACAACGATCGGGTTTTTCTACACTCAGGATTGGCTTCAGAGATTTTACGTGACCATCAAAGAATACAAAGTTTGCCATTTTGCCATGACGGAAGTCCGCAGAATATTGCCCGGTATAAGTAACGATGGCTGCGTTGTTTGAGATGTTGGATGTGGCTCCGGACTGCTTGTATGTCTGGCTGTCTCCAAATGCAATTTTCTTACTTGGACGTGTGACACTGCTCACTTTATAATGTACAGTTGCATTCAGGTTCAAAGAATAAAGCGCAGCTCCGTATGACACATCATAGGTGGTGCAGCTTCCGATTTTTCCATGATAACTGTCCGGCGCATTTTTTGTTCTGCAATCGGTCAGGACATTGATATTACCCAGGTATCCCTGAAGTCGTCTGTCGATGTAATACGGAGAGAGATTGTTGGGGATATAATCATTATAGTCTTTGATGTACAACAACATGGCAAGACCTGTCTGTTTCAGGTTCCCTGCGCAGGCAGATTTCCGGGCTGTTGTCTTTGCGCTGTTCAATGAGGGCAGCAGCATGGCGGCAAGGATGGCGATAATGGCGATAACAACCAGCAATTCGATCAAAGTGAACTTTTGTGTATGTTTCATTTTTTTATCCTTTCTTTTATTCTTTGATGATTGAAATGTTTTTCAATTCCAGTTTTGTATCCGGGAACGCGTAAAACATGGGGACGATTTTTTCAGGCTTCTGGTTCGGGCGGCTCTTGACCTCAAATACAACTTCCATGTCTGTGAATTTATCCGGTGAATTCAGTTTCGTACGTTTGTATTCCAGGAAAGAATGACCCTTGACCGGATCGTAGTAGAAATACATCCCCGGCGCAAAAAGCCCTTTGCCTTTGACGGAAAAACGAACCGTGACCTGTTCACCGTCTTTACAATCGAAACGTTTTGTCTGCAAGAGATAACGGTAGCGTTTCAAATCTTGAGGCTTTGACCCGAAATCAACCACGCCGTCTTTCGCAGAAAGGGCATCTTCCTGTCCTTTGCTTTTCAGTTCTTTCCACTGATCGGGGAGAACGGCACCGGCAGACATGCGGAACGCACCATTGACATCAAGAGTGACTTGTTTTTTCGGCTGAGTCTTTTCCACTTTCGGTGTTACAGGTGCCCCGATTGCAGCAGAGGCGAACTTTTTGTTGGAAACCTTTCCCGGTACCACAGAAACGGAGATGTCTTTCAATTCCAGTTTTGTTTTGGGGAAAGCATAGAACATGGGCATGAATCCGGCAGGGATTTTTCCCGGACGGCTCTTGACGGCAAATTCCGTTTTCATTTCCACAAATTTATCGGGAGAGTTTACTTCCGTAGGTTTGTGTTCGAGGAAAGAGAGACCCATTGCGATGTTGTGATAGAAATACATGCCGGGAGCAAAGCGTCCTTTGCCTTTGACCGAATAACGGATCACGACCGTATCACCTTCCTGACACAGGAATGTTTTTTTGCTCAAAAGATAGCGGTAGCGTTTCAAATCTTGGGGCTGTGTGCCGAAATTCATCACGCCGTCTTTTGCGGAGAGAGAGCCTTTTTCACCTTTTTTCAGAAGTTCTCTCCAGAATTCCGGGAAAACGGCATTGGGCTGCACCTTGAAAGTGCCGTTGAGATCAAAAGATTGTTTTTTCCGTTCCGGAGTGAGGAAAATCAAACCGGGTTTCAACATACCTTCGTGATAGTCGTTGGTGTAAATCGGACTCCAGGAATAGGATTGCAGTGCTGCCCATTTACGGAAGTCGGTTCTGTAAATATTTCCGCAAATGCTTTCGCCTTCGTTGGCTTCCGGTCCGAATCCGGGCACTTTCCGGATGGGAACGCAGACTTTCACGATCCAGGTATCCCCGTTCCGGGTGTTTTCGATCCGGATGACATCGGAACCGACTTTTTCTTTTCTGGTGGATCCGTTGACCACTGTTTTGATGTACATTTCATATTTTCCGGAGGGAGCTGCTGCAAGCTGGAAGTAGTCGGAACCAGCCCGTTTTGCAAGGAAAATTTCCATATTGTTTTCCCAGAACGGTGTGTTGGTGGCGGCTTTCAGTGCATCGGTATTCTTTTCCTCATAACGGATGTAAATGTATTTGTCATCGGAAAGCATCCGGATATCCGGCTTCCAGTTCACGTCCTCTGCGTTCAGAGTCCGCCATTCCGGCAGGGGAGCTGCCAGTTCAAAAGGAACTTTGGAGAGGTCGCCGTTGCAGGAGGGGATCCGCTTTGTCAAAGTCTGGGAGACCGGTTTATTACGGTTTTTCTCTCTGCGTTCGAATTCCTGACGTCCTTCCATTGCCTGTTTCCAGATCTGATTGTAGAAACGTTCAACGCGTGCACGTTCTTCAGGGGTGGAAGCGGCTTTTCTTGCCTCATCAATGAAGCTCTGGAACATCTTCATGCGTTCCGGAGTGCCGTAATGCCAGTTTCTGCGTTCCGTATGATAACCGTAGATGTAAGAACCGTTGATGATTTTGTTACGGGAACCTTCGCTCATATTGGCAGGATCCCAGCAGATTTTTTCCAGTTCCTTATAGAATTTCTTCATGGCGGGACCGGCATTTCCGTAGTAGTTGCGGAAATAATCATCAATGAGTTTATCGGTATTCACGGAAGCATCGTAGGTGATCCGTGTGGAGAGATAACATTCCAGCATGTGCTGCTGCAGGTTGATTTCGCAGAACCAGCCCTTGATGCCGTCTTTTGCAAATTCTTTGACGTATTCTGCCGTTTTCCACGGATAGAGGAACGGGAAGAATTTGTTATAACGGTAGATATTCGTTGCTTCTGCGTAAGGACACAGCATATAGGTATAAACAAACAACGGGCGGTTCTTGATTTCTTTCTGCACCCATTCTTTATACAGACTGTGCTGACGTGCATAGATTCCCGGGTGATAATATGCCTGCAAGCTCAAGCAGATCTGAACTGCCACAGAAGGATGCAGTTTTGCTTTGGGATAAGAGCCGCCGCCGCTGTAACAGAGTGTGGTCACGCCGGCGCTGGGATCTTTTTTGGAAATGGCTTCGGCAAGACGGTTGATAAAGTCGTAACGGAGTTCCACGTACGGTTTCTTCTTGATGTATGCCTGACAGTTTGCACATTTGCAGAAATAGTTGTTATCGTCTTCCTGGAAAATGTAGTAATACGGCTGATCTTTCATTCTGGGGCGGAATCCATAGCTGCCGGGGACTCTCACGCCTTTGAGACATTCGGTACCTTCCCAAATGAAGTAATCCAATGTTCCGGGATTGGTCAGGCACAGCTGCGGCGGAAGATCGGGATCGTTGGGGTATTCCTTGCCGATGACGGCGGCAAGTCTGCCTTTGTAGCCCTGAGCAAACAGATCATGACGTTTTTCCTTGAACAGAGCTGCTTTATCTTTGGATTTCGCTTTGCCCCAGTAGTGGAAGAAAATGCCCCAGGTGCTGTGGTTTGCAATGCCGTACATGGTGTTCAATCTCCAACGCAGGAACATGATTTCAAAATCACGCTTCATGCCGTCTTCGATCTTGTAGTTGGCAATGGAACGGAAGGCATCGAAATCCGGTGCACGGTAACGGCGGAAGGGCTTCACAGTGACCGTATCCCGTTTGGTGTAAGTCATACCAATATCGCCGGGACCATAATAATGCACATTCAGCGCATCTTCGATAAAGTCATAAACGGCATAGGTTGTGGAACGGTAATAGTAATCCCGTTTCGGGAACGTGATCCACTTGGAGTAGTCCACTTTTCCATAATCTTCGTTGTCATTTCCCATAAGGAAAATATCATTGCCTTTGTAATCGACCTGATAAAATTCCTTCTTCAACTCTTTGTTGGGGAAGCCTTTCTTCCGGCTTTCGGCAGATTGTCCGACGTAGATCAGCACTTTTTGCTTTCCGGAGGGAACTGCGCGGATTTCCACCTTGGATGAGGTGATTTTCTGCAATGCGTACTGCAGTTCCATCGCCGCAAACTGTGCGGAACGTACCGGCTTTTCACCGACAATGATTTCACACTTCGGCACGCCTTTTTCTACGAGGAGCAATTCTTCCGCACCCAGAAGCAGCGCAAACAGCTGCAGAAAAATTGCAAAATACAATTTTTTCATGAACAAAACCTTTCGTTTTTATGATAATTTCTTACTTAAGTATTTTTGTACATCCTGTTAATATAGCACAAGTTACCATGAATTTCAAATATTCAGGGCAACGGTTGCTGATGTTTTTTCGCTTAATCCAGTTTCAGAACAAGACTGCCCTGTTCCGCAACATCAAAGACAAGCTCCTCTGCCGTCTGCTTGCTGGAACTGTGCAGGGTTACAGAAGGCGTTTTTTCAAGAACCGTAATCGTTTTTCCCCGCAATGCTTCCGGGAGCCGGATTTTCTTATTCTTCAAACTCTTGTGGCAGTCCAGATAGACAACCCATGAATTTTCCTGCCGATGATAATAAAATGCGGTCAGGTCCGGATCCTGTGCAGGATTGAAGTAATGTTTATAGCTGATGCTCCGCAAAGTAAGACCCGGCTTATTGTTGAACAATGCGTAGGAATAGGGATACATTTTCTTGCTGGTGTAGAAGTAATAAATGGATGCGCGGTCTTTTCCTTTATTTTTCAGCGCAGTGTGTCCGGCAAAAAGTGATGTTCCGACTGCAACGCCGTATTCCCGTTTTCCATTGCCGGTCATGCGAATGAAACGGTCCGGAAGATTTGCAGGATCAACAACATCTTTTTTTGTCATGGTGTAGGATACATTCATCGTCTTGGGCAGCGTTGCGATCCGGGAGAAATCAAAATCATAGAATTTCCCTCTGATTTTGTAATCCGGTATCCGGATCGGTTTGGTTTTCGGGATGTAAAATTCTTCCAGTTCCGCAGGCGCGAATTTCCCGCCGCCCCAGTAAAACATCTGATCCATCACAAATACGCTGGGGAATGAATAGTGGAACGTGCAAGTCCGCTCATTGACAATTGCCCCGTTCGGCTGAAAACGGAATTTGTTTTTGACGGTCATCACTGCCGGAAGGGAACCGTAATCTTTCAGTTTCGGGTCGGATGTCATGTGGATCATGTGCCACTTTGCAGTCAGTTCCGGATACGGTTTTCTGCCGGGATTGTTTTTGATGTATTCGACAATACCTTCCGGCGCAAGGACGTCATGCTCAAAGCGGTGTTCCAGAAAATCGCATTTGACGACAGTTTTGTCCGGAAGCGGCGTTTTGCCGTCGATATAAAATTCATTTTTAAAGATCCGGTTCAACGGATAGCACTGAGCAAAGGCTTCTTTTGTATATTTCAACTCCACGCCGTTACGGAAAAGTTTCTGTTTTTTGAAACGGGGAAACTCCGGTGCGCCGATTATTCCGGTGGTGCTTTCCGGATGAATCATGATCTGATCGGCGGAAATCACCTGAATGATAACATATTTCAACTTATTTTCATCTTCCAGAACTGCCCCGATATCTTTTACGGAAAAACCGGCTCCGGGAACCGTGATGAGTCGGGCAAAAGCCGATCCATGATTTCCGCTGATATAACCGTAACCTTTCGCTCCCGGGAACAGGGTCGCCGGGTATTCATCGCCGCTCTCATGCAGCCGGAGTCCACGTTTCGCCTGCCGGATATCAGAACCGCGTTTGACCAGGTAGCAGCCTTCGTTTGCAAGACGGTAAACGCGGATCACAATGTCCAGCTCTTCTGACCAGCGGCTCTGGATCAATACTTCCCGCCCTGTGCGGTAAACCGTGATTTTCTCGGCAAAAGCGGACAGAGACACCAACAACGTTAAGCAGAATATCATGCAACGCATCATAATTCAACCTCGTGATTTCGATTTTGTTTTTTTCGGAAAATTATTATCCGGCTGAATCAAAACATCTTATATGTTTTTTAGTTTTTTCCGGATTCTTTAAATAATTTACTTGAAAATCCAAAAAATACAAGTATTTTATATGATATTAAATAGACAAATAATAAAAGAATCCCGACACATGAAAAGTAAATATTATCTGCTCCGGAAAAGGAAAGATGAGCTGTTTGAAGACAGTACCTGGATTGTGAAGCATCAGATGCCCTGGTACAGTTCCGGTTTGATCTCTCTTTATGCCTGCGGGGAGTCAAAATTCCTGCCCGGTTTTCAGCAGGGGGAATATGAGTTGGGATTCTGGTCGCTGGAATATGTCTGCGAAGGACAGTATACGGTCATTGCCGAGAAGAAAAATATCATTCAGGTGAATCCGGGGGAGGTGTTGATTCATTATCCGGGCGTTTCTTATCAGCGGATGAATAACAGCAATGTGCCCATGCGGAAGAAGGAGATTATGCTGAACAACTCTCCGATGATCTCCATTCTGTGCAACCAGTCCATATTGAACGGGCAGGATGTGATCCGCTGTACGGATCCGGCGGCGGTGGAAGCTTATTTTGACCGGATCCGAGATTTTGTTTCCAGTTCAAACGATGACGGCATGTTGGAACGTAAACTGCCGGATACCGTTTTTGCT
Organism: Victivallales bacterium; assembly: GCA_045639325.1. GTDB lineage: Bacteria > Verrucomicrobiota > Lentisphaeria > Victivallales > UBA1829 > RGIG8244. Next base: position 82,953 of record JAZUCU010000022.1, read on the forward strand.
CTGTTCATGGAAATTATTGCGCAGCAGGGGAAGAACAGTATTTACAATTCTTTTGAGGTGCAGTTGAAGCAGCTCGATGTATTTTCGCCCGATTTGACTCTGAAAAAAATGGCGGAACATTTCAAGGTCGGAGAACGTACATTGGATCGTTGGTTCAAGAAATATCTGAATCTTTCCCCATTCCAGTATGTGGTTGCCATGCGGATGCAGTATGCCTTGCAGTTGTTGAGCAGTAACAGTATGCAGATCAAGAATATCGCGGAGGAATGTGGTTACCGCAGCACCAGCTTTTTCATTAAAGAATTCAAGAAATATTTTAATGAAACGCCGCGGAATTACCGGATATCGAAAACCGACTTTGACAACCGTGATGTCTCTCTGCTGAATGGTTGGAGCCGCTTGCCGAAACCCAGAAAGTCACGCCGGAAATCAAGCAGGAAATAAACTGCTTTGCTGCGATCCTTTACGATTTTCGTTAAAAAAACTTGACTTTATTGCATTTAGCGGTTATATTTACAAAGTTCGATATTTAACAACAATAAATCAGGAGAAAATTATGAAAAAAAGTCTCATCATGGGCGCTCTGCTCGTCGTCGCTGCTGCTTCTTATGCAGCAGACAAAGTTTATGACATTTCCACATCTGCAAACTGGTATGGCAAAGACGTTAAGGCTGGTCAGGATGCCGGTACCATCGTTGTCAGCAAACCGGTCATCATCCAGGCAAAAGCAATGATCCCTGTTGATGACAAACACACATACACATTCAGCGGTTCTGCTTATGCTCCCGCAGGCAAAGTCGGCGGCAGCACTTTCACCGGATATTACCTGTTCGACAAGAATAAAAAGTCCATCAGCCAGACCAATGTGATTTTCCTTGCCAAATCTGAAACAGAATTGGCAGAAGCCGCAAAGAAAGGCGACAAAACCATCAAAATCAAAGCCAATGCAAAATGGAAACCTGCCGGTCACCACTGGGTTGCTTTCAACTACGTCGATAAGGGCGTCAGCAGAGAGCTCTCCACCAGCTCTGTCAGAGGTGTCAAACAGGAAGGTGATGTGATGACTGTCACATTTGCTTCCGGCATTCAGAAAGATTATCCCGCTGGCACAAAAGTCCGCATCCACCATTCCGGATCCTATTACTATTCCAGCATCTTCCCTGTGAAAGCCACAGACGGCAAATTCTCAAAAACAAAAGTTCAGAAAGATTTCTGGCCGGAAACAGCCTATATTGTTCCGATCGTTCTGACCAACTGGCTCGTCAAAGCCGGTACAGACAAAGCCAAAATTGAAACTGTGTACAAAGATCTGAAAGTCACAGTCAAAGAAATCAAAAAATAATTCGTTAATCAATTATTTGTGATTATTCTCCCGGTGGGACAAACGCCCTGCCGGGATTTTTTTTGCTCCGGTAATATTTTTATGGTGTTAAAACAGATAGGTTCCATATAGGTAATATATTTGCATGTTTTTGATATTTCAATACTTGCTTTGATAATACATGTATGTTATTGTATTTCATGAACGTCTATTGTATATTATTTAGCAGGAAAAGGATATCGATCATGGCCAAGGTAATGAATCCCAAAATGAAAAGCCGTTTTATTGCAGCGGCATTGAAGCAGAAAATCCGGAGTCAGAAATTGCCTCCCGGTTTTCCTCTGCCGTCTGCTCATGATTTGACGGTGCAATATAAAGTCTGCATGGCAACTGCCAACCGGGCATTGGATATATTGGAAAAAGAATCGATTATTATCCGGCGGAACGGGAGCGGGAATTTTGTACAGAAAAACATTGTGCAGGGGCGCCGTCTGCTTTTGGGGATTGCCGATACCATTGAAAATGCGGATAACTATATCAAACACATTCTGCTGGATATTTTTCCGGAAACTGCGGTGGCATGTTTCAAGGCGGAAAACTGTGATTACCGCATGATTTCCTATTCCGATTTCCGGGATCAGAATGCAGAGATTTTTGCCGGGCTTGACGGCATTCTTCTTTCCACAACATTTGTGGATTCGATTACGGAAAAATTCATTTGTTCCCTGAAAATTCCTGTGGTTCTGTACCGCTCGGAATATGAATTGGATCTGCCGTTCCCGCAAGTCATTCCGGATCATTCCATTGCCATGAATAAATTATTTGATCTTGCGGAACAGGAAAAAATCCCCGGGATCATCATCCTGCATCACGGCCATCCCAACGGTTCCGCACGCGGCAGAGTGTTTGAGTATTATGCCAAAAAACACAATTTCAGCGAGGAACAGATATGGGATATTACTATCAGTACGCCGGCGGATTTGGAACACAAGCTGCTGCCACTTCTCCCGGAACTTTCCGGCAAATTGTTGATTACATGCAGCAGTTTGATCAATTATGATTTGATTCAGCTTTGTATTGATAACGGTCTGATTTGCGGGCGGGATTATCAATTGGTCTGTTACGATAATCTGAAAGAGAAAAATATACAGCTGCCGCCGGGTATTCCGGAAATCACATCCATCGACTATTCCCGTACGGCTGCCGCACAGACTGCGGCAAAACTGCTGATTCATTCGGTTCAAAACCCTCATACCATCGGGTGTCAAACTATAAAATTTCCGACTTCATTACGGATCAAGGAATCTGCATTTACAAACAGAAAGGAACTGATAACATTATGATTACGTACAAGACACCGGACTTTGTGAAGAAAAGAGGCATCGTTCTTTCCAAAGAACTGGTCCCCTATGACAGTGCTTTGACTTTCAACGCAGGAATCAACCGCTGCAAAGATGGTTATGTCATGCTGTTCCGTAACGATTACGGTTTCTGCAAGCAGGATTTCGACGATTTCTATGCCGGAATTTCTGATAATACCACACCCCGCACCAATATCGGCGCCGCATTCAGTCCGGATGGCATCCATTGGCAGGTGCAGCAGGAAGCCGCATTTTCCCTCTCCGGCAATGGCATCAGCCGCTGTTATGACCCCCGGATCACAGATTTGGGCAACGGTCAATATGCAGTTTGCTTTGCGGTGGATTCGAATGCCGGGACCCGTGGCGGTATTGCGTTGACGGATGACTTTAAGGATTTTGATATCAAGACCATATCCCAGCCGGAAAACCGGAACATGGTTGTGTTTCCGGAAAAAATCAATGGGAAATATGTTCGTCTGGAACGTCCCTTCCGTTGCGGCGGAAAAAATCACGCCATCTGGATTTCCAACTCTCCGGATCTGACTTTCTGGGGCGAATCGGAAGTGCTTCTGAAGGTCGAAGATCTGCCTTATGCCAATTACAAAATCGGCCCCGGTGCGCCGCCGGTCAAAACTCCTCACGGCTGGCTGACCCTCTTCCATACGGTGGAAAAACACGAAGAAGATTTTGATTCCTGGCAGAGAGGTTGGGTTTATGCTTATTATGCAGGCGTTATGCTGCTTGATCTGGAAAATCCCGCCAAAGTCATTGCGGTTGCTGACAAACCGTTGCTGGTTCCGGAAGAGCCGTACGAATTGAACGGTTTCCGTGGCGGCGTGATCTTCCCCGGCGGTTGCATTGCGGAACCGGATGGAACGGTGAAGATTTATTATGGTGCGGCGGACACGGTGGAATGTCTGGCAGAAGCAAAAATCGAAGACTTGGTCAAATTCTGTTTTAACAATAACTGTATAAAAAATTGAGGTGAAAAAATGAAAAAAATGTTTCTCGCATTACTTTTCGGTTGTCTTTCCGGTATGACTCTTACCGCTCAAAATCTGATCAAAGACCCGGATATCAATAAAAAACCGTTGTCACCGGAATTCCGTATCTGTGAAGATACTTCCACAGGGACTCTGACCCAATTTGTGGAAGAATACACCTGGAATCACTGTCTCAAACTGGAACTGAAGAAATACAGTGCACCGAAAAACGGACGCCGTGCTTATGCATTGGGCGTTCTCATGGGCGGCGATAAAAAGACACCCGGTTTTGCCGTCAATCCGGATTGTACTTATCATTTTTCCATTGAAGTCAAAGGACAGGGCAACAAGGCAATGTTCAATGTCCGCGAATACGGCAAGAAATACTATGCCAAGAAAAGACCCAGTCTGCATACGATCAAACTTCAGAAAGACTGGACCGTTTACACCGGCACATTCAAGACTTCTCCGAAGGCGACACATGCGGCGTTGGAACTCCAATTCTGGGGCAATGATTCCTCCCCTGCCAATTTCACGGAAAAGCCGGGCGATTATATCCTGATCGATAAGATCCGGATCCGGGAAGTGAAAAACAAACCCTCCATCTTGCAGAAAACTGTAACAAAAGCCAAAATCGATACCACCCGTGAAAAAAGTGTCATCATTGCCGGAAAAGGTGTTGCGAATGCCGTAAAAATCGCTTCGTTCAAAGATCTGCGGGAAGATAAACCGGCACGGTATCCGGCAACCGGAAAAGTTTATTATAAAGAAGATGGCTTGTATTTTGATCTTGCTTTTTCCGGCGGTGCGCCCCGGGCAAAATGTAAACAGAACGGCAACGGCGTATGGCAGGATGATGTGGTTGAGATCTTCATCGATGCACGCCCGTGGGGCGGACGTTTCATGCAGTTTGTCACGGCGGCAGGCTCCGGACGCTGGACGGGGGATGGTGTCCGTATGCTGCCCGACAAATACGATACCTGGAGTTCCAAAGTCACACTTCGCAAAGATGGTTGGAATGTACTTGTGCATGTTCCTTTCAAAACAATCGGTTGGAAAAAAGCCCCTGCGCCCGGTACATTATTACGGTTCAATATCTGCCGGGAACACCATGTGGCAGATCATGTAACGGCGATCGACTACAAAAGAGGCAACCGGCTTGCAGCTCATGCGCTGAAAGATAATTCCTGTTTTGCATTCCCCAATGGAATGTTTTCCGATACCGCCAACTGGGGATATCTCTTTTTCGAAAGTGTGAATCCGTATATTGATAAAGCCGTTGCGAAACTTTCCCCCTCGATCCGCAAACAGGCGGAAGCCATAGACCGGAACGCTCCCGGCAAGGCGGTCAGTATGTTGGAACAGTATATTGAACTGGACCGGATGGAAAAACTTTCCAAAGAAAAATTCATTATCACCAACATTCCGCTGACAACCGATCCTGCCATACCTTTCCTGCCGGAAGAATTGAATACACCGGTAACGAAACTCCATATCAAAGCCGCCATCAACGAACAGACCGGGGCTGTATTTGCCCTTGCCAATATGACCGGTCAGTTTGAAGAATATCAGGTTCGTTTGATCCGCGGTTGGGAAAGACTGGAAGCCTGGAACGAATTCACTATGCCTGCGCCCGGGTTGAAACAGAAAAACGGTATTACGCTCGGACGGAAAAATTATACGCTCCGCCGTGGTGTTACTTTCCGTGACAGTAATCAATCCAATGCCGGAAGACGTTATGACATTCTGGATGAATTGACCGGTGTTTCCAGTGTTCCCGTACCGCCGAAACAGGCCGGATTGATTTTTTTGCAGTTTGATTGCCATAATCTGCAACCGGGCATTTACACCGGAAAACTTCTGGTGACACCACTGGGCGGCGGACGTTTTGAAAAATCCCGTCATCTTCCCGGTCGGTCCGGTTATGATGTGAAAGATGATTCCAAAACAGTGGATATCACACTGGAAGTTCTGCCCTTTGCTTTGCGTGAACCTTCCACTTTCCCACTCAATGGATTCCGGACTGCATATACGGATCATCAGTTGGATTTCATGAAAAAATATGATTATGCCATGTACATGATCACTCCCTGGCATTTCAACTGCACATTCCAAGCCGATGGTTCCATCAAGGAACGCAAACCGGCTGATTATCTGATTCCCCATATCCGTTACATCGCACAGAATGTAAAGAATACCGGCAAGATACCCCCCGTTTTTGCCGGATACAGCTGCTACGATATCTGGAAACGGATCCATGTGAAAAAGCAGTTCCAATACGATACCCCGGAATATTGGAAAGCATGGCGTTCCTGGCTGCAATATATGGATGATGTCATGCTTCAGAACGGTGTCCCGCGCAACCGGTATACGGTGGAAGTTTTTGACGAACCCAACCCGAAAAAATTCTCCCGTGAAGAAGTCAAAAAAGTATTCGAGGAAGCCAGAAAAGCGGTCCCGGGAATGCATTTGACCATTACAAACGGAGAACGTCATTACTACGATGATATCAACCACCTTGTGGATAACTGGATCTTCGGACAACACATATTCGGCGATAAAAATCAGATGAAAAAGCCGGCACATTTTGCGGGCCAGAAAGGCAAGATTTCCAGTATGTATGCCTGCGGAACCAATATGCGCCAGGATCTTCAGACCTATTGCCGGATCCTCCCCTGGAAAGCCGCTTATTCCGGATGCGATTACGTCAGTTTGTACCAATTCTTTGAACAGCTCCCCGCATTGGATTTCCGCCGCGCTCCCGAAGGCGGTGTGGCTTACGATACCGGATACAATATGGTTCCCTCCATCCGTTTGGAATTGCTGCGGACCGGTATGAATGACATCCGTTATCTCAAAGAACTGGAATTGCTTGCGAAAGGAACGGCTCATGAAAAAGCGGCTGCAGCATTCATCAAGAAAACCTTGCATGAGATTGCCGTTGTTTACCCCCATGATCCGTCCTACGCTGTAAAATTCCGTGAAGAAGTAATCAAACAAATTCTTAAAATAACCAAACAATAACAGGAGGCACACTATGTACAAAACGCATTTTACCCCCCGCAACACAAGAACAACGTTATTCACCCTGATCGAACTGTTGGTTGTAATCGCCATTATTGCGATTCTTGCAGGTATGCTGCTCCCCGCATTGAGTGAAACAAAGAAACATGCAAAGTCTGCCAACTGTATGAGCAATCTCAAACAGATCGGACAGATGAAACTTTCTTATGCCAACGATTCACAGGATCAGCTGTTCGGATGGGCGCAAATCAATATCAAATATCCGGATATCGAATTTACCGGAACTGCCGGATGGACAGTCGTGCTGTGGGTAAAAGGATATGGTCCCAAGCCGGGAACTTCACAAAGCGTTTATTATTGCGCCGGACAGAGTAATATTCCTCACAATGAATATTTTACCAATATGTCGAATGATGACGCAAAAAACTTTTATAAATTCAATAATTATTCCTGCAATGGCGTTTTCATGCCCAATAATGCGGGAACGGCGGACAAATACGGAAAGCCTGTTTCCTGTAACAAAACAACGTCCATCAAGTATCCGGCAAGAAAAATACTGTTCTCTGATGGCTTGCAGCGATATGATACATCCACCCTGGTGGAAGGCATTGCTTCACAAAGTTTCGATGATGCAAAATTTAAATTGGATGCCACTTGGGGACGTTTCACATTCCCCCATTCCAAAAAGATCAACATTGCTTATGTGGATGGACATGTGGGGGCGCAGGGCAGTGCTTCCGTCATCGGCAAAAAAGCTCTGGCACAAATTGATGCAAAGCCCTGATTGGTTTCTTGAGGTTTCATAATGAATGATATTGCAACCCGTTTGACCAAATATCTTTTCCGGGAAGATCCGGAAGTGGAATTCCGGATCAATACCGGCACGGAAATGAACCGGAAAGGTTTTGCAAAAATCCATCTTTTCCAGAACAATGAGAAAGTGGAACATGCACAGATCCGTTACCGGCAGAAAAATCATCAATTCCGGTTCGGCGCAAACCTCTTTATGCTCGATCAATTCGAAAATAAAGAAGAAAACGACATGTACCGGGAACGTTTCGCTTCCCTGTTCAACTTTGCTACCGTGCCGTTTTACTGGTCCGATTTGGAACCGGAACAGGGCAAGCCCCGTTTCAGTAAGGATTCCCCTGACGTGTACCGGCGTCCCGCTCCCGATTTGTGCGTGGAATTCTGTAAAGAACACGGTATCGGCATGAAAGGGCATTGTCTGTTGTGGCAGACTACCATGCCGGCATGGGCATCCCGCGACCGCAAAATTCTGGCAGAACAGGTGGAAAAATTCTTCCGGGAAGTCGGGGAACGTTACAGCCGCGACATCCGGGTATGGGATGTGGTCAACGAGGTGCAATCATTTCAGGACAGCTGGCGTTACATGCTTCTGCATCAGGATATGCCGGAAGATCATTACGAGCTTGCATTCAAACTGGCGGAAAAATATTTCCCCGGATGCGAATTGCTCCATAACGATTGTTTCTGGCCTCAGCGGATGGCATATTCCATGCCCCAGCTGTTGACGGAAAATCTGATCCGGAAAGGATGCAAAGTGGATGGCGTCGGCACATTCACTCATCAGACCTGGAATCAGAATACCGACTTTGAAGGCATGATGCGTGGGGCACATGCCACTTTCTTCAACGCCATGCGTAAATTTTATTCATTGGATGCGCTGGGTAAACTCGGCGTTCCGATCAATATTTCCGAGCTCACCATCAATGGTTATCTCGGGGACGATTATCAGGAAAAAGTGCTGGAACGGTTCTATCGAATCTTCTTCTCTCACCCGGCAGTCAATGGTATTTTCTATTGGAATCTGGTGGATGATACGGCTTATATCGGCGTCACTTCCAACGAAAATCAGGCCAAAGGCGGTCTGCTCCGTCGTGACTTCTCTCTGAAGCCTGCCTGGAAAGTGCTGGATCGTCTGATTCATGAAGAATGGACCACAATCGGCACGATGGATTATTCTCTTGGTGCTGCCAATAAGTTCCATGGTTTCTATGGTACCTATGAGTTGGAAATCAAGACGGATTCCGGGGTATTCCACCGCGAAATCGACTTGAGCAAAACGTCAGAAAACCGTTTCGACATCAACCTGTAAGATTAAGGAAAAACTATGACATCAGCAGAAATTGCAATTTTGCGGAATCGATTGGTTCCATCTCCTGCAAATTTAGATTTTACCGGAGATGGATTTTATACGCTCAAGAATGGCTGCAATATTCAGATTTATGGTGAACATTCTGAATTTGTAAAAACTCTGTTCCAGAAATTCTGGGGTGTTACTCCGGAAATCCATTGTCTGCCGATGCAGAAAGAATTATCTGCGGAATCGTATCAGATCAACTGTACGGAACAAATTCTGGAAATTCATTATGGTGATATTGCCGGACTCCGTTATGCGCTCAATACGTTGCGTCAATTGGCTGAACCCCAGCGGTGCAAACGGGTGTGTGAGGAACACATTCTTCCGGAGTTTCAATTGGAAGATTCTCCGGTAATGGGATTCCGTGGCATTCATCTTTGTGTTTTCCCGGAAACTGCCCCCATTGAAATTGAAAAGAAAATCCGGCTTGCTGCTTTCTGGAAATTCAATTATGCGGTTATCGAATTTTGGGGCACGTACCGTTTTGAAACATTCCCGGAATTTTGCTGGGAAGAAAAACGGATCGATAAGGAAATGGTGCTTCATTGGGTTAAAACGGCCCGTGATTGCGGAATTACCCTTATCCCCCAATTCAATATCCTTGGACATGCCGCCGCCGCCAGAAACCGCTCCGATAAGCATGTGGTATTGGATTTGCATCCGGAATTTGCCCCGCTTTTTGAACCGGAAGGGTGGACATGGTGTCTTTCCAATCCGGAAACGCTGAAAGTTCTTGACGGTATAATGGATGAACTTCTGGATCTGTTCGAAAATCCGCCATACTTCCATATCGGTTGCGATGAAGCGGATGACCTGGGGCATTGTGCTGTTTGCAGAAAAGAAACGCCGCGCAATCTGCTTTACCGTCATTTAAGCCGGATTGCGGAACGGCTCAGCAAAAGAAATTGCCGTCCGATCATGTGGCATGACATGTTGCTGGAACGGGATGATGACCGCTGGTATCATTTTACCGCCAACGGGCACAGTACGCTGGAATCTGCAAAATTGTGTCAGGAACTTCCGCGCAACATCATCATCGCCGATTGGGGTTACGGTTGGCCGGATGATGATCGGGAATGGCCCCTGCCGGATTTGGATTATTTCAAAGATTCCGGATTTGATGTATTGGTATCGCCCTGGAGAAGTATGAAAGGTATCCGCGGATATGCCAAAGCGGTCGTGGAAAAGAAGTTGACCGGTATCCTTTCCACAACATGGAATACGGTAAGCGGGAATGAATTTTTCCGGATTTTCCATCATGCGGCAAAAGGTGCGTGGGAAGGTTCGGATTTTGCCGCAGAAACATTAAATGACCGGCTTTCTTTTACAAGACATCTCCGTTGGATCGTGCAGGATTCCAATGTGACAAAATATGCCGACGCCGGATCTGTAACAGAACAGATGGAATCGGTTACCCATATTTGATTGATTTAAGCGGTAACGTTCAGGCCGAATAAAAAATGCGCTTTCCGACCTTTCGCCGGAAAGCGCATTTTCTTATGTACTTTGCAATTTGTTATGCAATAGCAATTGTATTATTGACCGTACCGTTGGAAATCATCCAGCCGTGATAAGTATCCGTTGCTGTGTTCAGAACAATGATATCATCTGTGCCGTCATTGTTGAGGTCTGCGATACCTGCAAATTTTTCATTGGCTGCGAGTTCCCCAAATGTGAAATCTTCCACACGTTGACCATTGCTCATTTTCCAACCTGTAATATTGCCGGTGCCGTTAGACAGGAGAACGTCATCAATACCGTCGCCGTTGAAGTCGCCGGAACCCATGATTTCCCAGCCATCTGTTGCACAGCCTGCATAAGCAACCGTGGGAGCTGCCCCTGCTTTGACGGCATTGATATCACCCGTCAGGAAGGTGAAGACGTCGCCGGACCCCGTGATGGTTACGCCATCGACAGTTTTCGGCATGACGTTCTGAAGCATTACGTCATCCACACCGTCGCCGTTGTAATCGCCGATGGAGATAACTTCATACATGTAATTTCTTGTATTGATGTCGGCGAGATCCGCAGTATTGCCCTTTAATGTTTCACCGGGCTGCCAGGTATTGACCAAAGCGCCGAGCCATCCGACGAATGTAGAGCCATTGGCTTCCCGTCCCCAGATCGGGAGACCATAATTGAGGGAAACAGAAGTATCCCCGACTGCAGGCCCTTGCATGAGCACGCTGTCGAAACCGGTTCCGGTAAAGTCGCCTGTGCCGAGAATGCTGTAACCTTCTGCGAGGGTTCCCAAATAATTGGACTTGTTATTGAGTTCATCAAAGTTTGTCAGATTGTTCTGAGCATAAACATGTCCGGTTTCTTTTTCAATCCAGAGCAAACCATCGGTTCCGGATTTATTGAAGTCACCGGCGCCGGCCAGTTCCCATTTGGATGCATCAAACGAACCTTTAATGTCAGTTTCTGTGCGTTGGGTATGGAGTTTTCCGATTCCGATATCGTTTATTTCAACAATTCCGCCAATGCCATTAAAGTTGCCTGCAATGTATTCTGATTTGTTTTCAGCGGTTATAATGGAGAGCGTCAAATTGCCATCCACATTGTTCAGCTCATAAGTTACACCATTATATGTTACGGCCTCGCCATTTGCCTTCAGTGTACCGAAACAGGTACTCTGTGTGCAGATTGAAATTGTTTTATTCAATGTTGCAGCTTTCTGAGCCAACTTATAAACTCCGCCAGCCTGATTTGCAGAAACGGTGATGGTATAAGTGGGCACGCCTTTAATCAGGGAAAGATTGTTAATCAAATATTCATCTTCTTTTGTGCGGCCTGTAAGTGTAAAGTCAACAATGGAACCTGCATACGCAGAAACGATTGCCCCGGTTTTCAGCTGCAGCGTGCCTTGATGTGTTCCGCCGGAGGAGATGTTCAGGTAGCCTGCGGAATTGATGGTCGTGTTGCTTGCAACACCGCCGGAGGAGACATTCATGTAGCTGAAGAAATTGATGGTTGTGTCGTTCGCTTTTCCACCAGCTGAGAGGTATATGTAACCTACGGAATTGACTGTGTTGTTTGCAACACCGCCGGAGGAGATGTATATGCGGCCACCTTTGACGGTTGTGCTGTTCACTGTTCCGCCTTTGGTGATGTACATGGATCCCTGTGAATTGACTGTGTTGTTCGCAGTACCACCGGAAGAAATGTGCATAGAGCCATAGGAATGGACGGTTGTGCTGTTGACGGTACCGCCTTTGGTGATGTACATAGCGCCATAGGCATTGACGGTTGTGCTGTTCGCAACACCGCCGGAGGAGATGTGCATGGATCCCGCAGAGCTGACGATTGTGTGGTTTGCGATGGTATTTTTATGAACCGTCATTGCAGCCTTCTTCAGTTCCAAATGATCAATGGTATTGGATGCAAAAGTTACCTGCGCACCGTTATCAACTTTGACATATCCACCATTTTCTTTGATCAGTGATGCCGTTGCGCCGGAGGAGATATGCATGCTGCCCGCGTAATTGATGGTTGTGTCGTTTGCAATAACATTGTTGCCGATAATTACGCTGCCGCCGGAATTTACCGTCGTGGAGTTTATCGTTGCGCCGGAGGAGAGATTCAGGTTGCCCTTGGAATTGACGATTGTGTCGTTCGCTGTTGCGCCGGAGGAGAGATTCATGCTGCCACCGGCACTGACGGTTGTGCTGTTCGCGATTGCGCCGGAGAAGAGATTCAGGTTGCCCTTGGAATTGACGGTTGTGCTGTTCGCTGTTGCGCCGGAGGAGAGATTCATGCTGCCGCCGGCACTGACGGTTGTGCTGTTCGCCGTTGCGCCATCGTAGAGATTCATGCTGCCGCCGGCACTGACGGTTGTGCTGTTTGCCGTTGCGCCGGAGGAGAGAGTCAGATTGCCCTTGGATTTGACCGTCGTGCTGTCTGCTGTTGCCCCGTCGAAAAGATTCATGTAGCCGTTAGCATTGACCGTTGTGGCGTTTGCTGTACCGCCGGAGGAGATGTACATGATGCCATTGGAATTGACGATTGCGTTGTCCGCTGTACCGCCGTTGGAGATGTGCATGATGCCGTCAGAATTGATGAACGTGCTGTTTGCAATGGTGTTTTCATGAACGGTCATTTCGGCGCTCTTCAGTTCAAAACTTTCAATCGTATTGGATGCAAAAGTTACATTTGCGCCGTCCTCAACTTGAACATATCCACCATTTTCTTTGATCAGTGATGCCGTTGCGCCGGAGAAAATATTCATGTTACCGCTGGCATTGACCGTCGTATCATTCGCCGTTGCGCCATCGTAGAGATTCATGCTGCCGCCGGCACTGACGGTTGTGCTGTTCGCCTCTCCATTGTTTGCGATGTCCAGGACGCCGCCGTCGGAACGGACAATTGTGTTGTTTGCTGTACCGCCGGAGTAGATGGCCATGTTACCGCTGGCATTGACCGTCGTATCATTCGCCGTTCCGCCATAGGAGACATACATGTTGGCGCCGGCACTGACGGTTGTGCTGTTCGCTGTGCCGCCTTTGGAGATGTGTATAAAGCCGTCGGAACGGACAGTTGTGTTGTTTGCTGTACCGCCGGAGTAGATTATCATCGTACCAAAGGATTGAACGGTTGTCATGTTTGCCAATCCTTCGGACATGACGCACATGGTGGTTCCGAAAGTAATACTTGAATTTGTCATTGAAAGGCTGCTTCCCAACAGTTTGTTGTTTGAACCGCGATATACTCCTTCGTAATTATTGACAAAGGTTACATGCGCGCCTTCAGCCACATCAATAGAGCCAACACAAGGTGTCCAGTCAACATTTGTAGCCGTCCCGCCGGAGGAGACAACCATGCAAGCACCGGCTGAGATGGTAATGTAGTCCGCTGTCCCGCCATTGTCGATGGTTATAACACCGCTGGAATTGACGGTTGTGCTGTTTGCAATACCACCAAGAGAGACGACTGCGTAACCGCTGGAATTAACGGTTGTGCTGTTTGCAATACCACCAAGAGAGACGACTGCGTAACCACCGGAATTGACGATTGTGTTATTTGCGATGGTGTTTTCATGAACGGTCATTGAGGTGTTCAATTTTAATCCATCAATTGTATTGGATACAAAAGTTACATCTGCACCGTCCTCAACTACAATATATCCACCATCTTCTTTGATCTGCAATGCTGTTGCGCCGGAGTAGATATTCATGCAAGCTTTAGAATTTACAATTATGTCGTTCGCCGTTGCACCGGAAGAAATACTCATGCTGGCGCCGGCACTGACTGTTGTGCTGTTTGCTGTTGCGCCGTTATCGACGGTGACAACGCCGCCGGATTCGATGGTTGTGTTGGTCGCTGTTGCGCCGGAGGAGATGAACATGGCAGCTGCGTAATTGACGAGCGTATTGCTCACGCTTGCGCCGTCTTCGAGGAATATGTATCCATCGTAATTGATGGTTGTGTTGTCCGCTGTTGCACCGGAGGAAATGAACATGGAACCGCAGGAATCAATGGTTGTGCTGTTCGCTGTTGCGCCGTCTTCGAGGTACATGTATCCAGCGTAATCAACGAACGTATTGTTCGCTGTTGCGCCGGAGGAAATGAACATGGAACCGCAGGAACTAATGGTTGTGCTGTTTGCCGTTGCGCCGTCTTCAAGGTACATGAGTCCATCGGAATTAACGGTTGTGTTGTTTGCCGTTGCACCGGAGGAGATAAATATGCTGCCGCCAGCATTTACAGTCGTTTTTTCCGCTGTTGCGCCGTCTTCGAGGTACATAAGTCCATCGGAATTGACGGTTGTGCTGTTTGCCGTACCGCCGTTGAGAACATACAACTCATCGTTTTGCACTTCAAGATTATTGCTGACAATACCGCTTTCTACATTAATAGCCATTTTATTTTCCTTTTCAGCACGTTTAACGTTTTATATTACCCATCACACCATTATCTTTTTGCAGAAACATGTAATACCACACAAAGAAATTAATTTTTTTAATTTCTCCTATAAATATTATAAAATAACGCAAAATAACAAAAATGCAAACAAAAAATTGCAAGATTTCAGATATATAATGGCAATATATGCAAAAAAAGGCAGAAAAATACAGTGTTCGCTGAATTTATCTGCCGTTTTTGTTGTGATGCTTGTGACGTTATTTCGTCAGAGCATTCTGCGAAGCTATGTAACTGTCGCCGGAATTCCAGACCGGTGCCTGTCCGCGTACCTGCTGCTGCAGGAAACCAAAGGACGGTCCGTAAAGAATATCATGGCCGCCTTCAAAAATCGTAATGCGGACATTGCCGGAAATACGGCGCAGCAGAACTTTGTACGGGCCGTATGCCGGGTCTTCGTCACCTTTGTATTGAAGATGTTCCGGAATCTGCTCCGTCTTCACCATATAATCAATGTCTGCCTGAGAGAAACGGTCTGCTTCGTCTGCCAGAAGATTGAATGCATCAAAGGTCTGACTGACCGGAACGGAGCCGGTGTGACCGTCATGAATTCCGGTGCCGATGTCGATAATCGTTTTATTTTTTGCATCGGCAAGATAAGTCACGGGAGAACGGTGTGCCGCTTCTTTTGCAGCATCGGGGTCGGTCTGGGGATTGCCGCCGCATGCCTGTTCGATGTGTCTCCAATAGCAGAGTTTGAGCGGGGATTCCTGACATTGTTTGTGCCAGAAACCTACATTGGAAATGGGACACCAGGAAGAAACGGCTGTCCACAATTCCGATGCCCGCGCTGCCAGAAGCAGAGAGGCATGTCCGCCGCCGGAGCCGCCGACAAGATAGACTCTGCTTTCATCCACATTGCACACGCTTTTGACATAGGCAACAGCAGATTTGAGGTCGGAGACGACCCGATCGGAACCGAGAGCCTGTGGCGTCCAGTTGGGGCCGCGGAATTCGGGATAGATCAGATGCCAATTCATTCTTTTGCAGAAATTGTAGTAATGAATCCAGCCGCCATCGAGTCCGAAACTCCAGGTATGGAGTGCTACGACCATCGGTCTGGGTTCATCGCCTTCCGCCTTGGAAAAATAAGCGGGCTGCATGGTTTGATCCAGTTCGGATAAAAATTCAATTCTGTAACTTTCGTGATCCATGGAGATTAAAACCTTTCGTTATGATCTGACGTCAAATTTTCTCAAGCTGTTCAAAGAAATCTTTGACGGCATCTTTCAGTGTACCGGGATAGGCTGCGCCGCCGCCGAGACAGAAGTAGCCGA
Organism: Victivallales bacterium; assembly: GCA_045639325.1. Lineage (GTDB taxonomy): Bacteria > Verrucomicrobiota > Lentisphaeria > Victivallales > UBA1829 > RGIG8244. Next base: position 99,002 of record JAZUCU010000022.1, read on the forward strand.
AGAAACTTCCGCAGCGCAGAATGGAAATCAATTCCCGCAATTCGCCGTTGCCTTTTGCGAAGGCTGTGGCTTCACCGGTGCGGAGAGCGTCAACAATATCCAGCTGTCCCATCTTGCGGATGTATCGGCCTGCGTTGTAGGAATGAAGGAACGGATTTTCTCCCGCAACGGCAAAGTTCACCGGGTTGAATGTGAAGGTGATCGACTTGTATTGTGCCGCGTATTCCTTATACATTGCCGATGCCCGTAACGCAGTTTCGCAGCGGTTGACAACGGACAATTCGATATTGGCTTTCTTCAATGCTTTGATCGCGGCGTCTGCACCGGATACCGGGAGAATCACACGTTTGATGCCGGCAGATTTCATCTTTTCAGCAAATTTATCAACGTCGTTGGGAACTACCGGACAACGGAGTGCGCTGACGCTGATTCCTGCCTGTTCGAATTCATTCACATAACCAGCCAGGGTTTCTGCGGGGAGATTGGCGCAGACCTGACCCTGTACGTAATCCAGTTCCACATTCTGCAAGCCTTCGTTCTGCAGATTTTCGATGATTTCCGGAATATAACGGCCTGCGAGTTTGGAAGAGGCGGTGATTTTGAATGCTTCATCTGCAAATCTGGCTTTTTTCAGAGCCGCACGCTGTTTGACACAGTCCGCACATGCCGGGTTGTCGCAAAGGAAAAGATCCGGCTGAGTGGAGCCCAGTTCCAGCAGAGTTCCGATCATTTCGTTTGCATTGATCAAGCGCACCTGTGCCTGCCCGATTGTGCCCACACGCATGACATCGGCTTCCTGAAGAGCTTTGTCGATTCCGATAAAGTCGCGGTGAGGACCCGGGTAGTATTTATAGGTTTTTGTCACGGTCTTGCCATTGGGGGCCTTGAATGTTTGTTCAATGGATCCCAGGTAAGGCAATTCCAGAAGTGCTTCCACCGTATGCAGCGTGGTGTTGCGGTCCTGGTCGACACCCAGCAGGCAGATGACGCCATCTTTTTCCGCCAGACGCATAAAGGGCGTATTCATGCCGTGCGCAGTATCTGCACACCAGTGCTTGTCAAGGAGTTCTTCCGCATCCGGGCCGATTGCGGCGAGAGTTCCGACGGGTGCAGAACTGATGACCACGCCGGGCATTTTCTTCACTTCATCCGGGATAACACCCAGTTTGCCGAATACGGGTACGAGCAGGGTCCCGGTTTTCCCGATGACGGAAAGGAATGCCTTAATGACTTCGGTCGGGCCATTTTCAACTTTACCCAGACTGAGGAAGGAGCTGTGCAGCAATACGATATCGCCCTTTTTCAAGCCCAGACTTTTCAAACCATTTGCGATGTGTTTGTAGTTCATAAGTAGTCTCCTTTGTTTAATTGTTACATTCCGCCAGAATCCGGCAGGGAATCTGGGTTACATAAGGCATATTCATGAATATAATGCTCAAATAAAATTCCCGGTCCGACACCTGAATCATCCGCCGCGGCTCACATACCGTACTTACACCGGCGGCAAACAATTTGAGGAACACGCCTTCCAACGCCTGACTTTCATAAATATCCGAAACCAGCAGGCGAATCCCACAGGAAATGATCCATTCCACCGCACTGTCATCCAAATAAACGCTGCGACATTCAATATCGCCGGGTTCCAGTTTGCCCAATGCGTTGATCATCAATGCTGGTGTGGTGACTTTTCCGCCGAATGCATTTTCCAGATCCTGCGCGGTGACGGCACCGGATTGATCTTCCCGATGAAGCCGTATCAAAGAGCAGTTGACGCGATAAAAATCCTGAATCGGCGCATTTTCCGCTGTGACGCCGTCATCGGTCTCGCGGATATGCCCGGGCAGATCGATATAACTGGAATTCATGCTGTAAAGTTCGGAATCATAAATCAAACCGGTGTATTTTGTTTTCGCGGATTGCAGCGGGACTTCGGTCAACCGGATATGTTCCGCCTGATAATTCGGGGGAAAGGATGCGGTGAGGTCATACAGTTTCATTTCAACGATATTCTCCTGTAAAATTATATATAATGACAATATATCACACAAATTTTATTTTACAAATTTTTTTAAGATTTGAAAAAAAATCGAAAATTTTTTAATTTTGTTGTAAGATATTGCATGTTGCGACAAAATACAATAATAGATTGGTTTCTTCAAATCTCTGGTTGCCACAGATGCAGTTTGAGTAAAAATGCGGATTTTTTCTTGCTTTATCCGGAATTGATGATACATTACAAAGCGTAATAAATGGAGTATTATGAATAAAATATTTGATATCGGGAAATCTTTTTCCGGCTGCAGGATTCTTCACCGGTGCGGCAAGGGCGCCTATGGCGTGGTGTATCTTGCCGAAAATGCCATCGGGCAGAAGATTGTGATCAAGGTCGTGGAGAGTACCGATTGTTCCGGGCGCGAATTGCAGGGGATCCGTAACTATATGCCGGTTTCCGGGACTCATTCCAATCTGCTGCAGATCTTCCATATCGGCGAAATGGAAAACGGATTCTTCTATATCATGGAAGCCGCGGATAATCTGGATCCGGATGATGAGGATGATTATACTCCCGCCACACTCGGTAATATGATCCGCAACGGAAAACAATTTTCCCCCGTAGAAGCCATACATATCGTCCGGGAACTGTTGAACGGGATGACGACGCTCCATCATGCCAGACTGGTGCACCGGGATATCAAGCCGGATAATATTATCTTTGTCAATGGCGTCCCGAAACTCAGCGATCCGGGGCTTGTAGCCGAGGCGGATACCCAGGTGACATTGGCAGGGACGCCCGGCTTTATTCCGCCGGAGATCATTGTTAAAGCCATGCCTGCCGACTTGAAAAGCGATCTTTATGCCATCGGCAAGGTCTTTTACTGTATGGTGACGGGGAATCATCCGGGGGATTATCCCCATCTGCCGGAAACGATGCCTTTTGAAGTGAAACATCAATTGTTCCCCGTCCTCTCCCGGATGTGCAACAGTAATCCCACCAAACGATTCAATTCGACGACGGAATTTTTGAATGCATTGCCGGAAACGATCAGAGAACCTAATTATCTGGTCCGGAAGTATAAGAGTTTTCTGGATTGGAAGAGTCTCAACCGGGAAAAATTCCGTTTTATTTTGTATTCTTTGCTGACCGTTCTGCTTTTGATGATCATTGCAGCCGGGACACTGAAATTTTTGAAAAAACAGGAGAGATTACGGACCGCCAGTCAGCAGCTGGTTGTTGCCAATTTCCGTTCTATCAACAAGGACCGGAAAGAATTGATTCCTTTCCAATTTCAGACCATGCTGCCGGAGATGTACAAGGCTTATCAGGAGCATGAGGCGCGCCTGCAAATCGCGAGTGATGCCGGAAACTGGAAGAAAGCGGTAGAATACAGCAAACAGTTACAGATGTTATTGCAGTCTGCTGCGGAAAAACTGTTACCTGTTATCCCGGAGAAAAGCGGTGATTTTCAGCAGGATTTTGCCATTGCCGGGAAAGCACGTGGATACCTGATGACGCCGTTGAGTGAATATTTGCCGGAAGGTAAACGGAAGACCTTCCTGAAACAGTTGAAACGCCACGAATCTGCGCTGTATACCGGCTGGCACGGTCCCCGTTGCGATCAGGAATGGGATGATACGCAGGTTGCGTTTTATGCCGCTGTTTTTATGCCTCCCGGGGCGGTACAGATGGATCACAATAAAAAGATCGTGTCGATCCCTTATCACTTCTGGATGGGCAAGAATGAAGTTTCCCACGCCTATTACACCCGCATGATGGGGATTGCACCGCAGAAGTCACCGAATGAAGGAACGCCGGTCGAACGGGTATCCTGGAACGAAGTTCTTTATTTCTGTTATGTTCTGACTCATAGTTTTCAGAAGAAACAGGTTCTTCCGCCGGGGTATATTGTCCGCCCGCCGACGGAAGCGGAATGGGAATATGCGGCGAAAAATGCCTGGCTGGGAAAAGATACCACGTCGTTGTACGATCGTGCTGTTCTGGGGCGCAATTCCAATAAACGCTCGATGCCTTCCGGGTCGAAACTGCCGAACAAACTGGGGTTGAATGATATTTACGGCAACGTATATGAGATTCTTGAGCCGGTGGAACCGACGAAGATGCAACAGTCGATCGTTATGCGCGGCGGCTCTTTTCAGTCGAAGGAAAGACGGACTTTTGCTCATCATGAACTGTTGAAGTATCAGCATATTCCTTATGACATCGGATTCCGTTTTGTGATTGCGCCGGGAGATCTTTCTTATTTTGACAAGCATTTCTTTGCGGGCGAGGGTACGCCCCGGGTGCATCTCAATGGGAAAATCTATGAATTGTTCGGAGAAAATTACAATTGTTTTTACTGGTATGAAGCGGAACAACTGTCTCAAATTCTCGGCGGCAAACTGGCGGAACCGGAAACCGCAGAGGAATTGGATCGTCTCCTCAAAGCCATGCCGCTTGCGGCTTCCGGCTGGGACTGTATTTTCGGCGGTAAAAAGATCAATGGCAAATGGCAATGGATAAGCAGCGGCAAAGCGATTGATTACGGTAAATGGCAGACGCAACGCCATACGACGGGGGATCATTTGGTATTGCAGGGCAGAAAATGGAAGCAGGTAAACAGGAAGAGTTTTTCCGGGATTTTTGTTTGTGAATGGAAAGAAAGCGAATATGCGAACCGCAACGCTCATCTCCGTACCAGTAAAAAATTGCCTTTGGAATTGACACGTTTCACAATCGGCAAAAAGCGTTATATTCTTTTTGATACGACCATGGCATGGTATACGGCGCGTCGGTTCTGTGAATTGCTGGGCGGCAGACTGGCCTGTCCGGAAACGCCGGAATTACAGAAACAGATCATTGAAAAATTATCGGCCTACAAAAATCGGCACATTCTGCTGGGTGGATATGCCAAGTTCCATAAGTGGTTCTGGTTATCAGGCAAAGAAATCACATTCCCGCTGGAAATGAATAAAGATATGTCCATTCCGACGCTGAACCGGAACTTTGTCACACTGTATGACGGAAAGTTCTATAACAGTCAGTATTCCAGATCCTTCTTGTTCGAATGGGATGACAGCATCTGATCATCCAGCTGCCGGAATTCTTTGATGAGCGCGGTCAATTTACTCAGACACCGGGAGCGGATCACGTAAATATTATTGGGTGTTTTCCGCGTGATGGCTGCGATTTCGGCGACCGGGCATTTCTGGATGAATGACATATAGAAGACCTGATAAACTTCGGTATCCACATTTTCCCGCAAGGCTTCCAGAGCTTTATCCAGCAAATAATTCTGCCAGTCTTCCATCAAGGCATCATCCACGTCATCCGGATAATCCATTTTCGGATCGCTGATGATTTCCGGATCATCTTCTTTTTTAGAGAATATCTGCATGGCGCAATAGTCGGCGATCTTGCCAAGATAACTGCGGAATTTACCCCGGTTGCGGTCATAAATGAAATGCTCCATTTTCCGCCAGAAAATCGTCATGACATCAATCATGAGTTCGTCTCTTTCTTCCGGGGTCAATCTGCGTTTTTTGCCGATGGAGTGAATCATGCCGATATATTTCTGATAGAAACGGTTCCAGGCATCTTCATTCCCCTGCTGTACATGACGCAAAAGAGAGCTGTCGGTGGTGTAAGAGACAGTTTCGCCGCGTTTGTATCTGATTTTTGTCATAAGATTCTTTCCATTTACAGCAGCGGTTTGAGTCTTTCCACCCTGTTTTCGGAGTTACACTTTATATTATTGCGGTTACAATACACCATTTTTATGTATTTTCAAGCTTAAAAACAACCGGATTTGATTTAATTTTTCTACCGGATGAAAAGATTGGAAAAATTATGACATATCTGCTCCCATATTTTTGCATTTCGCAATGGCGCATGCTATATTATTCCCGCATTTTTAATGGAGATATTACTCATGAAACAGGAATTATATTACATCTCTCCCCGGATCGTTGAAGCCGATTGTGTACAGGAAATTGCCATCAAAGGCAGATTTCCCCATTCCGATTTGCGCGGATTTCAGGGCGAATTTACAATCGACAGCGTGCGGGCTGACGGTTTGTTCACCAATAACGAAATCCCCGGATTCACCAGCGGAAACGGTTACGATCTGGGGCGTCCGGATTATGAAGAAATTAAAGACGTTTCCTTTGATGCAGACGGCGTTTTGCGGTTCCGTTATCCTTTTGCAGGAGAAGGTGAAAACTATTTCCGGGTGAGGATCGGCGACCGGGTTCTTTTTGTTTTCGGCATCTTCTCTCTGCGGAAAGAATACCTTGCCTTGCGGCCGTTCAAAGGGGATATGCATCTGCACAGCGGTTTCTCCGCCTGCTGCGGCGAAAAAAATTATTTGAGTCCGGAATATTATGCCGCCGCCAACCGTGCCGCGGGATTGGATTTCATGGGGCTTTCCGACCATAAACAGCATTTCCCGTCACGGAAGGCGCAGGACTTTGTGGAGCAGTGCCCAACCTCTTTTGTTGCATATCCTTCGGAAGAAGTACATCTGCCCGATCTGCATACGATCCACAACCTGAATTTCGGCGGCAGCAAACCGATTTCCTGCCGTCTTTTCAAGGGGCAGAAGGAGTATGATACCATCTATGCCCATTACATGAGCAAAGTCCCGGCGTATCCGGATTCTTATCTGCGGCATCTTGCGGTGAATTACCATGTGATTCATGACTGGGTACATGAGGCAGGCGGTATCAATGTATTCTGCCACCCGTACTGGCGTCCCCACAACCGTTTATTCCTGCCGGCAGTGATTCGTGATTATGCGCTGGAACATAATCTTTACGACTGTATCGAGCTTTATAATGACGAATGGTGTGTGAATGAGGAAGCCCAGGGATTGTACCTTGAACTGTGCATTAAAGCCGGTAAACAAATCCCAGTTGTGGGGAATACAGACTCACATAGTTTTACATCAATTGCAAAAAATTATACTGTCATTTTTGCCGCGCAGAATACCTTGTCCGCCCTTGGTGATTCTCTGGCGCAGAACCGGAACGTGGCAGTTACAACACTCGGCTGCACTTTGCCCCATGCGACGGGTAACTGGCTCTGGGTCAGCTACTTCCATTTTCTCCGGAAAAATTATTTTGACCGGCATGATTATCTCTGCCGGAAAGAAGGCGATTTGCTTTTCAAAACGCTGGAAACCGGTGAACCTGATTTGCAATATGATCCCTATCTCCGCCGTCCGTACAAAGAAAAAATAGATGGTACGGAAGAGATGAAACACCTGACTTTTACGCCCGATCAAGCCGCATTTGCCGCATTGCGCCGGGAACAGGAAGCATTGGAAAAAGAATTTTGGAAATGACACAAAATGACAACTCGACAACCCATTACAATTTATTGGGCAGGCGGCCTTTTCGATTTTAAGGAACTGACTGCCAATGTGGAAATCGCACATGCCGTAGAAAAAATTTCCGGCGGCAGATATCAGGTGAAACTGCCCCAGTTGACTGAGTCCAATTCCAGCCGGTCTGTCTTTGCCATCCGCAATGCCGATCTGGAATTATTGCTCAGTTGCGATACCATTGTGGCAAACTTTGACGGGACGGATTTAGACTCCGGGACCGTTGTCGAATTCTGTTTCGCAAAAATGGTGGATATGCCCGCCGTTCTGCTCCGGACGGACTTCCGTACGGGCAGCGATCAGACCGGGGAACCGTGGAATCTGATGTGTTCCGGATATCCACGGACGGCATCGCTTATCTTGCACGGAATGAGTCTGTTCCATCAACATTATCAACAGCCTGGAGATTGGCGGAACAAGTTGGGATCTTATCATAACGACATCGCCCGTCAGGTGGTCGATGCCCTTGATAAAACCTTTGCTGAAAAGCCTGTTTTCCCGGCGGAAATTCTGGCCGAACAGTATGCCCGGACGATTGCGGCGGCAGGCAGTTCTCTGGGGGATATTTTTCCGCCGGAACGGATTGCGGAATTGATCGCATCCAAACTGGCGAAGCAGAGAGCGGTGTGTGGGGGATAATTTAATATAAGTCATTACTTTTGATTGAATTATTATTGACAGGAATGTCTTTTGTGATGTTCCCGTTTTTTTATGGACTCCAGTTATTTCTTAAAAAACTTTCTTTTTTTTAATAAAAAAATTTGCATTTCACTTTTCGCGTGATATAATATTAATATTATAATCTTGAGGGGCTCTATGTCCTTTGAAAAAACGCAACAAAATCGTAGGTTTACGAAAAGAAAGGAAAACACAAAGATGGAAAAGAAAGAAATT
>JAZUCU010000023.1:0-62469 GCA_045639325.1 Victivallales bacterium
AAAATTTGGGGTAAAGACTGGCATCGCCGTTTGGGGCGTTCCGCAAGGAATGGCACATACGGTGATGCCATGAGGTCTCGGATATGTCATTGCCACCACGATGCCGTCCATTTCTATCGAAAGGCCGTCAACGTGGCGGCTATCATTATGCGCGTTCATTGGGTTTTATCCCCAGGGTTGCGCTACGCTTACCCTGGGCTGTTTGACTCTTTCCGCCCATTCAGGGCTGATTTTGCGATTTATCAATGTTGCTACGGACGGGAAGTTTTTAACTTGTATCATAAAATCTGACAAAATCACTTTTCAAAAATCTGAAAATCTTCCGTTCAAATGACGGTTAAAAGCCCTTTTTATGAAAAATTATGGGACATCTGTGATAAATTTTTATCGATTGAGACAGATAGGCTGCCTTTTTATTTGTATTTTTCACTTTCCGATGGTATATTATACGAATCGTTCAATTAAACAGAAAGAATCGTTTATGAATTCCTTTTTCCAGGATATTTGGGCCCGCAGAATCGCTCTGTGGGCTTTCGTCCCCATGATGTTCATTTATGCCGCATCCTATTTCCAAAGAACCGCTGTCCCCGGAACCGTATTCAATGACCTGCAGGCGGATTACGGTTTGACCGGTACGCAAATCGCCGGCATGGGCTCCGCTTACATCTGCATCTATGCCATCTGTCAGTTACTCGTCGGAATCTGTGCCGATAAATACGGCGGAATGCGCGTGATTACTTACGCCGGAATTCTGTTCTGTATCGGCGCATTGGGCTTCCCTCTCGTCTGCGGTTCCAGTACCATCAACCTGATTCTCATGTATTTCATGCGCGTTTTGTGCGGACTCGGCTCCAGCGGGATGTTTTTGAGTTTGCTGCGGGAAAATGATCATCTGTTCGGACGCAAAAATTTTTCTGTCGTGTTAGGTATCGTATATTTTATCGGTTACGGCGGCGGATTGTTGGGCACAATGCCGTTCGCTATGCTCAAATCTCATTTCCATTGGAATATAATTCTTATCGCTGTCGGGATTCTTTCGTTCATCATATACCTCATTTTCCTGCTTGGAAAACGGGCTGTTCCTGTGGAACCGGTCAAAGCCGTCCCCATCTCATTCCGACCTCTCCTTTTTGTGCTGAAAAATCCTTATACCTGGTGTGTGGCATTCAACAGTGCAGTCTGCTTCTGCTGTTATTTCGTGATTCAAACCGTTTTCGGTATGAAATTCCTCCTCGATTACGCAAAATTATCGGAAAAAGCCGCTTCCGGTACCATCTTCTCCCTGACCCTCATCAGTATGTCAACTCTTCTCGCTGGCGGAATTCTTACCCGACTCATGAACAACCGCCGGAAACCCCTGATTATCTTTTCCTGCGGAACCACTCTCTTCTCCAGTATTCTGATGCTGGTTTCCATCCTTTTCCATCTGCCGCCCTTCTGTTTCGCCGCAGCCTATTGCCTCTTTGCATTCGCTTCCGGAATGTCGATTGCATTTTCCATGCTCGTGCAGGAATTGAATTCCAAAGATATCCAAACCCAATCTGCTGCATTCCTCAATATGTCCGGATACCTGGCAGTTGCAATCTTTTCCGTCCTTATCGGGTTGCTGTTGGACAGCTTCGTGGATCCCTCTGAATTCACTGGCGGCAAAGCCGTGATTTACCCGACAAAAGCATACGCTACATTGTTCGGTCTGCTCCTGATTCCCACGATCACATCGTTCGTAATCTCCCTTTTCCTTCCCGAAACAAAAGGGCATTATGTCCGGGAAGATTACAGCAAACAAATCGGACGCAGTTAAGCCCGCATCAGTTTTTCCACTAGTGCGGATAACTTCTCAAGATTTTCCAATGTCGTTGTTTCTGCCGGCGTATGATTGCTTTCCCCTTGACCGTGATCTCAAAACCGGCTTTCCCCACACCATTGGCATACAAGGTCCCGCTTCGGAAGAGAACCGGGACGTCTGATTGAGCTGTTTGTGCTGTTTATTTGACAGCCATGATTTCGAACAATGCCAGCTCGGACGGAGCCAGTTTCGTCCGGAAAACGGTTCGTCCATTCCGCTTCATCACGGACAGAACTTGCGGACTGGCCAGACTGAGATCCGTTACTTTCACGGAACCCGGCACCGAAAATTCTCCTTCGCGGGTATGACCGATATTGTAATTCAGCACATAGAGATAACGGACTCCGTCCGCCTCAAGGTATGAGAACTGAAAATCGTTCTGCGAACAGGTCAGAGACGGTCGGATATGCCGTTTCAGGATCTTCCGGAATTCCGGAAGATTCGTATCCCACTGATTTGGATTGTCGAAAACATACAGTGTTCCCAGACCCAGTTTTGCCTGTCGGCACAAAGCCGGTTTTCCATCGGCAAACCATCTGGAATACTTCCGATGCGTCCATTTTACCCCCGGAAAAGCTTTTGCCAGCAGACCATCTGTTTTCGGTTTGGCGTATTCATTGTAAACGCCCGGAGGAGCGAAGGCAATGACGGTCCCGCCGTTCCGCAGATAAGCCTCCAGTTTACTGTCCAGTTCTTTGGTCATAACAATTCCGTTCGGCACAAAGACGACCTGAATGCCGTCTAATTTCTGCCGTCCGTCCGCCACCAATTTTTCGAACCGGAAACAGTAGAGGATATTCTGCTGTTCCATAAATTCGGAGAATGCCTTGCACATGGTGTAAATGCTGCGTTCCGGCAAAGCATTCCGGCGGGCGGAATCCACTTCCAGAACGACGATATCGGGGGTGACCGATTTTGCGGTAATCGCCTTTTCCCCGAACCGGATGGCACGTTCCTTGGCAAGGCGCCAGAAGGAGGCGAAATAATTGAACGGCATATATCCGAGGCGGCTGTCCGTCAGCGGGAATCCGTACTGCCATTCATTGGGATATTGATTCAAATCCTCATAAAACATATTCGGAGCGATGCTTCCGAACATGATCTGATGGCTGATTTCCCGCAAAGCGTGGAGTTTGGTTTCTGTCATATCGAACATGGTCTTATTGCCCTGCGTAGGTCCCCATTCGATGGAGCCCCAGGGAGTGCCGGATGCTTCCGACAGAGAACGCAGATATTTCGGATAAATCTTGCGGTCCCATATCTGATAGGAATGAAACAGTCCGATGGATACGTTGTCAAAAAAGGCGGGCATGTCAAACTCGGAAAAGGTATCCTGAAAATCGTGTCCGATCGCCAGCTTCCCGCCAAACCCTTTTTCCAGATTCTCTTTTGCCAGGTGGATGAATCGGTCAAAATACTCCCGGTGGACAAAGGTCTGGAATTCATACCGCAGAGCCGAAGGTTCGGCCGCAGGAGGAGGCGGCACGATTTTCTCGAAGGAAGCATAATCACTTTCCCATTTCCGGTTAAGCCCATCAATGGTGCCGTATTTCTTTTTCAGATATGCCTGAAATGCGGCACTGGCGCTTTTTCCATAGCCGGGCGCCATTCCGGACGGCAGTTCGATTTTGGATTCTCCGCCCAGATAAAACATCACATTGCTGAAAAGATCAGGCCGCCTGCTCATGGCTTTCCCATACAGAAAGTAACGGTTGAAAATATAATCCTGTACCTTGCTGTTCCAGAAATTCAAAGAGAGGAACGGGTATTTCGGCCAGCCCCGGTAAACCGGCGTGATCTTATCGCCGGGGGTTCCGTCCGGTCTGCTGAAGAAAATGTCTTTATCCTTCCGGTTCCGTTCCAGCCACCAGAGGGGAACCGACATCCGGATATTTCCGGTTCCATGATTCATAAATGCCAGGCCATAGGGTGGCAGATGATGCTGTCTGACCAGCGTATCCGAGGTTTTCACACCATGGTTAAAAGCGTTCACACTAAAATATTCACCGTTTTTCGGGGCTCCGCCTCTGGTTCCCCCGACGGTTACGGCACTTGGCTGGATTCCAAGGGCACGCACTTTATCCAAAATGAATTCCGTTTGTTCGAAACCGGCTTTCGGCTCATTATGCAGCTGGGATATCGAACTGATGAAGATTTCCGGTTTTCCGTTGCGGGTCCAGCAGCGCCGTGCCGGATCATACTGGAGCGACCAATTGTGATAGATCGGTTCCGACGGAATGAGCTTGTCTGCATGATCCGCCGCATCCAGGTCTTTGCGGAGTTCAGCAAGTGTGCGTTCAAAATCAGCCAAAGCGGATTCTGCTCCGGTCTGGAGACGGTGTTCATCGGCGCCATGCAGATAAGCATCGGCGAAAGCGAGCAGCGCCTGTTCCTGTTTCTGTTCGAGTTTCACGAATTTTCTGCGGAAATCCGGTGCGGCAGTATTCCGGTAGAATGCGGATCGTTCCAGCAGTTCGATGCGTTCATTCTGGAATGCCGCAAGCATCATAGCCTCATTGTAACGGCGAGTCCATTTCTGGAATGATGCCTTGCCCAAACCGTTCCGGTAATCCGCGATGGAAGGAGTCATATAGAAATGACGGTAGTATTTTTTGGTAAAATTCCGCAGGGACTGCGATTTCAGATGAATCGGATCGCGTCTCTGCCGGAAGTCCAGTTTCAGCAGAGTCCGGCCATCCAGAAGAATGCTTTTCCCGTTCACTGTCTTGTAACCCACCGGACCGAATTCCAGAACGTTATCCAGCAGGAACGGATTCTTATCCGAACGGAACCGGATGGAAACCGGTTTTCCCGCAGAAGCTTTCAGCGGAATCCTGCCGCCAAGAGAAATATAATCGCCCTGTTTGACCGGGACCTGTTTGCTGTATCCCCGCTGATTTTCCGTATACAGATTCAACATGGCAATATTGTCGATCCGTTTGTTGGACCAGTCATATTTCAGACGGAAAGTATACCATTTTCCCCGTTCGATCCTGAAATCATCATACAGCAGACGGCGCCGGTATTCGATCTTATTGAGCAGCGCGACTTTTCCGTCCGCTCCGTCGGCATGGAAAAATCCGTCCCGGTCGATCAGGAATGCCGCAGAACAGTTTCCGGCAGCGTCTGAAAGTTCTGCGGACAGACTCTGACCATTCTCAGGGCTGAACCAGTCGAATTCCACAATCCCGCTGTCCGTATCCGGCAGAGCAAACCTGATATCCGAAGATTTCAGACAGGGATCATCCACCGTGATCTGTTCCCGGTTCTCCGTTTGGGCATAATCCCAGGTCGGGAAATTCACGATCCGGGCGTTTCCGCCGCCAGCATCCTCCGCTTTGGAAAAATCATGCAGTATCACCTTTTCCACAGGATATTCGGCTTTCCGTACAGTCCTCTCGGCGCTTTCCGGCAGCTGATATACTTTAACATCCTCGAATTCTCCCTGAAAGTAAGTAAACAAACCGAATGATTTTCCGGTAAACTCATCTGAAAACATATCTTCCGCAGCCAGTTCCAATTTGCCGTCACGGAATAATCTGAGCTTGCCGTCACGGTTCTCCACCACAATCCGGTGTTTTTGTCCGGGATTCGCCCCGGAGGAAAAACCTTCCTGTATGGTCCGTGCCAGAATCTTAAAGGGGCCGGTTCTGCCAATGTAATTGTAGGAATTATAACCGGAGGCGAACCCGAAAATATAACCGGAAAGCCCCTTTTTCGCCGAATCGGAACAGATCATGGCGCTGAGATCCTGCGGGGAAGCGGAAGAACAGGTGTATTCCAAACGGATATTTTTCCCGATGGGGCGGGCAAACTTGATACGGCATTCATTCGTTCTGCCTCCGGATTTGACTTCCAGACGTCCGTTTTTGATTCGCCATTCCCCGGACTCCACGATCCAGTCCGGTCCCAGTTCTGTCCGGTTGAATTGGTCTTCAAAAACAAGTTTTCCTTCCGCTTCAACCAGCTTTTCCGCTTTCCGGATGCTGACATCATCAATCAGCATAAGCCCGCCATGGGTATTGAAAATCAGCCGGCAGACTCCCTTGTGTTCGGGCACATCGACGGAATATTCCACTGCCTGCCATTCCGGTACAGATTTATTCCTTCCAAAATAACGGGTCAGCTGCTTGCGGCCAATGATTTTATTGTTTTTATCACGGCAGATCAGACATACCTCTAACCATTTGGCATTGTCTTTTTTGTACTGAAAACGGAGAATATATTTTCCCGCCGGAAGATTCAGTCCGCCTTGTGACAGGGAACCTTTGACTTCAGCTGCGGCTTTTCCGTCGGCGGCATCCGGAGCAATCCGTCCGTCCACCGGAAGATTCCATCCGGCTGGCAGACCTTTCGGATTTTTTCTCTCAAAACTGCCATTGGACAGCAGATTGTCTGATGCTGCAGCAATACAAGCAACTGTCATGAGAGCCGACCATAAAATATTCTGGATCTTCATTGTTCTTCAGCTTTCCGTTATTGGTTTTTCTGCTTATAGTCGAAAAAGATTTGTGATGCGTTCGTAATGTTATAGTACAGGTTCAAATACGATATGGGCGCCACATGCATATCAAGATACAGAATATTCGAATAATTGTTGTGTTTGGAAATCATTCTTGCGTGTACATCATCACCGGACCCGACTCCAATGACATACGAAACTGAGCGGTAAACGTTGTTTTCCGTTGCCGGCTTGCCGCTGAATATTTCGCCGTTTCCCCGGCCTTCCAGAACATGACAACGCTGCGACATCTTGGACAGTTTATCGATCCGCCTGCGGTCCATTCCGCTACGCTGTGTCGTTTTATCATGGGCATTGCCGTTCAAGGTGTAGCTGGGACAGTCGATTTTCCTCGGATCCGCCGGACAGATGAACGGAGCTATTTTTGCCGCTTTACTCTTTGCAGTGGACCAGTCACTGTAATTTTTGATACTTCCCATGTAAATGGCAATATAGCGGTACCAAGTGTTGCTGTTTGCGAACATGGCAGCATCCCAAAGCCCGTTACTGTCATTGAAATACAGGGAAAAGCCTGTCCCGATCTGTTTTAAATTACCGGAGCACACGAGTGATCTTGCTTTTTGCTTTGCCTTGTCCAATGCAGGCAGAAGCATTCCAGCCAGAATCGCAATGATCGCAATCACGACCAGAAGTTCTATCAGTGTAAAAAACTGCCGCACAACATTTGTCATACCCCGTCCCTGCGATTGAGATTTCATTTTCTTTCCTTCCATGTTTATAGATTTCAATTACGAGTTCGTTTTTACCCTTGTACCATGCTGCCGGATTTATCTTCGTAAACGGTTGTGTCGGCTGGATGGATCACATCTTCGTCGAATTCCAAACGGATCACCTGGATCTCATCGTTCATCCGGTCGGCGGGAAGATTCCGCAAAGTGATTGCGGGCGTTTCGATTTCCGGGCCCGGTGTAACAGTGAGCTTTTCCCCGCTGTTCAGCAGAATCGCTTTCTTCGGCATCCATTGCAGCTCACTGAGCTTGAGCGATTCTCCGGCGGGGGGATTCAGCAGAATCAGATTCAGTTCGCGTCCTTCGCCGGTGCAGAGAATGTCGGAGGATTTGATCAGTCCGTAACACGGTTTGGCTGTCAACGCCACAGAAACCGTTTTATGCCACTTGCCGATACGGCTAAGGATCGAACGGGCTTTTTCCGGGAAACATCCGGTTTCATCGGGTCCGGCATTG
This sequence comes from Victivallales bacterium, assembly GCA_045639325.1. Classification (GTDB taxonomy): domain Bacteria; phylum Verrucomicrobiota; class Lentisphaeria; order Victivallales; family UBA1829; genus RGIG8244. The sequence goes on from JAZUCU010000023.1 coordinate 7,553, forward strand.
AGGAGAAAATTGCCTCCGAGTGCGGTATAAAGCGAAATCTGGCGTTCGAGTTTGCGGACTGAAAAATAATCCTCGTCGCGACGGTATCCCCAACTGTATTGTCCGACTGAATCGCAAGCTTCGGTCGGTTTGGCAAACGGGAAGGCGGCTTCCGCTTGGAAATTGCGTTCCGGAGTGGAAAAGTCGCCCGGCCCGTAGCCACGGTTGTTGATCACCGCCGCCGGTTGGAGCGAATTGATCAGTTCGGCTACGGAGGGATCCTGCCACCCGGGGACATTCATATCCCACCAGATGCCGTGGATCGTGCCGTAATTGGTGCAGAGTTCGCGGATCTGCCGTTTCAGAAAAGCCATATAGGCGTCCATGTCGTAGAACTGCGGATCGGTGATGATCTCGTGATGCCGTCCGATATTCGGATAGGCGGGATGGTGCCAGTCCACACAGGAATAATAGATTTCGAGCGGAAAATTGCGTTTGTGACATTCATCCGCAAGCATCCGCAGGACATCTTTGCCATACGGTGTGTTCATGATGTTGTAATCGGTTTCCTTCGTGTCCCACATGCAGAAACCGTCGTGGTGCTTGGCTGTGAAGACCAGGTATTCCATGCCGGTTTCCTGCGCAAGATCCAGCCACTCGACGGGATCGAATTTCACGGGGTTGAACTGCGCGGCATATTTCTGATACTCTGCGGCGGGGACGTGCAACCGCATCTGATGCTGTTCGTGGATGCCGCCGACGGCATAAATCCCCCAATGGACAAACATTCCGAAACGTTTTTCGTGAAACCAGTGTTTTGCTCCGCTCAATTCCTGCATGACAGCCTCCAATCTTATCGGAATCGGAAAATCTTCCGTTGAAATTTTTTTTCAATGTGATATATTATAATCCAAAATCCGGAATTTGAAATGTTAAGAAAGGGGATTTTTATGTCAAAAACGTGGAAAGATAAAGTCGAATGGTGTGATCTGGATGCTCTCGCCATCCGGATTCTGATGTTTGGATATTCCCAAAACATTCTGCCTGAAATCTGGTATCACCCGAACCGGATCAGTCCGTTCTGGCGTTTTTACTGGGGCGCCTCGGACGGGGCGAATCTGATATTCCGGGACAATGTCGTGAAACTGAACCGGGAGACGGTGGTGTTTGTGCCGCCGAACACCCCTTTCGAAACCCGGGCGGACAAACCGTTTTCCCAATTTTATATTCATTTCTCATGGTTCGGACCAGCATCGCCGTCCAAACCGGTCATACTGTCGGCAGATGAAGAAAAAGTTCTGCTTTCATCCGTCCGGGACTGGGATGAAACGTCCGAACAAATGGTTTCCCTGCATGCCCATGCGGTTCTGTTTCATTATCTGATCAAGCTTCAGCCGCATCTTCCGGAACCGGTGTCGGCAATCGACCTTCGGATTCAGAAAGCCGTTCTCATGATGGAAGACAAAGACCGCAGACTTTCCCTGAAAGAGACGGCAAAGGCGGTTTCCATGTCCTACGATCATTTCCGGGATACCTTCAAAAAAGAGATCGGCCTTGGCCCCTGTGAGTACAGGATGATGCGGCGGATGAGTTATGCGCGGGATCTGCTGCTGTCGAGCAGCCTTCCCATTGAGGAAATCGCGTATAAGACCGGATTTTCCAACCGTTTTCATTTTTCCAAGACCTTCAAAAAATTTTTCAAACTGCCGCCGGTGGTTTACCGTAAAACCCGCCTCAATGACTGATTGCGGTCTATGCGCTTCTCTTTCAGCAGAAAAACCAGCCGAATCAATCGTTGTAATTGTTTTTTACCTATTGGGCATTTTACCATCTTCCTCTCTGACAGTTTACCTTCTGTCAGCCATACGTTATAATACCCCCTTGGACATTTTAAGTCCAAGCAAACATTCAACCATTAAAAATTTGCAACTTTTTTTTGAAAGGTAATAAAAAAGCCGAACGCTCCCATGTATTGCTCAATAGGTTCCGCCAAGCACCTGCACCTCAAAACAAACGAAAGCGTCCGGCAAGTTGTGAAAACACAATCTTTCCATCAAAGATATTGCCTTTATGTGCGGATACGAAAATCCCCTCTATTTCTCCAACGCTTTCCGCCATAAATTCGGGGTGTCTCCACGCCGGTTCCGGAAATCCGATATGGGGTAATACAATACAGATCACCTTATTTCTTCAGTACGGTGTCGTCCATACAAAAAACGGAATTTTGACTAAGGTTTTACCCTCAATCAAAATTCCGTTTCTTTATAGTTTAGCTTTTATCAGGCTATGGTTGTCTTCATACTCAACTGCATGGTCTGATTATCATTGAGTGTCAACATGTAATTGGTGCTGGCATAACCGGAAATCGCTTCCGAATATACCGCAGTTTCACCACCCAGTGTGACTTTCTTCATGGACTCGAATCCGGTAAAGGTTCCTGCAGCACAATCGAACAAGTTCGTTGCTGTCTGATCCCATCCGGTCAAATCGATATTCATAGTGTCACCACGGAAATCATTCAGGAAGGAACCGCTTAACTGGGTATCCCAATCCAGATTCCACTGTTCGATGTCACGCAGGTGATTGCTTGCCAGAATTTCCAGCTTGCTGCCATTTTCTGCAGTGAAGATATTGAAGCCGCGGATTCCAGTATTGAATTCACCGGTGAAGTCATCAAAGCAGATCGTTCTGCTGCCACTGATGGTGGACTGGAATGTGCGGGTGTCGCCGTTGATCAGGTAGACGTCAGAACTGCAGCCGCCCCAGACCAGATTATCGGCATCCATCTTCAGGTTTTTGCCCAATCCGGTGAAGGTCACCTGAACGTTACCATCGATGGCTCCGCTCTGATAAGAACCGGCAACGATGTAAACGTTATCCTCAAAAATCAATTCGTTTTCAGAGGAATCGACAACAATGTTGATATTGCCTTCAATGGCAGTACGGGTACTGTAATTCGCTGTGGAAATACAGCCACCGTAAATACGGGACTTGAAGGTGCCGCCTGCCAGTGTCATATTGACATCACCAGTCAAAATAGCTTGTCCGTGGATGGATTGAGCGGTGTATGCCATGCCACCGACAATCTGCGAATTAAAGGTGCCGCCTTCGATGGTCAGATGCAAATCACCAACATGTTCGCAGTTGCCGTAATTGACACGATCACCGCCCATTACGACTTTGTTAAACATACCGCTGGTAACGGTCAGATTCGTTTCGTTTTCCTGATCATCCCAGGTCTTATAATTGGTAGAGGATGTCAATGCGCCGCCGCTGACGGTACAGGAGAATGTTCCGCCTTCGATCCGGGCTTCCACGCCGTCATGACCGAAATTACTCTTGTATGTTCCGCCGGTGGTGACGATCAAGTCATAACCTGCTGCAACAGCTTCCGCATGGGTCATACCGGAACCGTCGAGTGTCGCACCCTTTTTGATGTTATCAACAACGTATTCCGTCACATCGGAAATATTACCGGCTTCGTCCGCTGCACGGAAGTAAATGGTGGCGTTTTCAGTGACTGTAACTGCACCGGTGTAATCCTGCCATTCGCCATCGTTGATCTTATATTGTTTGACGGCAGAATCTTTGCTGAATGTGGCAGTGATTAAGACTGCCCCGCTGGTCTTTTCAGTAATGTCTGCGATTGCTGTCGGTTTTTCCGGAGGAGTCGTATCATTACAAATAATGGAGAGCGTGAGATTACCATTGACCTGATCCAGAGAGTAGGTGACCCCATTATAAACAAAGTCCGCGCCGTTGACCGTGATAGAACCATAAGTTGTATTTTCCGTACCGATCGAAATTGTTCCGGTAAAGTAGGATGCACCCTGAGCTAACTTATAAGTTCCGGCTTCCTGATTATCGGAAACGGTAATAGTATAAGTCGGTGCGCCCTGAATCAGAGAAAGGTTATTAATCAGATATCCATCTTCTTTTGTCCGGTCTGCAACCGTAAAGTCAATAATGGAATCTTTATACGCAGAAACAACTGCTCCGGATTCGATCTGCAATGTTCCGCGATGTGTTCCGCCGGAGGAGATGATTATGTAGCCGCCAGAATTAACAGTGGTGCTGTTGGCCGTCCCGCCAGCGTAAATACTCATGGCGCCGTAGAAATTAACGATTGTGTTGTTTGCTGTACCATCGGAAGAAATGTATATTTTACCCCAGGAATCAACGGTTGCGCTGTTCGCCGTCCCGCCGGCGTAAATACTCATGACTCCGTAGGAAGTAGCAGTGGTGTTGGTAGCCGTTCCTCCGGACATTACATACATGCGACTATATGTAACAATCTTATCTGTCATTGCAAGACTGTTTGACAAAAGATTGTTGTCTGAAAAATATACTCCTCTATAATCACTGACATAAGTTACATATGCACCCTCTGCGACTTCAACATGTCCTACGCCAGGAGTCCAGATAACATTTGTAGCTGTCCCACCGGAGGAGATGTTCATGTAGCCGCCAGAATTAACGGTGGTGCTATTGGCAATCCCGCCGGAATAAATACTCATACCTCCCGAATTAACAATTGTGCTGTTTGCTGTTCCGCCGGAAAAAATGTCCAGGTGCCCATTGTTGAGGATAGTGTTATTAACCATTCCACCGAAGACATTTATGCCACCATAAGAATTAATAGTTGTGTTGTTTGCCATCCCGCCTGAGGAGATCTCAATGCCCCCGCCATTGTTGATAGTTGTACTGTTAGCCGTTCCACCGGAGAAGATTTTCATGGAACCAATGGAATTAAGGATAGTACCATTAGCCATCCCTCCGGAGTAAATGTACATAGAGCACCAGGCATTAACTGTTGTGTCGTTAGCTGTTCCGCCGGAGGATATGTACACAGAGCCCCGCCCATTGATGGTAGTGTTGTTCGCTATTCCACCGTTGTAAATGTACGTGCCCCCACTGAAATTGATGGTGGTGTTGTTCGCGGTTCCGCCAGAGGATATGCGCATATATCCATTGAAATCTACAGTCGTACTATTCGCCACGCCACCGTTTCGAACATACAAAGTATTGCTTTTCACTTCAAGATTGCTGCTGACAATGTTATTTTCTACATAAATAGCCATTTTTTATCCTTTCCCTGTTGAACATGAATAATGTCTCGTAACATGTAGTTTTATAATTATATTTTACAAAAACATGTAATATCTTACAGAAAAAATTTAAAAATTCCTAATTTTTCTTAAAATTATAAGATTCCACATATTCAGGCCCACAAAAATGGCAAAGAGCACAGAGTTTATCTACCATTTTTGTCGTAATATCTGAAACGTTATTTCTGCATGGTAATCCATGTCATCGGAATTCCTGACCGACACCCGCGCCGGTTCCGGAAATCCGATATGGTGTGATACAGATCACCTTATTTCTTCAACTCCAACGTATCGTGTACCGTGCCATCCATATTCAACGCACGCATCACGATCTTGCCCGGTTTCACATCAAAATGAAGTGCAATGCCCGGACGCCGTTCCGTTCTCGCCGCGCCGCCGCTGACAACCACCACCGGGAACTGCCATTGCGGATCTGATTCAACCCGTTTATAGACATGGGTATGACCCGCAACCCAGAGATCAAGCGGATATTTCCCATTTTTGAAAACATCACGCACCATCTTCTGTGTCCGGGGCAGCATGTGATTGAATCCATCGCGTTGACCATGCGGTGCCACGTGGGCAAAGACAATACGGAAATCCGCCGTCTGGAATTCAGGCGTTTTGACCGCTTCTTTCAGCCAGGCAGTCTGTTCTTCCAGCAGAGTATCAAGCTCATTCAGATAGGTATAATCTTTATAACAATTGGGATCATTTTTGGAAAGATGATGTCCCGTATCAAACACAATGTAACACACTTTCCCCATACGGAGCATCCCGTAACTTTTCTTGTTCTTGTACGCAAAATGATCCAGCCATTGCTGAGCTTCCGCACCCTCAAATTCATGATTACCACGGGCATAAACAATGTACATATTGCTGGGAATCGCTTTCAGAATGCTGTCAAAAATGTCACTGCGGAAATGATTGATCACCCCGTGCATGTCACCCACATGCGCAAAGAAACTGCATTTTGCCAACTCCGGAAATGCTTTCTGAATGTTCTGCGTGCGAGCAAGATTTTTCTGCTTCGTCGAATCCTGTGTGTCGCCCATCAGGAAAAAGCTGTAACTCTGACTCTTTCCTGACCAGGTCCGGAATGTATGGGTTTCTTCCACCGCAAATTCCTTGAAAAACGGCGGTAAACGGCGCAAAGCACGGTATTCATACTCCGTATCCGGCTTCAATCCGGTCAGATGAAAACGAAGGATCGGCGTTTCGTCACAAATCTGACCGCCGCGCAGAATCTGTACTTTTTTCCAGACTTTGGCTCCGACGGCACGATATTCCAATTCAAGCGGTTGTCTTCCGTTAAGCAGATAAGTGATTGTGACAGAATCCGGTGCCGGATTGGTCAGGTAAGGACCGAATGCGATCCCCGGCTCCGGCAGACGGCGCGGCGGAATATCCGGATCGCTGCATGCGGCATAAAAATCGATAGCTGCCTGCCAGGATCCTGCCCCAGGCTTGACATAGAAACTCAAGTCATTACGCCCCGCTCTCAACTTCACTGCAAAAGTCCGGTCTGTGGCGGACGGCGGCCAATTGTCATTACCGCCCACATCGGTCCCGCCGAAATAAGTTCCATTACAGAAGCCATCGATCCACCAGTCTGCCGCTACACCGATATAAATCGTTTTCGGTTTTTCAGCGGTAATGACACCGGCAAGAATTGCCCGGTTATTACGATCGTATTTTTTTTCCAATGCAAGATTCAGAGACGGAGCCGTTTTCAAGGTAACGGCTTTCACTTTTGATTTGCCGTTGAATGGAATCAGGTAATCATCTTCATACCGTGCAGCGGCGGCATCTTCTGCTGTAAATTTATCGGAACGGAATAATTTCCATTCGACAGGCAGGACGACCCCTTTAATCGGTTTCTGTTCATTTTTCATAGCAGCTCCATTGAGATTGGCAACGACACACCCTGCCGCAAGGGCAGCCGTCAAACATCTTTTCATCTTCATATTTTCTCTCGGCTTCTGTTTTTTAACCTATATGGAGATACTATAAAGCATAACTTGCTTTTTTCAAACAGAATTTTGAAAAAACAAGGATTTCCCCCTCCCGGATAATGATGGATCACTTGATTGCGATCAACACAAATCCTTCGCCCGGAACTGTGAGTGTATTCCGATCCAATTCCTTGTCTGTCAACGGATCATACCATTTTGCCTGCGGGCTGACCCCCAGCTTTTTCCAGTCGATCTGTAAATCAACCTTCGCCGCATTCTTATTCCAGTTGCCAACGGTCAGCAAGACGGAATAAGGCATCGGCGTTTTCCAGGAATAACGGGAGGCATAGACTCCGCGCACCTTGGATTTCACCGCCTGATCCATCCAGTAACCGGTGAACTTTGCCTGATTGAAATGCAATTTCCGGCGGACATCCCAGAACGGGAAGAGTGTTGTTTTTTCATTGCCGGAATGATATCCCATCAGATTCAGGTCATGCAGATAAAGAACGGTTGCAAGACGCTCAAAATTCTTCTGACCGATGAAACGTTCTTTCTGCTTTTTGAGTTCCGGTGAACTGCCCATCACACGCGCATTCTGTGCAATCATCATAATGCCCACCCCGCGGATTTCCGGATTCAGCGCAGACTGATATTCTTCCTTGGAAATTCCATGGAGATAATGCCCTTCCGGATTCCGCAGAACCGGGAAATACTGTTCTTCCCCCGGAACCCACAAATCCGCAAAGTCATGTACAAAAGGATAATAGGCATTGTGCGCATGGAGCCACAACGCACGGTTGTATTTTCTTGTCAACTTGTAAATGCGCAGGAAATATTCACGGAGCGCCAACGCCGTGGAAGAACGGAATTTTTTCCCGAATGCATCAAGTCCGCTGCAACCGTGAAGTTCATTGTTGCAACTCAATACATGGCAGATATCAAAATAAATCCCGCCGACTTCCGGATAATCCCGGAACAATTTATCTGCCCGGTATGCCTGCAAATCTCCACCCTGCGTCTTTCCGCAACAGGGTTCCACATAATATCGTTCATTGGTGAATTCATCTTTCGCACCCCATTTCACACCCGGTGTAACTGCCCATTCCGGATAGAAATAATCGTATTCCGGAGAAAGACGTCCGATATGTGCCGGCATGGAATAAACCAGGTCCATCACGCCTTTCTTCTTCCATCTCTGGAAATGTTTACCGAAATCCGCCGGATGCGCCGGGAGCAATGTGGTATAATGCAGAATGTTGGAGGCATCTTTGATACCCGCCGATCCATTCCAGCCGCTGATACCGCAATCGACAGCCCCTGACCGCCAGGCATGATACTGCCATTCGCGGTAATTCATAGCCAATTTACGCGGCGGTGTTGCCTGGAATACCATGGTGTAAGACGCAGGCTTCTTCAAGACCGCTTTATCCTGAATCATCTCAATCCGCACAAAAGCTTTGCCGCCTTCCTTACGCAGGTAAATCTGTGCCCGGTTCGGGTCGGTCACCCAGTTGGCATCGGATTGACACCACCATGCCAGACCGCGTTTCTGACCCGTCAGCCAAAGCAGGGATGCCCGTTCATCAACCGTCCACTTCAGAGATGCACGCCCATTCTTCCACGGAACATAGTACGGATTCAGAATATAGTTGGATGCATCCGCAGGCATCGACCAGGTCAGATTCAAGGATTCGATATCAACTCCGGTTTTCGGCGGAGTCATTGTCAAATCCCAGCGGTACATACCATCAAACCACACTTCGCCGCGACAGGTGAAGTGAATGGCATCCCATTTGCCCGATGTGGTGAATTCTGCACGGTCACCATAATTTTTACCCGGCTTGACTGCATCCCAAATCACCGCTTTGCCATTGAGCAGAAGGGCAGGCGGAGCTGACAACACCGTTTTGCCGTCAACCGTCATATTCACAGGCATCGGACCTTTATCGAAGGTATAAGTCCGGTTGCCGGCAATGTAACTCTTACCTTTCACAACTACTTTCTGCCAGGGAACGGGAACGGAATCATCAATGCCGACTCTTGTTTTGAATGGTGTCATATCCGGCATACGGAAATTCATTTTCCGGTTGAAATCACCCAGCGTACCTTCCAGTGAATACGTCGTATTTTCTTTCAATCCGACAGGCAGGGGGAAAGTGATCTGCTGTGTTTCACCGGTCATACGGAACGCTTTTTCTGCAAGAACTTTACCCTGCGGATCAAGCAGACGCACCTTGCCATCTTTCGCACCGGATGCTTTATTGACGGCGAAATCAACCAGCAGCAGATTTTTCGATGCCCGGGCGGAATAAGTCATGTTGAACGGTTCCTGCACCTGTACAAAATTCTCTGCACGATAGATTTCTCTGCCGACCGCATTACATACCGTATAACGGATGATATTTCTGCAGGAAGGCAAGGTAACTTTCCATGTATTTTTCAGAAGGTCCCCACTGTTTTTTCCTGCCGCTCCGGTTTCCGCAAGCCATTCACCTTTGCCGCGCAAATTTTTACCACCCTGCAATTTGAGTTCCAGTGACGCCTGAGTCGGTGTTCCGTAACTGAGGAAACGCACCGCTTCGCTTGCACTGCCGAAAATCAACTCGCCGAAAAATTCTTCGGAAATATATCCTTTGAGATAACCGTAAACATAATTCCAGGTGTTGTAATTGGTACGGTCTTTCCAGTTGGTGTAACCGAAATTCCCTTTGATTGCCGTATCTTTTTCAATCTTGCCGCCCAATGCTGCCAGCGGAAGTGCCACTTCCACACACCAGCTGTCTTTGGTATAACTTCCCGATGCCGTCGCGCCGGAATCCCAGGCGGCTTTCCCTGCCAGTGAATCATAAACCGCACCATTGGCATTGAAAATAAACTGACGTTTCTTGCCATCCGTGCCGGTTACATGAAATTCCACACTGTCATCATCCCACAATTCGCCGTCTTTTTTCGTGACTTTATGGCGATATGCCGGTGCATCCGCCTGGAATGCCAGATAAAGGTGGGTCTTGCTGTACTGAAGCATTGCCTTTGCCGTCGCAACGTGATGACACTGGGATGTATTCAGGTGATTCACAATGGGAAGAACAGTTGCCTTGCCCCATTCCTCTTTATCCAGTTTGCCGTCAATCTTGACAGCCTTTGCAGAATAAGGAATCGTGGCTTTGCCCGGTTTGATGTTGATTTCAAAATTACGCGGGAAATATTTATCATATTCCTTCCCGATTTCGTCTGCGGTAAGACAACGGTCATAAATTTTCAAATCATCATACGCCGTCACCCAGGCAGGATTGTGCCGCCAGCCAACTTGACTGTTCAAGGTGATCAATGTGCCCTTGACCGTCTTCGGCAGAACCATATCGGCAGGAAGTTTCTTGGTCTGATTGATGGACACCAGTTTCGCATCCACATAAAGTTTCATTTCTTTTTCATTCCAGACAGCATCCACTTTGTGCCAGGTGTCTTTTTTCCAGTCAGCAGCGGCTACAACGGTACAGGAATGACTGCCGGACTGCAGGTAGAAGACAATTGCATTTTTACGGTCGCGATACTTGTAAATGACCATCCGGTACTTGGAAGGCGCAGAACTCACTTCAAAAAAGGAATGGAAATATTTTGTATCGGAAAGATCCCAGTTCTGCAAGTTGATCCACAGAGAAACACTGCCCCGGTCCGGTCGGAAATTTTTCGCCAGAGAATACGTAACCCGTTCTTTGTTATTCATGCAGACAGAATTGCCGTCGCCCTTGATATTGGGGAACATACGGAGCTGAAGATCTTTTGCGATCCCGCCGACTCCGATCGTTTTCGAGGCATGAATATCCGGTGTGGTATTGTATTTATCAAAATTGCTGTACAGAAGCAAGCCCGGTTCTGCGGCAGAAAGAACACTTGTGATTCCCGCAGCACAAAGAATGGTAAGAGATTTATGGAACATAAAATAAACTCCTTACTGTTTTAACGGTTCAAAGTCCGGACGTCCCAATGCCCATACATTGTTGCAGGGCGCGGCGTGTCCATCCACATAAAGCAAATTGGATTTACCCTTGAAGAATCGTTTGTCATTCACTGATGTACCATAATGATGTCCCGGCGCACTGTGCGGGTTGGCAAGAAAGTAGAAATTGCCCCAGGATTCCATGATAACATAATATCCGCTGGGCTGACCGGGTCTTGCACTTGCTGAATCCCCATTCATAACAAGGGCGGAAGGTCTTTTGATCTGAGATGTTTTGCGCCATTTTTCCATACTGGCTCCGTTATGAGATGCACCACCCAGTTCATTGCCGTTATAACCATAATTGTAATATACGGAAAAATCGTCCACGATCATGGTCTTTTCCGTATGTTTCTTCCCGGCGGCAGTGGAATTTTCCTGATCGTAAGGAAAGGTACAGAATTTACGGGCAGTCGGGCACACAAAGGTTTCCGGTGAAATCTTATAATATTTGTACAGAATCTGAAGCCAGTTGTTTTTGAACGCTTTTATGGAATTGTAAGTCCCCAGATGAGATGTATCAGATGTAGGAATAAAGTACCCGCCGAAATCCATTGTATACGTTGTAATCCCCAAACCAATCTGTTTTTCATTGCTCAGACAGTTGTTGCTTCTGCCCGATTCCTGCGCTTTGCTCAATGCCGGAAGAAGCATTGCCGCCAGAATGGCGATGATTGAGATGACGACCAACAGTTCAATCAATGTGAATTTACTGTGTTTCATGGGTGTACTCCTGTTTTAGTTTATTTGTTATATTTTATACTTTCAATCCAATTTACGACAGCTGCCGCGTTCGTTGATTTTCAAATCATACTGGTAAAATCCGGAACGGATCAAACCGCCCGTCAGTTCCGCATCATTGAACAAGGATAGCGCTTTCTGTACGAAACACTCCAGCGCCTGTTCCACCGTTGTCATACGCGGAAACAAATCCGGCGCACAGTCAATACTGATCAGCGATATATCTTCCGGTATCTTCAAGCCCGCTTCCAACGCCCCGAGCCAGGCTCCCGATGCAAAAGACATACCCGGCAGAATCACTGCGGTCGGGCGTTTTTCCAACGGCATCGCGGCGATCTGATGCATGCTTTGACGCGCCCAGTCATGCCATACGATCTCTTTTCCGCCGATAAAACAAATCCCTTCCGGCAGATGACACGCAACAAAACCGCTGTTACGTTCTTTCAACCCGCAGTCATTCGCCAACCCCGGATAATCCTGGCTGATATACGCGATCCGGCGGTGGCCAAGCTCAGTCAGATACGCAACCGCATTCTGAATCCCTTCCGGCTTGGACCCTACATAACAACGGTTCTGGGTTTGAAGCTGATCACTCCACACGTTCAGACAACACACCGGAATATGTTTCAATTCCGCAGAGTTGAGTATCTCGATCACGTGACTGTCCATTGTCGTCGCAAGCAAAGCGGAACATTGATTCTGATGCAGTTTCTCCAGTACCTCATCCTTATCAAGCGCCGAAGACATCACCATCAGATTCCCTTTCCCCGCACTCAATTGACGGGTACATTCGGAAAAAATACGCAAGTCATAATAACTGGAAAATCCCCCGGTGGATCCGGCTAGATACCCCACTTTCAACACCGCATCATGGGAATAAGTTACATACGTCCCTCTGCCATGCTGCTGAACAATCAGATTCTGTTCCTTGAGGATCTGCAAACTTTTGCGCACGGTCAGATGATTCACCCCGAATGAGGCAGCAAGTCGGGATTCTGCGGGCAGATTGGTGCCGCACGGAAATTCCTTATTCAGAATCCGTTCTTTCAAATTCTCTGCAATCTGCAGATACAAAGGCACACTCTGCCTTCTCCGGATATGGCGTTTCTCTGACGCTGTCATTCTGTTTGACTCCTATATTCTCCTATACTATATATCGCGAAAATTAAAAAGTCAAACTGGACATATAGATTTTTTCATTTTTTTATGTTTTTACTCTTGACAATTCATTTTGCACATGTTATATTAGTTATTAACGCGAGTTAATGATTACAGAAACAGGATCCGAATATGATAAGAATGAGTGATATAGCAGAAAAAGCGGGCGTCAGCAGAACAACAGTCTCTTTCGTGCTGAGCGGGCGTTATAAGCAGGATTTGAAAATATCAGAACCTATTGTCAAAAGAGTTCTGGAAACAGCCGAACAGATGGGCTATGTGAAAAACGAAATAGCCAATGCCGTCGTGACCGGGAAAAGCCGCGTGATCGCAATATTGTCTTATTTTGACGACTATATGATGCCGACGATTCGCGGCTGTATGGAGGAAGCACAGGAATACGGCTGTATCATCAAACTGATCTCTCTGAAGAACGGATTCAATGAAGCGATCCGCAAAGCACTGGAATTCCGTGTCGGCGGCATATTCGCTCTCAGTCAGCCGGAATCGAAAAAAGAAATCGATCCGAAATATCTCCGTACTGGCATCCCATCCATCGGATTGAAAGAAAATACCGGTAGAATGGCTTTCGATCAAACGGCAAGTGCCATGCTCGGGACGGAACATCTGATAGAAAAAGGTCATAAAAAAATCCTCTTCCTCGGGTGCGAAAATGTGATCGCGCTCGAACGCGAAAACGGATACCGGAATGTAATGCAAAACCATGGTTTGCAAATGGATGTCATTCGCATGGCAGATAAAGATGCCCCTCTCGATCCTGCGGTTTTCGACCGGATACTGTGCGAAATCAAGCCCGATGCCATTCAATGCTTCAGCGATTTGCTCGCATTCAAAATCATGCGGGAATGTTATAAACGCAGACTCTTTCTTCCGGAAACCTTTTCCCTGCTGGGATTCGGGCATACTCCCGCAAGCCGGGAAACCGCCCCACGCCTCACAACCATTGACGAACCGTATTTTGAAACAGGAAAAATCATGTTCCACCAGATTTATGATTTGATCGAACATGGTACGTATAAAGAACATATTCCGTTGACAGGATCTCTGATTCCCGGAGAAACTGTCGCAGATAAAAAAGAAAACAATTAAAATCAGGAGTCAGCAATGAGTTACAGTACAAGAAAACAGCAGTTCACATTGATCGAGTTGTTGGTTGTGATCGCCATCATCGCCATCCTGGCAGCAATGCTTCTGCCGGCACTCAACAGCGTGAAAGATCAGGGCAAATTGAGTTCCTGTCTCAGCAATAACAAGCAGTGTATCATGGCAAACATTTCCTATTCCCTCGACTGCAACGATTTTCTTGTGCCGAATACCCCCAGCGGATATTGGCAGTTTTTAGGACACCTGAAATTGTCTGGCGATGGTTATACATACAGTAACCTGGGACATCTTTATGAATCCGGTCATTTGAAAAACGGTAATGTCATGAAGTGCCCTGCCGCCACATACTCCGGCAGTGAATTGAATAAAAAAGATGTGGAACCCCGAGAATACGGCTTTTGGTACTTCCTGGATGCCGGTTGGGGATCCGGAACAAGTGACAGAACACGGTTCTATAAAAGAGTGAAAGACTGCAAAATCAAAATCATTGCTTCAGACGTCCCGACATATGGTACCGGGGGAAATGACAAACGTTCCTCCCACAAAGAACGTTACAACGTCCAATTTGTCGATGGCTCTGTTCAAACCAAACGGGTACCGCGCTCCTTTATTGCGCAAACAAATCCGACTTCTCAAGCCAACGTCAAAAAGATTTACGAATATCTCGAAAAATAATTGAAACCAGGGTTTTTAACATGAAATATCTCCATCCTATCCGGATATTTGCCGCAGCAGTATGCGTGTTTTCCTGTTCCGCATTTGCTCAGGGAGTCACAATTCCGGCAGAAGCCGTCAAACAATACGGTTTGAAACTTGAAAACATCGAGTTCAAAGTAAAAGGGTTGAAAAAAACGTATCATTTTGTCCATATCACGGACCTTCATGTTATGCCCGATGATATGTCTGAAGTGCGTAAAGACCGTCAGAAAATTTTTGAACACCGCCGCGATATCCGGTTCGCCAACCCGAAAACCAAGTTGAAACCAAGCATCCTTTGGAAAAAATTACCGGATTTGCTCAATCCATCCGGCGCAGATGCCATCTTCTTCGGCGCCGATCTCTGCGATTTCGGTTCAATAAAAACCTATGATACTTTGATCCCCGTTTTCAAACAATTCAAAATCCCCTTCATCTACCTGCGTACAAGCCATGATATTTCCACCTGGATCCTTACCGTACGGAATCAGAAAGAGGTTAATGAACGTTCCAAATTGATCGATGGACATCCCGATCTGCCGGTCATTGAATACGATGACCTTCTCATCATCGGTTGGGATAACAATGAATACAACATCAAAAAAGGAACCCTTGAGAAATTCAAAAAATATTACGCAAAAGGAAAACCGATCCTGTTTGTGATCCACGTCCCCATCACCATCCCAGGTGACGGCAGTCAGGAATCCATGAATAAAATCGGAATCAAACACGTATGGAACAATAAAAATATCCGCCCGAACCAATACACTAAGGAATTGTTTGAACTGGTAACACGGAAAGATTCTCCCGTAATCGGGATCGTCGGCGGTCATGTGCATCGTACCTGGGATGGTTTGGTGAACGGACAAATCCGTCAACACATTTTCAGCCCCGCATTTGAAGGCAATATCGGAATTATCACAATCAAACCGGAGTAATCATACGATCATGAGCAAGACAACGATCAAATTGTGTGATACTTTTCTGTATCCACGTCAGGAACTGGGCAGAAGTTCCACCATTCCCGCATCCCTGGCTCGCTGCGAAGAAACCGGCAGACTGAAAGCCTTTACCCTGCAATGGAAAGAAGGTGATCCCGATCAACCGCACATCTATTGGGATTCCGATGTGGCTAAAGTATTGGAAGGTATGGCATACACCACCGCTCTGTTTCAGGATAAGGATTTGGAAAAACAACTTGATCATCTGGTGGAACTGGTGCTTTCCGCTCAACAGCCCGATGGCTATCTGAACACGCATTTTACCGTTGTCGAACCGGAAAACCGGTGGAAAAATCTCTTCGATTGGCATGAATTATATTGCGCCGGACATTTGATCGAAGCTGCGGTAGCAAGATACGAATCCCTCGGAAAACGGGATTTCCTCGATGCCATGTGCAAATATGCCGACCTGATCTGGAATGTATTCGGACCTGACGGCAAACAAGGATATCCCGGACACGAAGAACTGGAATTGGCATTGATCAAACTCTACCGTGTGACCGGAAATAAAAAGTATCTGGATCTTTCCAAACTCTTTATCGAACGGCGCGGTACAGAACCCAATTATTATCTTCAGGAAGATTCCCCGGATGTACCATACCGCGATCTGCGCAACCGACAGGCGCATACCCCTGTCCGTCAACAACATGAAGCCACCGGTCATGCCGTCCGTGCTGTCTATCTTTACGCCGGAATGGCAGATGCCGCTTTTGAAACCGGCGATACGGAATTGATGGATCTTTGCGATGAACTTTTTGATGATATTACCACAAAGAAAATGTATATCACCGGAGGAATCGGTTGCCGGATCCCCGGCGAAGGATTGGGATCCGCTTACGAATTGCCGTTAAACCGGGCGTATGCAGAAAGTTGTGCTGCAATGGGCTTGGTACAGTTTGCCGCACGCATGTTGAAATATCGGGGCAATGTCAAATATGCCGATATCATCGAACGGTTGATTTGCAATGGTGCGATCAGCGGACTTTCTCTTTCCGGAGACCACTTTTTCTACGCAAATCCTCACGCCTGTGATAAAGAATTCCGTTCTCTTTTCCATTGGGCAAGAACCCGTCAACCATGGCATAATACAAGCTGCTGTCCCACCAGTTACTGCCGTTTCCTGCCACAACTTGGTAATTTCTGTTATCGGGCAAAAGACAACGATTTATACATTGATATTGCCGCTTCCGCTGAAATCGAAACGGAGCAATATAAAGTCAAAATCACATCCGGTTGGCCCTGGAACGGCAATGTAACGGTTGAAGTCATCCGCGGTTCCGTCAATCTCCATATCCGGATCCCCGATTGGTGCAATGGCAACTGTAAAATTTCCGGAACAGGTTCAGAACAGCAACGGTATTGGCACAGTAAAGATGCCCTTTCCGCTGGAGAAAAAATCAAAATCGATTTTGAACTGAAATCCGCACTCCTTTATCCCGATTGCCGGATCCCATCCTCCAGAGGAAAAGCTGCCATCCGACGCGGCCCCATGATCTATTGTGTGGAATCACCGGACTGTGAAGGTTTTGCCCCCGGCGAACTCTCCATCTCCCCAACCTCCACCTGGCTGGAATCCTCATGCGATGCCTTACCGGCAGGAACAGTTGTTCTGACCGGAGAAGGGTATGCGGAATTGCCGGGCAAAGATTTGTATTCCACGGCCCCCCCCGCATTCCGTCCGGTAACCTATCGCGCAGTCCCCTATGCTCTCTGGCAGAACCGGGGCAAAGCAGAAATGGAAATATTTCTTACACTGAAATAATATCAAAGGTGAATCATGAAAACGTTACTCTCCACATGTTTATTGCTTGCCGCTCTGCTTCCGTTATCCGCAAAGGAAACTCCGAATCTTCTTTCTCCGGAATGTGCCACGCTGGAAACCAATGTGATTCCCAAAGAAATCATCTGTGCATGGAGTAAAAAAGCTGTACAGCTCACCGATCAGGAAAGTTACCGGGGCGAAAAATCCCTGGAATTGGAATACGGTCCGACAAAGCTCACTGGTATTTTTGTCCCTGTCCCCGGCGGTCCGTTCAAGAAAGGGGAAAAGTTCGCCTTTTCACTCTATATCAAAGCAGAAAAAAAATGCACCCCGCGGATCAGCATGTTCCCCGTCTCTCAAGCCGGAACTATGAAAAAACTCCCCTGGGGGAAAATGACGATCCGGCAGATCCCCGGTGATAAATGGATGCAGCTCAGCGTTTCTGACACGCTTCCCGCCGATGCCGCCGGTTTGTATCTCTGTATGAACCTTTATCATTATACCGGAAAAGTCTGGATCGATGAAATCAAAGTTCAGCACGGGTTGAAAGCCAATTCTGAACCGCCCGGAAGAATCACCACGGCAAAACGGATCGTTCCGGCGTTTACCGTACCGATCTCAAAAACATTGAAATCTCTGGATGACCCCGGATGGAAAACCGTTCCGGTCAGTAAATCTTATATTCCCCACACAAAAATTGATAAAAGTGAAAAATCACCCACTCATCTGCAAGTGGCATCGGACCGGGATTATCTTTATTTCCGTATACGCGCCATGGCAGAGAATCTGGCAAAAGCCGTCTGTAAATCCACCTGGCAGACAACCGATTGGAACGACGAACGTATTGAAATCTTTTTCTCGCCCGGCTTGGGTAAAAATCTGAAATTCGGTTATATCACGACCAATCCCGATGGAATCTATCATACCAGTTTCGGTAACCGTTTTACAAAGAAGGATATTCAGGTGAAGCGTTATGCGGACCGCTTTGAAGCCTATTTCCGCATAAAAAAAGAATGGTGCGGTACCAATGGCGCAACCGGCCATTTCTGGCAAATGAATGCAGGAAGATTCCACCGCATCGGTAAACATTTTACCAGTTCTTTATACCCGTTCAAAAAGCACCCTATGGATGGTATGCGTCCTTTCCTTTTTGTCAACGGTAAAACGCTCCCCTCTGCCCGACTGCTGGATGTCGGCAATATGGATCCGGCGGTCAATGAATTCGGCGGCAATTGTTTGCTCTTTGAGTTTACAGAAAAAGTTCCGGCAGATTTATACTTGCTTACCGGGAAAGGAAAAAAAATCGAACCGCGGATAGAGAAAAATAACTTCCGTGTCAAATTCTATTACGAAATGGAAGATAAAAACTTTTCCTACCGTCTGTTTTCCGGAAAAACACTCCTTTCTCATGGAAACTTTTCTGCCGATTTATATAAACAAATCAGTTCCGATTACATCAAACCGGTGGAAAACCCCGTTTATTCTCCGCTCCCCGATAACAAGCAGACGTTTGAACGGAATATGATGACTTGGGACTTCATGTTCAATCAGAAGGAATTCCGTTGCATTCTCCGTGCTGCAGCTCCTTATTCCCATGATTTTATCATGAAACAGCTGAAAGATGCCAATATCAGCCTGCTCACTCATAACATCAGGGATCTGCTGCCGAAAATGAATTTGAAAAAAATCTATAATGGCAAATTCTGGATCCCCGGGGATGAACCAACTCCGGAACAATTGGCAGATCTCGTTTCCAAAAAGAAACTGCCTCCCGTTGCTCATTACAGTTATTCCATTATCACCGGAAAAAATCCTGACGGCACCCCCGGATACAGCCGGGATGCAAGCGGGCTGCGCGGTTTTCTGATCGACCCGGTCAATGCAGCGGCATACATGGAATACAGTGAAAAATATGCAGAATTATGCGGCAAATACACAAGAATCTTTTTTCCGTCAGATGAATTGATTGCCTGTGAACTCGCATTTACAAACAGCAGTTACAATAAACCCCATAATCAGAAAAACTCTTCCGCTATCACACAAAAACTGGAAAAAACAGTCAAAGAAAAATACGGAAAAGGCAAATACGGATTGTATTTCAATATCCGCCCGGCAGATAAAAATTATCCATGGTGCAAACTTGCCACGGTCAAAGCATATAATGAAGAATTGACTCAAATGCTGATCAAAACACGTGATAAAGTAAAAAAACATGCCCCCAATATGTTTTTCCTTTCGGAAGACTCCTATAAACCTGCTGAACACATGATCTGTAACTGGAAACGGTATGCCGATTGCGGTACCATTCAAGTCGGGGAAGGTGACCGCAACGTGGGAAATGATTACTTCCCATGGCAAATGTACCGCACAAAACTGGCAAAAGATTTGTGCCGCATGGATAAAATGATCGTCGTTCCCCATGCGCCTGTCGATGGTTTCCCCTCCGGTTCACTCTCCGCATCCGGCAGACTGGAATCGTATAATCAACTGATTCGCGGCGGTGCGACCGGTTTCCATTTCTGGCCGGCTTCCATGGGGGGCGGTTCCGGTGTCCCGCTCCAGAGTTATTCCATTTTTATCAGCGATCCGGAAGCCTGGCATGATATGATCGAAGTAACAAAAATGTTCAATCATCTGCCGGATTTGAAATTCCCGCAAACAAAAGATGTGGGAATCCTGTATTCGGAAGCAACTGAAATCGTTTATGACAAATCAAAACGGATGGAAGGGGCGTTCAATCTGTTCGGCGTTCAGAATCACGGATGGCCCGTCTTCTTCAGCGAAACGTTGGTGGAAAGAGGCGAAATAAAATTGAATGAGTTCAAAAAAATCGTCATCGCTCACGCCGCGGTCTCATCCGTTCAAACACTGAATGCCTTAAAGAATTTTCTGGAACAGGGTGGTACAGCGATCATTCTGGATCCGTTATTTGCGCAGAATGATCATTGGGGCGAATCTCTCAAAACAAAATGGGAAACGCTGTCCGGCATCCGTACCGGTGCCACGTATCAGGGGAATATTTCTTTCTACGGCAAAACATTCCCCGCTCCCAAAAATTCGTTCCTGCTGGCTTCCTATCCGGAAAATGCTCAAGTCATCGCGAAAACTTCTGACGGAAAAGCCATTGCTGTCAAAGTCCGCAAAGGTAAAGGTTCGATCATTTTCACCGGATTCCCCGCTACCGATTATACCTTGACGAATCACCCGCAATATGCTGCCGCTTTCGCACATCTCCGTAAAGCTGAAGGCATTAAAGGCGGATATGATATCTGGCGTTTCTCCCTGCCGGAAATCCCGCAGAAACGCCATGTCCTCTCAGGAAATGCCGTTTGCCTGACTGGAAATCATGCCGTGTGGAAAAAATGTTTCTTCTATGCCGCTGAAAAAAATAACGCAGAGGAAAATTATACCGTCACCCGGAATGGTAAAGTCATTACCCGGCTCACAGACCGGCTGGATAATTTCCGCACGCCGGATGATTTCCGCAAAGGACCGGAAAACGATCTCAGAGTCGAAAATTTTGCACCCGGAAAATATAAACTGACCGTCAAATTTACCAAACCGGTAACAGCCGATACAATCGCGTTGTTTGTGAATGATTCCGTACCGGAAATCAAATATTCTGCCGATGGTAAATTCCTTGGCACAACAAAAGCATTCACCACAGGAAAAATGGATTTGATCAAGCAGGATTTCCGGTTCAAACGCGGCAAATATACCTCTTTCCAACTGGAATTTACCATCCCTGCCGGAAAGAATTTCCTTTGCGCAGAATTGGAAATATGGAAAAAAGACAAGGCAGATATCGAGCCGGAAAGTTTACTCCATATCTGCCATTCTGTCCAATAAATTCAGGATGTATTCAAGCCTGCCGGTTATTACAGAAATTCCGATTCCGGAAGATTTCTTCCATACAACCGGATTTCACGGATGTCTCCGTAAAAATAATCGCAGGTTTTGAATAACGTCCGGAAGAGTGAACCGATCGACATGTGATTCATTGCCCCATGATAGGATATCGGTACGGCGGATGCCTGTGCTTCCAATTTCCCGTTGAGATAAAGTTTGAGCTTCTTCAGATCATAAACCACGGCAATCTTATACCATTCTCCGGCTTGCAACTTTGTCTTGGAATATATGTTTGCTCCATTCCGGGATGCTTTCAATCTGCCATCCGGTTCAACCTGCACATTGATCTGTTTGTAAAATGTTCCCAGAACCCCCATTTTTGTCCCGATCCGGCTGGGGCGTATGCTGATTTCATAAGTGAATGCCCCGGGGAAGGCTGTACCCCCCATAACCAATATATATTCCTTGCCCTGATACTTCAGATAGCCTTTCCCATCTTTGTCACGGGCAAAAACAGGATCCCGCATCGGCGCAACTGCGCCATTGTGATAATGATAATACCCCGTATAGCCAAGATGCCCGCCGCCGTATCCGGTTCCATTCAATCTGCCGTTGTGCATATATCCCGCACGATCGACCAGCAACGCACCGTCATCCCGATTACAGGGATAATAAAAATACGGAACTGCGGCTTTTTCCACTTCCACCTCTTTTATGACCTTGTTGGAAAGAATCGGCATCTTTACATACCCCTGCCGACGGTTGTTTGTCACCCAGATCGGAAGCGTCTGATAACGGTTGCCCGCACTGTTTTCCAATTCCATGTGATACCAGTTGAGCGCATCAGCAGGTGATGGAATCAGTATGGAACGGGTCAAATTCATATCGCCCTGCTTATTCTGATTCCTGTAATGTTCCAACCCGTTACGCATAATACGCACAGTTCCGCCGCCATGACGGGCTGTTTTCCCCCTGACCGGTTTGACAAATGCCGTAAATGTCGCAATGCCATCATCCTGCCAAAGCGCAGTCCCTCCCGCTTTTGTTTCATTGAGATACCATTCTTCTTTTGCAACGTTACAGATCAACGCATTCTTTGTAGAACGCGCCCAGAACATCCAGTAAGAGCGGATGGAAGGACTGATCAACGTCATGGGATTATAATTCATTTTATAATCCTTTCCGTTCCATTTATACCGGAGACGCGGCACGATACCCCGTTCCTTTGAAAAATCTTCGGAAGGTACGGAAAATTCTGCAACAGAAAGATTCGTCAGATCCATTTCCTTTTCCGGGAAAGTATGAAGAACTTTTCCGGCAGTATTGCAAATATCCAGTGTCAAAGTCACTTTTTTATGTTCAGACTCGATCGGAAAGCCGATTACCTCAAAATCCAGCTTCTGACGCCCGATCTGTATGGATGCGTAATTGGTAACGACCAATTCAGGCGTTTTCTCCTTCCGGAAAGGTTCCGAACGCCAGTCAGCAATCCGTTTTTCCGCATAGCGGAGCAGAAAATCCTCCCGTTCATAACAAGGCAGAATCAAGGAATTCTCATAATGATCAAAGAAATTTGTCATGACAATGGAATCCGGTTTTGCCGCCATGACACTGTCAAAAGATTTCCGCCATTTCAGCGAGAGTTTTGTCGGCGTCCCGCCAAAATGAAAATGATTGCTGTAAGTATTCTGACAGCTCAATTCCAGGATTTTATGAGGATATTCTTTGTGCATCAGTTCAGAGAGCCATTTATCATGGATCTGCTGACTGGTGGAGGAATAATTCCCATACTGGCTGACACCGTCAAAGTAAGGAATATAACGTTTGACCCATGCAGCACCTTTGACAGGATCGGAATCTGCAAGTGGAGAACGGCAGGTATTCAGGAGCCAGATAAATTTTCCACATTTTTTTTCTACTGCCGGAATCACTTTCCCCCATTCTTCCGGTTTGAAATAGCCAGGAGTATAAACGGAAATAACAGGCACACCATTCACACGGAAAATCGAGGGACTGCTTTTGAATTCCTCTTTCAGCATGTCAAGCTGTCTGACCGTTGCATCAATTTCCTTTTGCAGATTCTTGGGCCCTTTTGCATAATATACCAGAAAAATGGAAAATTTTGTATCAACCTTCAGCTTTTGAGCCTGTTTCATCATTTCTTTCATGAGATTGGCAAAGCCGGGTGCAGGAACATGTAATTCCACCTGCCAGTTCAATCTGCCATACTTATAACTGTCAGCAGCAGCACTTCCCCACTGTTCTGCAGCATAATGTTTTTTCCTGGCATAATTGGGACCGCCGGAATCATCAACCCGCTCTTTGGCTGGAAACCACCACGGATTGACCTGTGTCCAAACGGTTCCCTTATAAGGGCTTTTATCAAACTTCGGGCGATAATCAGGGGCTGCCGCAAATCCGGAACAGCAGACTGCAAACAAAATAAAAATCAATACGTTTTTCATGCCGATAACATCCTTTCCGTTTGATTATCTTGCAACTTTCAACCATTCATCACGCCCAATCGGCAGAACAGCCGGTGTATGGGTCTTTGCCTGAATCGGGGCGGCAAGGCGATATTCCACATGACCATCCACCATCAACATCTGTGTATGAGTCCTGGAGTGATACAAACCGAAACTCCACATGGTATTCAATGCCGTATTAGCATAGCATTGATGCGCTACAGGATAACGCCAGGTCGTGTTCTGCGCAACTCCGGCTATCGGATAATTGGCATATTCCGCTGCATAATAGATCTGACTGGCTTTCTTCAATCGGCTGATGTTAACGCCCACTCGTGAAACCGGTATGTTGTACAGTGCGCCATTGATTCCGTAACTGGTGGACTCCCACGAAGCATAAGCAGGCGAGCCATCCGTACCTGCCCTTTTTTTGTGAGACGGACAAAGAAATACTTTCATACCCTTTTTATATCCTTCGGTTCCCGAATCAACTCCTCCTGTATAAAGTGCCAGTTTTGCATTCCATGCGTGCTGCACCAACGCCGTCGATTGGGAAAACATCGGAGCATATCCACCGTTATCTCCCGTATACAGATTCATCGCCATGCCAACCTGTTTCAGATTGGATGTGCAACTCGCCTTGCGACCTGTTTCCCGGGTCTTGTTCAATGCCGGCATCAACATCGCTGCCAGAATGGCGATGATGGAGATAACTACCAGCAATTCGATCAACGTAAAGCTTCTCTGTTTCATGATTCTCTCCTGTTTGTTTATTAAAGTTGTGTTACAACTATTTTATTATCTAAATGTACTATATAATTGCAAATATGTTTTTTCAATTATTTTTATTGTTTTTTTAGAAAAATACTTGTAATACAAGTTTTGCACGGTATATTATTCCCGCTGACTTATGGAGATGAACAATGAAAAAAACAAAAGAGATTCTGGCTGTTTTAAGAAATGAATTACGGTCCGGTCATTACAAACCCGGATCACGTTTCCCTTCCGAATTCAGCTTGATGAGCCGGTTCGATGCCGCAAGAACGACCATCAATAAGATTACTGCACAACTGGAAGAAGACGGGTTCATCCTTCGTTCTCAGAAAGGTGCCGGAACGAAAGTCGCAGATTCCATGCCTTTCCCTATCGGGCACATTGCTTATCTGGGGCCGATCCATGGCCATACATATCACCGCCGGCTTCTGGAAGGACTACAGAAAAATGCGTTCCTGAAAAATTATGCCGTCAGCGTATTCTCTCCCGGTGCCGAACTCGTCGGTTTATGTCTCGAAAAAATCCGGAATTCAAAGTACCAGGGTTTGCTGGTCGCAAATGTGGGATATCTGCCCGAAGATTATCCCATCCCCATCGTTTGTCTGGATACACCCTGTTTTACCCCCGATCACGTCAAAACAACGGTCGGTTGCACCGATTACAAAGGCGCGGTCGAAATGGCGGAAACCGTCCTGGCTTACGGACACCGTGAAATCCTGATTTTTTCTCACCACATGGAAATCGAATTATCACGCGTGCAACGATGCCGCGGATTTCTGGAGACCCTCGCAAAAAATGGAATCCCGAACGTGGCACGGCGTTTTATTCATGAACCGGCGATGATCGATACTTCCAGTACAAAACATTATCTGCAGAATGCACTGAAACGTTTCCCCGATACCACCGTGATCATGACCGATTCCGATACCGTTGCAATACATCTTTTTCAGGCAATGCAGGGTCTCCAACTGAAGCATCCGATCACTCTGACCGGATTCGGAAATCAGACAACGAATGACTGTTTTGTCAAGTTCCCGGGGGTGGAAACACACCCCGAAGAAATTGGCACACAAGGCATCAACGAACTTCTGCGCATCATCAATGAACCGGATTATGCCCCACCGAAATCCATTGAGATCGAAACGGAACTCGTTTATCTGGATCGCTTGCCGCACATCCACTGAAAATCAGCTCAGTTTCATCCACTGAATATCAACATGGGTGGAATTCAGCTGGGGCGGGTCAAACCAGAGTTCGTTGATCATTCCGCACCATAACGGATTCGTGGTCAGATCCAGGGTGTATTCATGCCATTCCCCATCCAGAATAGCCGGCACACTCACCGCGGCTTCCCGGCGGATGTGCAGATTTTCCTGAATCAGAGATTGTTCCGTTGTGCCAAAATAAAGCCGGACCAATTCCTGTTTATCCGGGGATGGCGTCACATTCTTATTCAATGTCACTTTCATCCGGACTTTGAACTTCGTAAACTGATCCGCCGCAAACGGGGTCAGACGGGTACGGATCGCCGCACGGTCACCGCCGGAACGGAAGAAGTGCATGGCGCCGTCAATAATCTGCAAATACGCTGTCCCGAATGGATTGCGATACCATCCCTGTACATCTTTACTGAAGTCCCAGGATGTTTTGGCAGGCCGTTCCATCGGCGGGAAATCATAAGGTCCGCGCCCGGCATCGGCGGGAACCAGATTCGGCGGAAATCCTTCCGGAGGCGGCGTGCAGAAGGTGTCACGCAATGCATTGTACAACTGGAAGCCGAACTCTTCATTCGGTTCGATATAACTGCCTTCCTGCCACTCATTCAACGGGGAGATGATGATCTTTCTGCGCTCATTTTTTTCGCAGAAATCTTTGCATAATTGGCACATCTTCCAATGTTTTTCCGGCGTTCTGCCGTAAATCTCCATTGCATATTCAAACGAACGCGGCTGATCATTCCAGCCGGTCGGAAGAACAGGAATCAAAGAGGGCTCCATGCCTTTTGCGGCGGAAATCTGCCACCATTTGGGCAGGGCATCCATCACGCAATCAAAATTGTAATGCTGCTGGGTATCGCCGGGCTGCGCGGCTTCCGGTGACATCCGGTATCCCTGCGTTGCAAAATTGTAAATCATCTGATCTTTGAATCCGGCATCATAAGCCGCCTGAAGGCGCGCCGCTTCGCAATCCAAACAGCCGGTGTACATGCTGATAAAGTAAATTTCCGGCAATCCGGCTTTCCGCATTTCTTCGTTGGAAATCGCCAATGCACGCTTGATTCCTTCGCCTTCTGCCAGCGTTTCGCCGCGCGCTTCCGCTTCCAGACGGAAATCGCGATCGATATTCGTATACGCCCAGATAACAACGACCGGATGCCCGTCGATGGTATAATATTCCGGCGTCCGGAAATAATTTTCGATCCAGAACCGGGTAACATTCACCTGGTCTTCCGCAGAATGTGCACCCACTTCGTTATGGTTCGCCCACATGATATACCACTTGAGATATTTCCGGAAACGGGCTTTGTAATACGCTTTGATCCAATGATCCAGACGCTGTGCCCCGCGATTCCAATACCAGTCCAGACAGAAGCTGGAAATACCGTTTTCAACCGCCCATTTGATCTGCCAGTCAATCACTTCCGGATTACTTTCATCGTACCAGCCAAGTAATGGTTTGAGATGCGGCAAAGTCTGTTCAACCTGATCCCATTCCGCCATCTGTTCCGTCCCCGGATAATAAAAGGCGGAAATCTCAATTTCGCTTTTCTGCGGCTGCGGTTCCGGGATATAATCCAATACTTTTGTGCGGACGAATTTCGCAATCGCATTTTCAATATCCCCATAAAGACGGACGCTGTCCCCAACGAAAATACGGTGGGAAATCCGCTCCTCATCCTTTTTATAGAAATAACAATCGCAATCAACTCCCAACGCTTCCGCAGCGGCCGCCAGCGTGCGCGTACATGCACACGGCACAACCGGGTCTTCCGTATCATGTGTGCAGAAAATCGGCGGAGAATCCGGCTTCAGATACTTCACCGGATCAATGGATGCCAAATCTTCGGCGGATGGCTCACGTCCGAAAAGTCCATTGTAACGGCCCGGCGCATAAGCATGATCTTCTTTCACCGAATTGATACCGGAAATGGAAACGATCCCGCTCACCCGATCCGACGGCAGACGCAACCCCGTCATCAACGCATAATGTCCGCCCGATGAACCCCCGATGACCATGATTTTATTCTGTTTGAGTGCTTTGATTTCAGGAATATCTCCATTAAGCAAAGCCCAGGCTGCGGCAAGACAGTCATCTCCACCTGCCGGCCACTTATGTTCCACGGAAAGACGGTAGTTGATGTTATAAACCGCCATACCCAGATCCCGACAGAGGAAGGTCGAAATCTCTGCCATGCGGCTCTTATCCAACGAGCTCCATGCGCCGCCGTGAATACACAACGCAACCGGGGTATTTTCCGTCGTATTCCCCGGCAGATAAAGATCGCCGATCCCATCCGGTCCGGCAATCTGCGAATATGTGATATTTTCCAGTATCCTCATCATAAAACAACTCCTGTATGCAATCTTATTATTCCGTTACAATGACACATTCGATTCCGAAACTGTCCGCAATCTTCTTGATGCTGCCCGCATGATGCCCGATCCCCAACGCAAAGTGATGCGTCGGACCTTCCATAACCCATTTCTTCAGGAATGTACGCACATCCGGCAGAAATTTTCCGTGCGTATTGGTGTTCCCCGTCGGCGGAATCGGCCCCGCCAATGATTCACCTTCTGCTACGATAAATTTGAAATTGCCATCCGCTTTCACCCCGATGCTCAACATGGTGATCGGGCCCGTTTTAATATTGAATTCCACACCCGCACCCTTGCCCGGTTTGCCATGATATTTCTTCAGACTGCGCAATACCGGCTTGCTGTCCGCAATGTTCAAGTGATGCGGTCCGTCATGACCGACCAATACCGTATCGCGCTGGAAATCAATCGGGTGGAATTCTGCAAAACTGCCGCCGATTTCCAGACGGTCGAATATCAGCATCGCTATACAGGTCTTGATGTCAAACTCGCCGCACATGGGGAAGCCGGCAGCCGTCAGCAACGAATTGCCGACGATAAAGTTGGTAACCAGTGCACGCATTTCCGACTCCGGTGCACTTTCGTAATAATACGCAAAACCATCGATTTTTTTCTTCGCAATGAATTTTTCAAGCGCAACTGCCGCTTTGGATGCCATCAGCAAATCACCCGGGATCAGCTTGGTCGTGACCGGGTCATCCACCGGATCCGGCGTATCGAAAAATTCCAGGATCCGACGGCTCATTTCCTGCACTTCCGGAGAATCTTCCGTCAGATTTTCATATTCCGCAAAAATCTCTTCACATTCACACGGCACCGCATGGGCACCGAATGCCGCCGTCACCGCTGCCGGATCCGTCTGCATATCCAACATCGTATCAAGCACATGCCCCATATAACCGATGCGCGCTTTCCGCAAATCATGACGCACATGAGCGATTCGACACCACTCTTCCAACGCCGCATCTGCCGCCGGATCATTGGTCAATGTACCGATAATCACATCCGCCACCGGCTTTTTCATGCGGATCGCCACACCCGTGAATTCGGGAATGGAGCAGAGGTCATCGTTGCACAATTGCATAAACGTTGTACCATGCGGATAATCCATACATTCCAGCGGCTGAAGCGCCACAAGTACCACCGGACAAGTCATTTCCCGTACAATTGCCCCGAACGTTGCACTGGTCGCATACGTCACCATATCCACAAACAAGACATCCGGATCTGCTGCCTTGATTTTCGGCAGAACTTCATACGCTTTCCGGTCATTATCCACCATGCCGAAATTGTGAACCATCAACTGCTGTGTTGCAAGTTTCTGCTCCAATACAGCACTTTTCCGTTCCATTTCTTCCAGTAATCCCGGAAATTGTTTCCAGTACGTATCCAGTCCGACGGAAATCAATGCGGCATTTCCGGCAAGGGGTTTTCTGCGGGGAATCTGCATAATATCTCTTCTCCATGTTTGTTTTTATAACTTGATGCTGGATAATATAACTTGCAAAATCCCATCCGCAAGTGAAACTATGCCAATACCGGAATAAATTTGCAGAAAATATTACTTTTTACACTGATCCAGCACTTGCTTTTCCTGCATTCCAGCATTATATTAACTTACCATGCGATACAATAAATTTTCTACCGAATCTTATTTCCACAGCGGCGAAAACGTGGTCGTCTTCCTTACCGAAGATTCCCCCGAACTCTACCCGCAGCCATACAGCACCCTCAATCAGAGAGAGTTCTGGAAGATTACTTCTGTACTCAAAGGCCATGGATTTATGATCATCAACGGCAGACGTTACCCCGTCTCCCCCGGCTTTGTATGCCTGGTTCATCCCCGCGACCTTACAACATGGGAATTGACCACGGAATCTTTGACTCTGTATAACGTCCTTTTCCGTCATTCTGCCGTTGCCGGCGAAATCGCACAATGGGCGGAACAGAATGATTTCTTTGCCATATTTCAGGCGGCGGATCAGGCGGATATCTCCATTCGACATGAACTTTTACACTTGCTGGATGCCAACCGGAACATCACCGCATTGATCAAAAAAATGTATCATGAATACAAACGGGAAGATATCCATTCTGCCGATCTCTTGAGAATATACTTGTTGGAATTACTATTGGAACTTTCCCGTTCCAGCCTGAAGGGTTTTTCCAAAAACCGAAAAATGATCGTCTTGAATTTTATACGGAAAAAACTTCTTGCTCCAGGTGCAAAAATGCCGGATCTCAGCAGTTTATGTGCGGAAAGCGGTTTTTCCCGGGGCTATCTGCTTGCCGCTTATAAATCGACCTTCAACGAAACCATGGGCAAAACACTTCTCAAAAGCCGGATCAGTCATGCAAAGGATTTGCTCCGCGATTCGGATTTACCGGTTTACCGAATCTGTCAAATTTGCGGATTTTCGGACTCTGCCAATTTCTACCGTGTTTTCCGCCGTGAAACCGGTTGCTCCCCCGCCGACCTCCGCTCGGTAAAAAAGTAAAAAAAGATTGCCCCAACATGCTGGAGCAATCTTGAAATGTCAGAAAATATCAGAACGGTGCAGCCGCTGACGGTGTGAAACTGTTCTGAACAGGTGCTGCAGCAGGTGCTGCCTGCAACTGTGACGGGCGGACAATATAGTCTGTCTTGATTGGATCATTGGTATGATTCTGGATAACCAAGCCGGTGCAATCATCTTCATTCTGTGCAGTAATTCTGATTGTTGCAACTTTAATTTCCTGAAATCTCACTTTACCAGTTCTGCGATTGCGTATTTTCTTACCTGTTTTAAAAATATCAAAAGTAGAACCAATTGCTGCAACACTGGGGGGTGTATCAATGGTGATCTGTTTACCGCTTACATCAATAACATAAAAATTTGCGTATTTCATCATTTCCATAACAGCTTTTTTACAGGCATCCTGACATGCTGCCTGCAGAATCTGCTCTCTATCGTTACTGACACGTCTTGTTCCGGCTGCTGTGGATGCATTCAAAATTTTCCGGGAAGAGATATTGATGCTTTTCAAAGTCAATGCAGTTTTGCCGTCGACAATGGTCATAATAAATTCAACATCCGCAAATTCACTCCGTGAGCCGCTTCCATACATATTGCGTCCGATGGAACTTGAAATGCCGTATTTTGCAACCGTCAGGCGGATCTGATAGGCAGGAGGCGCAATTTTGGTGCTTCCGGGGGCAGTATCGGCTCCGGCTGTCCATTTTTCCAGGTCTACCAAGGCAGCAGCAAAATCTTCCATTGTAACAACACGATAGATACCATTATTGGTAAATTCATGGGTCAAACGGTCAACCAACGCAGAAAAGTTTGCGCGGCGGTTATCCGTTTTATTGACCAGTTTAGTAGTATCAATGCAGATAATCGGACGAGTATCTTTTCCATCTTCCTGTGCAGAAACAAGTGCTTGCGCAGAGAAAAGTGTGACCAGAGAGAAAATACAACAAATAATTTTTTTCATTTTTTATTACCTCGCGATTTTTGCAGATGTCCAAAGGAATACTTTGCGTTTCTGGGGATCATCGTTGCCGCTGACATAAACCCAGGCGTGATCTCTATCAACGGGAGCACCATGCCTACCGACAATACCAGTTGCAAGCTGCTGTTGAAGCACCTGTGTTTTCGGTGCCTGACCGGGAATGCTCGGGAGAGTCTGGACAAGGTTTCTGTAGAAAATAACTCTTTGTCCATTTCTGATACCATAGTTTGTACCTACAGACAAACGAACAAACAGACCATTACCGATTGTTTGATCTACATACATCGGCGGTGCAAACTGGCTTACATAGTTGCCCATTGCCTGACCGATTGCATGACGAACTGCATCTTTCACAACGGAAATATCCGGAGTGGGTGTGGGGAAACCTTTGCTGTAAGTCACACTCTTTTCAAAATTAAATACCTGTTTTCCAGCAGGGTCAAGAAGTGTGACATTAACTGTAACGTCAACATAGAACCATCTGATCTTCTGAACATTTCGATTGCTGATAAATACTCTGGCTGTTGCAGTGGCATCTTTTACTTCAACATTGCTAATGTTATAAGTAAAAATGTATGTGGCATTATTTGCGTCAGCATCGCTAATCACCGGAACATCAGACATGGCTGCCGGATCACTGCTTATCAGATTGAAATCACTTAAATGGCCAATTTCAGTTTCCAATGCCGCATGGGCTGTTGCCATCAAATCTTTTCGGAATTCACGAGTAAGCGTCATCTGTCTGGCGCCGGAAGGACGGACTCCCGCAGAAATAAAGCGATTTCCTTTTTCCGACATTTGAACTTTTACGTTACGCTTGAAGTCTGTGCGCGGAGCAATTGTTGCTATTTGCTGTGCAACGAATGCTTTATTTGCTGTATCTTCCAACAGGTCGGCTTCTGTTGTGCCGATTCCGGGATAAGTGACACAGCCGCTGAGAAAAATGCCTGCGGAAAGCCCCAATAAAAATCTGAGTTTACTTTTCATTTGTTTACCTCTTTATGTTTCGTTTGAATGGTAGGGAATGTTATGTTCTCCGACACAATCAAATCATTTGTAATCTTTTTGAATTTGAGCTTGATAATTGTTTTGGAACGATTGTTACGGACCGTGATATTTTTGGTGACTGTTTTGTAACCAGCTGCTTCCGCAACAACAGTGTGTTTTCCGGCACAAATCTGATTGCCGTTTTCAAATTCTTTGCCATCGACTGTAAAAGTTACAGTGTCTGCATCGAATTCTTCATCACCTTTAGGACCATCACATTTGAATTCCAACTTGGTCACAAAGTAGCTGGCAACTTTTTCTGCAATCTGCTTGAGAACATCTTCCATCAAATCAGAAGACGGATTAAAACCTTCGCTCTTGGATGCGCTGGTCTGGCGACGGTTTGTTTTTCCGACAACATGGAATGCTTTCAGAACATTACCATTAAAGTCACGGATGTTAACAACTGCTTTCTGTGTGTAGATCGTTGTCTTGACGTGTACATGTCCTGCAGTAACTGTAGTGGATTCTTCTTTCAGATCATCGTGCAGGATAATGGTCAGAAAAAAGCATACAGATGCAATATCCTGCTGTTCATTGCCACCAACAGCCCTTACAACTTCGGAAAAACTCGCATTGAAACGGTCAATAACCATGATGTGTTCACTGTAGGGGTCCAGAAAAAGCTGGAGATAATTCTTTATAATAAATTCTTTTCTTCTTCCTCCGCCCTGATCCATAATCGCAGGACGGAGATAATCAAGTACTTCAGTCAACTTACGGTTGTTGTAACGTATCTGTTCCGCTGCACTCCCGATATTTGAGTCGGACTTCATTGGAACTTGAAAGGACTTCTGATATGGAGCCCCTGGGGTTAAACTCGCATCAGGCTGCAGTTCGGATAGAGTACCAATTTTTTCCACCACACAACAAATTTTGCCGGGTTTTACATGGACAGGAGCCTTGAATATCTTTGCTTCAGATACAGGTTGCGATACAGGAACTTTTGCCGGAATATCCTGTTTTACGGGCATACTGACACAACCGCTTAACAGAACAACAGCCAAAAAAGCTCCTGAGAACTTAACCTTGTGCAACATGATATTCATGACTCCTTGAATAAGACATCAAGCCTTACTGATTAGCTGCCGGTGCAACTGGTGCCGGTGCAGCAGCAGGAGCTTTTGCCTGCGGAACCTTGCGGAATTTGAGCTTGATAATTGTTTTGGAACGATTGTTACGGACCGTGATATTTTTGGTGACTGTTTTGTAACCTTCTGCTTCCGCAACAACGGTGTGTTTTCCGGCACAAATTTGATTGCCGTTTTCAAATTCATTGCCATCGACTGTGAAAGTTACGGTGTCAGCATCGAATTCTTCATCACCTTTAGGACCATCACATTTGAATTCCAACTTGGTCACATAGTAGCTGGCAACTTTTTCTGCAATCTGCTTGAGAACATCTTCCATCAAATCAGAAGACGGATTGAAACCTTCGCTCTTGGATGCACTGGTCTGGCGACGGCTTGTTTTTCCGACAACATGGAATGCTTTCAGAACATTACCATTGAAGTCACGGATGTTACCAACAGCTTTCTGCGTGTAAGTTGTCTTTTTGATCAGAGTGTTTGAAACAGAAACAGTAGTAGATTCTGCCTTGAGGTCCTGCATGATAACAGTCAGGAAAACGCAAGCAGAAGCAATATCCTGCTGATCGTTGCCACTGATTGCTTTTTCAACTTCAGTAAGATTGGCGTTGGCGCGGTCAATAACCTTGATATATTCGCTATAGGGGTCGAGGAAGCTCTGGAGATAATTTTTGGCAACAACGATATCGCGTTTGTTTTTGTCACCGATGATGGATGTACGCAAATTATCAAGAATATTTGCCATTTTTCTGTTTTGACGGGCAATTTCACGCTGCTCTTCGTTGTACTGTCTGATATTGTTGTTAAAGTTGAAGTTTGCAGATCTTCTTGCAAGTTCCGGATTGACTGCTCTGTCAGCTTCGCTTACTTTGGGGGTGGATGAAACGTTGAACTGTTTGATCTTTGCCAGAAATTCTTCTGTCTTTGCAATAGAATCAATGGTCCCTACGTCTGCAACCAACAAACAAACTTTGCCGGGATTTTTGTTGACAGGAATCTGGAATTTCTGTTCTTCTGCGTGCAAACCGGTAATGCCGACAAGCAACGCAAGAGCCGCTGTTTTGATGATTTGTTTTCTCATCTTTTTTACCTTTCTATTTGTTTTTTTTGTTAATGTCAGCTGTAACCTGACGTTGTAATGATTTTTAAACAAAAAAAAGCCGCAATAATCCACCTCTGGACTTCGCAGTTGTAAAATAGAACAGACAAATCAGAATAAGAATAGAGTTCGTGGGCTGAATCAATTGTAATTCAGGATAGCTTGCGCTTACAAACTTTTCAGATGTTACATAACCGGAAATATGCAAACAATACAACAAGATAAGTAGCTGTAACCGGAATGCTGTCGTTGCAACGGCTCCAAAATCCCTGATTTTTTGGTAAGCTTGATGAATCCCACAACTTTTTCTGTTGCGAAATCCAGCTTGTTTGGCATCATTCGGTAAAAAACCGAACGCTTCCAAACACTCGCTCACAGGTCCGACCAAGAACCATCTGCATACATGCACGAAAGCGTCCGGCAAGATCTGTAGGCACAATCTCACCGGATACATTTCACCTGGGTATGCAGCAATATCATTTTTTAAACTTGGTCGGTTTGTGAGCGATTTGCTGAAATATAACGGTTATCAATTAGCACGCTTACTTTTTTATTGTCTATACAATAAAATAAGCGTATTATTAACATATCACATAAAAGATAGAAATGCAAGTTAAAAAAATACTATTTTAAAAAAAATACGGAATTTTTCCAAAAATATTATTGCAGTATCTGCTTATTTGACGTAATTTTGGCAATAACAAAATAAAATAACACAGCTCCTTATTTTACGATATTGATTTATCGTAAAATACATAAGCTGCAAATCGATATTTACGAAAATAGTAATAGTGGATCCGGCAGAAATGCCATCCACTGCGCCTAGCCCCTTAGGATGGACAACTTTTTCTAAAAGATTGGTGTAAACGTTCTAGTTTTAATATAACCTCTATTTGCAGAATTGCAAGTGCCGAAATAGACTTCATCCGGAGTTCTGTATCGCAGAGCAGAGTGAAATCTTCAAGTATTGTAGAAATTCACATAGTGCTGCACGCCGAACCGCAGTTGCGGCAAGCTGACATAATCCTTGATTTTGATATCTTCGTATTTCAAAGCCCACCAGAAACGCTCCATCTTGGCGTTATCCCGGCAACGCCCGCGCCCATCCATGCTAATTTGAATGTTGTGCTTTTGTGAAAATCTTCCGTTCAAATGACGGTTAAAAGCCTCTTTTTTGAAAAATTATGGGATATCTGTGTTTTAAAAATTCAAATTTTTCTGTTTTGGCAGTTTGACATTTGAAAAATACTGTCTACAGTATCTCATACTGCGTAAATCAACTGGAAAGGACTGCATGCATGAAAAATTTTTTTCTTTTGTTATTTTCCCTGATTCCATTTCTGGCTCTGACTGCCGGTGAACCCAATGAAAAAAACTGGTCCTGGGCGGTCAACGGGCAAACTCTCCGGATTTCTTTCGATCTCCCTGCGGAATATTACGCTTATGCCGGTAATACAGGCCCGGTTCTCATCCCCAAAGCAAAAGCAGTCAAAACTCCGGCTGCCGTCACAAAAAAAGACCTTGTGCTGGATGCGGAACAGGAAGTTTACCCAGGCGGCAAAGTCTATACTTGGGAATATGATTTGAAGTCCCTGACTTATCCCCTTTCCCTCTCTGTGGAATGGCAATTATGCAAAGAACCGGCAAAGAACGGCGGCGAAACAATCTGTCTCCTGCCCGGGAAAGCCGGACTTGCCGTTTTCGAATCCGCTGCCGATCTGCAGAAACAGAAAGCAGTTACAGAAAATGCAAAATTATCTGCCGTCAAAGAAGAACGTGCAGAAGAAGAAGTGGTGTTCCTGCGCCGATTCAAAGTCCTGCGCCGGGTCAGCGGATACCAGTCTCCAAAAGAATTGGTTGCTTTCATCCGGGGCGAAAATACAGCCAGCCATTTTTCCTTTGAAGATAAAGGCGTTCTGATGAGTCTGCTGCTGGCGCTGGTCGGCGGCTTTCTCCTGAATCTGACCCCGTGCGTTCTGCCGTTGATCCCCGTCAATCTCGCCGTCATCGGCGCCGGTGCGAATAGTCAGAACCAGAAAAAAGAACGGATCCTGCGCGGATGTCTTTACGGTGCGGGGATTGCATTGACTTACGGCATTCTCGGTGCGGTTGCGGTGTTGACAGGAACCACATTCGGACAACTGGATTCCAGCTGGATTTTTAACGGCATTGCAGGATTGATTTTTCTTCTGCTCGGCCTTGCCATGTTTGATTTGTTCCGGTTCGATCTTTCCGGCGCGGCGGGGAAATTCCGTATGCCATCCGCCGCCGGCCGCAGCGGTGTATTTCTGATGGGTGCATTGGCAGCAGTCCTGGCAGGAGCCTGTGTTGCCCCGGTGATTGCGGCAGCATTGGTTCAAGCAGCAAAACTTTCTGCACACGGTAATTATGCCGGATTATGCCTGCCATTCCTGGTGGGCCTCGGCATGGCATTGCCCTGGCCGTTTGCGGCGGCAGGAATTGCATTTTTCCCGAAACCCGGCGCATGGATGAATCACGTCAAACACGTATTGGGAATTTTGATTTTGTGTCTGGCAGCCTATTACGGCTGGATTACCTACAGCCTGTTACGTCCCGCAGCCGACACCGGCGATTGGAAAGGCAGCGTCTCTTTCCAGCAGATCAACCACGCCCTGACCCGTTCCACTGCGGTAAAGAAACCGATTCTGCTCGATTTCGGTGCTTCCTGGTGCAAAGCCTGCACTTTGATGGAAAAGAATTCCTTCCCGCATCCGGACGTACAAAAAGCATTGGAAAACGTGATTTTCCTGAAAGTTCCGGCGGAAAAACCATCCGATCCCGCTACAGCAGAAATGTTGAATGCGTTTGAAGTGAAAGGATTACCGGAATTGATTCTGATTGAGCCGGATATCCCGCGTAAAAAATAAGCTTTCTGAATTATACGGGAGGATTTGTTGCATCATGCATCAAATCCTCCCTTTTTTTTAGCTATTTTCACATTTTTCTTTATTTTTCTTTATTTTTTATTATTTTTCGATTTGACTTTTATTTTTTTATACTGTATATTATTCGTGAAATAATATTAAGGATATAAAAAAATAATTGGAAAGGAGAAAAAATGGATATAAAATTCTATTCTCTGGAAGAAGTGGCAGACCTTTTTGGCGTCAATTATCAATTGGTCTATAAATTGGTAAAATCAGGCGAATTGCCGTCTGTACGAATCGGCAAAGTATACCGAGTATCAGCGGCACAGCTGAAAGAATATATGGATCGGCAGAGCCAGGGCAGTCCTGCATCCGGCGTAACAGAATACATTTGCAGCAGCTGTGGGAAAAAATATTATAGTGCCTTATCGATATCCGGACAATGCAAAGATTGCAGTGCACCGCTGTGCAAAGTATGCGTGGAACACAAACACATCCAATATTGCGAAATTCATCAGAAATGATATATGACAGGAGGAAATAAAAATGATCGACAACTGGTTTACTAACAAATGTATGACGCTGGTCGGTGCGAATGGCAGAGCCCTTGCAGGAGAAGCATTGGAATTGGCGGAACTGGCATTGCAGGAAGTCAAAGCTGCCAATCACAAAGTCTGGACAGACCGGAATGGTAATTTTTACCACAAAGAACGCAGTCTGTTCGCATCCGCTCACCCTGTCATGGATCAAAATGGGAATCAGGTCCGGATTTGCGGACGGCTTGTAAAATTCAAAGCAAAATTCTGCAGCAAATGCGGCGGCACTGCTCCGGGCAGCTGGTGGAGATGCGGCGGATGCGGCAAAATGATCGGCAGCGAATCCCACACATGTCCTCATTGCGGCAGAGCACAAAATCTGATTGTCCGCCTGGATCTGACAAACGGCTGCTGGAGAAAAGATGAAGAAATATTTGCAGAACGCTTTGAACTGAACGATATTGCCTCTTTGATCCCCATCGGCCTGGACGTGCAGGAAAGCCAGAAAGCCATTATTCTCGAAGGTGGCGCTGTGGTCGATGTATTGGATGCCGGCCATTACCCGCTTCCGGATCTCACCAACAAGGAAGGCGGCGAAAAAAGCGTGGTCATGGTCGACAATGCGGAATTCATCATTCCTGTTAAAGTGGAACAGATTCTGACAAAAGACGACATTGAATCCGATCTCCATACCGTGATCGTTTTGCGTTTCGCCCCCGCAAAAGCAGAACAATTCATGTGCAATCTGATGGGCAGTGCACTGTACCTGAAAGATGATGCGCTGACTGCATCTCTGGGATATGATGAAATTGCACACTGCATTCTTGCGGAAGTCGATGGCGCAGCAAGAGAATTTTGTAACAATACAACGGTTGCCGATCTTTTCCGTGATGCCGCCACCCGGATCAATCTGGAAAATCACATTGCAAACCGCTTGAAACGTAATATGGATGCCATGGGTATGAGCTTCGTACGACTGAAAGAAGTCGAATTTGAATCAGAAGTCTTCACCCGCCTCCGCAATATGTCCGGACAGATTGAAATCAAACGCAAAGAAATCGAATTCATGCAGCGTGCCGATGAGCTTGCCAACGATGCAACCCGTCGGGAAGCCATGAGTGAGCACGAAATGGAAGAATTCATGAAGCAGCTTGCTCAGGAAAAGACCATCAAGGATGATTTGCGTGCGCAGGAACTCGAACGCATGAGAGTACTCTGGCAGAGACAGAAAGATAAAGAAATCATTTCTCATGAACATGATTTGAATGATCTGACACAGGAAAGACAGCACGAATATGATCGCACAGAAGCCAAATTCAAGCACGAAATGCTGGATTTGGATCACAGTAAAGCCATCGAACGCCGTATCAATGAACATAAAGGAAATCTGGAATACGAACAGATTGAAAGTCAAATCCAGACCATCAGAATTGACGTTCAGAGAAAAAAAGTTGCCGCAGAACACGAAGCGGCTGCCGGTTGGCTGAAACTCAAACAGGATAAAAAAGCATTCGACCACAAATTGAAGTTGGAAATGCTCAAAGAAGCGGATAACGTCAACATTCAGGCCTTGCTGATGGCAGAAGAAGATTCCGATAAACGACGCGACCTGCTTGCTCTGTTTGAATTGCAGCAGCAGACCAAGATGACTCCGGAACTTCTCCTCGCGGCCGCCGCTGCACGGGGTAATGCCGCTGCCGCAGAAGCTCTGACACATATGGATCAATCCAAACTGGATGCTCTGGAACGGTTCAAGAATGAAAATAAAGCCGTTTATGAACAGATGCTTCAGATGAGCGAACGCATGTTCAATCAGGCTCTTGACAAAATGGCTCAGACCCGCGATAATTCCCAAAACAATAATTTAACTGCACAGATTATTAAGTGAGGCAGCTATAATGATAATAAAATGTCCCAACTGCTCAAACGAAGTTGAATTTATTCCGGGTGAATGTGAATTCTGCCCGGAATGTGGCAGCGATCTGACCGTGCAGGAACAACAGCAACAGGCAACCGATGTTCCACAACAGGAAACCGCCTGCGTGCAAAACAAAGAAGCGGAAGAAACATTTTCCGATCAGGATACCATTGCAGCACTGATGGCGAAACTTGCCGAACTGAAGGCTGACAAATCCCGGCAGACCTCCCGCCCTGTTGAAAAAGAAGAAAACTGGGATTTATCTGCAAAATCAAAAATGATTGCGGATGATATTGATTCCTTTGATATTTTCAGCACTTCTTCCAGCACATGCAAGCAGCTGAAAGTGGAATACAACCACAATCTCCATTTCTTAACTGGATCTCAGGCCGTTATCCAGCTCAGACTGACTCCCCTTGATGATCAGCTGAAAGATTTGATGATCTTTATGGAGACAGAACGGAATGGCGACCATACAAGACGTCAGATTCCGATCCGGGAAATATTGAGAAAAAACCGTTCCTTCTCGCTGCAGATCCCCTTCAATCCGGAAAATACATTCGGTAAAGCATTTTTTATATTTTACATCGGCTGCAAAATTGATAAAACATTCAAGTATTATCAGTTCTCCGTAAATCACACAGTATACGATTCCAAGCAGTCCGGAAATGCTATTATCAAGGACATCACGATCAATCAGGAGTTCTCCGCCCAGCATGCCGCAGATATCAATTACCGCGATAACTTCGGCGAGGCAATGAAGAAATTGGCGGATAAAAACCTGACCGTCAACGAACTGATCGACCGCTTGAATGCCATGCCGCCCAATTTCTGCGAACAGGATCTCATTGAAACAACGTGGAGACCCGAGGATATACTTGTCAAAGGCAATTTATACCGCGCCGATAAACTCATTCTTGAGTACGAAGGCAAGTCATTAATCCTCATCAATAAACCGAAAGTGGTCTTCGGCAGAGACCGGAACCAGGCCGACCTGCTTGTCCGATGCGGACAGGGTAAACTCGGGCAGATGGAATACCCCAATTCCACCGTCAGCAGAAAACATGCAGAAATTCTTTATTGCGATGACACCGTAAAGCTCTTCGATCACAGTTCTTACGGAACCTATATCAACGGGAAAAAACCCGATGGCCCCGGTATTCCGTTAGCTCTGACTGCAAATGTTGAATTCGGCGACATCTGCTGGGAAATGAATATACAGCAATGTGCAGGCCGGGTGCCGCACAATATCTGCCAGACATGTACGGCAAATAAAGTCAAATCGGTCACCTTCAAAAGAAAAGATAAGGAACCGGAATATTATCTGCTGATCTGGCAATGCTGTGAGCTCGGCAGATTGATCGAAGATTTGACCGACTGGACCATTTTTACCAGAGATGATTCATTCTTTATCCGGACGCCGGACCAGGATTTCCACTATTTGCGCCCCGGTCAACCCATTACTTACAACAACAAAACTTTTAACGTAAAATATTTTTATCAAGCTTAAGAAAGGAAGACAACAATGAAAAAAAATCTGTTTCTCAGCACCATCTGCATGGCCGTTTTTATGCTCCTGCAGGGCTGCACTCT
This sequence comes from Victivallales bacterium, assembly GCA_045639325.1. Taxonomy (GTDB): domain Bacteria; phylum Verrucomicrobiota; class Lentisphaeria; order Victivallales; family UBA1829; genus RGIG8244. The sequence goes on from JAZUCU010000023.1 coordinate 49,426, forward strand.
GGTAACACCTCAACCTCTTTCCAATGACAATGCCCGGGGAGTTCCGGTTCCCATGCATACGTATGGAAATATTACTCTGTTCGAAGAATTGCGCGCACCTCTGCAAGTCTCCGTAACAACCGAAGATCCCGCCTTAATCAATACCATGCGGAAATATCTGCAACAGTCTGATATCAATTGCGCAGCACCCGGTGCTCCCTTTGACATCCGGGTCAATATCAATTCCATGTATCACGAATTGACTCCGGCTCCGAAATGCCGTCTTTCCAACACCACAATCATTTCTGTGTCTGCCCCCGACGGCACAAAGATTTCAAAAGACTGGAAACAGAAAACGGTAAATCAGCAGGGATTCGCAACGGCTGAAATTGCAAAAGCAAAACTCAAACCCATGATTGCAAAAAATATCAAACTGTGGGAACAGAATTATTTCCGCAAAGAAGCCGGTGGCCGTTTGAATGTCGCAGTCCTGCGTTTCAAAATGTCAAAAGCCTGGATCGAACTCAACCCGATCCAGTTTGAAAAAGATATTATGAAAGTCAATAAACATCTGCGCAAAATCAAGAATGTCGCCGATGTACGTATGATCGAAGTCGATAAAAAATCCAGAATTGTCTCATTCCGCATTCTCTGCATCGATCACGTCAATTTCAAAAACGCTCTCAAATAAAATTAAGATAACAAAGAAGGAAACACGAATATGAAGAAAATCAATTTACTTTTTGCCGCTGCAGCTCTCACATTCTGCTTCGGATGTGGCGGAGATATCACCGTCGAGCCCCAGCCCACACTCCCACCGCTGCCGCCCGCTCCTGCACCCGTCACCATAACAACGCAGGCAGATGCTAATTTCACGGTTGCAAGTGAAACCAATACAAAACTGCGTGCAGATTTCAAATGGAACAACTCCGAAGCGAATTTCAGCTGTAAACTGGCTGAACGTCTTGCGGATCAAATTGTGATTCAGAATGCAGATCTCACCATGAATGGTAAATGCGATGTAACAATTATCATCATGCCCGAATTCGAATTGAAAGATAAAACCGGCAATTATTACCGCATTAACTGCAATCAGATCAAGGTCTCTCTGGTCATGGCGCAGAAAACCGGTGCTATAAAAGTTATCGAACTCAAACCGATGCCCCGTAAACTGGGAATCGAACAGGCGAAAAATCAGTACCTCACCCCGGCTGTTAAAAAACTCGTCCCGTTCCTGCGCAAGGAATTGACAAGACTCAGCAATGAAGAGGTCGCCGTCGGCATCGTAAATTTTGCTCTGGCTAACATTCAGGAACAGCCCTCCTCTGAAAAAGTTGCCAAAGAAGTTGAAAGAATTGCCGATATTATGAAAAATATGAACGGAATCATCAACTACACTGTGATCCGGCAGGATGTGAACAAAGCACAATGCACATACCGGGTGGTTTACCTGAGAGAAAAATTCCCCCAGGGACTCAGAAACGCTCTCAACTTGAAACTTGCCAACAAATAACATAAAACGGAGATTTTGAAAATGAAAAAGTTTTTTATTACTCTTGCAGCATTCATCTTGACGGCTGCCGCCGCATTCGCCAATGATGAAAAGATTATTACGGATGAAGATATCAGACAGGCCATTTACGGTGCTTTGGATAAAGCCGCCGCTGAACTGAAAAACGCAAACCTGGGCAAAGCTCCCATTGCTGTTTACGCATCAAAACAATATCAGATGATCCTTTCCGGTCGTCTCAAAACCATGCTGAACAATGCCGGTTATACCTGCATCGAAGAAAAAGATGATCCTTTCTGGAATGAATTGATCAACCGGATCGAATGGAATGAACGCAAAGAAGATATCCTTGATCCGACAACCATTATGAAATTCGGTAAATTGAAAGCCGCAAAAGTCCTCTTCCAGTGCTATATCCGCCACATCGATAAAAACTCCGATCGCGTATATGTGGAACTCGATTTGCGTGCAACTGAAATCAATACTGCTAAAAACCTCTGGAGCACAACAGTCTCTCACCGCCACTATATCGGCGAAAAAGTCCAGGGTATCGTTGCCATTGATAATAATCTGGCTGAACTCCTTAAAAAGAATTTCCAATTCGCTCATCAGTCTCTGATTTCCCAGTTCTACACCGAAAAACTCAAAAATGTCAGAAATATTGCCGTGATTCCTCTCAGCGGCGATGTCGCTTCCTACCTCACGCAGTTGACGATCGAAATGATCTCACGCACAAAATATCTCCCGAAACATTCCCCCATCCCCTCTCTGGCAGAAGCACGTATTGCCGTACGTGACAAACAGCTGGGCAGCGATGCCATCTGCTTCGGTTCTGTCCGTTCCCTCCATACAACAAGACCCGTTGAAACAATCCAGTATGAGAAAAAAACAATGGTCTACTCATGGAATGTTGTTGCTGATATCCAGATTTTTATCGAAGACACCAAAGGAAACATTCTCTGGAGTGCTGCAATCCGCCTGAATGAACCTGTTGTATCAGAAAGAGCAATGACCCCAGATGAAATTAAAAAATATGCTCCTTCCAGTATCATGGTATGGTTTTACAATAACTGGGGACTCTGTTTGCTGATCGCAGGCGGCTTTGTTGGCGCAATTGTCCTTATCATCTGCCTCACCATTGCATTCAAAGCGATTATCCTTTACAATCACGTAAGATAACAACAACTCCGGGGGCCCTGATAATGAGTGATTATGATTGGAAGAAGGAACGGGAAAAATTCCGTACAAACTTGACATCTGCCGCTTCACAGAAAACAGAAAACGCCAATGGCAATTTTTCCACTGCAGATACCGCAGGTAAAAAGATTGCCGGAAAAGGTGGACTGCGGCTTGTCATAGCGGGTTTTCTTGTTCTTCTTGCCGTTGGAATCTGGATGTTTGTCTCGCACAATTCCAATAACAGCACTGCCGCATTTGTCAAGGTTGCGGAACAGAAAAAAAAGGCTCTCGGACTTGTTGTACTGGTTATCGAAACAAAGGATCATCAAAAAGTTTCTTTGCCTTGCGGTACGGCCTGGGCTTTTTCTGACAAGCAGTTCGCGACCAATGGACATGTTGCCGCAGGTATACAAGAAACATTGGCTGATTTTATCGCAAACAATGCCAACGAACTGCTGGCACAGGAGGCAAAAAAAAACAACTGCCAATCCGTTGATGATTACCTGAAGAAACTCGGCGAACAGAAAGCCGGAGAAACGGTAAAAAGCGCAACGCAATTCGTTATCAGCAAAATCAGCAGCGTCCAGGCAGAAATCATCATTAACGGCACAAAAAAACAGAGCTATACCGTGACCCATGTCCAAATACACAAAGGATATGGCGCTGTCGATACAAAATTCGATCCCGATGTGGCTGTCCTGACAATCAAAGAAAAGCATGACTGTTATTTCTCTATCGCAGATCAGAAAACTTTGGGAAATCTCAAATCCGGTATCCCCGTTGCATTCCTCGGTTTCCCGACAGAAGGTTTGCGGCAGGATAATGTGAACATTGATAACCCCATCGCATCCATGCAAACCGGGATCATTGTCGCCGTCAGCGACTTTGAAATGAAAGACGCGGGGCAATCCGGCAATTTCCTCATCCGTCACAGCCTGCCTGCAACCGGTGGCGCAAGCGGATCTCCCATTTTCAACCAGAAAGGGGAAGTCCTTGCCTTGCTTTATGCGGGGAATGTAATCGGACAAATCAACGCTGACGGCAAAGTACAGCGTGCTCCCTCCGCCGCCATGATCAATTTCGGCGTCCGCGTGGATTTGATTTCAGGCATGGCAGCTCCCGTTGCCATAGAAAAATTCTTAAGTCTTTAACATTCTTTTAACGAGGCAAAAATGAAAGAATATAACTGGCGTGAAGAACGCAAAAACAGATACTCCAACACCCCACACGCAAATGGAAATAATGCAGGAGGATACTCCACTCCCCCCGCCTCAAGCGGCGGCGGCAATGCATTAAAAATCATTCTCTTCCTCATCATCCTTGCAGGTATTGGCGGCGCAGGATTTTATTATTTCAACAAAAAATCAACCGTTCTCCCGCTTGCTCCCGCACCCGCTGCATATTCTGTAAACACTCCTGTTGCATCGCAATCGCTTCCGACTCCCGTTGCAAGTGATTCTCCGGCAAAGGAATATGTTCTGCCGGAAATCACAGTACATTACCAGAGCGGCCCCACTGAAAATGATGAGTACGGTATTATGAATGTGTACGAATCCGGAAAAAGAAAGCAGCTCAAAGCTCCGGCTGTCACGGATGAAGAATTGAGCAATCATAAGCATAAAAATGCTCTTCTCCAACTGAAGAATAATGCCGTTAACACGCTCAAATTCTTCGCCGGCACATTCGATTATCGTTCTTATGATAACAAGAACGGTTCTTACAAAATGCATTACACCATTAAAGAATGCACCATTGATCAGAACGGGAAAAAAACTGTTGAAAGCGTAAATAACGCTTATGAACATGCTGACCCGCTTGGTAATGGCATATTTGATATACACTTTGCTTTTTCTCCCGAAAATATTCATCAGGATACTGTCACTCACGAATTTACCCATGCCGTCACAGATTACAGAATTAACGATGGCGATAGGAGCACTTTGATTTACGCAGGTCATTCCGGTGCACTCCATGAATCGTTTTCTGATATTTTTGCCTGTCTCCATCATATCGAAACAAATCCGGGTTTAACCAGAGAACAGCGTTGGAGTTTTGCAAATGGATCCCGGGATCTTGCAAATCCGGGATCAAAAGTCTCATACGCCGGCGCCAGATATCCATCTTACTACAAGCAGAATGATGAAAACGGAAAATGGCTTGATCCTTCATCAAATCGTGACGGGGGATATGTACACCATAATATGTCCGTCCTCTGTAAATTTGCATATCTGATTTGCGAAGGTGATACATTCCGCGGTCAGACGATCAAACCTATGGGGCATATCAAAACCAGAAAACTCTTCTGGCAGCTTCAGGACAGCAATTATATTGACGTTGCACAGCATTTTGATAATCTCGCAGACAAGATCATTTTTGCCGCAAATGATGCAAAGTTCAGTGAAGATGATCTGGTTAATATCAAAAATGCATGTCTGGCTGTCAATCTGCCGATCGATGACAAAATTCTGCAGCTTTTTGATTCCTATGAGAAACAGAATAATACAGGAAAATTCTCTGCTTCTCTTAAATATGCCTTTACGCCAAAAGCAGTAACAGAAAATGTCCGGATCAATTCAGAAGAGACATTCCGGAACCTGTTCAAAGGCGAAGAAATCGGAAAAATCTTTGTGAAGCAGAGCGGCGTAAGTGCAAATCCCGGTAGCGATGCCTATAAATATACTGCCCGGAATGTTTCATCCCTGCCGAATGCGTTTGGCAGTGGCAGCAGCAAATATTATCAGACAACGCAATGTGTTTCCAATATCCCCGTCTTTGCATCTTCCGCAGTCGTCAGAGTCGATCAGAAAGGCGAAGTTACACGCTTCAGCAAAAACTTCTCCAGCCGCGCAAAAAACACAAGCATCACACTCAAGTCGTTCCCCGATTCTCTCAAAAAAGAGGTGTTGAAAAATCAGGAAGTCCGGAATGTCAGCAACTATATCTTTGACCCGGCTCTGCTCCGTATGAAAGGTGCTCCCACCGTCGTCTGGATGGTGGATACACCCGCCCATCGCTACCTGATCGATCAGAAAAGCGGTAAGGTCGTTTATGACTACCCGCTGATTATTAAAGACTAAGGAGTTTTTATGATACAATCAATTTTTTCAATTGCCGCACTCGCCGTTATGATGCTGTTCATCGGTTGTGATAAGAAAACACCGATTGCTCCGGCAGAACCGGAAAAGAAAGCACCTGCAAAACAAATACAGTTGAACGCACTGCTTCAATTCAAAGATCCGGAAATGAAAAAGCTGTTTGCAGAAAAGAAAATCGATCTGCAGAATCTCTCCGTTTCCGGCAAAAAAGATTTGGAAAAACTCTTTGGAAATATCATAGAATGTAACGTCAGAGAAAAACCGGCAAGTATCGGTGCCAAAGATAAAACTTTCTTTATCGATCAGAATGTGAAAGGAATCCCCGTGTACGCTGCAACCGCTGTCCTGCGTTGCAGTGCGGATGGTAAAGTGAAATATTTCAGCTGTAATTTCTCTTCTGCTGCATTGAAACTGCAGGCAAAGCCCCGCAAGCTCACGCCGGAACTTCAAACCAAACTTTTCGGAAAAACAAAAACAACCTGTAATGGTGATATGATTTTCGATCCCGTACTGGTCAATCTGAAAGGCAACACCGCTCTGACGTGGAAATTTACAAACGATATGGAAGTCGTACTGATTGATCAAACAACGGAAAAGAAAGTCTTTGTTCTGCCCCTTTCCACTTCCATGAAAGCGTTGTAATACCGGACACAGCATTTTTTTTCTTGCAGAAATTTGAAATATATCACTTCAGGGAGTATATTACTGTATATTGATAAACTCTTTTGAGGAGGTTTGATGATGGTGAAAAAATTCTTTTTATATGGTTCTCTCATGCTCTTGACTTTCCCCGCTCTGCAGGCGCAGTCCGGTAATAACCGCAATGTCCGTTATATCGAAAATCTGACCGCTCAGCTGACACAGGTCGTCCGCTCCGTTCAGGATGAAAATGCGCATTTGGAAATGAAAGTATCGGAACTGCAGCGTCAAGTGAAGGAACTTGCCGCCAAGAATAAAGAAATGGAACAGGAAATGCAGCGTTTGAAACGTCAGAATGCTGCCGAAGCGGAAGCACGGGAAGCCCAATTGCGCGAAATCTCCAAGCAGATCAAGCGTCTGGCTTCTCTCCCGCCGCCTGCCGCTCCTGCCGCCACCACACCGGGGAAAAAATCCGATGCCGGATCCAATCAGAACTATGAGATTTTTGAAGTTCCCAAAGGCGCAACACTCAGTGCCATTGCAAAAGCGTATAACGTTTCCGTGCAATCCATCAAACGCGCCAATAATATGAAAGATAATAACTTACGGGTCGGTCAGAAACTTAAAATCCCCGTAAAATAATTCAGGAGAAAGTTCTTATGACAGAATCCACGCCGTTTTCCGAACGGTGTCTGCCGATTTCAGCATCCGTTTTCCTGGAAGTCTTTCTGGATGCGATGCTGTTGATCCTGGCGTGCCGTCAGGCGGGGGCAGACCTTATTTTCGAAGGAAATATCTTAAACTTTTGTACCTGCCTGGCTCTGCCGTTTTTTATCGTCCTTTTTCCCGCCGGATATCTTGCCGACCATCTGCCGAAAAGAACGGTGATTATCCTCAGCCGGATTTTTCAGTTCCTTATTCTGCTGATTGCTATCGCCCTGCTGCCGCTCACCGGCGGAAAATGGATGATTCCTGCCCTGTTGACTCTCTTCTCCATGAATGCAGCCTGTTATCTGCCTGCTTTTCATGGCTTGCTCCCCGAAACATTCCGCGAGAACGAACTTTCAAACGCAAACGGATGGTGCGGGTTTGCATTCTTCGCCGCAATTGCATGCTGCATCCCTGTTATTACATTCTTCCCATGGGTAGGTGACAGCGATATTCGCGATACTTTGTGGATTTTTACGGTCGTCTCCTTCATCGGAATCATTGTATCCTACCGCATCCGCCACTCCATCGCGGCTTTTCAGCGTCAAAAAGAACTGAGCTATTCCCCTGTAAAAGCTGTAAACGTCGGGATACGCGAAGTTTTCCGGCGTTCTTCCCTCTTCCTCACGGCGTTGGGGGATAATCTGTTTCTGACTCTCGGCGGCGGCATGCTGTATCTGATTGCCTCCATCATCATGGCGGAATGCAGTCAGCGCAGCAGTGTACAGATTGCATTATTCACACCCGCTCTCGGCTGTGCAATCGGCTGTCTCCTGGCTGGAAAATTATCCGGACGCAAAATCGAACTGGGCTTGATTCCTTTCGGCGCATTCGGTATCGCTGTGGCTTTGCCCTTTGCCGCATTTTTCCGCAGCGAACCCACAACTTTGACTCTGACAATTCCCCGGCTCTACAACGGAACTGTGGAACTTTATATCCCCGCCATTCTGCTGCTGCTGATTGCCGGAATCTGCGGCGGCTTGTTCCTCGTTCCCGTTCGTTCCTACTTCCAACAGCGTCTGATGCCTCATGTAACCGGTGCCGCAATTGCGGTCAATCATGCATTCGGATTCATTATCATGCTGCTGGTCATGGGCTTTGTGATCCGTTCCGTTCCCATTCCATATGACAGGGCAACCTGCTCCTTTTCTCCCTTCGGAATCATTGCATTGCTTGGTTTTATCACCTTCCTGGCAACTTTTGTCACCATGTGGATTCTCCCCGGATTTGCATTGCGTTTCCTCACAATCACCCTCGGCAATCTGGTATACCGGATCTCCATTCACGGGGAGGAAAATATCCCCGAACGCGGCGGCGCTCTCCTCCTTTCCAATCATGTGTCTTTTATCGACAGTATCCTCATCAGTGCAGGTTCATCCCGACGGATCCGTTTCCTGATGCAGGAAAATTATTTCCGTTATCCCTGGCTCAGCTTTATCGCCCGGCTGACCGGTTTTATCCGCGTCCCCAATGCCGGCAAGGATAAAATGAACAGAATGTTTGAAGAAGTTCGTAACGCCTTGCGCAATGGCGACATCATCTGCGCTTTCCCCGAAGGCAAAATGACGCGTAACGGCGTCCTGGGCCAATTCCACTCCGGTTTCATGCGGATGCTCCCGCCGGAAATGGATGTCCCTGTCATTCCCGTTTGTATCGGCAGTATGTGGGGCAGTATTTTCTCTTATGCCAAAGGAAAAATCAAATTCCATATCCCACGGGAAATGCCATTCCATGTCTCCGTTTCATTCGGCAAACCGTTGAAAAAGAATTGCTCTGCCTTCCACGTCAGACAGGCAGTCACAGAACTTGCCGCAGAAAGCAATATGCCCCGCCAACCGAAAGAACGGACGCTCCATTATTCCGTTCTCCGCCAGACAAGTCAGCACCCGTTCAAAGTCCGCCTCCGGGATTATGACGGTACGTCTTACAGCATGCTTCAAATCGCGTCTTCCGCCATCCTCATCAGCCGCGAAATACGCAAGCATGTGGCATCCGACATCGAACATACCGGCATCCTGCTCCCCAATTCTGCGCTGCAGGGCGTTGCCATTCTTTCCGTTCTCTATGCGGATAAAGTCCCGGCCATTCTGAACCCCACAACTGCCGCGTCTGTCTTTGAGGCATCCGTCAAAAAGGCAAATATCACTCATATCCTGACCACCCACGCTTATGAAGCCCGCTGCCCCATGCGATCCGGAGTCACATTACTTTATCTGGATGATATTCTTGCGCAGATTCCCCGCTGGAAGAAATTCTTCCTTTCCGCAGCCATTCTGCTGCTGCCAGTGAAAGAATTGATTGCCCTGATTTCACCCCTCAGCGGCGACCATGTCTTCGGAACTGCTGCTCTCCTCTTCTCCAGCGGTTCAACGGGAAATCCAAAAGGCGTCATGCTCACGCATCACAACATGTACACCAACGTGCTGGCAACGGCAGAATTGTTGAATATCACTTCCGACCATGATCACATCCTGGGCAATCTCCCGTTGTTCCACTCTTTCGGTTTGAATACCGGATTCTGGCTCCCCATGCTCAGACGGTGCAATGTGACTTATGTCGATAACCCCCTTGATGCCGCAAAAGTCAAAATGGCATTGAAAAATAACCGCATCACCATGCTCTTTGCCACACCGTCCTTCCTCCAGATTTATCTGAAAAAATGCCCGGCGGAATATTTCAGATCTTTACGCATCACCGTCACCGGTGCGGAAAAACTCCGATCCGGACTGCTCGAAAAATTCAAAGAAACCGTGGAAGGCAAAAAGCAAATCGTCGAAGCATACGGCTGTACCGAACTCTCTCCCATGGTGACTTTGAACCTGGCAGAACAGATTTCCAATCTCGGAACCGTAGTCGGTAAGGCAGATTCCATCGGCGTTTCTCTCAACAACATCTCGGCAAAAGTCGTCGATCCTCTGACTTATGAGCCCGTCGAAGCCGATACAGAAGGAATCCTCGTCGTCAAAGGCCCAAGCGTCATGAAAGGTTATCTCAATGACCCCGAATTGACGGATAAAGTCCTGCATGACGGCTATTATGATACCGGCGACGTGGTGAAAATGGATGAAAAAGGATATGTCACCATTTGCGGCCGTCTCTCCCGGTTCAGTAAAATCGCCGGGGAAATGGTTCCTCATGAAATGGTCGAACATATTATCAACGAACTCGCCTGTCCCGAAGGGCGCGGCGTGGCAGTCTGCGGTGTGCCTGACCCGACAAAAGGCGAAGCTCTTCTCGTCCTCTACACTTCCGAAATGCGTCTGACACCGGAAAATGTCGTGGCAGAACTGCGGGAACGGAGTATTTCCAACCTCTGGATTCCCAAAGCCGCCAGTTTCCACCGGATCGACTCGCTCCCGCTTCTGGGCAGCGGCAAACTGGATCTGGTTGCCTTGCGCAAACTTGCCGATCAAATCGTCAAGGAATAAAAAATGCCTCTTCGACGTTTTGTTCCATAAAATCAAATCTTATTTGAGTTTAATATTCTCTGAAATTTATGCCTTTTCGATTTTAAATACCCTCGGATTTATACAAGAAAAGAACTCAACGTCCGAATAAGCTGAGATGAATCTAGAACCAGTGCCAACGGCACGGCACAGTACAGCCCAGGGTGAAGCGTCAGCGAGAACCCTGGGTATAAGACATCGAACTACATTGATTAAGACCGGCATTGACGGATATGGCGTTCCGGTACGGAATGGCATATTCGTCAATGCAATGAGTTTCGGGGTCCATCATTGCCACCACGATGCCGCCTGTTTCTTACGAAACGCCGTCAACGCGGTGGCTGTCATTATGCAAATTCAAAGGACTTATACCCAGGGTTACGCTTCGCTCACCCTGGGCTTTACTGTGCCGTGCCGTTGGCACTGGTTTTAGATTTATCTCTGCATTTACGGACAGATTAGTTTTATGTGCGCCATCGGACTTTTTCAAATCCGTCTTTCAACTTATTGTACTTTTATACTCACTTATGGCATAAACCGTCGATGAACCCAAAATCCGCATAAAATCTCCACAAATTCTCCGCTATAAGAGGTCACCAGACCTCCGCCGGAGAAAGAAAAGCACTTGGAACACATTGTATTACAACAGTGGTGTATCACTGCTCGTCACAGCAAATCGACTTTTTGTAAGTTTTTACACTGATTTTACCACATTTTAGACATTGCCGTTTAACAAGCTCCAAAATATATTTTAAATTTTTCCCATGGAAAGTCGCTTGTAATTGTTTGCCATTTTCAGTGATCATGCCATTGCCGTCAGGGTAAATAAAAATATCTTTTGTAAATGGAACTTTGAATAATAATTTTCCCTGCGAATCCCATTCTTTATAAAAACCGTGCAGACGACCTCCTACAACGGTGTATTCTGCCTGTTTACGCCCGTTGGGAAAATTAACAACAAAAGTGCCATCTTTCTTCAATTTCTTACCGGGGACTTTCCTGAAAATATATCCAATAGATTTTAACTTCCCGTCATAATGATGGCCATCACGATTGTCATAACAATACTCTCTATGCATAGTAAATCCATGGCAAATAACATATTCAGACTTGACTTTACCGAATAAAGAATCAATATGATGCTCTATCAGCATATTGTTTTCAATTCTATAAGAAAAATTTTCCTTCATCCATGTCATATCAATACCAGCATCCATCCATGAAAGTATTTTTGCAGCATCTTTCTCATTTAGTCGATTTTTTCCTTGCACAGGCGATTCCCAACGCATTGCAGATGCACCATAAGAAACATCCCAACATTGAGCCATATCCAACAAAATCTTTTCATCACCTATTTTCAGGTCATAACGTTTGTTCATCCATAAATGCTGGGCAATTTTTTCTCTTGCAAATCGGTTTGCTTCGGTACAAGAAGCCCCTTCTTGCATTTTGGCTTCTATTATTTTATTCCAAGTCTTTGATTCATTTACAACTCTTGATACAGAAGGCTTATCAAAATATCCCAAGTTCTCATACTTGCGGGCAAGTTCTGTTGCGACTTCGGTCTGAGTGATCTTGCAATGTAATTCCCGCAATTTCACATCCTGTATCCGTGCTAGCCAAGTCGGATTTTTTTTAATCAATCTGATATTATGCCGACGATGTAACGCATGAGTCATCTCATGAACAATTACGCTGGCACAATAAATAAGGTTTAATTTCCTTTCTTTCGGAGTTTTATATGTCAGAAATTTCGAATTAAGCGAAATATATCCACTTCCGTAGGTACCCCAGGTATATTCCCGCATATCCTTAAATGCAAATTTGAAATCAAATTTTCCATTCATTAATCGTATAATTTTTTTTCCAACTGCGGTATTTTTTATCTCTTTGATGGCATCTGCAAGAAAGGATTTTTCTTTTTCCGGCAATTGGGATTTTTCTAGACACTCTTCTAAAGAGTTACTATATTGGTTATTTTGCTGCTGTTTTTTCTTTGACTTCTGTTCCCGTTTCTGACGTTCCCGGCGTTCTTTGCGAGTTTCTTTTTTCGGAGCAGCAGAAACTTCATACGGTACAGAAATAAAAAACAATAAGGTCAAACAAACAAATAAAAATCGTTTTAACATAGAAACCCCCGTAATTGTGATGCGCCTGCCCCCATGGGCTGGACAACTTTTATAAAAAATTGGTGTAAATGCTCTTGTTTTAATATAGCATCTATTTGCAGGATTGCAAATACCAAAATAAACTTCGTCCGGAGTTTTGTACGGAGATTAACGGAGAATAACGGAGATTAACGGAGGAGGGCTGGAAATACCCACGTCTCTCATTTGAAATCATTGCAACGGCAATTCATGTGATATCGGGTGTATGGGTGATTCTCCGTACTTCTCCGTATAAAAACTACTTTTACTGACTGGTGCTGACCGACCGGACTTCGCCTGAAGGCTTCCGCTTCGCTCACCCTGGCTTGTCACGGCGTAAT